>JAWKYI010000004.1:0-371379 GCA_041396525.1 Burkholderiaceae bacterium
GGCGTCAGGCTTGAGTCGAAGGGACGTCCTCTGTCCCCGCCGGGCAACCGGCCGTCAACGGCGCTCACCAGCCATTTCCAAGAACCCTGGTGAGCCCCATGTCCGACGTTTCCACCCCCCTCTCCGCCACTGTCCCGCCCATGCTGTTGTCGGGCCTTGAACCCCTGCGGGTGGGCGAAGACAGCCTGTTTGTCAATGTGGGCGAGCGCACCAACGTCACCGGCTCCAAGGCCTTCGCCCGCATGATCCTGAACGGGGAGTTCGAACAGGCCATCGCGGTGGCGCGCCAGCAGGTGGACAACGGCGCACAGATCATCGACGTCAACATGGACGAGGCCATGCTCGACAGCCAGGCCGCGATGGTGAAGTTTCTCAACCTGATCGCCGGAGAGCCCGACATCGCGCGCGTGCCGGTGATGGTCGACAGCTCCAAGTGGGACGTGATCGAGGCCGGCCTGCGCTGCATCCAGGGCAAGGGGGTGGTGAACTCGATTTCCATGAAAGAAGGTGTCGAGGAATTCAAGCGCCAGGCCCACCTGGTCAAGCGCTATGGCGCGGCGGCGGTCGTGATGGCCTTCGACGAAAAGGGCCAGGCCGACACCTACGAGCGCAAGATCGAGATCTGCGAACGCGCCTACCGCGTGCTGGTTGACGAGGTGGGTTTCCCGCCGGAAGACATCATCTTCGACCCCAACATCTTCGCCATCGCCACCGGCATCGAAGAACACAACAACTACGCGGTCGATTTCATCGAGGCCACGCGCTGGATCAAGCGGCACCTGCCGGGCGCCAAGGTCAGTGGCGGCGTGTCGAACGTGTCGTTCAGCTTCCGCGGCAACGACCCGGTGCGCGAAGCCATCCACACCGTGTTCCTCTACCACGCCATCCAGGCCGGCATGGACATGGGCATCGTCAACGCGGGCATGGTGGGTGTCTACGACGAGCTGGAACCCACGCTGCGAGAGCGGGTGGAAGACGTGGTGCTGAACCGCCGCCCCGACGCGGGCGAGCGCTTGGTGGAGGTGGCGGAGAACGCCAAGGGCGCGGCCAAGGACGACAGCAAGAAGAACGAATGGCGCGCGCTGCCGATCCGCGAGCGCCTGACGCACGCGCTGGTGCGCGGCATGAACGAACACATCACCGAAGACACGGAAGAGATGTGGCGCGAGATCGAGGCCGAAGGCGGCCGCCCGCTCAATGTGATCGAAGGCCCGCTGATGGATGGCATGAACGTGGTCGGTGACCTGTTCGGCCAGGGCAAGATGTTCCTGCCGCAGGTGGTCAAGAGCGCGCGGGTGATGAAGCAGGCCGTGGCGCATTTGCTGCCCTACATTGAGGAGGAGAAGCGCCAGCTCGAAGCGGCCGGTGGCGACGTGAAAGCCAAGGGCAAGATCGTGATCGCCACGGTGAAGGGCGACGTGCACGACATCGGCAAGAACATCGTCACCGTCGTGCTCCAGTGCAACAACTTCGAGGTGGTGAACATGGGCGTGATGGTGCCGGCCCACGAGATCCTGGCCAAGGCCAAGGAAGAGGGCGCCGACATCGTGGGCCTCTCGGGCCTGATCACGCCGAGTCTGGAAGAGATGCAGTACGTGGCCGGTGAGATGGAGAAAGACGCCTATTTCCGCGACAAGGGCATTCCGCTGCTCATCGGTGGCGCCACCACCAGCCGCGTGCACACCGCGGTGAAAATCGCCCAGCACTACAGCGGCCCGGTGGTTTACGTGCCCGATGCCTCGCGCAGCGTGAGCGTGGCGCAGAGCCTGCTGGGCGACAGCCGGGTGCAACCGGTGGCCGAGCTCAACGCCGACTACGAGCGCGTGCGCGCCCAACACGCCAACAAGAAGCAGGTACCGATGTGGTCGCTGGACAAGGCGCGGGCCAACAAGGCGCCGATCGACTGGAGCGCCCACCAGCCCGTGAAACCCAAGTTCATCGGCAAGCGCGTGTTCAAGAACTTCGACCTCGCCGAGATCGCCAAATACATCGACTGGGGCCCGTTCTTCCAGACTTGGGATCTGGCCGGCCCCTACCCGGCCATCTTGACCGACGAGGTCGTGGGCGAGCAGGCGAGCAAGGTGTTTGCCGACGCACAGGCCATGCTGAAGAAGCTCATCGAGGGGCGCTGGCTGTCGGCCAATGGGGTCGTGGGCCTGTACCCGGCCAACACGGTCAACGACGACGACATCGCGCTCTACACCGACGAGACCCGCAACACGGTGGCGCTGACCTGGCACGGCCTGCGCCAGCAAACCGAGAAGCAGGAAATCGACGGCGTGATGCGCCCAAGCCGGTGTCTGGCCGACTTCGTCGCACCCAAGGGGATCGCCGATGACTATGTGGGCATGTTCGCTGTGACCGCCGGCCTGGGTTCGGAGAAGAAAGAGAAACAGTTCATCGACGCCCACGACGACTACAACGCGATTCTGTTCAAGGCCTTGGCCGACCGGCTGGCCGAGGCCTTTGCCGAGTGCCTGCACCACCGCGTGCGCACCGACCTGTGGGGCTATGCCCCGCAGGAGTCGCTGAGCAACGAGGAGCTGATCAAGGAGAGGTACCAGGGGATCCGCCCAGCGCCCGGCTACCCCGCCTGTCCCGATCACACCGTCAAGCGCGCGATGTTTGACCTGCTGGATTGCAGCGACATCGGCATGGGCCTGACCGAGAGCCTGGCGATGACGCCTGCGGCCAGCGTGAGCGGCTTCTACCTCAGCCACCCGCAAAGCACCTACTTCAACGTGGGCAAGGTGGGCGACGACCAGATGGCCGACCTGGCCTCGCGCAGCGGCGTGGCCGAGAGCGAATTGCGCCGCTGGATCGGCACCGGGCTGTAAGCCCCCTGCGGGCCACGGGCTTGGTGCGCAACCGCCCACCAGCGCGCGGGCGGTCAAGCTCGCAACAACCACAGCTTCTGCCGGAAAGCCGCGTCAACCGCCGTCAACGCGCACCGTTCAAGTCAGTGCGCTGCGACCATCCGAAGCTTGATCGGTATTGCTGTGGCGAAATGCCCAGCCGACGCTGAAAGGCATCGCGCATGTGCTGCCCATCGCGAAAACCGCAATCGGCCGCGATGGTCTTGAGCGGCTTCTTCGCGTGTTCCAGATGCCTGCGTGCCGCGTCCAGCCGAGCCAGTTCAACGAACTCGGCGGGTGGCACCTTCGTTTCCCGGGCAAAGACGCGAGAAAAGTGCCGTGGGCTCATCTTCGCCACTCTCGCAAGATCCGCCACCTCAAGGCTGGCCGTGAGGTTGGCCAACACATGCTGCCTGACGTGCTCGATGGGAGAGTCTGGCTCCAGCAGCGGTGCCAGGTGGGGGCTGAACTGTGACTGGCCGCCAGCCCGCTGGGCATAGACCACCAGCCTTTTTGCGACATCCATGGCCAGCGCTTGACCCTGGTCTTTTGCCAGCAGAAACAGCGCGAGGTCGATGCCGGCCGTCACGCCAGCGGAGGTGCACAGGTTCTCTTCGCAGACATAGAGGCGGTCTGGTTGGACCTTTGCGGTCGGGCACAGCTTGGCGAGCGCTTGCGCGTCGCTCCAATGTGTGGTGACGGTTCGGCCGGCCAGCAAGCCTGCTCTGGCCAACACAAACGCGCCATTGCATATCGAACCAAACCGCACCGCACGCGCTGCGGCTTGTGAGAGCCAGCTCAGGAATTCATCTGGGAACACCTGATTCACCACCGAGGGACCGCCGGCCACGAGCAGCAGGTCGAATGGTCGGTTCGCCTCCGCTTCCATATAGGGCAGGTGAGGCAGCAGCCTCGCCCCGTTGGAACAACTGACCGGCCCCGGCTCGATGCCAATGATGGTGGACTGGTATTGGTGGGCGGGCGGGAGAAAGCGATTGGCCTCGGCAAAGACATCGAGGGGTCCAAAGATGTCCAATGCCTGCGCCCCTTTGGGGGCAACGATGCCGACGAGGTGGGTCATGGTGAACAGCGTCATTCCCGATAGCGGGCGAAGAGGGATCTCTTCATGTTCCATATTAGATCGAGCCGCCAGCGCTTCTGCGTCGGTCGAACACCGGTGGCCTGAATGGCCCGCGTTTTGTCTTGAAACACGCCCACGCACCTCGCGGTGAAACGCTTCTGCGATCCAACAATGGGTGGCGCTTGATTCAAGCGCCACCGACAACCCAGCAAGGAGCTTTTATGAATCTCATCCCCGCACACGCTTCTGAGCGAGTGGGACCGGCATTTTCCGAGGAGGGCATGTTGCAAGCCCGTCAAAAGACACGACAGGCCATACGGGACATTGCGAGCCGTGTGTCGCCCGGCATGTTGGAAGAAGACGCTGTCGCCATGGCAAAACAAGTGCTGGTTGACGCGGGAATGTCACTGAGCTGGCACCCGACGCGGGTCCGGTTTGGTCGCAACACGATCTACCCCATGAAGCGCCCGTCCGAGCCTGGCGTGCGTCTTCAAGACGAGGACATTTTCTTTGTTGACATCGCACCCCGATTCGACGCGTGGGAAGGCGATGGTGGCGCCAGTTTCACCATCGGAAACCATGAGGCATACACCCGCTGCGCC
The DNA here is from genome assembly GCA_041396525.1 of Burkholderiaceae bacterium. Taxonomy (GTDB): domain Bacteria; phylum Pseudomonadota; class Gammaproteobacteria; order Burkholderiales; family Burkholderiaceae_C; genus Hydrogenophaga. Next base: position 4,539 of record JAWKYI010000004.1, read on the forward strand.
AGGGATGCCGAGCACCTCTTCCACGAAGCTCGCCAGGCATGGCAAACGAAACGCCTGACAGGAGAACGGCTGTATGCCCATGCGGCAACCATCGCCAAAAAGATGGGATGGGAGCTGAACTTTGATCTGCCGGGACACAGGGTGTCCGATTTCCCACACGCCGCCATCCACACAGGCTCTTTGGCCGCACTTGAGGTGCCACCTTCCCCCATGCGGTGGATTCTGGAGATTCACCTGCGCGATCCGCAGCAACGCTTCGGCGCCTTTTACGAAGACATGCTCTTGAACGACGAGGACTACCGTTGACAAGCGCCTCGTCAACGACAGGGTGCCCACTTGGGCATGCATCCCACCCATTGCATGTGGGGTGCCCCACGGATTTCGGGTTGCGGTGGGGCTCGGTGATCGGTGAATCGCACCGGTAGGGTCCCGGGGCCCCGCCTCTTCTTTGACACCTACAGGGATTTGCGGAGCCATTTCCCACCCTGGTTCGCTGGCATGAGAGGCTGCCTGAGCGCCATCGAGCCGCGTCTGGCGCGCGGCATCTGCAAAAGAGCAGGGCTGGTGTCCATGCGGAAACCGAAAAAAAAGGCCCCGCCTGCCTGAGCAGCGCGGGGCCAACTTCTTCGGAGAACTCAGCAGTCGGGCGAGATCAGCGGTTGTAGGCCGTTTCGCCGTGGGACGTGATGTCCAGACCTTCGCGCTCGGCTTCTTCCGAGACACGCAGACCCACGATCATGTCCACAATCTTGTAGGCCACGAAAGCCACCACCGACGACCACACCATGGTGATGACCACGCCTTCGGCCTGGATCAGCAACTGGCTGCCGATGGAGAAGTCTTCGCCACCGGTGCCGCCCAGGCCAGGGGCCGTGAACACGCCGGTCAGCAAGGCGCCCAGGATACCGCCCACGCCGTGCACACCGAACACGTCCAGGGAATCGTCTGCACCCAGCATCTTCTTCAGACCGGACACGCCCCACAGGCAGAGGAAGCCGGCGAGCAAGCCGATGATGATGGCGCCCATGGGGCCCACGGAACCGCAAGCGGGCGTGATGGCGACCAGGCCGGCGACGGCACCGGAAGCGGCACCCAGCATCGAGGCTTTGCCTTTGTGCATGGTTTCACCCACGCTCCAGGCCAGCACGGCCGCAGCGGTGGCCACCAGGGTGTTGACGAAGGCCAGGGCAGCGCCACCGTTGGACTCCAGGTTGGAGCCGGCGTTGAAACCGAACCAGCCCACCCACAACAGCGAAGCACCCACCATGGTCAGCGTCAGGCTGTGAGGCGCCATGGATTCTTTGCCGTAGCCGATGCGCTTGCCCAGCATGTAGGCGCCCACCAGACCGGCCATGGCCGCGTTGATGTGCACCACGGTGCCACCAGCAAAGTCCAGGGCGCCCTTGTCGAGCAGGTAGCCGCCGGAACCCCACACCATGTGGGCGATGGGGATGTAGCTCAGGGTGAACCAGATCACCGAGAACAGCAGCACGGCGGAGAACTTGATGCGCTCGGCGAAGGAGCCCACGATCAGCGCGCAGGTGATGCCGGCAAAGGTGGCCTGGAAGGCAACGAAGATGAACTCGGGAATCTTCACGCCGTCGCTGAAGGTGTCGGCCAGGGAGTCGGGCGTCATGCCAAGCAGGAACACCTTGTCCAGGTTGCCGAAGATCAGGCCTTCACCGCCAAACGCCAGGCTGTAGCCATACACGGCCCACAACACGGAGATCAGGGAGAAGACCACCAGCACCTGCATCAGCACCGACAGCATGTTCTTGCTGCGCACCAGGCCGCCGTAGAACAGCGCCAGGCCAGGGACGGCCATCATGATGACCAGCAAGGTCGAGAGCATCATCCAGGCCACGTCGCCCTTGTCGACGGTGGGCGCAGGCGCGGCGTCTTCAGCGGCGGCGGGCGCGGCTTCGGCTGCTGCAGGGGCTTCAGCGGCGGGTGCGGTGTCAGCCGGAGCGGCCATGGCCGCAGGCGCTTCCGTGGTGGCCTCGGTGGTGGTCTGGGCGATGGCGCTCAAGCCGCCAAAGGCGATGCCCAGGCCCAGCGTGAGGGAGACAAGCAGTTTTTTCATTTCCTTGATCTTTCTTCGGTTGCTGTGGCGTCGATCAGAGCGCTTCGCGGCCGGTTTCGCCGGTGCGGATGCGAACCACTTGTTCCAGTGCGGTGACGAAGATCTTTCCGTCGCCGATCTTGCCGGTGCGCGCCGCACCTTCGATGGCCTCGATCACGCGGTCGACGAGTTCGTCGGACACCGCGGCTTCGAGCTTCACTTTGGGCAGAAAATCGACCACGTATTCCGCGCCGCGATACAGCTCGGTGTGGCCCTTCTGGCGCCCGAATCCTTTGACGTCTGTGACGGTGATGCCTTGCACGCCCATGGTGGACAGCGCTTCGCGCACCTCGTCCAGCTTGAACGGTTTGATGACGGCCGAGACCATTTTCATGCTGTGGTTCCTCTGTTTGCTTCGGGGCGCCTAGGCTGGGCCAGCGCCGGGGTCTGGGTTTTGGAGCCGGCCGTTTCAGGGCCTGCGCCGGTGGAGATGTGAACCGTTTCGGGGCCGAGAACCCTTGCACGGACAACACCGTGCCATGCCTTATGCACAGAGCGTGCCAATCTGCAGCGGCGCGTTCGCGCAGGTGACCACCGGAACCCCCTTCCGCGCAGACATGTAACCAAACATTGGTCGGAAAACGCGCCGGGGCGCCCGCAGACAACGGCTTGTGCCATGATCCCGGGCAGGAAATCGGTGGGTCTGCTGTCACGGGCCCGCCGTGCGCACCATTGCGGTGCGCATCGAGGGATATCGGGGCCACAAAAGTGCGCACCGAAACAGGGAGGATCCAATGAGCTTGTCTTTGGTGCACAGCCGTGCGCTGCTGGGGCTGGAGGCGCGACCGGTGCAGGTCGAGGTCCATCTGGCCAATGGGTTGCCCAGCTTCACCCTGGTGGGGCTGGCCGATACCGAGGTCAAGGAGGCGCGCGAACGGGTGCGCTCGGCCATTGCCAACGCGGGCCTGGACTTTCCCAGCAACAAGCGCATCACGGTCAACCTGGCGCCGGCCGACCTGCCCAAGGACTCCGGCCGGTTCGATTTGCCGATCGCCCTGGGCATTCTGGCCGCCAGCGGCCAGATCGCCAGCGAACGCCTGGTGGGCTGGGAGTTTGCGGGCGAACTGTCCCTGGGGGGAGAGCTGCGCCCGGTGCGCGGGGCGCTGGCCATGAGCCTGGCGCTGCACCGCGCGGCAGACAACGCGGGCGACCTCGCCACCAGCCTGGTCTTGCCCCCAGGCAGCGCGGAAGAGGCGGCCCTGGTGCCCCAGGCCAGGGTCTACCGCGCCCGCCACCTGCTCGACGTGGTGGCGCAGTTTCTGCCCGCGCCAAAGACCTCAGACACGCCAGACGGCGACACTCCACCCGAACCCGCGGGTGACGGCTGGCAGCGGCTGGTGGCGGGCGACGTTGGGTCGGCGGTCCGCTACGCCGATCTGTCCGACGTCAAAGGTCAGGCGGCGGCCAAGCGGGCGCTGGAGATTGCCGCCGCAGGCGGTCACAGCCTGCTGATGATGGGGCCACCCGGTTCGGGCAAGAGCATGCTGGCGCAGCGCTTTGCCGGGCTGCTGCCACCGATGAGCACCACCGAGGCCCTGGAGTCGGCGGCGGTGGCTTCGCTGGTGGGGCGGTTCAGCCTGGAGCGCTGGGGCCAACGACCCACCTGCGCTCCCCACCACAGCGCCAGCGCGGTGGCACTGGTCGGCGGCGGCTCACCCCCCCGGCCAGGGGAGATCTCCCTGGCCCACCAAGGGGTGCTTTTTTTGGACGAACTGCCGGAGTTTCCGAGGGCGGCGCTGGAGGCTTTGCGCGAGCCGCTGGAGAGCGGTCACATCCGCATTTCGCGCGCGGCCATGCAAAGCGAGTTCCCTGCGCGGTTTCAACTGGTCGCGGCAATGAACCCTTGCCCTTGCGGCTTCCTCGGGCACCCCACGCGCCACTGCCGTTGCACACCCGACCAGGTCTCGCGCTACCAGGGCAAGCTCAGCGGCCCCTTGCTCGACCGCATCGACCTGCACGTCGAAGTCCCGGCGATCCCCGCCGACGACCTCCTTCACGGACAGGCTGGCGAGGACAGTGGGGCGGTGCGGGAGCGGGTGGTTGCCGCCCGCGAGCGCGCTTTCGCGCGCCAGGGCCAATGCAACCAGGCGTTGGCCGGCCAGGCGCTGGACACCCATTTGCACGCCGAAGACGCCGCGCTCAAATTTCTGAACACGGCGTCCACCCGCCTGGGCTGGAGCGCCCGAAGCACCCACCGGGCGCTGCGCGTGGCGCGCACGATTGCCGATCTGGCGGGGGCGCAGGCGGTGTCGGCTGCGCACGTGGCCGAGGCCGTGCAGTACCGGCGCGCCTTGCGCGCCGCTGGCCGCTCTTGAGGTTCGACTTGCACACGCCCACCGCCGCTGCCCATCGGCGCCGCATGGCTCTGCCTTGTGCGGATCCAGCCACGGCGCGCCCGAACCAAGCAACGCTGCGCTCGTCGTTTTGCCCTGAAGAGGCGTTGCCATGCACGATCCCATGTGCAGCCTCACGCCTACGGTTGAACCTGACAGGGCAGCCGGCAAACCATGCGGAGAAAGCAACTGGCCCGATCAAAGGGCGATGGTTGCAAAACCCGACCCCACGAGCGACGGGTTCGCCCAGTACACGGACCTGGCAAGCGCCTGGTACCCAACAAAAAAAGGAAGAAGCGACACCGAAACCACAAGGACCAAGGGGATGCGCCGTCCCGTTCTCCCTATCAAACGCCCTGATCAGAACGCCTTTCCGCCCTTCTCTTCGAACCCATGGGCTTCCGTTCCTGTCCGCCCCCCTGTCCGACCAAGGCAGCACCCGCCCGCGCCATCCCCTGTGGCAAACCCGTGGGTCAACGACACCCCCCCGACGTCGGGTTCTGGCAGCCTCTTATTGATCCTATGATCTCCAACCGACGGGTCACACCACCCGCACCCCATCAGAGAACGTCATGGATCATCGCCCAGCCCGCCTGGGTCGCACCCCCCCTCGCCGCGCTCACCCTGGCGCTGGGCAGCTGTCTGCTGGCTCTCCCCGCCGCCAGCGCCCACACCACCGACACGGCCCGATCGGCGGACAGCCCCGGCAAGCAGCGGCCGGCGCGGGCCATCTTCATGAAGTCGTCATCCAGCGAAAGTCCGCCGCCCGACAGAGGCGGCTCAAGCGCGAGTGCAAAGGCCGTCCCAATGCGGGGGCTTGCCTGGGTCTGACACGCTGATCGCCTGCTGACCCGGCGGGCAGCATTTGCAGCCCCCCATGCAAAATTTTCAAACCCCGGGCAAGGAGCGGGCGCTACCATGGCCGCCATGAGCGCCGCCGCCCCCGACACCCCCACCGCCCTGATCGAGCAGATCAGGCAAGCCGCCACCAACCGGACCCCGCTGCGCATCTGCGGCGGCGACACCAAGGCCTTTTATGGCAACCCGACCACCGGCGAGCCATTGTCCACCGCCGATTGGCGCGGCATCACCAGCCACGAGCCCACCGAGCTGGTGGTGACGGCGCGCGCGGGCACGCCGTTGGCCGAGCTGGAGGCGGCCCTTGCAGACAAAGGCCAATGCCTGCCCTTCGAGCCGCCCAACCTGGGCCCGGCCTCCACCATCGGCGGTGTCGTCGCCGCGGGGCTGGCCGGCCCCGGGCGGGCCACGGCCGGTGGCGTGCGCGACTATTTGTTGGGCATGCAGTTCATCAATGGCCGGGGCGAATGGCTCACCTTCGGTGGCCAGGTCATGAAAAACGTGGCCGGCTACGACGTGAGCCGGGTCATGGCCGGCAGCCTGGGCACGCTGGGCTTGATCACCGACGTCTCCCTCAAGGTCTTGCCCGTGCCCCCCGCAGAAGCCACGCTGGTGTTCCAACTGGGCCAAAGCGAAGCCCTGGAGCAATTACACCGATGGGGCGGGCAGCCATTGCCGCTCAACGCCAGTTGCTGGGTCAAGGACGCCACGCAGGCCAGTGCCCCCGAGCTGCTGTTTGTGCGCCTGCGCGGTGCCGTGGCGGCGGTCGAATCGGCCTGCGAGCGCATGGCGAAAGAGGCCGGCGGCCAGCATATGGACAACGCGCAAGCCGGGCCGGACTGGGCCGCCTGCCGCGACCAGCGCCTGCCTTTCTTTCAATCACCGGCCCCCGAGCTATGCCTGTGGCGCCTGTCGTTGCCGCAAACCGCCCCGGTCATTTCACTGCCTCATGCCCAACTGATCGAGTGGCAAGGCGCGCAGCGCTGGCTGTGGGCGCCGGCCGCGGCGGCGGCAGAGATCCGCGCCGCCGCAGCGGCGGCCAACGGCCATGCCACGCTGTTCCGCGCGGGAGCCGATGGCGCTCCCGGCGTCGCGCGTTTCGACCGCCAGAGCACCGCCATCGAAACCATCACCCAGCGCTTGCGCGCCGAGTTCGATCCCGCGGGCATCTTCAATCCGGGCCGGATGGCATGAGCCCTCTTGCGGCACCGCTGCTGCTCAGGTGGGTCCCTGCCCACCTTCGCGCGACCCGGCACCCGATTTGAGCCAACCCCATGCAAACCAACCTCTCCCCCGAATACCAGGCCCGCGCCGACGGCCGCGCGGCCGAGTCGATCTTGCGCAAATGCGTGCACTGCGGTTTTTGCACAGCCACCTGCCCGACCTACCAGTTGCTCGGCGACGAGCTTGATGGGCCGCGTGGGCGCATCTACCTGATCAAGCAGGTGCTGGAAGGCGCCGAACCCACGCGCAGGGCGCAGCTGCACCTGGACCGTTGCTGACCTGCCGCAATTGCGAATCGACCTGCCCCAGCGGCGTCGATTACGGACACCTGATCGACATCGGCCGCCAGATTGTGGAAGAAAAAGTGGAACGCCCGGCCGGCGAGAAGGCCGTGCGCTGGCTGCTCAAGGAAGGCCTGCCATCGCCGTTGTTTGGTCCCGCCATGAAGCTGGGCCAGATGGTGCGCCCCTTGATGCCGACCACATTGAAAAACAAGGTGCCGCCCCGGCAGGAGGCGGGTACCTGGCCCGCCCAGACCCACGAACGCCGCGTGCTGATGCTGGCCGGGTGCGTGCAGCCCGCCATGATGCCCAACATCAACACCGCCACGGCGCGCGTGCTCGACGCCGCGGGCATCCAGACCGTGGTGGCACCGGAGGCTGGTTGCTGTGGCGCGGTGAAGTTCCACCTGAACGACCAGGCTGGCGGCAAAGCGCAGATGCGCGCCAACATCGACGCCTGGTGGCCACACGTGGAACGCGGGGTCGAGGCCATTGTGATGAACGCCTCGGGCTGCGGCGTGACCGTGAAGGAATACGGCCACCTGCTGGCGGACGACCCGGTCTATGCCGACAAGGCCGCGCGCATCAGCGCCCTCACCAAAGACCTGAGCGAGTTGCTGCCCGGCTTGCTGCCGCAGCTGCAAGCCCGCCTGGCCCGGGCACCGGACGCCTCGAAGGTGGTGGGCTTTCACCCGCCCTGCACACTGCAACACGGCCAGCAACTCAAGGGCGGGGTGGAGCAACTCCTGGGGGCGCTGGGTTTCACCGTGATGGTGGCCAACAACGAGGCGCACCTGTGCTGCGGCTCGGCGGGCACCTATTCCGTGCTCAACCCCGAGCTGTCGTACCAATTGCGCGATCGCAAGCTGGGCCACCTCGGTGCCCTCAAGCCCGATGTGATCACCAGCGCCAACATCGGCTGCATCACCCACCTGCAAAGTGGCACGTCCACACCGGTCAGGCACTGGATCGAGTTGCTCGATGAGGCGTTGGTCTGACAAATCTGGCACTGCTGCACACATCGCCGCGCACAAGCCTGGGCGCCCGCGGCAGCGTCATGCCCGGGCCATGCAATGGCGATATGCTCGAAACAGCAGAGTCGCCCGCGTCCGGCTCGGTTTTTTGTTCACGACGCGTTCAAAGGAATGACCATGGGTTTCTTCAGCAATATTCTTGAAAAGCTCGGCATGAAAGAGGCGGCGGCAGCGCCCGTCATCACGCCCCCCGCAGCCGCGCCTGCGCCCGCCGCAGCACCTGCCGCCGCTGCGCCCGCACCCGCACCCGCACCCGCACCGGCGGCACCGGCCGAGCCCGTGGTCAACCCCATTGCCATGGTCGACGTGATGACCTTGCTGACCGAAAAGGCCGCCGCCCACCCCGAAAAGCTCAACTGGAAGACCTCCATCGTCGACCTGCTCAAACTGCTGGGCCTGGACAGCAGCCTGGCCACCCGCAAGGAACTGGCGAAAGAGCTGTATTGCCCAGACGAAAAGATGGCCGACTCGGCCCAGATGAACATGTGGCTGCACAAACAGGTGCTGGGCCACATCGCGGCCAATGGCGGCAACATCCCCAAAGAACTGCTCTGAGCCAGGCAGGGCGCGGGCATTGGGAGCCACGGCCCCATGATTCCCGCGCTCGCGGTCTTGCTGGTGTGCCAACTGGTGGGCGAGGCCCTGGTGCGCACACTGGCGCTGCCCGTCCCCGGGCCGGTGGTGGGCATGGCGCTCTTGTTGCTGGCGCTCATGGTGCGCCCGGCGCTGCTGACCGCGCTGCGCCCCACCACGCAAACCCTGCTGCAACACTTCTCCTTGCTGTTTGTGCCCGCCGGTGTGGGCGTGATGCTGCACCTGCAACGCCTGGGTGAGGAGGCGTTGGCCATCGGCTTGGCGCTGGTGATCAGCACCTGGGTCGGTCTGGCCAGCGCAGCCCTCACCATGGCCTGGCTGATCAAACGCGGCGCATCCGGACGCGGCGACAACACGCCATGAACGAAGGCCTGCCCATTGCCAGTGTGGCCGCCGAGCGGCTCGCCGATGTGTGGGTCTATCTCTCCACGACCCCGCTGCTGGGGCTGACCACCACCCTGCTGGTGTACCAGGGCGCGTTCGTGCTTTACCGCCGCAGCGGTTTTCACGCCTTGGCCAACCCGGTGGGCTTGTCGGTGGTGGCGCTGGGCTCGCTGCTGTGGGCCACGGACACCCCCTACGCCACCTATTTTCAGGGCGCCCAGTTTGTGCATTTCCTGCTCGGTCCCGCCACCGTGGCGTTGGCCGTGCCCTTGATGGAGCAACTGCCCCGCATCAAGCGCCTGTGGCTGCCCATTGCTGGCGCCCTCCTGGTCGGCACCCTGATGGCCACGCTCACCGCGCTGCTGGTGGGCTGGGCCCTCGGGGCCTCCAAGGTCACCCTGGCCTCGCTGGCGCCCAAATCGGTGACCGCGCCCGTAGCCATGGGGATTGCCGAGAAGATCGGTGGTCTTCCCTCGCTGACCGCGGTGCTGGTGGTCTGCACCGGCATTCTCGGCGCGGCCAGCGCCCGCTGGTTGTTCGACCTGCTGCGCATCCACGACCCGGTGGTGCGCGGATTCGCCCTGGGCACCGCCGCCCACGGCATCGGCACAGCCCGGGCTTTCAGGAAAGCGAAGAGGCGGGCGCCTTCGCCGGACTGGCCATGGGGCTGGCGGCGCTGTTCAGCGCGGTGGCGCTGCCGCTGGTGGCGAGCTGGTTCTGAGCGCCCCCGCGCCGCCTGCGGCGTCACCCCCAGGGGGCGGCACTGGCGGCCTGGCGAAGCCAGTTCCGCGGTGCCCTGGAATGAACGTCATCCTCGGTTCCGCCCAACCACACTCCGGCGCAAAGTGCATTCACTCAGGATGCCGCCGATCCGGCTTCGCCGGTCGGCCAGCATCGCCCCCTGGGGTGACGCCGCAGGCGGCGCGGGGGGACCTTCTCCACCCTGCTGACACCACGCTGTCAGCAGGGGGTTTGCAAACTCGGTTTCTCCATCAACAACGCGTTCAAAGGAACCCCTCCATGTCCAATTCCATCACCTGGTTTGAAATCCCCGTCACCGACCTCGACCGCGCCATGGCATTTACGCCGCCGTCACCGGGCGCACCTTCACGCGCATGGACTTTATGGTGGCAGGGCAACAAGACGCGTGTTCGACACCACAGACGAAGCCGATCTCAAAGGCGCGCTGGTCAAGGGCAACCACGCTATCCCATCCGCCCAGGGTTCGCTGGTGTATCTCGACGTGGGCTCCGGTCTTGACCAATGCCTCGAACGCACCACCCGGGCGGGTGGCTCGGTGGTGCAACCCAAGACCGCCTTGCCGCCGGGCATGGGCTTCTTCGCCCATATCATCGACACCGAAGGCAATCGGGTGGGTGTGCACGCCCTCGATTGATACCGCAACCCCATCTCACGCTCAGCCACCACATGGGTTTCAGCCAACATGAAAAAGCGGCCATGCTCGGCCTCAAAGGCGTGGGGCCGACCGTGATCGAGCGCCTGGAACAGATCGGGTTTGCCTCGCTGGACGAACTCGCGGGCCAAAGCCCCCAAGCCATCAATCAGGCCGTGGCCCAGATGCTGCACGCGAGTTGCTGGGCCAACAGCCCGCTGGCGCGCAACGCCATCGCCGCGGTGGTCGAGCTGGCCAATACCAGGCGGGGCCCATGAGTGCAGGCCGCTGCTGGATCGCGGTGGCCAGCGCAGAACACGCCCTGCGCGGGCGCGACCACCGGCCGATGGGCTTCATGCAGGTCTGTCACGGCAGGCAAGCGCCGCTGCAGCGGCTGCGGGCCGGCGACTTGATCGCGTACTACGCGCCCGCGCGGACCATGGGTGGCAAGGACCGTTTGCAGAGCTTCGTGAGCCTGGGGACGGTGCAACCGGGCCTGCCCTACGCCGTCGACATGGGCGGCGGGTTTGTGCCCTTTCGCCGCGACGTGCGGTATGAGCAAGCCCGGCCCACACCGATCGCGCCCCTGCTCGACACACTGGACTTCGTCGAAGACCGCCAGCGCTGGGGCCACCGCTTCCGTTTCGGCCTCTTCGAGGTCACCGCACACGACATGGCCTTGGTCGCGCGAGCCATGGGCGTCGAGCCGACCACACTTGGGCTGGGTACCATCGGTGGCACCACCGCCCGCCCGGCATTGGCGAGCACGATGTGCCTCTTCTGATCCAACCGAGACCCCAACCCATGACCACCACCCACCACCCGCTGCGCTGCCAATGCGGCACCTTGCAGGGCCGCGTGGCCTTGAACGGCCTCAGCAACCAGTTGGTCTGCTACTGCCGCGACTGCCAGGCCTTTGCGCGGTACCTGGGCGATGCCGAGAGGATTCTCGACCACCAGGGCGGCTCCACCATCGTCCAGGTGGCGCCCGATCGCGTGGAGATCACGCAGGGCCATGACCAGTTGGCCGCCATGCGCCTGTCACCGAATGGCCTGTTGCGCTGGTACGCCGCGTGTTGCCGCACCCCCTGGGCAACACCCTGCCCAACCGCCAAAGGCCCTTCGTGGGCCTGCTGCACAACAGCCTGGACGCTGCCCCGCTGACACCGTCGTTCGGCCCCTTGCGCGGCCACTTCTTCACCAAAGGCGCCACGGGCGAACCCCGCCCCACCGAACACGGCTTGTTGCCCGCCGCACTGCGCGTTATCGGGATGATGCTGGGCAGTCTGCTGAGTGGTCGCTACCGACACACACCTTTCTTTGACGAAAACAACCGCCCGGTGGCCACGCCTCAGGTGATCACGCCCGAGGAACGGAGCGCCTGCGGCAAGGGCCGACCCCTGAGCCTCCTTCCCTGGCCCATCTCCCATGCGCCGTGCCGACCGACTCTTCGCCCTGGTCCAGCTGATTCGTGGCCGGCGACTGTCCACCGCGGGCTGGCTGGCGCAGCGGCTGGAGGTGTCGCTGCGCACGGTGTACCGCGATGTGGCCGAGTTGCAGCACCAGGGCGTGCCGATCGAAGGCGAGGCGGGCGTGGGCTATCGCCTGGGGCGCGGCTTTGACCTGCCACCGCTCATGTTCACCGCCGACGAAGCCCGGGCCCTGGCCATGGCCACGCAAATGGCGAGGCAATGGCTCGATCCTTCGCTGGCGCTGGCCGCGGGCGACGCGATGTCGCGCGTGATGTCGGTCTTGCCGGCCTCGATCCGCACCGAGGTGGACAGCCTGCCCATGGGCGTGCCCGGCATGGGACTGGAGCCGGAGGTGGCCCTGTGCCTGCAGTTGCTGCGCGAAGCCGCGCAGCAAAGGCGCGTGTATCAGTTGGACTACCTGGACCTGCAAGGCCAGCTCAGCCAGCGCACCGTGTGGCCACTGGGGTGTTTCTTCTGGGGCAAGGTCTGGACGCTGGCGGCCTGGTGCGAGCTGCGGTCCGACTTCCGCAGCTTCCGGATCGACCGCATCCGGTCGGCCACGCCCACCGGCCAGACTTACGCAGTCCAGGCCGGGCGCAGCTTGCCGGACATGCTGCGGCAGGTGTGCGGCACGCTGCCACCCACCGACCCGGCAAAACCGTAGCACCGCCCCTCGCGCAAAAGAGCATCGACCGACACCCCGGGGCACCCGCTTGGCGCATACTGCGCAAAGCTCTCCCAGTCCCTTCTTGCCGCTGTTCGCCACCGCCATGCCGCGCCCCAACCGCTCCCCCGCTGTCTCAACTTCTTTGCCCCCGCCGCCGCCACCGAAGAGCGCTTCCTCCTGGGGCCCAGGCACCTGGACGAATGGCTGGAAGAAGCCGGCGCCTTGGGCACCAGCACCGCCGTGCCCGGGCGCAGCGCCCTGGCCGACATCTGGCGCGCCGCGCAGACCGAATACACCCGACTGGCCAGCGCCGAGGCGGTGCCGCCGACGGCGCGGCCATCCGCCCCTGCCCAAGACCATGGCGAAACACATCGAGCGGCTGGTGGCCCTCGACGGCGTGCGACGCACCTTCGACACCGTGCCGGTGGCGTTTGGCCTGGTGCCGCTGGACGCGCTCATCGTCTCCCAATACAGCATGACGCAGGTGGTGGTCGATCGCATCACCGACGCCCACCCCCTGCCGATCGGGCCCAAACGCCTGGCCGAGCTGTGCCTGCCGCTGCAGGCGCCCGCGGCCGATTTCCGGCTGGCCTCGCGCAGCAGCACCGCATTCACCTTTGTCGCCGACGCCCACGACATGCGCTTCCTCGACGCCCAGGTGCTTGAGGCCACCCAGGTGCAGCAAGCGCCGGTCATGGGACACCCCAAAGCCGTGGTGGCCCTCAGCGTGGGCTTCAGCGCCAACCTGCTCAACGCGGTGCGCTTCAATGGCCGCGTGGTGCTCAACAACGGCCACCACCGTGCCCTGGCGCTGCGCGCCATGGGACTGACCCATGCGCCCTGCCTGATCCAGCCCTGCGCGTCGATGGAAGACGTGCAACAAGCCGGCTCGGGCGAAGTCGTCGCCCATGCCGACCTCTACTTCAACACCCCGCGACCGCCACTGCTGCGCGATTTCGACAACCCGTTGCTGACCCACCGCTTTGCCGCACCACGCATGCGCCGCGTGCTGACCCTCAAACTGGACATCCAGCGCCACCTGATGGCCATCTGAACCACCCCGTTATTCCCGCCAACGCACAATCCCCCCATGGACGCCAACACCTCCCACCACCTCTATGCCCAACGCCGCGCCCGCCTGGCGGCCCAGCTGGGCGCTGGCGGCATCGCCATCGTGCCCACCGCCCCCGAACAACAGCGCAACCGCGACAGCGATTTCCTGTTTCGCCACGACAGCTACTTCTACTACCTCACCGGTTTCACCGAGCCCAACGCCTGGCTGGTGTTGACCGCCGAAGGCGAGAGCACGCTGTTTTGCAACCCCAAGGACGCCGAGCGCGAAATCTGGGACGGCTTGCGCCTGGGGCCGGAGGCAGCGCCCGATGCGCTGGGCGTGAGCGCCGCCCACCCGACCACCGAACTCGGCAGCCGCTTGCCCAAGCTGCTGGAAAACCGCAGCACCGTCTGGTACCCTTTGCCACCCACAAGACCCTGGCCGGCCAGGTCAACGACTGGCTCGACCCGGTGCGCGCGCGGGTGCGCTTCGGCGCCATGTGCCCCGAACAGCAACGCGACCTGTGCGGACCGCTGGACGAAATGCGCCTGATCAAGGACGCCCACGAACAAGCCATCAGCGCCGCGCGGCCCAGATCAGCGCGCGCGCCCACATACGGGCCATGCAGCGCTCGGCGGCCATGCTGCGCGCGGGGCAAGACGTGCGCGAGTACCACCTCGATGCCGAACTGCTGCACGAATTCCGGCAACAAGGCTCGCAGTACCCGGCCTACGGCAGCATCGTGGCCGCCGGCGCCAACGCCTGCATCCTGCACTACCGCGCCGACGCCGCCCCGATTCGGGATGGCGAGCTGGTGCTCATCGACGCAGGCTGCGAGCTCGACGGCTACGCCTCGGACATCACCCGCACCTTCCCCGCCAATGGCCGTTTCACCGGCCCGCAACGCAGCTTGTACGACCTGGTGCTGGCCTCGCAGGACGCGGCCGTGGCCGCCACCAAGTCGGGCAAACGCTTCACCGACCCGCACGACGCCACGGTCGCCGTGCTGGCGCAGGGCATGCTCGACCTGGGCCTGCTCGACAAAAACAAGGTGGGCAACGCGCAAGACGTGATCGCCAATCGCAGCTACTTCCCCTTCTACATGCACCGCACCGGCCACTGGCTGGGCATGGACGTGCACGATTGCGGCACCTACATCGAGCCCGCCGAGGTGGGCCAGGTGACCGAGCGCAAGGACGCGCTGTCGGGCGAAACCATCAAGGACCGCCCGAGCCGCCTCCTGCGCCCGGGCATGGTGCTCACCATCGAACCCGGCATCTATGTGCGCCCGTCCGAGGGCGTGCCCGAAGCGTTCTGGAACATCGGCATCCGCATCGAAGACGACGCCATCGTGACCGAGAGCGGCTGTGAGCTGATCAGCCGCGACGTGCCGGTCAAGGCCGACGAAATCGAAGCGCTGATGCGCGCCTGAAATGCAGGGGGGCGCTGGAATGAGGTTGCTGAGCGTCAACACGGGCGTGGCCCGCCCCCTGTCGGTCGCGGGCGGACGCAGCGTGCTGTCGGGCATCGTGAAAACCTCCGTGGCCGGTCCGGTGGCGGTCGGGATGCTCGGCCTGCAAGGCGACGAGCAGGCCGATCTGAGTGTGCACGGCGGACGCGACAAGGCCGTCTATGCCTACCCGGTGGAGCACCTGCCCTTCTGGGTGCAGGAGCGGAGCGAGCGCGGCCTCGGCGGCGGTGCGCTGCCCCCGGGCTTCATGGGCGAGAACCTCAGCATCGAAGGCCTGCTCGAAGACCAGGTCTGGATCGGCGACACGCTGCATTTCCCCGATGCCAGCTTGCGCGTGACCGCACCCCGCGAACCCTGCTACAAGTTCACCGAAGTCATGGGGTTTGCCCAGGCGGGCAAGCGCATGATGCAGCAGGGTTGTTGTGGCTTTTACCTGAGCGTGGTGCGCCCGGGGCAGTTGCAGGTCGGCGACGGTTGGTCACTGGAACCTGGCCCACGCGGGCTCAGTGTGCGTGAGGCCTTTCATGCCAAACGCCTCAAGCACCTGCGCTAGGGCCACCAAAGCGCCAGCGCCGGGCCTGCGACCCGAAATGGACCTTATGCTGTAGGCTTTTACCGAGTGAGAAGCGAGCGCCCATGAGCACCGAACGCGTCCTGTTTGCCTTTGTCATCGTGTTGGCGCTGACGCTCAACGTGGGCTTCATCGCCGGTGACATCAACGACATCAACCACCACAATGTCTACGAGCTCTTTGCCGCCCTGGTGGTGAGCCTGATCGCCACGGTGATGAAGTTCGGCGACCGCTCGCCGCTGGGTTCGAGCATGCTGGCCACCAGCCTCGTGGCCGACCTGCAATTGATTGCCGCGGCCGCCTCCTGGGGCTTTTATGCCTCGGCCGGCGCGACGCTCACCGCGCACCAGGGCGCCACCGTGGTCTCGCTGGCCATTGGCGCGGCGGTGGCCAACGTGGTCTCGGTGGTGTTGCTGATCATCGAAATGGCCAACCTGCGCCGCTGAACACGCGCCAATGATCACCCCCGGCAACCGCACCCGCCACGGCATCTTCATCCTGCTGCGCCGCCTGCGGCAACCGCTGGTGGTGCTGATTGCGGTGTATGCGGTGGCGGTGCTCGGTTTCACCCTGATCCCTGGTCAGACGCCCGAGGGCGAACCCTGGCGCATGGGTTTTTTGCACGCGTTCTATTTCGTCAGTTTCCTGGGCACCACCATCGGGCTGGGCGAGATCCCGTACCCCTTCACCGACCCCCAGCGCCTGTGGGCCACCGCGTCGATCTACGGTACCGTGGTGGCCTGGCTGTATGGCATCGGCGCGCTGTTCGGCATCCTGCAAGACCCTCTGTTTCGGCGCATCCTCCATGAAAACGGCGTGGAGCGCGCGGTGCGGCGCATCCGCGAACCGTTCTACCTGATCTGTGGCTACGACGACACCGGCAGCCGCGTGGCCCGCGAGCTGGCCGAAGACGGCGCACGCATGGTGGTGATCGACACCGTGCCCGAGCGCGTGGACACGGTGGAGGTGGACGACCTCACCTTCAGCGTGCCCGCGCTCACGGGCGACGCCAGCGACCCGATGTCGCTGGTGCTGGCCGGCCTGACCAGCCCGCATTGCGCGGGCGTGCTTGCGCTCACCGGCAGCGATCCGATCAACATCAAGATCGCCCTGACCGCGCGCTTGCTCAACCCCCATGTGCCGGTGCTGTCGGCGGCCCGCGACCACGCCTTTCATGCGCGCATGGCCGCCGCCGGGGCGAATCACATCATCAACCCTTACGACCAGTTCGCCGAACGCGTGGCCACCTCCATCCGCACGCCCAGCCTGCAGGTGATCTACAACGCCCTGACGCTCCAACACGGCACGGCCATGCATGCGCGGCCCCAACTGCCCAAGGGACGGTGGTTGCTGTGTGGCTCGGGCCTGTTCACCCGCACGCTGCGCCGCCAACTGGAGCGCCTGGGCATTGAGACCGTCATCATCGATCCGCAGTTGAAAGACGATGAGGTGGACCGGCACAACCTGCGTGGCGACCCCACCGACCCGGCTGTGCTGCGCGAAGCCGAGGTTGAAGGCGCCAGCGCCATCGTGGCCGGCACCGAGGTCGATGTCGACAACCTGGCCATCACGCTGGCGGCCCGCCCCACCAACAAAGACATTTTTATCGTGGCGCGCCAGACCCAGCAGCGCAACACCCAGGTTTTCAAAGCCAGCCCGGCCCAGCTCGTGATGCTCAACGGCAATGTGGTCGCCGCCGAGGTGCTGCGCGTCATTCGCGCGCCGCAGCTGTCCACCTTTTTGCGGCGCGCCCGCGACGAAGACGAATCGTGGGCCGAGCAGCTGCTGATGCGCATGCGGACGACCTTTGGCGATTCGGTGGTCGAGTCGTGGTCCCTGGACATCGCGCCCGCGCAGGCCGGCGCCGTGTGTGCCGCCATTCAAGCGGGCGAAACGGTTGCCCTTCAACAGCTCATGGTCCGCCCCAACGGCAGCCACTACCTGGTGCGCGCCATTCCGCTGCTGCTGCAGCGCGGCAAGGAGCGCATTCTGTTGCCCGGGCTGGAGACGCCGCTGCACGAGGGCGACCACGTGCTCTGTTGCGGCCACGCCCGCGCACGCAGCACCATGCGCCACAACCTGCTGAGCCTGAGCGTGCCGCAGTGTCCACCCGACATGCGCTTGCAGGTGGCCCCCCCACTGCCCCAGAAGCCCCTGCCCGAGGATGGCACCAACAGCCAGCTCGACACCGCCCACGGGCCACTGACCCAAACCGATCACCCCACATGAGTGACCACGCCGCCACCCCGCCCAGCGTTCTTTGCCTGACCATGAACCCCTCGGTGGACCTGGCCACCGACACCCCCCGCGTGCTGCCGACCCACAAGCTGCGCTGTGGCGAAACCCTTCACGACGCTGGGGGAGGGGGCATCAACGTGGCGCGGGTGTTGACGCGCCTGGGCGGCCAGTGCCGCTCGCTGTGCCCCGCCGGTGGCCCGGCCGGACACTGGCTGGAGACCCGCATGGCCCAGGACGGCCTGCACAACACCACCATCCCCATCGCGCAGGAAACCCGCGTGAGCTTTTGTGTGCACGAAACGGAAACCGGCCAGGAGTTCCGCTTCGTCATGCCCGGCCCCCACCTCGCTGCCCACGAGTGGCAGGCCTGCCTGGACCACCTGAGCCAGCTCGACCCCTTTCCCGACTACCTCGTGGCCAGCGGCAGCCTGCCGCCCGGCGTGCCCACCGATTTTTATGCCCGCCTGGCCAGACTGTGTCGACAACGTGGGGCGCGCCTGGTCCTGGACTGCTCGGGTGAACCGCTGGCCGCCGCGCTGGCCGAAGGGGTGTACCTCTGCAAGCCCAACCTGAAAGAGCTGGGCACTTTGACCGCCCAAGCCTTGCAGACACCCGCGCAATGGGAAGCCGCCGCCTGGCATTGCGTGGAAACCGGCCAGGCCGAGGTGGTCGCGCTGACCCTGGGCCACCTGGGCGCGGTGCTGGTTGCGCGCGAAGGGCTGTGGCGGGCCGAGCCGTTGCATATTCCGGTGGCCAGCGCCGTGGGCGCCGGTGACAGCTTTGTGGGCGGGCTGTTGTGGGGGCTGCAACAGGGGCTGCCCCTGTCCGAGTCCTTCGCCTGGGGCGTGGCCGCCGGCTCGGCGGCCCTGATGTCGGTCACCACCGGTCTTTCGCGCAAAGAAGATGCGCAAAGACTTCGCCCTCA
Organism: Burkholderiaceae bacterium; assembly: GCA_041396525.1. Taxonomy (GTDB): domain Bacteria; phylum Pseudomonadota; class Gammaproteobacteria; order Burkholderiales; family Burkholderiaceae_C; genus Hydrogenophaga. The sequence goes on from JAWKYI010000004.1 coordinate 23,160, forward strand.
GGTCAGCCTGAGCCACCACGCCACGCCCGCTGTTCGCTAGGTCACCACAGTCCGAGAAGATGGGGACCCCCACCGGCATGCCGCCCACCAACGCGGCCCAGCCCAGGCCCGGATCTTGAACTCGCAACTGATAATGGTTATCATTTAGGATCAGCCAGCCACCGGCCTACCCCCGCCGCACGTCATCAAGAGCCAGCCAAAGGTCACCGTCGCCTCGACGGTTTTGCTGTTTCTTGATCCATGAATTCCACTGTGTTTGCTCCGGCCGCGCTCAGCCCGCTGGCCCTCGCTACCCGTCTTGCCCTCGCCAGCGTCACCTTGCTCGGTCTGACCGATGCCGCACGGGCTCAGTCTGCGACCACAACCACCCCCGCCACGCTGGAGGCCGTGGTCGTGCGCGCCGAGGCCGTGAGCGCCCCCACGGAGCAGTCCCCGGCCTTCGGTGCCCCCGTGTCCAGCTCGGCCACCGGCCTGGACCTGCGCCTGCGAGAGACACCACAGTCGATCAGCGTCACCTCACAGGCGCAGATGCAAGCCTTCGGTCTCAATGAAGTGCGCACCTTGCTCTCCGCGGTCACGGGCGTGCAGGTGGAGAAGGTCGAAACCGATCGCACCTATTTTTCTTCCCGTGGCTTTGACATCACCAACTTTCAGGAAGACGGCATCGGACTGCCGTTTGCTTCGGGTCTGCTCAACGGCGACATGGACACCGCCATCTACGACCGGGTCGAGGTGCTGCGCGGCGCCAACGGCTTGCTGTCCTCCACTGGCAATCCCTCGGCCACGGTCAACTTCGTGCGCAAACGCCCGACCACCCAGTTCCAGGCCAGCGTCGGCTTGACACTGGGGTCTTGGAACCTGCGCCGGGTCGACGCCGATCTGGCCGGCCCGCTGAACGCCAGTGGCAGCGTGCGCGGGCGCCTGGTGGTCGCAGACGAGGACAAAGACTCCTACCTCGACCGGTACCAGGCGGGCAAAAAAGTGGCCTCGGGTGTGCTCGAAGCCGATCTGGGCGACGCGACCGTGCTCACCGTGGGCCACGCGGTCCAGAAGAACCGGCCACAAGGGCTCATGTGGGGCGCGCTGCCGCTCTACTACAGCGACGGCACGGCGATCGACTACGACAGCGCCGCCAGTTCGGCGCCAGCATGGACACGGTGGGACACCGACGACAGCCGCAGTTTTGCCGAGTTGTTGCACGACCTGGGCGGTGGCTGGACCACCAAGGCATCCCTCATCCACCGCCGCATCCGCTCGGACACGGCCATGCTCTACATCTACGGCACGCCCGAGCGAGACACCGGCACCGGCCTTTTCAGCTGGCCATCCACCTATGAACATCAGGAGCGGCAGACCATCGCCGACGTGCAGGTGAAAGGGCCGTTCGAGCTCGGCGGGCGACAGCATCAGGCGGTGATCGGCCTGATGGCCGGTCGCAACAAAGTCGACATGGCCTCCAGCTACGACGAGCTCGACGAGGCCTTGACGCTGCAAGAGGTGCTGGACGGCAGCTTTGCCCGCCCCGCCTTTGACAAAGGGGTGTCCGCTTTCGGCCACCGCATCGACAAGCGCCACACCGCCTATGGCGTCGGCAAGTTCGCGCTCACCGACGACCTCCAACTGATCGCCGGTCTGAACGTGACGCGGGCCCGACGAGAAGGGGTGGAGTACGGCAGCGCCCAAAACTTCAGCGCCACCAAGACGCAGCCCTTCGCCGGGCTGGTGCATGACCTGCACCCGAACTTGTCCGCCTATGGCAGCGTGGCCAGCATCTTCAATCCGCAAACGGAGCTGGGCGTCGACGGCACCGTGCTGGACCCGATCGAAGGCCGCACCACCGAGCTGGGCTTGAAGTTCGAATCCACCGACAAGCGCCTCAACGGCAGCGTTGCCGTGTTCCGCACCAAGCAGGACAACACCGCCGAATACGCCGGTTTCGCCAATGGGATTTCCTACTACCGGGGCGTCAACGCCACGGCCAGCGGGTTCGAAGCCGAAATCGCCGGCACGGTGGCGCCGGGCTGGCAACTCAGCGCGGGCTATGCACAGCAACGCATCAAGGGTGAGGACGGTCAGAACGCACGCACGTTTGTGCCGCGCCAGACGCTGCGCCTGTCGAGCACGGTGGCCATCGACGCGGTGCCTGGGCTGGAGCTCGGGGCCAGCGTGAAATGGCAAAGCGCCATTTCGCGCGACCAGGGCGGCGGCATCACCAGCCACCAGGACGCCTACGCGCTGGTCGACCTGATGGCGCGCTACACCTTCAACCCCCATTGGAACCTCACGGCCAACCTGCGCAACGCCACCGACGAGAAGCACCTCAACAGCCTGCTCTGGGATCAGAACTACTACGGCGACCCTCGCAACGTCTCGGTGACCCTGAACTGGAGGTACTGAGGCCATGGCGAAAACTGCGTTGAATCCGGTCCACGTGGCGGGCCGCGTTGTGGCCGGCGTGTTCGGCAGCTATGCGTTCTCCTGGGGCTTCACCGCCGCCAGCATCGCCGCCCTGGTGGGCCTGGGTGCGGGTTATGAAGACGCCGAGATGGCCGTGCTCATGCTCGCCTTCCTGGTGTTTCTCGGCCTGTTTCTCTGGAGCTTCGCGGCGGCCAGCCTGGCGCGCGTCTGGGCGGTTCTGGGCATGGGGACGGTGCTGCTGTTCGCCGCGGCCTGGGTCATCCAGCGCGCCATTCTTTCCTGAGGATCACCCATGTTCCAGAACTTTCGCCAGTCCATGAGCTGGCTTCACACCTGGTTTGGCCTGGTGATCGGCTTCGTCCTCATCGTGGTCTTCTTCTTCGGCTCGCTTTCGGTGTTCGACCGCGAGATCGACCGCTGGGCCCTGCCGCAAACCCGTTTCGACCCGCAGCCCATGCCATCGTTCGACCAGATGCTGCTGCCCGCACTGCAACGCATCGAACCCGACGAGGCCGACTACCGCGCCAACATGGCCAGCATGCACGACCCCTCCAAGGGCCCGATGACACCGCGCCTGTCGCTGCCGGCCGACGAGTATTGGGCCTACACCACGCACCGCGACCCGGTGCTGCGCATGGGGGTGGGGTTCAAGGTGCCGCTGGCCAAAGACCCCGAGGCCCACAACCACATCCACGGTGAAACCACCATCGATCCACGCAGTGGGCAAACCGCGCGCGCCGACCAGCTCAAGATTGGCAGCGAGTGGTTCTACCCGATGCACTACAGCCTGAACTGGCAATGGAAGAACCTGGGCATCTTCGTGGTGGGCCTGGCGGCCATGGTGATGCTCGCCGCGCTGGTGAGCGGCGTCGTCATCCACCGCAAGGTGTTTCGTGAGTTCTTCACCTTCCGGCCCAGAAAACACACCCAGCGCAGCGCGCTCGACCTGCACAACCTCACGGGCGTGGTAGCGCTGCCCTTTCATTTCTTTTTTGCCTTCACAGGGTTGGTGATCTTCGCGGCCTTTTACTTCTTCCCGGTCTCACAGTTTCAACTCAAAGAGCTGCATGAGCGCCACGAAGCGGTAGAGGCCCGGGAAACCGGCCTGCCACACCAGCCCGCCGGCATCCTGGCGCCACTGGCATCGGTGGACGCGATGGTCGCCCAGGCCAAGCAGCGTTGGGCCGCGCGCGACATGGCCGGGGAGGTCGGATTTCTGATGGTTCACCACGTGGGCGACGCCAACAGCTATGTCAGCATCTACCGGGCGGGCAGTGACCGCGTGGCGCTGGTGGGCGAGGGCATACATTTCAAGGGCAGCACCGGTGAGCTGCTGCGCGAAGACCCGTCTCGCAACGCCGTCTCCGAGATCAACGAATTCCTCACCGGCCTGCACCTGCAACATTTCGAACACTGGCTGCTGCGCTGGCTCTATGTGCTCGGCGGTCTGCTGGGTTGTGTCTGCATCGCCACCGGGTTCATCTTCTTCGTGGAAAAGCGCAAACAGCAGCACGCCCGGACCGCGAACCACGGCAGCCGCGTGGTGGATGCCCTGGCGGTCACCACCGTCACCGGCATGGTGATGGCCACCGTGGGCATGCTGGCCATCAACCGCCTCCTGCCTGAGGACTTGACGGGCAAAGGCGATTGGGAGATCGCCGGTTTCTTCGGGCTGTGGGCCCTGAGCATGGTGCACGCCTGGGTGCGCAACCCGGCGGGCGCGCTGGCGCGCCTCAACCCGGCCTGGCGCGAGCAATGCTGGGTCATCGCGGCGCTGGCTCTGATGGCGATCGCACTCAACGCCCTCACCACCGGCGATCACCTGATCCATACCGTCTTCAGCCGCCCTGACTGGGCCATCGCCGGCGTCGACCTGAGCCTGTTGGCCACCGCAGCCACCGCGGCCTGGGCGGCCCGCCTGCTGACTCGGCGGGCCCACCAGGCCGCCCGCGCGCGGACCAAACGGTCGTCCTCGCGTGAAACAGGAACCCATGCGTCTGCGGAGGTGGCCCATGTCTGATGCGCTCTGGCTGGGTCTGGCAGCGGTGCTCAGTGTCAGCGGCATGGCCTGGCTGGCGCTGGCCATGGAGGTGCACTGGGCGCAGGTGGTCCAAGGGCGACGGCCACGGCGCCGCACAACACCGCTCACCCTGCGGGGGCTGGGCGCTTCGGCACTGATGCTGAGCCTGTGGGTCTGCCTGGTCGCCGACCGCCCGTCGATGGCGGTGCTCGTGTGGGTCATGTTGATGACTGCGGCGGCCCTGGTTGTGGCCTTGACGCTCGGTCATCGCCCGAGGTGGCTGGCCCTGTGGTCACTGACCGGACCCACTCGCGGTCCAGGCCGCTGAGGTGGCGCGTCCCCACGTCCACCGGCACCGCGCCTGTGGATCAGGACCAACGGCCCACACAACAAGAACGATTCTCATTTACTTTCGCTGACATCTAAATTAGAATCGTTCGCATTCATATACAGTTCACCCCACTTATTCACTGGAGCTCCCTCACATGAAGTTGCACGCCGTCGCCGCCGCCGCACTGGCCCTGGCCACCCTGACCACCACACCCCTGGTCGCTCATGCCCAGGCGACCACGACCGCCGCTACCACCGCCGCGGTCAATCCCCAAAGCGTTGCGCGCCACTATGCTGCGCTGGTCTACGCCAACTACAGCGACACCCTGGCCGCCGCCCAGGAGATGCAGGCCGCAATCGCCGAGTTCACCAAGGCGCCCTCGGCCGAAGGCCTGGACAAGGCCCGCAAGGCCTGGCTCAACGCCCGCGAGTTCTATGGCCAGACCGAAGCCTTCCGCTTCTATGGCGGCCCCATCGACGACGAGAACGGCCCGGAAGGCCAGATCAACGCCTGGCCACTGGACGAAGCCTATGTGGACTACGTCGAGGGCAAACCGGATGCCGGCATGGTGAACGACCCCAAGGTCAAGATCACCAAAGCCGCGCTGATCAAAGCCAACGAGCGCGGCGGTGAGGAGAACATCAGCGCAGGATGGCACGCCATTGAATTTCTGCTCTGGGGCCAGGACCTCAGCGAGACCGGTCCCGGCAACCGCTCCTTTGAAGACTACGTGGCAGGCAAAGGCAAGAACGCCGAGCGCCGCGCGAAATACCTGACCGTGGCCACCCAACTGCTGGTGGACGACCTCGCCGCCCTCGTCAAAGCCTGGAAGCCGCAGGCCAAGAACTACCGCGCGCAGTTTGAAAAGGGCGGCAAGGAATCGGTGCGCAAGATCATCGTCGGCCTGGGTTCCCTCTCGCGCGGCGAACTCTCTGGCGAACGCATGGAGGTGGCGCTCAACTCGCAGGATCAGGAAGACGAACACTCCTGCTTCTCCGACAACACCCACCGCGACGTGGTGAGCAACGCCCTCGGCATACAGAACGTCTGGCTGGGGCAATACAAGCAGCGAGACGGCCACACCCTCAGCGGCCCCAGCCTGCGCGACCTCGTGGCCGCCCAAGACGCGGCCCTGGCCGAGAAAACCACGGCACAGATCGCCACTTCGGTGAAAGGCGCGGAGTCCATTCCTGCGCCCTTCGACCGCGCCATCGTGGCTGGCTCCGCCGGTCGCCCCGCCATTGAGGGCACGGTCGCCAGCCTGGTCGAACAGTCCAAGCTGCTGGTGCACTCGGCCAACGCCGTGGGCATCACCCGCCTGACCCTGGTCGAACCCTGATCAAGCTCACAGCGCCCCTGGGGCGCTTTCTCCCACCACCCGGGCGGCACTGCCCGCCAGACCTCACCATGCCGATTCACTCCTCAGCCACGCGCCTGGCGCTAGCCACGGGGGCCGCCACACTTGCCCTGGCCGCGCTCGCTGTCCACACACGGGCGACCGCCGACAGCGACCCCGATCCCCAAGGCGAGCGCACCGCCGGGCAGGGCACGGTGTTTGCCACCGGGCGCAACGCGTTTTCGTTCCCGCTGGCGAATCTGGACGATGCCGAGCGCACGCGTTTCGTCATCGGCAACTCCTTCTTCAAGCGCAACTGGGTGGAAGCACCAGCCTCCACCACCGCGCGCGACGGGCTCGGCCCCACTTCATTGCCCGCTCCTGTGCGGGCTGCCATTCCATGGACGGGCGCGGCGCACCGCCCGATTGGGCCAACACCCTGAGCCCAGACCGCGAAAACCGTCGCTCTGCTGATGCGCCTGTCCATTCCCGGGCCCATCGACCCGCACGCCGGGGTTCGGCCCGAACCCACCTACGGCGACCAGTTCGACAACGCTGGCATTCAAGGTGTTCGGCCCGAGGGACAGGTGGAGATCCGCAGCACCCCTTGCGCGGCCGTTTCGCCGACGGTACGCCCTACACCCTGCTCAAGCCCACCTACCACCTGGCCGAGCTGGGCTACGGCCCGATGGCCAAAGACACGATGATGAGCCCGCGCATCGCTCCGCAGGTGATTGGCATGGGCCTGCTCGAAGCCATCCCGGAAAGCGAGATCCTGGCCAACGCAAGCGAGCAGGCCGCCGCGCCTGGGCCCATCAAGGGCATGGCCAACCGGGTCTGGGACGCCTTTGCCCAAAAGGAAGTGGTCGGGCGGTTCGGCTGGAAGGCCAACACCGGCTCCGTGGCCCACCAAAGCGCCGGGGCCTTCAAGGGCGACATGGGCATCACCAGCAGTGTGTTCTGGCGCGAAGCCTGCACCGAGGCCCAGAAGGACTGTCTGGCCGCGCCACACGGCGGGGCAAGCGCACCGGGCGTGACGGTCTGATGCCCGCGAGCAAAGCCACCGCCCAGGAGCCCGAGATCGACGACGCGACCCTCGACCAGGTCATCTTCTACACCGCCAGCCTGGCCCCCGGCGCGCCGCCAGGCCAAGGATGCACAGGTGTTGCAAGGTCAGGTGTTGTTCCAGCAAGCCCAGTGCGCCACCTGCCACCGCCCCAGTTACACCACCGCAGAGCCACCTTTCCCGCGCCTGACCAGCCGGCACATCAGCGGCCAACGCATCTGGCCGTACACCGACCTCCTGCTGCATGACATGGGGCCTGGATTGGCCGACGGCCGACCCGACTTCCTGGCCAACGGGCAGCAGTGGAAGACGCCACCGCTGTGGGGCATCGGCCTGTTCAAAGACGTCAACGGCCACCAGCGGCTGCTGCACGACGGCCGCGCCCGCGGTGTGCTGGAAGCCGTGCTGTGGCACGACGGCGAAGCCCGCGCTTCCCGTGACCAGGTGTTGAAATTCACGCAGCAAGAACGGGATGCGCTGGTGAAGTTTGTGGAGTCGCTGTGATGAAACAGACAGCCCAATCCCCGTTGCGACGCCGATTCGTGGCGGGCCTGCTGGTCGGCGCAGCGTTGCCCGCCAGTTGGCCGCTGGCGCACGCGCAGGTGGCGTTTCCGTTTTACAGCGGCGAGCAGGCCCTGCAGGGCCTCTACGGCCATCACATGCCCCCTCGCGCACACGCTTTCGAGACTGCCGCGCAAGACCTGTTGACGGCGACCCAACAACATTGCCAGGCCCCCGGTCAGGTCGACGCCCTGGCCGCGGCCTGGCGGCGCGCGCTGCTGGCCTGGGACGCGCTGTCGACCCCCGCGCTCGGCCCGGTCATCGAACGCCGCTCGCAGCGCCTGATCGATTTCTGGCCCACGCGCGAAACCTTGCTCGACAAAGCCCTTCGCCAGGCACCGCAATCGTTGGCCGACATGGCGCGCGTGGGCACCCCCGCCAAGGGGTTTGGCGCCGTGGACCACTTGCTGAGATCGGCACCGACCCCGGCACATTGCCCGTATCTGGTGCTGGTCGCACAAGGCATTGCCGAGGAAGCCAGCGCCCTGCGCGCGGCCTTTGATGTCCTGGCCGTGCGCGACTGGACCCAGGACGAAACACAGGCCCGGGCTGCGTTCGGGGAATGGATCAACCAGTGGCTGGGTGGGCTGGAGCGGCTGCGCTGGATGCACATTGAGCAACCGCTGCAAAAGGCCCGCACCGCGGGCGATGGCCGCAAGCCGGAGTTTGCCCGCCAGCTGATGGCCGACAACCTGGCGGAGTGGCGCGGCCAATGGGCCGCGTTGCGGGCGCAAGCTGGCATCACCCCCGCAATGCGCGATCAACCGCCCCGTGCCGGCGATGGTCTGATTCCCATTGAAGCCCTGTTGCTCGGCAAAGGCCACATCGCGCTTGCCCAGCGGTGGGAACGGGCGCTGGCCGCGGCGGACACGGCTTTCGCCCAGTTGCCCACCCAGGCCGACGACCCTAGCCTGATGGCCTTGTCCAAGACGCTCAAGGGCATCACGGTGCTCTACCAGGGCGAGGTTGCGGCGGCGCTGGATGTGCCCCTGGGTTTCTCGGACGCCGACGGTGATTGACCCCCGCTTCGCATTTGGCGGCGCCAGGCTTGCAAGGGAACACGGCCTGCAGCCCGACAAAGCCGGTTCCGCGGAATTTTCGGAAGATGGCATTTCACGCCGACAGCTGTTGTTGTCTGCAAGCCTGGCTGCCGCCATGCCAACCTGGGCTGGTGCAGCGAAAAGCACGACCTTGTTCGCCGCATGGCAGCAGCAAGATGAACAGCACATTGGCTTGTTGTCGGCTGGCGATGCCTCGTGGTCGGTGAAACGCTCGTTGCTGGTGCCCACGCGCGCACACGGGCTGTGGGCCGAGGCGGGTGGATCGGTACTGGCCGTGGCGCGGCGCCCCGGCGACTGGCTGCTGCGCTGGCACCCAGCGTCCGGCCAGGCGCAGTGGCACTGGATGGAGGGCGACCGCCGCTTCAACGGCCATGTGATCGCCAGCCGCGATGGCCAGACGCTCTGGACCACCGAAACCGATCTGGAGACGGCCCAAGGCCGGGTGGGCGTGCGCGACGCACGGTCCTTGGTTAAGACCACAGAGTGGGCCAGCCATGGGGCAGACCCCCACCAGCTGCTCACGCTCCCGCGCGCACTCGCCGATTGTCCCGAGGGTTCTCTGGTCGTGGCCAACGGCGGCGTACCTACGCTGCCCGAAACGGGGCGCAGCAAACGCGCCCTGGACCGGATGGACGCGTCCCTTGTGGCGCTGCACCCGCGGTCCGGGGCATTGCTCGGGCAATGGCGGCTTCCCGACGCCTTCCTGAGCATTCGTCACCTTGCCTGGGATCCGGTCTCCCGCACGCTGGGCATCGCCCTGCAGGCAGAGCACCCCGATCCAGTGGCTCGGCAGACGGCGCCCGTGCTGGCGGTGTGGGACGGCGCCCGCCTGCGCATGGCCGAGGACCAACCGCCGATGGCTGGATATGGCGGCGACATCTGCGCGTTGCCAGGTGGCGGATTTGCGGTCAGCTGCCCCCGCGCCAACCGCTTGGCGTTGTTCACGGCGCAGGGCCGCTGGCAAGACGGCATCGAACACACCGAAGCCTGCGCCCTCGCCAACCCTGGCGGACGCGGTCCCTGGTGGTTGGCCAGCAACCGGGGGGCAGCGGGGTTGATGCACGGCGGTGGTGCGATCCCACCGACCACGGTGTTGGCGCAGGCGTCGGTGGCCGGTCTCGCTGACCTTCAGATCGACAACCACTGGATCGCGTTGCCCGGCTGAGGCTTGACGCCTCAGCCCTTGGAATCGGCAATGCCGATGCGCTCGCACGCGTCGCCGCTGCGGCGACACTGACCGTCGGGCGCGAGCCACGGGTGCGCGTGGCCCACGCAGCCGGTTTGGCATATCACCGCCTGCGCCTCCGGCGCCCCGGGGTCGCGGAGGTCCACGTCGCCGGGTTCAACGGCCATGATGCGGGGACGCCGCACCACCGCCGCCGCCATGCCCCAGCAGACGCTGGTGCGACAGATCACCAGCTCCGCGCGCAGGCGCAGGTTGTCGGCCTGCAAAGCCGTTACCTGCGCGGTGGACGCGCTCAAGAGGGCGCTGCAACGGCTTTGCAGCCCACCCAGCTGACGCACCAGCGCCCTGTGCTCCGCGGCCAGTTCCTCTGGTGGCAGTGGGACGAACGAACGGGGCTGAAGGGTCATGGCAAGGTCCTCGTTGTGGGCATCAGGCGACGCTTGGCGGTTGAAGAAAGCAAGGGCCCTGGCAGGGAAAGTGCCGAGGCATTGTCGGCAATATATGAGAATGATTCGTATTTATCAAGTATCGAAAGGTGACCTGAACCATCAGGAAGCGGGTTGAAGCGAGAATGGGGCAACCGCAACCCAAACAGAAAGGCCCCCATGAAAGGCGATCCCCAAGCCATCAGGCATTTGCAAGCCCAGCTCAAGAACGAGTTGACCGCGATCAACCAGTATTTCGTGCACTACCGCATGCTCAAACACTGGGGTCTGGACAAGCTGGCGAAGAAGGAATACGAGGAATCCATCGGCGAGATGAAACACGCCGACTGGCTCATGGACCGCATCTTCATGCTCGACGGCCTACCCAACCTGCAGGACCTTGGCAAGCTCAACATCGGCGAAAACGTGCCCGAGATCCTGCAAAGCGATCTGGCCCTTGAGTTGGGTGCCCAGGCCACGATCAAGGAGGGTGTGGCCCACTGCGAAGCCGTGCGTGATTTTGTTTCGCGCGACCTGCTCATGAAGATCCTCGACGACACCGAAGAACACGTCGACTTCCTGGAGACACAGCTGGAGCTGATCGAAAAGGTGGGCCTGCCCAACTACCTGCAAAGCCAGATGGGCGAGCCCAGCTGAAGGGTGGGGAAGTTCCCCGCAGACCGGACAGGCGTTGTCAGGGCAGGCGCCCCGCCAACGCATGCCCACCCTGTCGGCCGCAAGGTTTCTCGACAAACTTAATGCGAACCATTATCATGCGCAACAACATCCCATCGGTTCTTCGCCATGATCGTTTGCGTTTGCCACCGCGTCAGTGACCACACCATCGCCAAAGCGGCGGGGTTGGGCTGCAGCTTCGACGACATCCAGCTCGAGTTCGGTGTCGCCACCCAATGCGGGCAGTGTGAATCCTGCGCCCGGGATATCTGGTCCGAATGCCGCCCCGGTCAGGCGGTCGCCCACTTGAAGATTGACGCCCTTCGCGCCCAGTTGCGCCAAACCGCTCCCGCCATCTGACCGCCCGGCCTGCCAGGCCCACCCACCAGGCCCCTCACGGCGCTGGTCATTTCGTCCTGTTCATGCGAAAAATGCCCCCACCGGCGGCACCACCTGTTGTCGGACACAGGTAGCCACCCGGGGGTGCGCACCTTAGAATGCGCAATCCATTTTCACAATGCAAGAAGATCCGGAGACGACGGCCATGAGCAACGACGCCAACCAAGACAACAAGCGCGCTGAACTCAAGCGGGCAGCTCTCGAATACCACGAGTTCCCCACACCCGGCAAAGTGGCAATCGCCGCCACCAAGCAACTGACCAACCAGCGCGATCTGGCCCTGGCCTACTCCCCGGGCGTGGCCGCACCCTGCGAAGAAATCGTGGCCGACCCTGCCAACGCCTACCGCTACACCAGCCGAGGCAATCTGGTGGCCGTGATCACCAACGGCACCGCCGTGCTGGGCCTGGGTGACATCGGCCCGCTCGCCGCCAAACCCGTCATGGAAGGCAAAGGCGTCCTCTTCAAGAAATTCGCCGGTGTCGACGTGTTCGACATTGAAATCAATGAAAAGGACCCGGCCAAGCTGGTCGACATCATTGCGTCGCTGGAGCCCACCTTTGGCGCGGTCAACCTGGAAGACATCAAGGCACCCGATTGCTTCTATGTGGAGCGCGAACTGCGCAAGCGGATGAAGATCCCGGTGTTCCACGACGACCAGCATGGCACCGCCATCACGGTGGCCGCCGCCATGGTCAACGGCCTGAAGGTGGCGGGCAAAGACATCGCCCAGGTCAAGCTGGTGGCGTCAGGTGCAGGCGCGGCTGCGCTGGCCTGCCTGAACCTGCTGCTCAAGGTCGGCCTCAAACGCGAGAATGTTTTCGTCACCGACCTTGCCGGCGTGGTTTACGAAGGCCGCACCGAGCTGATGGACGAAGACAAGATCCAGTACGCACAGAAGACCGACGCGCGCACGCTGGCCGAAGTGATTGTCGGCGCAGACGTCTTCCTCGGCCTGTCCGCCGGGGGCGTGCTCAAGCCCGAGATGGTGGCCAGCATGGCCCCACGCCCGGTCATCTTCGCCCTGGCCAACCCCAATCCGGAAATCGTGCCCGAGCAGGCGCACGCCGTGCGCGACGACATCATCATGGCCACCGGGCGCAGCGACTACCCGAACCAGGTGAACAACGTCCTGTGCTTCCCCTACATCTTCCGCGGCGCCCTTGACGCCGGCGCCTCCACCATCACCGATGAAATGGAAATCGCCGCGGTGCACGCCATTGCCGAACTGGCCCAGGCCGAGCAAAGCGAAGTTGTGGCAGCGGCCTACGCTGGCGAAAAACTGGCCTTCGGCCCCGAATACCTCATCCCCAAGCCGTTCGACCCCCGCCTGATGATGAAGATTGCGCCTGCGGTGGCGCAAGCTGCGGCCGACAGCGGTGTGGCCATGCGCCCCATTGCAGACATGGAGGCCTACAGACAGCGCCTGCAAAGCTTCGTCTTCGCCTCCGGCACCATCATGAAACCCATCTACGCGGCCGCCAAAGTCGCCGCGAAGAAGCGGGTCGCCTACGCGGAGGGCGAAGAAGAGCGCGTGCTGCGCGCCTGCCAGGTGGTGGTGGACGAAGGCCTGGCCCGCCCCACCCTCATTGGGCGGCCAGCCATCATCGCGCAGCGCATCGAGAAATTCGGCCTGCGCCTCAAAGAAGGGTTGGACTACGACGTCGTCAATGTTGAACAAGACCACCGTTACCGCGATTTCTGGCAGACCTACCACCGCATGACCCAACGCAAGGGCGTCACGGTGCAACTCGCCAAGATCGAGATGCGGCGGCGCCTCACCCTGATCGGCGCCATGCTGCTGCACAAAGGCGAGGTCGACGGCATGATCTGCGGCACCTGGGGTGGCACCCACAACCACCTCGAGTACATCGATCAGGTCATCGGCAAACGCGTGGGTGGCTGCGCGCGCACCGCTCAGGACGTGCGTGTCTACGCCTGCATGAACGGGTTGATGCTGCCCGGCCGACAGGTCTTCCTGGTCGACACCCATGTGAACTACGACCCCACCGCGGAAGAACTCTGTGAAATCACCGTCATGGCGGCCGAAGAGATGGTGCGCTTCGGCCTGCAACCCAAGGTCGCTCTGCTCTCCCACTCCAATTTCGGTTCCTCCAACCAGCCCAGCGCCGTGAAAATGCGACGCACGCTGGAACTGCTGCAAGCTCAGGCACCCTGGCTGGCCGTGGATGGGGAGATGCACGGCGATGTGGCGCTGGACGCGGATGCCCGCCGCAATCTGCTGCCCGAATCGGCGCTGGAAGGCGATGCCAACCTGCTGGTGCTGCCCAACATCGATGCAGCCAACATTGCCTACAACCTGCTCAAGACCGCTGCCGGCGGCAATATCGCGATCGGGCCCGTGTTGCTCGGCGCCGCCAAACCTTTGCACATTCTCACGGCCAGCGCCACGGTGCGCCGCATCGTGAATATGACAGCACTCACGGTGGCCGAAGCAAACGTGCAGGAAGAGGGACTCTAGAAAAAGCAAGCGCTAACTTATTACAAAGTTTTGGCGCTGCAACATTGCCTAATAAATCAGCAATTGCTTGCTTTTTTAAAACGCATGGTGCACACTAGCAGCCTTGATTCACAGGGTTAACCCGCCCCGATCGAGGACAACAAAGATTACTTTTGTTTGACCTCTTGAGGCGGGTTGACTGCATCAGAACTGGGACTTTCATGGGTCTGAAATGGATCCGGACAACCAAGGGAATGGGTGCGGGTCGCGGCATTGTGGTGCTGGCCGCATCGGTTTTGGTCGCTGCAAGCACCTTTGTGGTGCATGCCAAAGCACCGCCCGAGCCTGTGTTGCCAGGGTCGGCGGTTGCCTCGGTGGCAGCCACCGGTTTGCCTGTTCAGGGCCAGGAAGTCTTGTACCGGATTCGACAAGGTGGGCCTTTCCGGTTCGAGAAAGACGGCACGGTGTTTGGCAACAGGGAGCGATTGCTGCCTCGCCAGAAGCGGGGCTATTACCGTGAATACACGGTACCCACACCGGGCCTGAGTCATCGTGGAGCGCGCCGCATTGTATGTGGCGGCCAGCAGCCCCAGCGGCCTGATGCGTGTTTTTATACCGAGGACCACTACAGCAGCTTCAGGCTGATTGTGGAGTGAGCCATCGGGGCAATGAGTGTTTTGATTCTTAACTTTGACTGTAGAAAGAGACGCGGAGATGGACACGCCACTTCGTAACGTAAAACCCAATATCGTTCAGTCGATTCGCGCCCATGGCGTGAAAGACCTGCAGGCCGCGGCCGAGCAGCTGGGTCACCATTTCCTGTATGCCAATCTGGCCAAGGCCCAGAGCAAGCAGGACGTGTTGGAGTTGATTGCTGCGCAATACACCTTGCCACCCCACTTCGGCAAGAACTTCGACGCACTCTACGACTGCATGACCGATCTGGTCCACAAGTCAGGCCCCCAGACCGGCTTCATCGTCGTCCTGGAGCATATTCCAGCCCATGCCAAGTTCGACAAGGAAGCCCGTGAGCAGTTGCTCGACATCTTCCGTGACACGGCCGACTACTGGCACGACCGCAAGATTCCGTTCCGCTGCTTCTATTCCTTCTCGGTGGCGCGCACGCCCAAAGGCGAGTCGCCGATCGAAGTGGACAGCGAAGAGCCCATGCCGACCGACAAGATTCTGGACGTCAGTCCCATGGCCTTGCGCATGAGCAGCCCGTTCAACGCAGGCTACTGGCTGAGCGCCGCTTGACTGGCTGGCCCGCCTAGGGCCGCGCGGTTTTCTTGAGCGAGGTCCCAGGGAAAGGCCCCTCGCGTCCAGCTTCAGCCTTTCTTGACAGACCTCGCGATCGAATCACACGGGCGCCACACCGCTGGCTTGTCCCTGCTTGAATGGGCAGAACCCGCTTCGGTCAGTCTTGTTCGGTCCCGTCTTTTGCTCCCATGAATGGCGCCTGGGCGCCCTGAACTCAAGGGCGCTGTGCGACTTTCAGTTGCTCCACCCAAACTCGAAAAGCGCAGCTCAGGAGATCCGCTGCGCAGCGCTTTTTCTTTGCGTCTGGCCGGACATGGCGCAACTGGTGCAGCATAGGACCACCAGCAACGGCAAGCCGACAGCAAACCACGGTCAGCAGGCCAGAATGAGCGCCACGTATTCGCTGACCGGCACTTCTTCTGCCCGACGCTGCAAATCGAACTCGCCAGCAAAACCCTGCTCATCAAGCCAGCGACCCAGGGTGTTGCGCAGGATCTTTCGACGCTGGCTGAAGGCCACCTGCACCATCTGCGCATAACGCGGCAAGTCCAGGGCAGGGGCATCGTCCAAGGGCAGCATGCGAACGATGGCGCTGTCCACCCGCGGCGGGGGATCAAAGCTGTCGGGTGGCACGAACAGCACGTTCTCCATCGCGTACCGCCATTGCAGCATCACGGTCAAACGGCTGTAGTCGCTGGTGGCCGGACGGGCCACCATGCGATCAATCACTTCCTTTTGCAGCATGAAGTGCTGGTCTTTCACCACCGCCACATGCTCCAGCAGGTGAAAGAGAATGGGCGTGGAGATGTTGTAGGGCAGGTTGCCCACGACGCGCATCTTGGCCGAACCCAGGCGGGCAGCCAGCGCGGTGAAATCCACCTTCAATACGTCGGACTCGATCACGTCCAGGGCGGGCATCCCACGCAATCGGGCCGCCAGATCGCGATCCAGCTCGATCACCGCGAGCCGGTCAAGGCGCTCGACCAGCGGGCGCGTCAACGCCGCCAGACCAGGCCCGATCTCCACCATGGCGTCGCCCTTTTGCGGCGCGATCTCACGCACAATGGCATCGATAATGGCCTCGTCACTCAGGAAGTGCTGGCCAAACCGCTTGCGGGCAATGTGTTTCATGCTTGCTCCGCCTGGCCACCAAACCAAGCTCTCACGGGCGGGGTGGGTCGCGAAACTCGACGTAAGCCCGTGCGCGCACATCCTGTGCCCAGGTCTGCAGCACCTCGGCCGATTTCTTCTCGCGCAGCACATTGCGCACCGCCTCACGCTGCTGCTCGGGCGTCATGGCCACCTGCTCGCGCGCGTCAAGGCGAATGAGATGGGCCCCAAATCGCGACATCATCGGCTGCGACAGCTCTCCGGGCTGCAACCGGTCCATGACCTCTTCAAACTCGGGCACGAACTGTCCCGGCGCGACCCAGCCCAGGTCACCCCCTTGGCTTGCAGAGCCATCCTGGCTGAACTGGCGCGCCAGCGCCTCGAAGGTTGCCTCGCCTTTGACGATCTGTTCCCGCATTTGCGCCAGGCGCGCCAATGCTGCCTCCTGGCTGAGCTGAGGCGAAACCCGCAGCAGAATATGGCTGGCGCGGCTCTTGGTCAGCATCAGCTCGGGCGGAACACCGTGCCGACGCTCATCGACCTTGAGAACATGCCATCCGGCCGGACTTCGAAACGGCGCTGACACGCCCCCGACCGGCAGAGCGGCGGTGGCCTGGACGAAGAGGGTCGGCAACTGACTTGCCGAGCGCCAACCAAACGAGCCGCCGCGCGCACCTTCCGGCGCCTCGGAGAGCTCGCGCGCCAAGGCAGCGAAATCCTCCCCTGCTTTCGCGCGGTCCACCACCGACTGGGCCTTGGCCTGCAGCGCACGCACTGTTTCTTCGCTGGCGGATTCCGGCACCTTGATCAACACATGGCGCAGCAGGCTTTCAGCACTGGCCGGATTGCGGGCCTTGAGCTCGGCAATCTCACGGTCAATCTCGGCGTTGCTCACGCGAACCCGCTCGGTCTCACGCTCCCGGACCTTGCGCAGCAGCAACTGATTGCGCAACTCATTGCGAAAACGGTTGAGATCCATGCCTTCGGCAACAATGCGCTGGCGAAAAGCCTCCAGCCCCATCTGGTTCTGCGCTGCCAGCACCTGCTCGGCCTGACCCAAAGTGGCTTCGTCGATGGTCAGCCCCAGATCGGTCGCCTCCTGAAGCTGCGCCCGCTCGGACACCAACAACTCCAGCACCTGAGGCACCAGCTCGTCGCGCGGCGGAATCGGCGCGCCTTGCTGCGCCATTTGCTGCTCGATGCGCTGCAAGCGCTGGCGCACTTCGTTGTTGGTCACCGGTTCGGAGTTGACCAGGGCCACGATGTAGTCGACCGTGCGGCCGTCGACTTGCGAAGGTGCGGGCGCCGCATCCAGCGAGTTGCTCAGACGCAGGGGCTGGGCAGCCAGCGGCAGGCTCAAGGCCCAGCCCAGGGCCAGCGCTGGCCAGATTAGTTTGCTTGGAGCAGGAGTCATGGGATCGGGATATCAGTCGTACTGAGGAAAGCGGCTTGGCGGGCTGACTTCCTCGCGCAGGTAGCGGTAGCGGGGAATGTTGGCCTGCAGGCTTTGCAGCGAGCTGGCCCCCAGGCGCGAGAGTCCATCAAACTCGAGCTGCAACAACAGGCGCTGGTTGGCCTTGGTGGTGCTGGTCTGCAGACGCTCAAGCACCACACGACCCAGCCAGCAACCGGCGTCGTACTCGAATCCGGCCACCAGATCGAGGATCTTGCGGTCGGGCAGGCTGTAGTTGATGCGGCCCACCGAATACCACTGGTTGGGCCCCAGGGCGCGCCCGCGCTGGGGTTCGGTTGCACCACCCCACAGCGCCGACAGCGGCCATTGCCAACCCAGGTCCAGTTGCTCGCTCACACCGCGCTGGATGCGGTACGCAGCACTGAAAACCCGGTACGGACCTGGCGTGTAGCGCCCACCCACGGTGGTGCGCGCGCTCTTTTTGCTCTTGGGGTTGTACTGGACCGTGGAGTCAAAGGACCAAAGCGGATCCCATTGCACGCGCGCGGCCAACAGCATGTCGCTGGCGCGCTCCGTGACCGGTGCACCCCCAGGCAAGGTGACGTTCTGGTCGGCCAGCAGATAGCGCTGGGCCAATCCAAGGCGCACCACCTCGGACCCGGTGCCCGGATCCAGCAAGCGCGAGTTCAGGCCCACGGTCACTGCCCGCATGTCGGCCATGCGGTCATTGCCGTTGAAGGCGTTGGTCGAGAACATGGTGGCGAGGTTGAAATCACGCGAACCGGAGTCGTAATTGGGCAGGGCCGACTGGTCACGGAAAGGCGTCCAGGTGAAAAAGGCACGCGGCTCAAGGGTCTGGACATAGTCACGACCGAAAAACTGCGCTGGGCGTTCAAACACCAGGCCACTGTCCACGCTGAGCGTGGGCACCACGCGGGAGGCCGACGTGTCTTGCTGCCCATTGACGCCTGTGGTCTGGTACTGGGCCATGTGCAATTGCGCAGCGGGCTGCACATACCAACCGGGCGCTTGCCAGCGACGGGTCAGGTTGGCCACGGCCAACGAACGGTCGCCACCCACCTTGAGGTCGGTGCCCGACACCAGCACAGAGCGCTGAAAGCGGGTGAAATTGGTCTGC
This sequence comes from Burkholderiaceae bacterium, assembly GCA_041396525.1. GTDB lineage: Bacteria > Pseudomonadota > Gammaproteobacteria > Burkholderiales > Burkholderiaceae_C > Hydrogenophaga. Next base: position 42,021 of record JAWKYI010000004.1, read on the forward strand.
ACCGTCATATCCCAACCAGGCGAGCCCAGCAGGTTCATATCGGTCTGCTCGTAGTTCACACCCAACGAGGGCAGGCGATCGTAGGGGGGCGTGAACGGCGCGTCGGGATCCTGCAAGGCTTGCCACTTGTAGGCGCCGATGCCCATGGACCAGGGCCCGCGCGTCCAACCCAGGTTCACGTCGTTGGGCAACAGGCGCGAGGTCAGCGAGGTCAACGAGCGGGGAAATCGCGCCAGTAATTGTCATCGCTGACGCGGTTGAGGTGCATCGACAGACCCAGCCCGCTGCCGCCCCCGATGGGACCGGTCAGGTACTGGCGGTGTTGCAGGGAATAGGCCCAGCGGTCCTGGTCGCGCAACCGGTCCGAGGGCATGAATGCGCCCTTGAAGGTGCCGGTGTAAGTGGGTTCCAGGTAGCGCACCTCCGCACCCAGGTCGATGCCGCGCTTGCTCATCACGGTGGGCACCAGCGTGGCGTCGAAATTGGGCGCGAGATTGAGGTAATAGGGCACCGACACCTCGAAACCACTGGTGCTGTCGAGGTTGATCGTGGGCGGCAGGACCCCGGACTTGCGTTTGTCCGACAGGGGGAAGGTCAGGTAGGGCGCTCCGAGAATCGGCACGCCCTTGAACTCCAGCACCCCGCCTTTGGCCGTGCCCACGTCTTCAGCGGTATCGAGCTCGATGCTGGAGGCGCGCAGGATCCAGTCGGGCATCCACTTGCTGCCCGGCACCCGCTCGCAGGTGGAATAAACACCATCTTCAACCACCATGTTGTCGCGGTCGATGAAGTCCACGCGCGAGGCATTGCCCTTGGCGCCGTTCACCAGCAACTCGTATTCGGGCTGCTCGAAATAACCCTTGGAGGTGTCGGTGTTGATTTGCAGTTCGGGGCCGGTGAAGCGGTCGCCATTGCGGTTGATCAGCACATTGCCTGTGGCTTTCAGATCGCTGGTCTGCTGATCGAACTCCACCTTGTCCGCCCGGATCACCAGGTCGTGCCGACGCACCTCAACCTCGCCTTCGAACTCGCTGGCGGTCTTGCCCTTGTTTTCCATGCGCTGGCTGCGCACGAATGTGGGCAGCGAGTCGTTCACTTCGAGCGGCAGGTTCTCGCGCAAACCGCTGTCGGGCTTCAAGCCCATGGCTTCGCTCTCGCCAGCGGACGCCTGGGCCCACGCGGTTGACTGGGAGGTCACCGCACCCAACGCCAACGCCGCCAGCGCTCCGTAGACGGCGATGGACAGGCGGGTGGGCTGAGGCAAATGGCGCAGGGTCGGCTGACCGGGCCAATGTGGCATGTGTGCGAGCTTGGGCAGCGGAGCGGGTTTGGACAAGCGCTTCAAGCCCCCGGACAGGCGGCGCCGGGAGACATTGAGTGGGAATTTGGCAGGTTTCATCAAGGCGGTGTAGGGCAAAACGGCCGTCTCTGAAGGCTGGGAATTCGACCCCTTGCAGCATATCAGCAGGGTCAGGAACCGCGCACGACCGCCTGGCGCGCCGACGCAGTGGATTTGTAGAATCGCAGGCGATTATCCTACGCCCACTGCGTTTGCACGCGAACGGGCGGCAACGCCATCCCTATGACCATTCCCCACACCGCCGTGAGCTGGCCCGATCCGCAACGCGAAGCCGCGTTCAACCAATGGATGGCCAGTCAGGCAGGCCCCCAGGGTCTCGTCAGCGGCAGCCTGCGCACGGCCTCCGCCGACGCCAGCTTTCGCCGCTACCTTCGGCTGGACACCACCGACGGCGGCACCCGCATCGTGATGGATGCGCCGCCCGAGAAAGAGAACTGCCAGGCTTTTGTGGACGTGGCGGGTCTGATGAAAGCGGCCGGCCTGCGGGTGCCCGACATCCTGGCCTGGGACGCCCCGCAGGGCTTCATGTTGCTCACCGACCTCGGGGAGCACACCTGGATGTCGCAAATGAATGCCGATGTGCCCGCGGCCAACTTCGAGCGCTACATGCAGGCCACCGATGCGTTGCTGGCCTGGCAACTGGCCTCCCGTCCTGGCGTGCTGCCCGCCTACGACGAGCCGCTGCTGCGTCGGGAGCTGCAGCTCTTCCCCGACTGGTACCTTGGTCGACACAAGGAAACCAATCTGGCGGGCAAAGGCGCCGAAGTGCTGGACCGCGCCTTTGACAGCATCGTGACACGCTGCCTGGCCGCGCCCAGCGTGTATGTGCACCGAGACTTCATGCCCCGCAACCTCATGGTCCCGCCCGAGGATGGCAGCGTCGGTGGCGCGCCCGCGCAGCGCCTGGGGGTGCTGGATTTCCAGGACGCGGTGTATGGTCCCATCACCTACGACATCGCCAGCCTGATGCGCGACGCCTTCCTGAGTTGGGAAGAGGACTTCGTGCTGGAGATCACCATCCGCTACTGGGAAAAGGCCCGCAAGGCGGGTCTGATGGACTTTGAAGACTGGCATGCGGACTTCGGCGCCTTCTACCGGGCCGTCGAGTGGATGGGCCTGCAACGCCATTTGAAGGTCGCAGGCATTTTCGCGCGCCTGACCCTGCGCGACGGCAAGGCCAAGTACCTGGCCGATGCGCCGCGCTTCATCCACTACATCCGCAACACCGCGCACCGCTACCGCGAGCTGGGCCCGCTGCTGAAACTCATCGACCAGGTCGAAGGATTCGAAGCCGCCTCGGGCTATGCCTTCGGCCGCGTCTGACCGCAGCGTGCCCATGCCCCGCTTTCATTGCCCCCTGGTGCTCACGCCGGGCACCGAGGTCGAGCTGCCGGCCACCGCCGCTCGCCACGTGCAGGTGCTGCGCCTGCAACCCGGCCATGCGATCACTCTGTTCAACGGCGATGGTGGCGAACACAGCGCCACCATCGTGCGCATGGGCCGCTCCGATGTCGCCGTGCGCATCGATGCCCACCACGCCGTCGAACGCGAACCGGCCCGTGCGGTGCACCTGGCGGTGGGCATGCCCGCCAACGACCGCATGGACTGGCTGGTGGAGAAGGCCACCGAGCTCGGTGTGGCCAGCATCCAGCCCTTGCACACGGCGCACAGCGTGTTGAGGCTTCAGGGTGAACGCGCGGCCAAGAAACAGGCCCACTGGCAACAGGTCGCGGCGGCGGCCTGCGAACAGTGTGGGGGCAACCGCGTACCCACCGTGCATCCGGTGCGGGACCTGACCAGCTGGCTGCCCTCCGCCACAGCGCCGCTGCGGTGTGTGCTTTCGCTCGCCGAAGGCAGCCAACCCCTGGGCGACTGGGTCGACCGGTGGCCGGCCGATCAGGCGGTTGCCTTCCTCAGCGGCCCCGAAGGTGGCCTTTCCGCACAGGAGGACCAGGCCGCACGCGCGGCTGGCTGGCAACCCGTCAGCCTGGGCACGCGCGTGCTCAGGGCGGAGACAGCGGCACTGGCCGCCTTGGTCCGCGCGCTGGGTTGACGGCACCCGCCCACTTTGACACCCGTTCATTTGGCCTCCCTACCTGTTCGCAAAACAAACATGCCCAACACAGCCGACATCCGGATTCGCCGCACCCGTCCATTGCTCTCGCCGGCCATCCTTGAAGACGAGCTGCCCTTGAACGACGCGGCCGCTGCGCAGATCGGCGGCTGGCGGCGGTCGGTGGCCAACGTGGTCACCGGGGGAGACGACCGCCTGCTGGCCATCGTGGGCCCGTGCTCGGTGCACGACCCGAAAGCCGCACTCGAATACGCGCAGCGGCTGGTCCCGGTGGCGCAACGGCTGGCGCCCGACCTGCTGGTGGTCATGCGGGTGTACTTCGAAAAGCCGCGCACCGTGGTGGGCTGGAAGGGCCTGATCAACGATCCGGGGCTCGACGGCAGCTTCCAGATCAACCGCGGCCTGCGGCTGGCCCGCCAGTTGCTCCTGGACGTGACGCAAGCCGGCCTGCCGATCGCGACGGAGTTCCTGGACACCACCCTGGGGCAGTACTATGCCGACCTCATCAGCTGGGGCGCCATCGGTGCGCGCACGGTCGAAAGCCAGATCCACCGGGAACTGGCATCGGGCCTGTCCATGCCGGTGGGCTTCAAGAACCGCACCGACGGCGACCTGCAAGTGGCGGTGGACGCCATCCTCTCTGCACGACACCCCCATTGCTTTCCCTCACTCACCCATGAAGGGGCGCCTGCGGTGCTGACCACCGCGGGCAATGAACACGGTCACCTGGTGCTGCGCGGTGGCAGCCGGGTCGGTCCCAACTTCGAGGCCCCGCACATCGCCCAGGCCAAGACCCTGATGCAGGGCGCAGGCGTGACGCCCGCCGTGCTGGTGGACTGCAGCCACGCCAACAGCGCCAAACGGTACGAGCGCCAGCCGGCGGTGGCGCAGGACCTGGCAGAGCAGGTGGCCCAGGGCGAGAAGGCCATCATCGGCGTGATGCTGGAGAGCCACCTGGTGGCGGGCAACCAGGCGGTCACGCCGGGCCAGGCGCTGACCTATGGGCAAAGCATCACCGACGCCTGTCTGGCGTTCGAAGACACGGTGCCGGTGCTGGAACGCCTGGCCAAGGCCGTGCAGCGACGGCGCGGCTAGCAACTGCCGTTTCCCCCGTGCCGAGCAGGCCCATCGCGCGGGTGACCACCCAATCGGTCCGGCCGGCTGTATAAACAGCGCCTTATGAATAAGAACCTCTGGCTGCTGGCCGCCGCGCAAGGCCTCTTCCTCACCAACAACGTGGTGTTCATCGCCATCAACGGGCTGGTGGGGCTGTCGCTGGCGCCACTGGGCTGGATGGCCACGCTGCCGGTGATGGGCTATGTGGTCGGTGGCGCCTTGTCCACGCCGCTGGTGGCGCGCTCGCAGACGGCGTTTGGGCGCAAGGGCTCGTTCATGCTGGGCCTGCTGGTGGCCCTGCTGTCGGCCCTCCTGTGTTACTGGGCGGCACACGACAAAAATTTCTGGCTGCTGGTGGCCGCCACCGTCATCGCCGGCTATTACAGCGCCAACGGTCAGCTTTACCGCTTTGCGGCGGCCGAACTGGCGGCGCCCGCATTCCGGGAGAAGGCGGTGTCGTTGGTGTTGGCTGGCGGCTTGTTGGGTGCGGTGATCGGGCCCAACCTCGCCAGCCAGACCCGCAACTTGCTGGAGGTCCCGTTTGCTGGCGCCTACCTGGCACTGGCGCTGGTGGCGCTGATTTCGATGGCTGTGATGGTCTTCATGCAATTCCCGCCCCTGCCACCAAAGAAGGCCTCCGACGACCCGGGGCGCCCGTTGTCGGTCATCATCCGCCAACCGGTGTTCATCGTCTCCACCATCGGCGCGGCGCTGGGGTATGGGGTGATGAACCTGCTGATGGCGGCCACGCCGCTGGCCATGCAGGTGTGTGGCTTCGAATTCAGCGATGCGGCCCTGGTGCTGGAGTGGCATGTGATCGGCATGTTCGCCCCGGGTTTTTTCACCGGCCACCTGATCAAGCGCTTTGGCGTGCTGCCCATCATGGGTGTGGGGGTGGCACTCAACGGCCTGTGCATCGCCATTGCGTCTCGGGGGTGGACCTGCACCAGTTCCTCGTGGCCCTGTTTCTGCTGGGCGTGGGCTGGAACTTCCTGTTCACCGGGAGCACCACGCTGTCGCTCCAAGCCTACAGACCTGAGGAAAAAGACCGCGCACAGGCCGCCATCAATTTTTTCGTCTTTGCCACCATGGCGCTCACCTCCTTCGCCTCCGGAGCCCTTGTCACCACACAGGGTTGGGTGCTTTTGAACATGGGTTCGATGGTGCCTGTGGCGCTCACCGGTGCGGCTTTGGCATGGCTTGCGTGGCGCCAGCGCAGCGCCCACAATGGGCGCTGACTTCCGGGCTCGCGCCCGGAGACTCTTGGTGCGCCCGTGCAGGTTGGCAGTGCGCACCAGACAACCCCACACGAAAGGATGGACCCATGGGACTGTTGGACTCTTTGATTGGCGCAGCGGCCGGATCGCTTGGCGGGGGCAACCAGGCGCAGGGCAACAACGGAATGGGCGGCATTGACCCCCAGGTGCTGATGGGCATCGTGGGCGCTTTGCTGAACAACGCAGGTGGCCTTTCGGGCATTTTGAGCAAGCTTCAACAAAACGGTCTGGGCGACGCCGCAGCGTCCTGGGTCGGCACGGGGCAGAATCAGCCCGTCTCCGCCGATGCACTCGGCGGCGCACTGGGCCCGGACCTGATGGGCATGATCGCCAGCCAGTTGGGCAGCAACCAGCAACAGGCCGCAGGCACCATGGCCGATCTGTTGCCCGGTCTGATCGACAAGCTCACACCCCAGGGCCAAGTGCCCCAGGACGACGGTTTGGGTGCGCTGGGCAGCCTGCTTGGCAGCGGCCAGGGCGGTGGCGATCTCGTGGGCATGCTCGGCGGCTTGCTGGCCCGGCGATAAGGCCTGCACCGGCAGGCGCCACCGGGCCTCAGGCGCCGGGCGTGGGCACCTGCACCGCCAACCAGTCCTTCAGTGCGCCAAAGGCGGGCGAGGGGTCGGCCTCGTTGAAGATTTCGTGGTACTGGCCTTTGAGGCAGTGGCTGCTCACCAGCGGCTTGGGCGCCACGGCCGCAAACGCCCGGCTGCCTTGCGGGCGCACCAGACGGTCCTGCTCGGCATAGAGCAACAAGGTCGGCACATTCCACGTCGGGGCTGCGGCCACCACAGCCGGCCCGTTGTGATCGATGAAATCGGCCAGGCGCGCCGAAATGCGGTTGTGCACCATCGGGTCTTTCTGATAGGCCGCCACGACGGCCGGATCGTGCGACAAAGCCTGCACGTCCAGCCCGTTGGGCAGGGTCAGGTTGGGTGCCCAGCGCTTGAGCAGGGCAATCAACCGCTTTTGCACCGCGCCGATGCCCGCGTCCAGGGCGGGCGACGACAACACCAGATGGTCCACGGGCGCCAGGCCCCGCTGCACCAGGGTGGACACAACCAGACCGCCCATGCTGTGGCCCAGCAAGACCAGCGGACAGGCCCAGGGCTCGGTCAGGTGCACACGGGTGTCCTCGATGATCTCCAGCAGGTCTGCCAGCAGCGCATCGTCGCTGGGCAGCACCCCGCGCGCGCCACCCGAGCCGCCATGGCCGCGCTGGTCGTAGGCGCGCACATGGAACCCCCACTCATTCAACCGCTGGGCCATGGCGTCATAGCGCCAGGCGTGCTCGCCCAGTCCGTGCACGATCAACACCACGCCTCGGGGCCGCTGGCGCACCGGCAACGGCCAGTCGAAGAGGGCGATATTGAGCCCGTCGCGCATGGTGAATGGGGCCTGGGTCGAGTCGCTCATAACGGAACCGTCATCAATTCAAGGCATGCGCGCGATGACCTCGGCCACCGAGGCTGTCAGGCGCCGCGCGTAGTCGAGGTGCAGGAATTCGTTGGGGCCATGGGCATTGCTCTTGGGGCCAAGCACGCCACACACCATCATCTGTGCGCCGGGAAAGCCCTGGCTGAGCAGATTCATGAGCGGGATGGTGCCGCCTTGTCCGATGGTCCCGCAGCCTGCGCCGAAGTGGGCCTGGGAAGCCGATTGCAGCGCTTGCTCGAACCAGGGCGAAGTGGCAGGCGCATTCCAGCCAGTGGCATAGCCCTCGCCCTCAAAGGTGACCTTGGCCTGGTAGGGCGCGTTGTCTTCCAGCAGCGCCTTGAGCGTTTGCACCGCCTCGGCCGCCTCCACCAGCGGCGGCAGTCTCAGGCTGAGTTTGAACGCCGTATAAGGGCGCAACACATTGCCCGCATTGCGCATCTCGGGAAACCCGTCGGCGCCGGTCACCGAGAGGGTGGGGCGCCAGGTGCGGTTGAGCAGGGCCTGCACCGGGTCGGTGGTGGTCGGCAAGGCAAACGCCGTGGAGCCACCGCAATCGTGGTGGGCCCAGGGGAATCGCTTGTAGAGTTCGTCGCCCAGGATGGCGGCGGTGGCCTGCGCTTGCGCCAGCCGCTCGGGCGGGACTTCGCAATGGAAGCTGGCGGGCAACAGCCGTCCGGTGGCGCTGTCTTCCAAACGATCGAGCACCTGGCGCATGATGCGGAAACTCGAAGGCACCAGCCCCGACGCGTCGCCCGAGTGCACCCCTTCGGTCAGCACCTCGACCTTCAACACCCCACTGGCCATGCCCCGCAGACTGGTCGTCAGCCAGAGCTGGTCGTAGTTGCCCGCGCCGCTATCCAGACAGATCACCAGGCCCACATCGCCCAGGCGGTCGTTGCCCGGCGCACGCAAGGCATCGACGTAGGGCAGCAGGTCGCCCGAGCCGCTTTCTTCACAGGTTTCGATCAGGCCGACGATGCGCGGGTGAGCCAGGCCCTGGGCCTTGAGCGCCTGCACCGCGGCAATGCTGGCGTAGACCGCGTAACCATCGTCCGCGCCACCGCGCCCATACAACCGGCCTTCGTCAATCTTGGGCGTCCACGGCCCCAGATCGCTGCGCCAACCGGTGAACTCGGGTTGCTTGTCCAGATGCCCGTACATCAGGACGGTCTGGCCCGAGGCGGGCGCCAGCGCGCCGTCGCGCCCGTCGCTGGCCGGCACCTCGAAAAACAGCACTGGCGTGCGAGGCCGCCCAGCGGCATCGTTCAAACGAAGAATCTCCAGGCGAAGTCCGGGCACGCGCTGGGCCTGAACCCAGTCGGCGGCGCTTTGCAAGACCCGATCCAGCAAGCCGTGTTGCGCCCAATCCGCATCGAAAGCCGGCGATTTGGCCGGCACCTCGATGTAGCGGATCAATTCCGGCAGGATGCGCTCCTGCCAGCTGGCGTTCACATGGGAAGCAATGGCAGACGCGTCTGGCGGCGTCAACGAGGTGGGCAGGCGGGCGTTCATGACCAAGGGCTCCGGGGCGGTGGCTTTTGCGACCACCAAAAGACGCAGTATAGGCAAGAGACCGGCGAGGCGGAGGGATCGAATTGCCTGCCCGGCGCCTTTGGCCGCCTCAACGGCTGCCGCCGTACACCCCTAACGCCCAGCTCACCACCAGCCGGAATCAGCGGTCGGAAGAAGGCGCCTTGCTGGCGCGGCGCAACTCAACCGCATCCACCTCGGCAATGGAGCGGTCGGCAGCGCGCAGGCGGAACAGATTCAGCGCGCCGGTCACCGTTTTCACCTGGCCGTTGAGTTCCTGCGCCGCCGCCGCCAGCTCTTCGACCATGGCCGCGTTTTGTTGCGTGATGGTGTCCATCTGCGCCACCGCGCTGTTGACCTGCGACAGGCCTTGCTGCTGTTCGTGTCCGGCGGTGCTGATGTCTGCCAGCAACGCGCTGACCTGGGTCACGGAGCGCAGCACCTCCTGCATGCGCTCCTGCGCACGCTGGGTTTGCGTGCTGCCGCCAGCCACGCGTTCGGCCGATTCGGAAATCAGTTGGTTGATCTGACGGGCGGCCTCCGTCGTGCGCTGCGCCAGCGCACGCACCTCGGCTGCAACCACCGCAAAACCGCGTCCGGCTTCACCCGCCCGCGCGGCCTCCACCGCGGCATTCAAGGCCAGGATGTTGGTTTGAAAGGCCACGCCTTCGATCACACCATTGATCTCGCCGATGCGGCGGGAAGAATCCGTGATCGACGACATGGCCTGCACCACGCCGTCAACCGCTTCGCTGCTGTGCTGCGCCACGCCAGCGGCCACACCCGCCACACGCGCGCCCTCTTCCACCGAAGACGCGCTCTGGCGCACGGTGCCGGTGATCTGCTCCATGGATGCGGCAGTCTGCTCCAGGTTGCTGGCCTGCGCTTCGGTGCGCGCCGACAGATCCTGGTTGCCCAGGGCAATCTCATTGACCGCATTGGACAGGTTCACCGTTTCGGTGCTGATGTCGCCGATCACCGTTCGCAGATTCACCGACAACTGGTTCAGCGCCCGTTGCACCTCGCCGGGCAGGCCGGGCAGGTCAACGCGCACCTGATGCACCAGGTCCCCGGCGGCGAGTTCGAGTGCGTCTTGCAACAGCGTTCTCAATGGCTTGCTGGCCCTTCTCCGCTGGATCTCATGGCTCAACAGCCCCAAGGCGATGCTGCCCGGCACCCACACCACCGGGCTCCACCAGGCAGCCATGGCACCGGCGGCCAGCACCGTTGCCAACACCGCCAACCCGCCCAGCCCGACATACGCGGCAGCCCGATTCAGAGCCGACATCACACGCCCCGCAGCATCCAGGCGCACAAGATGGCCACTCTTCAACCCGGTCACCCGACGGCCCGTCTGGGCCTCGGCGCGCATGCGCGCATACAGCGCTTCAGCCGCTTCGACCTGCCCGGACTTGGGCGCGGTGCGCACAGACAGATAGCCCACGATCTGGCCTTCGCGGCGGATCGGCGTTGCATTGGCGTCCACCCAGTAATAGTCACCATTCTTGCGCCGGTTCTTCACCATGCCACGCCAGGGCTGCCCGGACCCGATCGTGGCCCACATGTCGCGGAAGGCTTCCTCCGGCATGTCGGGGTGGCGCACAAGGTTGTGCGGTTGTCCCATCAACTCCGCATGCTCGTAGCCGCTCACCGTCGCGAACCAGGGGTTGCAATAGACGATGCGCCCTTTCAGGTCGGTGACCGAAACCAGGGTCTGGTCCTCGGCAAACTGGTAGCCCTGCTGGCTCACCGGAAGATTGGTTCTCATGGCGTTCTCGCTGGAATCTCGGCAAGTGAATGCAAATCAATGCACAGGCAAAGGCACCGCCGAAAGACGCCTTGCCAATGGGGCCACCGAATCTCGAAACGAGAAGAAGCAATTACCCGCGGCAGGCCTGGCCTGCGCGCGGTCTTTGTCGCACCCCGCTTCGCCCGAAAGCGGACCGTGGGCGACAAGCCTGGTGGGGTGGCGATGTCTTTTCACGCCCACCCCTCATTGAACGGAAGCCCCTTGGCCCGCCCCGCCCACATGAAAAATCTGCACCACCTCGGTCAGGCGCGCGGCCTGATCGCGAAGGCTTGCTGCCGCCGCGGCACTTTGCTCCACCAACGCGGCATTCTGTTGCGTCATCTGGTCCAACTGGCTGACCGCGACATTCACCTGACCAATGCCCTGAGACTGCTCATGGGCCGCCGTGGTGATGTCGCTGATGAACGCCGACACCTTCTGCGCGTTGTCGACAATCTCGCCGATGGTCACCCCCGCTTGCGTGACCAGGCGCGAGCCGCTCGCCACCGTGTCCACGCTGTTGTCGATCAGCGCCTTGATTTCTTTCGCAGCCGTTGCGCTGCGCTGGGCCAGACCACGGACTTCAGCGGCAACCACCGCAAACCCCCGCCCTTGCTCGCCGGCGCGAGCGGCTTCGACCGCCGCGTTGAGCGCCAGGATGTTGGTCTGGAACGCAATGCTGTCGATGACGCCGATGATGTCACTGATCTTCTGGCTGCTGTGGTTGATCTCTTCCATGGTGGTGACCACCTGCCCCATGACCTCGCCGCCGCGCGCGGCCACTTCGGCATTTGCCACGGCCATCTCGCTGGCCTGGCGCGCGGCATCCGCGCTCTGGCGGACCATGCTGTTGATCTGTTCCAGGCTGCCCGCTGCCTGCTGCAGGTTGCCTGCCGCACTCTCGGTTCGCGTGGACAAGTCCTGATTGCCCGAGGCAATCTCTGCGCTCGCGCTGCCGATGCCCGCGGTGGTGCCACGCACTTCGCCCACGATGCGCACCAACGATGCTTGCATGGCCGACAAGGCCTGGGTCAACGCGGTGAGCTCATCGCGGCCCTGGTTGTGAATGGGTTGGGTCAAGTCGCCGCTGGTGATGGCATTGGCCACCGCCTGGGCCTGGTCCAGCGGCTGGCAGATGCTTTGCATATTGGCCAGGGTGGTTGGCACCACCACCAGCACCGCCAGCCCGACGGCCACCGCAAAGGCCATCATGGTCCATCGGTCGTTGGTTTCGCCCTGCGCCTGCAAGGCTTTTGCCTGATCTTCCAACCGATGCTGAAATGCCCGCGCACTCTGATCGAGTGCGCCATAACGCTCCCCGGCGCGATCCAGCGCCCGGCTGGCCAAGGTGGCCGAGGAGAACCCGGCATCACGGATCTTGGCCACCACCGGCTCGACCTCTTTGGCGTAATCCGCCAGCTGGGTCTTCATGGGCATCAGAAGAGCCCGGCCCTGTGCGTCGTTTTGCGCCAGCATTTTCTCCAACGCCTGTGCCACTTCGTCGCGCGAGCGTTCCCACTGCATATTGGCCAAAGAGAGTTGCTCGGGCGACTCGTACTGAATCACCATGTCTTTCTCGTGGCGGCTCATGTCGGCCAGGGCCAACCGGAGTGAAGAAAGCGCCACATTGTTGAGAAACGCCTGGTTCACAAACGCCTCCGTGATCTGCGCCTGGCGGGACATGCCCCAACCACCTGCGCCACCCACGATGCCCAGCAGCAGCAACACCACAGCGATCGCGCCCAACATCCGTTGGCGAATCGAAAATCCCCGCATCAGTTTCTGCAAAGACATATCCCGTCCGTCGTTCCTGAACAATCTGAATGCCCCGCCGTCCGTGCGAATGAGGCACCCAACTCCCAGATGCACCCCAAGGGCGCACACCACCTCACCACCACGGCGTCAAACCCAGGCCTTCCCTGAAGGCACCCGGGCCAGGCCCCAAAAAAGGCACTGACATCTTCAGTGCCGATCACGCGTCAGACAGCCACTCACTGCAACCCGGGGTGGCTGTCCATCAACCCCATGTCGGCGCTGCTCATGAGCGCCTCGATGTCCATCAGGATCAGCATGCGCTCGGCCGTGCTGGCAATCCCCGTGATGTAGCTCGTGTCCACCGTGGTGTTCATCTCCGGTGCCGCGTTGATCTGCTCGTGGTTGAGCTCCAGCACATCCGAGACCGAGTCCACCACCGCGCCCACCACCCGGCCGTGCACGTTGAGCACGATCACCACCGTGAATTCGTTGTACTCGGCCTTCTCGCAGTTGAGCTTCAGGCGCAGGTCCACCACCGGCACGATCACCCCGCGCAGGTTCACCACCCCTTTGATGAACCCCGGCGCATTCGCTATCCGCGTGGGCTCTTCATACGAGCGGATCTCCTGCACCCGCAGGATGTCGATCCCGTATTCCTCCGCTCCCAGGCGGAAGGTCAGAAATTCCGAAGCGCCGGCTTTTTGCGCGGCGGCCGCAGCGGCGCCATCCTGGCGAGCGGTCTCGTGGGTAGAGGGGGAGGTCTGCATGCGCTCAATCCTTGAAGAATGCGTGAGGTTCCCCCTACTATCGGCGCTCGGGTGGTTTTCTGAAGCCGCAAATAGCCCCCGCTTGTCCGTGCTTCTGACGGCTATGACACGCCATGCCCGCGCGTGTTGGGTCCTGGTACTCAACACCCTGGTCTTGCGCTCGGGGCTGAGCGCAGAGCGGGCTCTTTGTCCCCGCTCAAAGCCGTTTCCGATCGGCGGTTGTGGGCAGACGCACGGCGCGCAAACCGTTGCGCGCACATGCTTCCAGAGAAGTCAGGCTGTCACAAAGGCAGGTCACAAAGGCAGGTAACAATGAGCCCATCTCATAGGCGCTTCAAAGGCGCTGCCTCAGGGGAGCTGTCTCGCAAACACCCCTTCCCGGTGTTTCAGCCCTTCGACATCACGACAGTCGGAACACCTGCACCACCTGCGCGAGCTTGACGGCCTGGTCCCGCAGGCTCTCGGCCGCCGCCGCACTTTCCTCCACCAGCGCCGCGTTCTGCTGCGTCATCTGGTCCAGCTGGTTCACCGCCGTGTTCACCTGCGCGATCCCGCTGCTTTGCTCGCCCGAGGCCGCCGTGATCTCTCCGATGATGTCCGTCACACGCTGCACCGAGCCCACGATCTCGTTCATCGTCTGCCCGGCCTCGGCCACCAGCCTGCTGCCCACGTCCACCTTGTCCACGCTCGTGCCGATCAGCCCTTTGATCTCTTTGGCCGCTTCCGCGCTGCGCTGCGCCAGGCTGCGCACTTCGGCCGCCACCACCGCAAACCCCCGACCTTGCTCGCCCGCCCTCGCCGCTTCCACCGCCGCGTTGAGCGCCAGGATGTTGGTCTGGAATGCGATGCCGTCGATCACGCCGATGATGTCGTTGATCTTCTTGCTGCTGTGGTTGATTTCTTCCATGGTGGTGACCACCTGGCCCACCACCTGCCCGCCGCGCACGGCCACTTCCGAGGCGCTCGCCGCGAGCTGGTTGGCCTGGCGCGCCGCGTCGGCGCTTTGGCTCACCGTGCTGGTGAGTTCTTCCATGCTCGCTGCCGTCTCTTCCAGGTTGCTCGCCGCCTGCTCGGTGCGTGCGCTCAGGTCCTGGTTGCCGCTGGCAATCTCGCTGCTGGCCGTGTTGATGTTCTCCGTGGCGCTGCGCACCTGGGAGACGGTTTGCAGCAAGGCATCCCTCATCGTGGCCAGCGCCCTGATCAGGTCACCGAGTTCGTCGTGCCGCTGCGTGACCACCACACACGTCAAATCACCCTTGGCCACCGAGTTGGCAACCTGCAAAGCATCATCCACAGGTCTTGTGACCGAACGGGTGATGCCCCAGGCCAATCCCATGGCAATCACAAGCGCCAGGCCGGCCATGGTCCCGAGCAGCGCCTCCTGGCGCACAACGGTCTCTCCCGAAACCCGGACCGCATCTTCCACCAGCGACTGCTGGAGGGCCAACAGCTCGCCCTGCAGTCCGCTGTAGCGGTTGGCTGCGGGCAGCAACACGTTGTTCAGCGCTTGCTCAGCGGCAGCCAGATCACCCGATCCGAGCGTGGCGAAGTACTGCTTGCGCACATTGATGTACTCGCTTCTGGCCTCGGCAATCGACACCAGCATGGCTTTGCCCTGTTCGCTCTGGGTCCCGCTCTCCAGTTCCTTTTGAACCTCACTGATGCGCGCCGAGGTTTCGGCCATCAGCGGTTTGAAATAGCTCTCCACCGCAGGGTCGTTGCGCGACTTGGCCATGGCCAGCACGCGATCGATATTGAGCCGGGTTCCCTGTGCCCATTGCGCCGTGTGCATGGCGCGTTTGTCCATCTCGACAATGCGCTGCGTCGCTGCCTGCGAAGCTTCCAGGCTGTAGTAGGCGAGCACCGCCATGGCCAGAAGAAGCGATACCACCAAGGCAAAACCCAGATAGAGGCGGTGGCCCACTTTCAGTTTATTGATTGACACGGGAACTCCTAGAAAAAATCAACGATCGGGCGGGGCGGGTCAGAAGCTCTCCCAGTCGCCTTCCGGCGCGGAAGCTGAAAGCTTCCCGACGGGCGAACCGGTCGATTCCGTGGCGCGGGAGGGCTTGTTGGGTGCAAGCTTGGCCACCGGCTTTTCCTGTGCCACCGACACCGGCGGTGCGGCTTTGGGCGTGACCTTGCGGGGGGCGGCCTTGGGCTGTGGGGCTGGCAACGCCGGAGCCGGTGAGGCCTCGGCCGACAGCCGGAACACCTGCACCACCTGCGCGAGCTTGACGGCCTGGTCCCGCAGGCTCTCGGCCGCCGCCGCGCTTTCCTCCACCAGCGCCGCGTTCTGCTGCGTCATCTGGTCCAGCTGGTTCACCGCCGTGTTCACCTGCGCGATCCCGCTGCTTTGCTCGCCCGAGGCCGCCGTGATCTCTCCGATGATGTCCGTCACACGCTGCACCGAGCCCACGATCTCGTTCATCGTCTGCCCCGCCTCGGCCACCAGCCTGCTGCCCACGTCCACCTTGTCCACGCTCGTGCCGATCAGGCCTTTGATCTCTTTGGCCGCTTCCGCGCTGCGCTGCGCCAGGCTGCGCACTTCGGCCGCCACCACCGCAAACCCCCGACCTTGCTCGCCCGCCCGCGCCGCTTCCACCGCCGCGTTGAGCGCCAGGATGTTGGTCTGGAATGCGATGCCGTCGATCACGCCGATGATGTCGTTGATCTTCTTGCTGCTGTGGTTGATCTCTTCCATGGTGGTGACCACCTGGCCCACCACCTGCCCGCCACGCACGGCCACTTCCGAGGCGCTCGCCGCGAGCTGGTTGGCCTGGCGCGCGGCGTCGGCGCTTTGGCTCACCGTGCTGGTGAGTTCTTCCATCGAAGCGGCGGTCTCTTCCAGGTTGCTGGCCGCCTGCTCGGTGCGCGCGCTCAGGTCCTGGTTGCCGCTGGCAATCTCGCTGCTGGCCGTGTTGATGTTTTCCGTGGCGCTGCGCACCTGGGAGACGGTGCTGGAGAGCGAATCACTCATGCGCCGCAGGGCATTGAGCAACTGACCGGTTTCATCCCGAGAATGGCCTTCGATCCGCACGGTCAGGTCGCCTGCCGCCACGGCGTCGGCCAGGTGAGCGGCCTTCTCCAGCGGACCCACGATGCCGCGCGCCAACAGTGCACCCATCACAAACAACAACGCCACCGCAACCAACACCACGCCGATCAGCACATAACGCGCCACGGTCGTCAAGTCGGTTGCCCGCTGGAAACGCAGCTCAACCTGCGCGGCGATCAGATCACTGAGCTCGCCCATTGATGCCTCCACCGCCTCGAACTGCGCCTGGAACGCGGCCAACGCAGCGGCATCCGGCTGTTCACCTTTTGCCGCCCCGCCCAGCGAAGTGTTGGCGGCAGAGACATAGGCATCCAACTTTGGCGCCACCGCCTTCACCGCGGCGTCGATCTCCGCGGAAAGAGGCAAGGCATTGAGCGCACCGAGCGCATCGCGAAAGGTCTTCGAGTGTTCGGCCTCTTCCGCCTTGACCTCCTTTGCGCGGGCCAGGTCGCCTTGCGCCGCAGCGAGGACGGCGGCCAACATGTCGCCGCGTATCGCATCGTGCATCATGTCGGCCGACTGTTGTTGCTTGAGTGCTTCGCTGATGACAGAGACGTCTTTCGACGCCTCACTCAATCGGTCCACCGCCCACCACCCGGCGCCACCCGCCGCGACCACCAAGGTCAGCGCCATCGCACTGAAGCCCAAGAGCTTGCCCCGAATCCCTTTGAAAGTCGCCATCACCACCACCTATACCTTTCCAACGACGCACCTTGTGCGACAGAACCCGTTCACAAAGAACACGAACAGCGCTCCAAGGCATTCTTGAACGCCAACGACCCGCCAAGCCCTTCGGCAGACGTTTGCCAATGGTCCATGCGTCAACTGACCCAGAGCACAAACACACCGCTCGGAAAGCACCGTCCGCGAATGGAAAGGCGATCGATTGCTCCTGTCATGGGCCATGTTTCTTTCTTGGCCGAAACGGTGTCTATGCTCACTGAATCCATGCCGATGCACTGTCGACCAACCCCATGTCGGGGCTGCTCATGAGCGCCTCGATATCCATCAGGATCAGCATGCGCTCGGCCGTGCTGGCGATGCCCGTGATGTAAGTCGTGTCCACCGTGGTGTTCATCTCCGGCGCCGCGTTGATCTGCTCGTGGTTGAGCTCCAGCACATCGGACACCGAGTCCACCACCGCGCCCACCACCCGGCCGTGCACGTTGAGCACGATCACCACCGTGAATTCGTTGTACTCGGCCTTCTCGCAGTTGAGCTTCAGGCGCAGGTCCACCACCGGCACGATCACCCCGCGCAGGTTCACCACCCCTTTGATGAACCCCGGCGCATTCGCTATCCGCGTGGGTTCTTCATACGAGCGGATCTCCTGCACCCGCAGGATGTCGATCCCGTATTCCTCCGCTCCCAGGCGGAAGGTCAGAAATTCCGAAGCGCCTGCCTTTTGCGATGCGGCTTGCCCGTCTGCCACTGCCTGAGGCGCGGAAATACCTGCTGATCCGAGCTGATCCATACCCAAAGTCCTCAAATAACGCGAAAAGTCCCGTTACTATCGACCTGGTAGCGACCAGCTTAAGGCAAAAAAACCGAGGCGATGTGGCGCCAAACCGGGCTTTTGGACACACACCAACCACAAAGGGCCTGGGCCAACCCAGCGAAAGTCCGGCCCGCCGCAGGCTACCGAACCTCAGACTCGCACTGCCCTGCGACACACCAAGGCAGCGTGTCGCGGGCCGCCTGGGGAATCAGCGCGCGAGTCGGAACACCGCGGTGCTGGCCAGCAGGTTGGGCAAGGTGCGCACCTCGCGCCCCTCATGCAAGCCAAAGCTGTCTTCGATGCGCAGCCCGCAACTGCGAGCCAGCACCTCGAAGTCGGTGTGGGTGCCAACGCGGATGTTCGGCGTATCGAACCATTGATAAGGCAAGCGCTTGGTCACCGGCATGCGACCCTGCAACACCGCCAGACGGTTGGGCCAATGCGCAAAATTGGGAAATGCCACCACCCCGCTGCGCCCCACACGCGCCGTTTCACGCAGCATGGTCTCCGCATTGCGCAGGTGTTGCAGGGTGTCGATCTGCAACACGACATCAAACGAACTGTCCTCGAACACCGCCAGCCCGTCCTCCAGGTTCAACTGCAGCACGTTGACTCCCCGTCGCATACAGGCCAGCACCTTGGCGTCATCAATCTCGACGCCATAGCCACTGCACTGGCGCTCAGTCTGCAGGTACGCCATCAAGGTCCCGTCACCACAACCAAGGTCCAACACCCGTGAACCCTTGGGCACCAGTTGACCGATGCTCTCCATCACGCTGCGCTCGCTCATGCCGACACCCCCTGTGCCACGGTCTGTTCAAAATAGGCACGCACCGCCTGAAGGTAGCGCGGGTCATCGAGCAAAAAGGCATCATGGCCATGCGGCGCATCAATCTCCGCATAGCTCACATCGCGCCGGTTCTTGAGCAGGGCGTTGACCATCTCGCGGCTGCGGGCGGGTGAGAAGCGCCAATCCGTCGTGAAGCTGATCAACAGGAACTTTGCCTGCGCTGCTGCCAACGCCGCGGCAAGGTTGCCGCCATGCGCCCGCGCAGGGTCGAAGTAGTCCAAGGCGCGGGTGATCAACAAATAGGTATTGGCATCGAAATATTCGCTGAACTTGTCGCCCTGATACCGCAGATAGCTCTCGATCTGGAATTCCACGTCCTGTGTCGTGTAGCGGTAGACCCGCTCAGCGGCGGCTTCCAGCGGCTCGCCGTCCAGCGGTCGCAGGCTGCGGCCAAACTTCTCGTTCATCACGTCATCGCTGAGATAGGTGATGTGACCGATCATGCGGGCGATGCGCAGGCCACGACGGGGCAACGTGTTTTCGCGCAGGTAGTGCCCGCCGTGGAAGTCGGGGTCGGTCACAATGGCCCGCCGGGCCACCTCGTTGAACGCAATGTTCTCGGCAGTCAGGTTGGGTGCGCTGGCCACCACCACCGCATGACGCACGCGATCGGGGTACTGGAGCGTCCAGCTCAAGGTTTGCATGCCCCCCAGGCTTCCCCCCATGACCGCCGCCAGCGTCTGGAGCCCCAACACATCCAGCAAACGTGCCTGTGCGTTCACCCAGTCTTCCACCGTCACCACCGGGAAATCCGCCCCCCAGGGCTGTCCGGTCGCCGGGTTGATGTGGGTCGGCCCCGTGCTGCCAAAACAGGAACCGAGGTTGTTCACCCCGATGACAAAGAACCGGTTTGTGTCCAGCGGCTTGCCAGGGCCGATCATGTTGTCCCACCAGCCCTCGCTGCGGGGCACCGCCGCCCCCTGGGCGTCGGCATACATGCCAGCCACATGGTGGGACGCATTCAAGGCATGGCAGATCAACACCGCGTTGCTGCGCGCTTCGTTCAGCTGCCCATACGTTTCGTAGACCAGCTCATAGGCCGGCAACACCGCACCACTCTTGAGCGCCAGAGGCGCCTCGAAACGCTGGGTTTGTGGCGTGACAATCACGATGAGATTCCTCATGGGGAGGTCGGGGGGGCCACTTTTTTTGTATCCAAGTGTGATGTCCCCGCACCAAAACAAAATCCCGGTGCCGCAAGGTGCGAGACCGGGAGTCCCCCCTTTAGCGGCATTTATAAAGCGCCCGCAATCCGGACAAATCGGCGCTGGCCCCCAGTATAAAGTGAAGCAGGGCGTTCCAACCGATGTGCCTGCAACCCGCCCGCCCAGGTGGGCCAGCGGCGCGCATCACGCACTGTTGTTATTGCACACGGGATGTCACCGGGGTCACCAGCCCATTCAAAAAAGTGACAGCCAGCCTGGCATTGGGCGCATAATCTGCTGGCGAGCATCTAAAAATCTCGCTTGACGAGTGATCGGTATGTTTCGCGCGCTACAGGTTTGTTTGCTAACGGGGCTCCATCGCTAATTTTCTCTTGTGTTTTAGGAGTCCCAACAATGGGCAACAAACTGTACGTGGGCAACCTGCCCTACACCGTGCGCGACGAAGATCTGCAGCAGACCTTCAGTGAATTTGGTTCTGTGAACAGCGCCAAAGTCATGATGGAACGCGACACCGGCCGCTCCAAAGGCTTCGGCTTTGTGGAAATGGGCAGTGACGCAGAAGCTCAGGCAGCCATCGAAGGCATGAACGGCCAGTCGCTCGGCGGTCGCAGCCTGGTGGTGAACGAGGCTCGTCCCATGGAGCCCCGTCCTCCCCGCAGCGGTGGCTTCGGTGGCCCACGCGGCGGCGGCGGTTTCGGTGGTGGCGGCGGCGGCGAAGGCGGCTTCCGCAGCCCTTACGGTGGCGGTGGCCGCCGTGATGGCGGTGGTGGCCGTGGCGGCTACTGATCGCTGAACAGAACGGGGCCCAAGCCCCTTCTTGAAAAAACCCCCTCAGCTCTCGCGGCCCAGGGGGTTTTTTGTGGCCTTTTCACGGTCCGCAACCGGACCGCGCCGACCTCGGTCCGCCTGGCGGCAAACCACCATCAGTCGGGCAACCGCCCTTCGCCCTGGCGGTGCTTGCGCGGGCGCCCCGCCAACACACGGTCAAAGACGCCATTGGGCAGCAAACGCAACAACTTGGCCACCACCCCCATCTGCCAGGGAATGACCCGGTAGCTGGTCTGTGAGGCAATCGCCCGCATCGCGCGATCGGCGAAAGTGTCAGGGCTGAGCAGAAACGGCATGGGATAGCGGTTTTCCTGGGTGAGCGGGGTGTCCACATACCCGGGTAACAGGGTCACCACCTTCACACCACTGTCCCGCAACTCGCCGCGAAGACTCTCGCAATAGGCCACCACCGCTGCCTTGCTGGCGCAGTACGCTCCATGGCCCGGCAAGCCCCGGATGGCCGCCACACTCGCAATGCCCACCAGCGAACCACTGCCGCGCGCCACCATGGGCGCGACAAAAGGATGGAAGGTGGCCGCCAGACCGATGTTGTTGGTGGCAAACGTCTGCGCCATCACGTCTATGTCGCGGCGTTCGGCGGTGTCCATGCCGACACTGATGCCTGCGTTGGCGATCACCACATCGGGCAGGCCTTGTCGGATCAGACAGTCCTGTCCGGCCTGAACGATGCTGTCCACGTCAGCGACATCGGCGTGGTACACCTCACAGCGCCCGGCCTCCCAGCCCTGCGCGTCCACCCAGGCCTGAAGCTCGACAGTGCGCCGAGCCAGCAGCGCCAAGCGGTAACCCCCGCGGGCATACCGACGCGCCAGTGCCTGGCCGATCCCACTGGAGGCCCCGGTGATGTAGGCCAATGGCGCAGACGGGTTGGCAACGGGGTTCATGTTCAGGAACACGTTCCGATCAACGCAGCTTGGACACCAGTTTGGCGCGCACGTTGCCCACCAGCGTCACAACCTGGGTGGCGTCCCCCACATAGTCCAAGGTGTCGGCCGTCATCTGGTCGTTGTCCCGGATCAGCAGGACGGGTTGGTCCGAGTAGACGTACTCCGGCTTGGTGCCGACCTTCAGATATTGCCCGTGAAACTCCATGCGCGAGATGCGTTTGCCGTTGGCCGAGCGCCCCGCTTGCCGCACCACCACCGCATCGCCCTTGAGTTCGAACTCGGTTCCCTCGCCGTTGGCCACCACGTGTTTGGCCGTGGCCGTGGAGAGTTGCTGATTCCGGTTGAACGATCGCACGCGGGCGTTGTCTATTTCCACCGTGTCCGTGTCCGGATAGTGCAGGGCCTCTGTGCCGTACATCTCCGAGGCCAACGCGCCATCGGGCGCAAACAGCTTCACTGAAAAACGCCGCATGAAGTAGTCGGGCTCATGCTGAAGCGGGCGCTCCGGCAACGGCTTGGGCGGTTCCGGCGTGGCCTGCAGCAAAAGGTAAGAACCCAGGGCCAGCAACATCATCAACAACACCGGCAGGTAGACCGACAGGCGGTCCCACCCGAGACTCAACAAGG
This sequence comes from Burkholderiaceae bacterium, assembly GCA_041396525.1. GTDB lineage: Bacteria > Pseudomonadota > Gammaproteobacteria > Burkholderiales > Burkholderiaceae_C > Hydrogenophaga. Next base: position 64,061 of record JAWKYI010000004.1, read on the forward strand.
AGCGACGGGGTCGCGGCACATCCATGGCGATCGTGGTGTTCATTGCGCAGCCGCCTCCAGCTCCACGGCGTATCGGCCCTGCGCGGCCAGCAACACATCACACAGCTCCCTCACCGCCCCGGCACCCGCCTGACGCACGGTGACAAAGTGGGCAAGGGCCAAGGCCTCCGCATGGGCACCGGGCGGTACACAAGCCAGGGCCGCACGCCGCAGCATCGGCAGATCCGGCCAATCGTCGCCCATGGCCGCCACTTCGTGCCAACCCAGACCCAGCTCGGCCAACACCGATTCTGCCGCCGGCCGTTTTTCTTCCGTGCCCAGGCGCAGGTGTGTCACACCCAGTGCACCCAGGCGTTTGCGCAGCGCCGCCGAATCGCGTCCGCTGATCACCGCCGGGGTGATCCCCGCGCGCTGCAACAGCTTCAGGCCATGGCCGTCAAGCGTGTGAAAGCGTTTGGTTGTCTCCCCCGCCTCGGTGAAATACAGCCCACCATCGGTCAACACGCCATCCACATCGAGAAACACCACCCGAACAGGCTGTGCCCGAAGCAACAGCTCGGGGTCAAACGTCAGCGCTGGGCGCAGCGGGGGCAATTCTGAAGACATACAACAATGCTAACCGCGGAACAAACAAAGCCATCGACGAATGGGGTCACGACATCAACACCGGGACAGCGTGCGATCTGGGTACCGGTCAAATCACCTTCGCCCGCATCAGGTCGTTGCTGTTGAGTGCACCGACCTGCAATCCGTTCCCGTCCACCACAAGCAAGCTGGTGATCCGGCTGGCCTCCATCAGGCCGGCTGCCTCCACAGCCAGCGCCCCTTCGCGCACGGTGTGCGGCTGGGCGTGCATCACATCTTGAGCTGACAGGGTGCGCAGGTCGGCGCCATCCCCCGCCCGTTCGATCAAACGGCGCAAATCCCCATCGGTGAAGATGCCCAGCACACGATCATCCTCCGTTGCCACGGCCGTCATGCCCAGCCCTTTGGCGCTGATCTCACGCATCACCGTCATCAACGGGGCCTCTGGTGCGACCCGGGGCACATCGGCGCCACGGCGCATCACATCGCTCACATGGGTCAACAGCTTGCGTCCCAGGGCGCCGCCAGGGTGGGAGCGCGCAAAGTCGTCCGCCTTGAATCCCCGCGCGTCCAGCAAGGCCACCGCCAGCGCATCCCCATGGCCAGTTGTGCCGTGGTGCTCGCTGTCGGGGCCAGGTTGTGTGGACAAGCTTCCTTGGCCACCGAGGTATCGAGCACCACGTCTGCGTGGCGACCCAGCGTCGATTCCGAGCGACCGGTCATGGCCACCAAGGGCACGCCCATGCGCTTGATCAACGGCAACAACACGGTGAGCTCTTCGCTTTCACCGCTGTTGCTGATGCCCAGCACCACATCGCCCGTGGTGATCATGCCCAGATCGCCGTGGCTGGCCTCGGCAGGGTGCACGAAGAAGGCCGGCGTGCCGGTCGAGGCCAATGTGGCGGCGATCTTTCGCCCCACGTGGCCGCTCTTTCCCATGCCCATGACCACCACACGGCCCGTGCTTTGCAAAACCCGTTGCACAGCGAGCCCAAATCGCTCATCGAGACGGGCGCCCATCGCCGCAACGGCGTCCGCCTCAATCTCCAGTGTTTCCCGGGCCAAAGCCTGCGCGCGCGCCAGATCGTATTCGGGGGTTTGACTCATCCGTGAATTATCGTTCTTGGCCGGATCAGCGAATACGCCACGGCCAGAGCCCTCAATATCAAGCCCATGAACTCCCTTGACATCACGCTGCTCTACCTGCTGGCTGCCGTGCTGGGGGTGGTGGCCTGCCGCCAGTTCAAGCTGCCCCCGATGCTGGGGTATCTGGCCGTGGGCGTGGTGATCGGCCCCAACGCCCTGGCCCTTGCCCAGAATTCCAGCGGGGTGCGCTACCTCGCCGAGTTCGGCGTGGTCTTCCTCATGTTTGTCATTGGCCTGGAGTTCAGCCTGCCCAAACTGCGGGCCATGCGCAGCCACGTGTTCGGACTCGGCCTGTCCCAGGTGGGCCTGACCGTGTTGCTCACCACCGCCGCATCCATTCTGCTCGGGCTGTTTCTGCCGAGCTGGTGGAGCGAGTCCTGGCAAATTGCGGTGGCGCTGGGGGGCGTCATGGCCATGAGCAGCACCGCCATCGTCATCAAAATGGTGGCCGAACGCCTGGAACTTGAATCCGAACATGGCAAGCGGGTGGTGGGCATTCTGCTTTTCCAGGATCTGGCCGTGGTGCCTCTGCTGGTGTTGATTCCGGCGCTGGGCGCCAAACCCGAAGACCTGCTGTGGTCATTGGGCCTGGCGATGATCAAGGCCACGGTGTTGCTGGGCGTGCTGCTCACCGGCGGTCAAAAGGTGATGCGCTGGTGGCTGACGCTGGTGGCGCGGCAAAAAGCGAAGAGCTGTTCATGCTCAACATCCTTCTCATCACGCTGGGCCTGGCCTGGATGACCGAGCATGCCGGCCTCTCACTCGCTCTGGGCGCCTTCGTGGCCGGCATGCTGATTTCCGAGACCGAATTCAAGCACCAGGTGGAGACCGATATCCGGCCTTTCCATGACATCTTGCTCGGGCTGTTCTTCATCACCATCGGCATGATGCTGGACTGGCGCCTGGTCATCGAGCGCTGGCCTCTGGTTCTGCTGTTGCTCAGCCTGTCGGTGTCCTTCAAACTGGCCATGATCACCGGGCTGACCCGCGCATTCGGTGCCCCCACCGGCGTCTCGCTGCGTGTGGGTCTGTACCTGGCACAGGCCGGTGAATTCGGTCTGGTGCTGCTCACCCTGGCGGGTCAGAACAACCTCGTGCCACCTGCGCTGTTCAACGATCCTGGCGAGCATGGTGATCTCCATGCTCGCCACGCCATTCATCATCATGTACACCAACGACATCGTCAGCCGGGTGGTGGGCAGCGACTGGCTCATGCAGTCGGTGCAGATGACCAGCATCGCGCGCAAATCGATCAATGCCGACAAACACGTCATCATTTGCGGCTATGGCCGCTGTGGTCAGAATCTGGCCCGGCTGCTGGAGGGCGAGGGCATTCCCTACATGGCGCTGGACCTGGACCCGGACCGCGTGCGGCAGGCAGCAGCCGCGGGGCAATCGGTGGTGTTCGGCGACGCCGCAAGGCTCCAGGCGCTGCTGGCGGCCGGCCTGCACCGCGCCAGTGCCGTGGTCATCACCTACACCGATTCACCCAGCGCCCTGAAGGTGCTTCACCACTGCCGCGAGCATGCCGCGCAGGTGCCCGTGGTGGTTCGCACCCTGGACGACCACGACCTGGACAAGTTGCGCGAAGGCGGCGCCACCGAGGTGGTGCCCGGTGATAGAGGCCAGCCTGATGCTGGCCACCCACGCACTGGCGCTGGTGGGCGTACCCATGCGGCGCGTGATCCGCGTGGTACAGGAGCAGCGCGATGCGCGCTACAACGTGCTGCGTGGGTACTTCCGCGGTGCCGATGACGACGGGGTTGAGGAAGCAGAAAACGAACGCCTGCACACCGTGACCCTGCCGCTCGGGGGGCGCAGTGTGGGCAAAGCACTGGCCGAACTGGCGCTGGAGTCGCTTCAGGTGCAGGTCGTGAGCATGCGAAGCGCCAGCGGAAAGAACAAGGCTTTCGACGCTGAGAGCCAGCTTGTCGGCGGCGACACACTGGTGCTCAGTGGCAAGGCTTCGGCCTTGGCCCTGGCCGAAGACAAGTTGCTTTCGGGCTGAGGCCCGGCCAACCCCGCCCAACCAACCCTTCCCTCAACACCCCATGGACAGCGCCGACTACCTCAAATCGCATATTCGCACCGTACCTGACTGGCCCGCGCCTGGCGTGCAGTTTCGAGACATCACACCGTTGCTTCAAAAACCCACGGGTGTTCCGCGTGCTGATCGACGCGTTCGTGCACCGTTACATGGATCCGGCGCTGCGGCCCACGGTGGTGGCGGGCCTGGACGCCCGCGGATTCATCATTGGCTCCGTCGTGGCCTACGAATTGGGCGTGGGCTTCGTCCCCATCCGCAAGAAAGGACGGCTGCCGTTCACCACGGTGGAGGAAACCTACGAATTGGAGTACGGCAGCGCCACCGTGGAGCTGCACACCGACGCCGTGCAGACCGGGGACCGGGTGTTGCTTGTTGACGACCTGATTGCCACGGGCGGCACCATGATGGCCGGTATGCGCCTGTTGGAAAAGCTTGGCGCCTCGGTGATGGAAGGTGCGGCCATCGTGGATTTGCCCGAACTCGGCGGGTCCACAAAACTCAAAGAAGCGGGGCTTGCGCTGTTCACGCTGGTGGACTTCTCAGGCCACTGAACCGCCACCTGTCAGAGCTTGCCGTACTGGGTCTCGCTCAGCGCTGAAAAATCGCTGTGGGTCTCGGGCGGCCGCTCCTCTTCCTCAGACTCGGCAGCCGCTTCCGCCGCCATTGAATACTTCGGCATGGCCGGCGACTGCATGTTGGCCCGAAAAGCCTTGATCTCTTCAGGGCTCATGGGGCGCGATTGTGGCAACGGTACCGACGCATCAGCACCCGGCTGGCCTTCTCGCTGTGTTTGCGCAGCAACAGCGGCCTTCAGCGCGTAGCCCCGTTGGTCCTGCGGCGCCTGGCGACGCCAGTAAACCGAGGGAATCCGCATGCTGTGGCGCGTGCGGGCGCTGTTCTGGATCCAGCGCTCGATCTCCAGCAAGTACTCATCTGGCATGACATCGCCGGGCAAAGCCAGGTCGACCAACACCAAGAACGCATCGCCGTTGGAGTCCAGCGCCAAAACCTTGAACTCATAGCTGGATGACAGCACACCAGCACGAATCAACGATTCTCGAACCACCGAAAACAACTGTTCGCGGCGCAACAGGCGACGTCCACGCCGTGGCGAAATAAGCGGCAGTGTGGTTTCCCGGAAAGACCTGCGGGCCGTTCCCTTGTCTCCAATACCGTCGCGCGGAAGTTTTTTGGCTTGAAGCCAGCGCATCAATGACATGGACGAAAGTATGCCTGTTCAGCCGCCGCTTACACAAGAAAATACACCGAATGTCACAGCCACAAGGTTAAACCATTTTCCGGACACTGTGCACCTCAATCGAAATGACTACTTTCCGATACAAAATCGCGAAAAGATTTCTCTCCCAGCAGGTCGTCAGCACTGGAATTCGCCGGTAATCTCTCCCAGTGCCACCTGAGCAGCGCAGTTCTTCCAGCCAGCAGATCGAAGATGCTCGGCCTGTCCCACCAGAGTTCATGGGCAACCAGGTGGCGCCCCACGATGGCCAACGCCTGCAAATGACGCTCCCGGGCCATGAACAGCCCGTCGCCAGACGGCTGCCAGCCCACAAGCTGGAAGTCGCTGGCGCAACGCCTCCAGTCCCATGACCATTCTTGGCCGACAGAACCAGATCGTCCGGCCCACGCCACTCAGCCAATCCTGCCCAGACGGACGGATCACGCATCGGTCCCATTTGTTCCAGACCGCCACCGTGTTCACCGACGCCGGCAAAGCGGCGGCGGTGCCCTCGGCCGCCTGGTAGTCGCTGTCGCCGCACCGGGTCAGCGCGGTCATGCAAGAACAACACCGCGTCCGCCTGGGCAATCTGACCCCAGGCCCGCTCAATACCGATTTTCTCCACCTCATCAACGTCAGGGTATCTCCCGCAGACCGGCGGTGGTGACGACACCGGCGGCACCCCCTCAATCTGGATGGTCTGCTGCACGCCACATCTCGCGTGGTGCCCGCAGTAGGCGTCACGATGGCCAGCTCCGCACCTGCCAGGGCATTGAGCAACGAGCTCTTGCCCGCGTTCGGCTGCCGGCGGGCTGACCACGCGCAAGCCATCGCGCAACAAGGCGCCATTTTTTGGCCTCCGACTGCACTTGGGCCAGGAGCTGTCTGCAATCGTGTGAGCTGCCCCTGGGCATCGGCCTTCTTCAGGAAATCGATTCCTCCTCAGGAAAATCCAGGGTGGCCTCAACCAGCATCCGCAGATGAATGAGGAGGCATCAGCGCAAGCCGCTGAATGCCGCTGGAAATTCGCCCGCCAGCGAACGGCTGGCTTTGCGCACTCACCCGCCTCGGTACTGGCGTCAATCAGATCAGCCACCGCCCCGGCGAGCCAGGTCAGGCTTGTCGTGACGCGCTCGGTGAAGCTCGTACCTGCTGCGCAGGCCGCAAGCGCTCCATGCCTGCCGCGCAAACCGCCAGGCAGCGTGCCACCAGCAACTGCCGCTGACAACGGGCCCTCCATGGCCTTGCAGTTCTCAAGCACATCCTCGCCCGTGTAGGAGTGGGGCGCAGGAAACCACAAGGCCAGACCATGGTCAATGGGTTGCCCTTGTGCATCGGCGAATGGCAGATAGCTGGCCTCGCGCGGTCTCGGTGCACGGCCAAGAAGTGCTTCCACCAGCGGCAACAGCCCATTGCCTGAAATTCGCACGATGCCCACCGCACCGCGGCCTGCGGCGACGGCTATCCGCAGCAATGGGATCTAGGTGTTGAGACAACATGGGGATTCTGCGGCAGGCGTACCCGGCCTGAAAAAGCAAGGGCACCATCGCAGGCCCTTGCTCATCACATGTTCAACGCGCCAACGTCCTGACGCCGCTTCCGGTGATCGGCCGGCACGGTTGAACGCGTTGCCAAGCTCACTTCGCCGCGGGCGGACTTGAAGAAATCGAAGGGCAAGGTGAACTTGATGGGCACACCCATGCGCTTGTTGATAAACGAAACTGCTGCAAGATGGTCAGGATGTTGTTCGTGACCCAGTAAATCACCGAAGGCCGCGCAGGGAAGAAGAACATCACCGAGAACATCAAGGGCATCAACCACATCAGCTTGGCCTGCATCGGATCGGGAAGCAGCAGGTTGGAAACGGTCTGAATCATCGTGGTGATGGCCATGACCAGCGGCAGGATGAAATACGGGTCGGGCTGCGCCAGATCGTGAATCCAGCCGACCCAGGGCGCGTTGCGCATTTCAACGCTGGAGAGCAACACCCAGTACAGGGCAATGAACACCGGAATCTGGATCATGATGGGCAAGCAGCCGCCCAGGGGATTGACCTTTTCCTCGCGGTAGATCTTCATCATCTCCTGCTGCATCTGCTGTGGGTTGCCTTTGAGGCGCTCACGCATTTCGGTGATGCGGGGGTTGATGGCCTTCATCTTGGCCATGCTCTTGTAGGCGGTGGCGTTGAGCCAGAAGAAAGCCGCCTTGATGGCCACGACCAGCAAGACGATGGCCCAGCCCCAATTGCTCACAAAACCGTGGATCTTCTCAAGCAGCCAGTACAGGGGCTTGGCCAGAATGGTCAACCAGCCATAGTCTTTGACGAGTTCCAGGCCAGGGGTCACGAGCTCGAGGACTTTCTCCTCCTGGGGACCCACGAACAACCGGGCATCAACGGCCTTGGTCTCACCAGGGGCCACATCGCCCACCGAGGTGATGGCGCCAGCCGCATAAAGGTTGTTGTTGATCTTGCGGGCGAAATTGTCGCGCGCCACACCCTCACCCAACACCCACGCCGAAGCAAAGTAGTGCTGCACCATGGCCACATAACCGTTCGGTGCCGTTTTGACAAAATCGGCTTTGCCTTTGTCGATGTCCTTGAAGGCAACCTTCTGGTATTTCTGTTCTTGCGTGTACACCGCTGGACCGGTGAAGGTCGAGTAGAACGGCGTGGAATTGGCACTTTGCAGGTCGTCGCGGACCAGCTGCACATACAACTGAGGCTTGGCCACCGCGCTGCCATTGTTCACCACAGCATGCTCAACACCGATGGTGTAACTGCCGCGCTTGAGCGTGTAGGTTTTGACAAGCTTCACACCATCAACCGGCGCCGACTCGTAGATCACCCGCAACTCATCCTGACCGTCGGCCAGCGCCGTCTCGCTGCTGACCAGGGTCATGGGCGTTGTGTGGTTGGGGAAATTGCCGCCGATCAGGCCGGTCTGCGCAATGTAGGTGTGGGTCCCGTCTTGCGTGAGCAAAGTCAATGGGAATTCGGCCAGCTCCTTGCGGGTGTGCCTTCATCGGCGGCATGCTGCAGCTGCGTTCCCACGAGCGACCCCCTTCGCCGTTGAAGGTGAGACGGTAGACACGGTGGTCACCTGGGTGAGCACCGCTCAAGCACTGGGCGCAGAGTCTTACCCGATGACACCGCTTCACGCCACCCGCCGGCGTCGCTGACAGGCTGGCACTGGCTTGGAACGGCGGCATCACCATCTGATTGGGCGTTAGCGACGCAGGCGCCATTGAGGGGCGTCTGGGAAGAAGGTGGCCTTTGTTGCTGTTGTGGATCTGCCATTTGTCCCACAGGAGGACCATGGAGAAGCCCAAATATCACCCACAAGATGGACCGACGAATGTCATTCATGACGGCTCTTTTTCTGAGATAGGGGAAAGCAAACGGGAAACAACGGCCCGGGTGCCGGGCATCAATGTGCCACCGTCACACCATAATAGGCGGCAACGGCCTATGCGACGGAGAAGAGGCAGAATGACCGCGCCAGAGGGTCAGCATCAGTGCGTAACGCGAACAGGGAAGGCCCAATCGGCAATTGCTGCCCAGTGCAGGGCTGAGCAACAAACGGTAGCTCCTTGACCAGTCCGATCAGCAACCTGGCGCGGCCATTCACTGAGCATGGGCCGTCCTGGCTGATCTCCGGCAGAGCCGCACGAATCCAGCAAACCCGCAACTCGGCACGCACCGCTTGCTTGAGCGGGGTCGACGACGCACTCACAAACAACTTGCGGCTGAACTCGCCACGCAAGCGCACCACCCAGGCCGCGCCTGAGGCAGACCCTCGGGCAGCAAACGGGCGGTCTCAGACCCATGGCGGATGGCATTGCGCGGACCGCACGACGCCCACCGCTTTTTTGGGCAACACAACCCCAGCCATGCGTCGGCCACGGTGTGGTGTGCGAGGGCGCGCGGATTGAGCACCCTCGAGCGCCGCGCAATGCAACGCGAACGTGGGTTTTGGCCACGGGCCTGTCCGCCATCACAGCCTGGAACTGGGTGGCCGGCTTCGGATGCGCTGCATGGACAACCCGTTCACCGCCCTGGCAACGGAAAGATGCCCGGCTCAAACCGGTCCGGCAAACCACCACGCTGACTGGAATCGACAGCCAGGCGCTTGCGGCCTCCATGGCGTGGGCGTTGATCACAGCGCGGCCACCGCGGGTCTTCATGCGAACGAGAAACCGTGGGTGCGGGCGCGTTTGACCTTGAGGGTTGGTGTACGTTCTGGCGATGCTCAGTGAAAGTCGGGGGGAAACTCAGTAACATCGCCAACCTCTCGATGCGCCGGCAAGCTCCGCGCGACGCAGGGGTGAAACCCCACGCGGCCAGCCCAAACCACAAGGCGGTGCCTGCGCCAAACAAGCAAAGAAAGAGGAGGAGGGGCGAAAGTGAAGGGAGAAGAAAGGGTGAGGCTATCGAGCGCGAGCCATCGGCTCGGTTTCCAGGGTCGCCTCGGCTGAGGGCGTGGTTGCAGGTCGGCCATGGGCTTGACCCTCCCCTTCGGACAGCGCCTGGTCAAGTCGCACCCTCGTTCCACTGCCCCGCTGATCCAGCTGACTTGTGGCGTGGGACTGGTCTTTGCTCATCAAGAGGCGAGTCGAACCGGCGCAGAGCCATGGAACCGCACGCCGGGCACAGGCCTCGGCAAGTCGCTCACATTGCGCGGAATCCAACCCGGTTCGCGGAGCTGCGGGCCTGATGTCCTTCCAGAGCTCGCAAACTGGCCGCTCGAGCGCCTGGGGGCCCTTGGCCGACCTCGATCCGCCCCATTCGGGGATCATCCAGTGCCGCCGCCAGCCAGCGCGTTACGGGCCTTCACCACCGTTCCAAATCCACTCGCCATTGGCGGTTGCATAGGCCTGGCAGCAGGCGCTGTGGGCTGCGACGGGTCGGGCGGCGCTCAGGCGCCACATCGCCAATGGCCACACCACGATTCTGGAAAGTACTGTGTGACCCCTTCCAGCACGTTGGCCGCCGTGCCGTGCGGGTCATAACCACCACCCACGCCCACATGGTTTCCGGGGTGCCAAACCGTGGTCACCCGCGGGTCATCGCCAAAATAGAGTGGCCGGAAATCGAGCGGTTTTCATGTCAGGGCCATGACGGCCAGCACCTGCCCCGGACATCGGCGAAATGCGGGACCATCCACAAAGGTCGCCACCGGGTCCATGAGTGCCAGCCGGTGATCAGATGCTGCCCGGCGATGCGTGATGACGGTGCCGTCGTCGGCCACCAGGCCGCGGTCGTTGAGGATCTGGGAAAACGGATGGCCGCGTTGCCCGGCTGGTTCGTCACAGCGGCGCCGAGATCGGCTGGCGGCGCCCCGTCGTTTTCAGGATACCTGATGGTTGCGTCTTGAGTCCTCGTATGCGAGATTAGCCGCTGCATCAATTGCAGCAGAGGGCCTGATACGCCTGCTTCAACAATCCTCCTGCTTCATCTGTACCCACTCCGGGGTAATAACCAGCCACCAACCCGAGTTGAGTCGAGATCCATCGCGGGCCTGTGATCGGAGTTCGCCAACGTTGGTTCTGAACTCATCACCGGAAAGCTTCAAATTCTCTTCGTCGTTGTTCGTTCCGTCAAAGGCAGCAAAAGTGAACTTGGTCGCGCGGCCATTCAGACCGGCTTCGGCCATTGCCGAACTTGCTCAGAAGCCTCTCGCCAGCTCATCTGCATTCAGATAGCGCGCAAAAATGGTACCCATCACCCACCTCAGCGTGCGGGTTGAGGAAAATCTCGCATGTTCTCTGCTGAAATTGATCTCCACGTCCTGGACAAAGCGGTGGAGCCCCCGTAACTGGGTTTGCGCTTCGCCGTCACGACATAGACATACAGATCTCCGACCATCGATCACAAAAGTCACTTCCCTTACCCATCATATCAACCGGCAAAGCGATCCTTGAGGTCAACCTGTTTTTCAATAACCTCGCCGGAATCAATCAGTCGCCATTTGACATAGAGAAAGTCACCCACCGGCATCGGCCCATGGGTATTTGACTGATAGCCCGCCCTCCATCCTTCGAAACTCCTCCGCGTCTCGCGGTATTGATCACCGTAGGAAAAGGCGAGCAAGCTCGACTTTCTTGGCCCAACCGTCGTTCCAGCCATCGAAATTGAAGCCACGACTCACCAACTTCGGCCCGGTGGCACAGGCTGCCACAACAAGCCCAAAGCCAGGACAACAAGCCAGCGGACCAAAGCAACGGTCGAGGAGCGCGGTTGCCTCCCGGCACAAATTGAGCAAACGAGGTCATTGGCGATGATTCCTTCCCTTTGGATCTTGGTGGGTTCTGGCGAGCCACCATGTCCCGAGAAGGAACCGGTACAGCCAACCCAGTGGTTTTGGTCGCAAGCTTACCGTTACCGGCTTCGGGCCATCGGCTCGGTTTCCAGGGTCGCCTCGGCTGAGGGCGTGGTTGCAGGTCGGCCATGGGCTTGACCCCCTTCGGACAGCGCCTGGTCAAGTCGCACCTCGTTCCACTGCCCCTGCTGATCCAGCCAGCCCAGGCGGGACTGGTCTTTGCTCATCAAGAGGCGAGTCGAATCCGGGAGCGAGCCATGGGGTCCTGCACGCCGGGCACAGGCCTCGGCAAGTCGCTCACATTGCGCGGAATCCAACCCGGCTTCGCGGAGCTGCGGGCCCAGATCCCTTTCCAGAGCACGCAACCACGCCCGATGCTCCGGGGGGGTCTCGGGCCGCACTTCGATCCGCCCCATTCGGGGATCATCCAGCCGCCAGCGCGTTACGGGCTCACCACTGCTCCGGGGAATCACCTCGCCATTGCGGGCGGTTGCATAGGCCTCGGTGTACAGGCGCTGTGGCTGCGACGGGTCGTGGCGGCGCTCAGGCGCCACATCGCCAATGGCCACACCACGATTCTGAAAGTACTGTGTGACCCCTTCCAGCACGTTGGCCGCCGTGCCGTGCGGGTCATAACCACCACCCACGCCCACATGGTTTCCGGGGTGCCAAACCGTGGTCACCCGCGGGTCATCGCCAAAATAGAGTGGCCGGAAATCGGAGCGGTTTTCATGCTCGGCCATGACGGCCAGCACCTGCCCCTGGACATTGGCGGGAATGTGCATGGGACCATCCACAAAGGTCGCCACCGGGTCCATGAGTGCCATGCCGGTGACCGGGATGCTGCCCGGCGATGCGATGACGGTGCCGTCGTCGGCCACCAGGCCGCGGTCGTTGAGGATCTGGGAAAAACGGATGGCCGCGGGGCAGCCCCGGCTGAAGCCCGTCACAGCGGCGCCGAGATCGGTTGGCGTGGCGCCGGGAGTCGTCTTCAAGTAGTGGATGGCCGCATCTTTGAATTCCGCATACGAGCGCTCCGCCGCCGCGTGAATTGCAGAAGTAGGCGCAATGCCTGCCTGAAGGAGTCCACCTTGATCACCCCCCGTACCAACGCCAGGATAGTACTGTGATTGAAGGGAACCAGACTGCTTTGCAAGTGCTTGCTCTGCTAGCGCAGCCACATTGGTCGGCCAATCATCATGCGACAGCTCAAGTTTCTCGCGATGATTATTGGTTCCGTCGAAGGACGCGAAGAAAGTGAACTTGGTCGCTTCGCCGTGACGACCCGCTTCGGCCATCGCGACCTTCGCATCAGGAAGTCGCGCAAGCTCTGAACCGCTCAGGTTGCGCTCAAAAATGGTTCCCATGGCACCACCTCATTGAGCAGGCGCAGACGGATAGATCTCGTATGTCTTGGCAAAGTTGGACCGCCAAGTCATCAGAACGGGCGGTTCCCCATATGTCTTCTTGCGCTCAGGGGTCACCACAAATACGTGAAGCTGCCGCCCGTCGATCACAAAAGTCAACTCATGGTCAGTCATATCCGCCGGTAAGCGGCCTTTGAGATCAACCTTCGTTTCCAGAACCTCCCCGGTTTCCAGAAATCGCCATTTGACGTACAAGAAATCGCCAACGGGCATGGGCCCGCTGACGCCGTCACCTGGAGGAAGCCTGTCCTTGCCAGCGAATACACCGCTCCGAGGTTTGTCAATGTCGTTTCGCACCCGGTAGTACTGATCGCCGTAAGCGTATGCCAGCAGCGCGACAGAATTCATCCATCCGTCATTTAGACCACTAAAGCTGAATGAGTGGTTCACCAACTTCGGCCCGGTGGCACAAGCCGCCAGCGCTATGCCCAGAGCCACGGCCGCCAGCCAGCGGGTAAGGGCGAGAAACGGAGAGCGCTGGCGAATGGCCGGCGCAAAAGAAGATGCGTTCAATGACGTCATTGGCGTGAAATCCTTCCCATGGAGCCTGTCGGGTCTTGGCCGCGGCGAATCTCTGAAAGCAGCGGTCCTGCTCTATCTTGCTGATCCGCGGGCGGCCTCCCAGTGGTTTGGGCCGCAAGCATACCGTTAATTCTTAGGCATTACTGAATCAAGCGCATGCCAACCTGCTACATTTACCGCCTTTTTCAGGAATTCGGGTGGTCCCCGCGGACCTCAATCCGGCCCGGGACGCCAAGCGCCGGGGCTTTCCTGCAGCCCTTCGGATCACCCCCTTCGACGCCAATAACACCATTTGCACCCTTCCACAAGTGGGGTCAGACCGTGGTGAACGGGCTTGTGGATAAGTCGTCGGCAGGCATACAATGAAGAGCTCGTTCCAAAGAACTTGTCCACAAGAAGAAACCCGAGCACCCCATAATGATCGAGGGACAATCCGCAATTTTTGACGGCCTGGGCACCACCGTGTCGGGCCCCTCTCTCTGGCAGGCCTGTGTCGACCGAATGGCCCAGGAGATCCCGGAGCAGCAGTTCAACACCTGGATTCGCCCCCTTCAAGCCAGCGTGGCAGACGATGGTTCCAAGGTGGTGATCAATGTGGCCAACCGGTTCAAGATGGACTGGATCCGGGCCCAGTATGCGCAGCGCATTGCTGCCTTGCTGGAAGGCATTCAAGGCCACCCCGTGATGGTGGAGTTAGCGCTCGCTCCTCGCGAAGGCCCCAGCAAAACAGTGCCTTCACCGAAGAATGTGCAAGAGCAGGTGTTGGCCGAGTTGCCCGACCTGGCGCCACCCGAGCCCAGCAACGTCAGCAGCCAGCGCAACCGGCTCAATCCAGCCCTGACGTTCAACACGCTGGTGGAAGGCTCGGCCAACCGCATGGCGCGCGCCGCGGCGCTGCATGTGGCCGGCAGCCTGGGCCAGCTCTATAACCCGCTGTTTATTTATGGCGGCGTGGGTTTGGGCAAGACCCACCTGGTGCACGCCATCGGCAACCACCTGCTGGCCGACCGGCCCAACGCGAAGATTTTGTACATCCACGCAGAACAGTTTGTGACGGATGTGGTCAAGTCCTATCAGCGCAAGACTTTTGACGAGTTCAAGGAGCGTTACCACTCGCTCGATCTTTTGCTGATCGACGATGTGCAATTCTTTGCCAACAAGGAGCGCACGCAGGAAGAATTCTTCAATGCGTTCGAAGCCCTTCTGGCGCGCAAGAGCCACATCGTGATGACCAGTGACACCTACCCCAAGGGCCTGGCCGACATCCACGAGCGCCTGGTGTCGCGCTTCGATTCGGGCCTGACGGTGGCGCTGGAGCCGCCCGAGCTGGAGATGCGGGTGGCCATTCTGATCAACAAGGCCGCGGTGGAGAACGCCGTGATGCCTGAAGAAGTGGCGTTTTTCGTGGCGAAGAACGTGCGCTCGAACGTGCGCGAGCTTGAAGGCGCCCTGCGAAAAATCCTGGCCTACTCCCGCTTCAACCAGAAAGAGATCTCGATCCAGCTGGCCCGCGATGCGCTGAAAGACCTGCTGTCGATCCAGAACCGGCAGATCGGGGTGGAGAACATCCAGAAGACCGTGGCGGACTATTACAAGATCAAGGTCGCCGACATGTATTCCAAGAAGCGCCCGGCCAGCATCGCCCGCCCACGCCAGATTGCCATGTTCCTGGCCAAGGAACTGACGCAAAAGAGCCTGCCGGAAATCGGGGAGCTCTTTGGCGGCCGCGACCACACCACGGTGTTGCACGCGGTGCGCAAGATCGGGGCAGAGCGGCAGGTGAACACCGAACTGAACCAGCAGTTGCACGTGTTGGAGCAAACGCTCAAGGGCTGAGTCGGCACCCGCCGGATGCCCCTGCCAGAATGCACCGTTTCTCCTGCCCGGCTTGCTCAGGTTTCAATCGATTCAAGCGCCGTGAGGCGTTTCGCTGAAATGGCCTATAAACAAGTGAAAATAGAGGGGTTTTGGCCCCGAGAGACATTTCCGGCCATTTCACCGCGCCAAGGGAGCGCGATGCACGCTAACCAGAGACGAAAGAGTCCGACATGATCGTTTTCAAATCCACCCAAGACAAAGTTCTGGCTGCCCTGCAATCGGTGGCGGGCATTGTGGAGCGCCGCCACACCTTGCCCATCTTGGCCAACGTGATGCTGAACAAGACGGGCCCTTCCGTGCAGCTCACGACCAGCGATCTGGAGATTCAAATCCGCACCACGTCGGAGCTCGACGGCGACAACGGCAATTTCGCCACCACCCTGGGCGCGCGCAAGCTGATCGACATCCTGCGCACCATGCCCAGCGACCAGACCGTGAGCCTGGAGAACACCGGCGGCAAACTGATCCTCAAAGGGGGCAAGAGCCGCTTCACCTTGCAAAGCATGCCGGCCGAAGATTTCCCTCTGGTGCAGGAGTCGCCCAGCTTTGGCCCGGTGTTTGCGGTGCCCCAGAAGACCCTGAAGAGCCTGCTGAGCCAGGTGTCGTTCGCCATGGCAGTGCACGACATCCGCTACTACCTCAACGGGATTCTGTTCGTGGCCGAGGGCACCAAGCTGTCGCTGGTCGCCACCGATGGCCACCGCCTGGCTTTTGCCAGCGCCGACCTCGAAGTGGAAGTGCCCAAGCAGGAGGTGATCCTGCCGCGCAAAACAGTGATGGAATTGCAGCGCCTGCTCTCGGACAAGGAAGGCGCCATTGAGATGCAGTTCGCCACCAACCAGGCCAAGTTCAGCTTTGACGGCATGGAATTCGTCACCAAGCTGGTCGAGGGCAAGTTCCCCGATTACAACCGGGTGATTCCGAAGAATCACAAGAACATCGTGACCCTGGGCCGTGCGCCGCTGCTGGCCTCCCTGCAGCGCACCGCGATCATGACCAGCGAGAAGTTCAAGGGCGTGCGCCTGAACGTGGAACCCGGCACCCTGCGGGTGGCGTCGAGCAATGCCGAGCAGGAAGAAGCGGTGGACGAGCTCGACATCGATTACGGCGGTGACGCCATCGAGATTGGCTTCAACGTCACCTACCTGATCGATGCCTTGCAAAACATGAGCCAGGAGATGGTGCGCATCGAGCTGTCGGACGGCAACAGCTCCGCACTGGTCACCAACCCGGACGACAACGCCTTCAAATACGTTGTGATGCCGATGCGAATCTGAGCCACCGCCTTCAGCTGTACCCTCTAGCCCGACCCGCTCTCCAGCGGGTTTGGCGTTTACTGAGATAGAGAAATCCCGATATGTCCGACGACAACAAGCCCGCAGAAACCCATGATCAACCCGCCCAAGGCGGCCAGGAAAGCTCCAATTTCCAACCCGCCATCGACAGCAACCAGGCAGGTGCCAGCGAGGGCTATGGTGAAGGCGCGATTCAGATTCTGGAGGGCCTGGAAGCGGTGCGAAAGCGCCCAGGCATGTACATCGGGGACACGTCCGACGGCACGGGCCTGCACCACCTGGTGTTCGAGGTGGTCGACAACTCCATTGACGAGGCGCTGGCCGGGCATTGCGACGACATCGTCGTCACCATCCACACCGACAATTCCATCAGCGTGACCGACAACGGCCGGGGCATTCCTTCGGGCGTGAAGATGGACGACAAACACGAGCCCAAGCGCTCGGCCGCCGAGATTGCGCTGACCGAGCTGCACGCGGGCGGCAAGTTCAACCAGAACAGCTACAAGGTCTCCGGGGGCCTGCACGGTGTGGGTGTGTCTTGCGTGAACGCGCTGTCGGTCTGGCTGCGCCTGACCGTGCGCCGCGAAGGGCAGATGCACCAGATCGAGTTTGCACGCGGTTTTGTGCAGAACCGCATTCTCGAAATGCGCGATGGCGTGGAAATTTCGCCCATGAAAGTGGTGGGGCCGACCGAGAAGCGGGGCACCGAGGTGCACTTCCTGCCCGACACCGAAATTTTCAAGGAAAACAACGAGTTCCACTACGACATCCTGGCCAAGCGCCTGCGCGAACTCTCGTTTCTGAACAACGGCGTGCGCATCCGCCTCAAAGACGAACGCTCGGGCAAGGAAGACGACTTCTCCGGTGCCGGCGGCGTCAAGGGTTTCGTGGACTTCATCAACAAAGGCAAGACCACGCTGCACCCCAACGTGTTCCACGCCATGGGCGACCGCGCCAGCGACCAGGGCACCAACATCGGTGTGGAAGTCGCCATGCAATGGAACAGCGGCTACAACGAGCAGGTGCTCTGCTTCACCAACAACATCCCGCAACGCGACGGTGGCACCCACCTCACGGGTTTGCGCGCCGCGATGACCCGCGTCATCAACAAATACATCGAAGAAAACGAACTGGCCAAGAAGGCCAAGGTGGAGGTCTCAGGCGATGACATGCGCGAAGGCCTGTGCTGTGTGCTTTCGGTGAAGGTGCCCGAGGACCGAAGTTTTCCAGCCAAACCAAGGACAAGCTGGTCTCCAGCGAGGTGCGTGGGCCGGTGGAGGACATCGTGAGCCGCCTGCTGGCCGACTACCTGCAAGAGCGCCCTCAACGACGCCAAGATCATCTGCGGCAAGATCGTGGAGGCTGCTCGCGCCCGCGAAGCCGCCCGAAAGGCCCGCGAGATGACCCGTCGCAAGGGGGTGCTCGACGGCATGGGCCTGCCGGGCAAACTCGCCGACTGCCAGGAGAAAGACCCCGCCTTGTGCGAGATCTACATCGTCGAGGGCGACTCCGCCGGCGGCTCGGCCAAACAGGGCCGCGACCGCAAATTCCAGGCGATTCTGCCGCTGCGCGGCAAGATCCTGAACGTGGAGAAAGCGCGCTACGAAAAGCTGTTGTCTTCCAATGAGATCCTCACCCTGATCACCGCCCTGGGCACAGGGATTGGCAAGGCCGGTGGCCCCGGCGGCAACGGGGACAGCAAAGACGACTTCGACGTGGCCAAGCTGCGCTACCACCGCATCATCATCATGACCGACGCCGACGTTGACGGCGCCCACATCCGCACGCTGTTGCTCACCTTTTTCTATCGCCAGATGCCCGAGCTCGTGGAGCGAGGGCATGTGTACATTGCCCAACCACCACTCTACAAGGTGAAATCGGGCAAGGAAGAGCTCTACCTGAAAGACGGCCCGGCGCTGGACAGCTTTCTGCTGCGCGTGGCGCTCAAAGACGCCAAGGTCGACGTGGGCACACTGCCCAACGGCGCGACGCCGGCCGTGCAAGTGCTTGAAGGCGACACGCTGGCCGAGCTGGCGCGCAAACACCAGGTGGCCGAGCGCGTGATCGCGCGTCTGTCCAACTTCATGGACCCAGAAGCGTTGCGCGCCATGGCCGACGGCGTGAGCGTCAAACTCGACACGGTGGAAGAAGCCGAAGCCAGCGCTGTGGCGCTGCAGGCCAAGCTGCGCGAGCTCAACAGCACAGGCGTTCCCGCCGAAGTGGCGGGTGAGTTTGACGCCCGCACCGACAAACCCATCTTGCGCATCAGCCGTCGCCACCACGGCAACATCAAGAGCAGCATCATCACGCAAGACTTCGTGCACGGTGCCGATTACGGCGCCCTGGCCACCGCCGCCGAGACCTTCCGCGACCTGCTGGGCGAAGGCGCCAAAGCCATGCGCGGCGAGGGCGACCGCCAGAAAGAAGAACGCGTGGCCGACTTCCGCCAGGCCATGGCCTGGCTCATCTCGGAAGCCGAACGCACCACCAGCCGCCAGCGCTACAAAGGCCTTGGCGAGATGAATCCCGAGCAACTCTGGGAAACCACCATGGACCCGGCCGTGCGCCGCCTGCTGCGCGTGCAAATCGACGACGCCATCGAAGCCGACCGCGTGTTCACGATGCTGATGGGCGACGAGGTGGAGCCGCGCCGGGACTTCATTGAGACGAATGCGCTGCGGGCGGGGAATATCGACGTTTGAGGTGCGCGCGGCCTGCCTTCACAATTAACCATGGCGCCACCTTTCGCGGGTGCCGTGGCTCTTGTCATCTGATCTCATTCATTTGACAAGCCCAACCCATCTTTCATGTCGTGGCTTGAAATCATCAGCGCCGTCACTCTGGGCGGCCTGTTCTGGCTGTGGTTTGACAGCACCCGTGTCCATGAAATCGCCGTGGGGCGCGCCCGTGGTCAATGTCAGGCGGAGGGTGTGCAGTTCCTCGACGACACGGTAGCGCTCGCAAACATCAAGCCCGCCAGGGACCACCAAGGGCGCCTCAAACTCAGACGCACCTACCAGTTCGAGTACAGCGACACGGGCAACAACCGACAACCGGGTTGCGTCGTCATGCTGGGCCAGGAAGTTCTGTCCCTGAGCACCAAGACACAACTGCCTGGCGCCAACATCACCCTGCATTGAATGCAGGGGTCGAATCAGACGCCCTTCGGTATGCTGCCCCGCCAACCACTGACCCAAGGCCCATCGCTTGAAAACGCACAGCGTTTCTCGCGATTCGGCCCGCCATGCCCTGCGACCCTGTCGTCCAAGCGGTGACCCGCAGGCAACAGCCCCAGCCATGGCAAGACACCTAAACTGGTGGTTCACCCCACACAACCAGGAGACCCCATGAGCGCCACCACCCCAACATCCAGTCTGCAACTGCGTTCATTGATCCGCAGCAACGGCGAGCTCGAAGTCTCACTGCAGACGGTGGCGGTGCCCGAACCCGCGGCCGACGAGGTGCTGGTGCGCATCGAGGCCACCCCCATCAACCCCTCTGATCTCGGCCTGCTGTTTGGCGCGGCCGACATGTCCACGGCTGTCTTCACCGGCACGCCCGAACGCCCCGTGCTGACCGCGCGTGTGCCAGAGGAGCGAATGCCCGCCATGGCCGGGCGCGCCGACGAATCGATGCCGGTCGGCAACGAAGGCGCAGGCGTGGTGGTCAGGGCGGGAAGCGGTGAGGCGGCACAGGCGCTGCTGGGCAAGACGGTGGCGATGATCGGCGGCGCGATGTTTGCGCAACACCGCTGCGTGCCGGTGGCCCAATGTCTGCCACTCCCGCCGGGGACCACCCCAGCCGAAGGCGCCTCGTGTTTCGTCAACCCGCTGACCGCGCTGGGCATGGTTGAAACCATGAAGCGCGAGGGCCACACCGCGCTGGTGCACACGGCGGCGGCGTCCAACCTGGGCCAGATGCTCAACCGCATTTGCATCAAGGACGGCATCGGTCTGCGAACATCGTGCGCAAACCCGAGCAGGCAGCGCGCGCGAACAGGGCGCCAAGCACGTTTGCAACACCAGCTCCCCAACTTCCTCGCCGAGCTGACCGAGGCCCTGGCCGCTACAGGCGCCACCATCGCGTTTGACGCCATCGGCGGCGGCAAACCGCCCGGCCAGATTCTGAACTGCATGGAAGCGGCCATCAACCGCAACGCCAAGGAATACAGCCGCTACGGCTCCGCCGTTCACAAACAGGTCTACCTCTACGGCATGCTGGACCCGGCACCCACCGAGTTCAGCCGCAGCTTTGGCATGGCTTGGGGCATGGGGGGCTGGCTGCTGTTCCCTTTCCTGACCAAAATCGGGCGAAGCCGCCGCGCAAAAACTGCGCGAGCGCGTCGCCGCCGAATTGAAAACCACCTTCGCCAGCCACTACACGCGCACCGTGTCGCTCGCCGAGGCACTGACGCCTGACGCCATCGCGAGCAGGTGTTTTCGACCACGGGGGCGAAGGTGCTACCGATCCGAGCAAGGGGATGCCGAAGTAAGTGGCTACCGCTTGATCGCTGGTGGCGCAAATGGGGTTGCGGGGCACCGCCTACAGTTTCGCAATTGCCGAGCTACGCGAGGGATCACAGGCATCACAACATGGCCTGACCCACTTGCGACGAGCTTAGCGCGCCGCGCCAGGCAGTCGGGTAGCCCGCACTTCGAGGTCCGCCCTTGCCACCAACCTGGCCCGCTGTGCATGCACATCAAAAAAAGCAATGTGATTGGTGGAGCTATCAATCAAATAGCCCTCTGCCAGCAATCGATCACCATCGAAAATGTTCACACATGCTGCGGTAGACTTCTCGCAGCCTTGAACCAGGTCCTTTGCTTGGAGAGAAGCGACCTGCTGGCCGATGCTCTTGCCGACCAGCCCAGGGACTCCAACAAAGAAATAGAGTGCCAGCACCAAAGGAAGAGCCCGACGCCAACAACAATCCAATCAAGCCGGCGTGAACAAGCCAACGCAGTGATGGCGGCAGTCGAACGGTTGCGGGTTTGATGTTCTGCCAGCTCGTCAATGGATTGAGTGGCCCGATCAACAATGCAACATAAAGAGCCGTCGCAATACAGCCCAAAACCCAGCCTGCATTGTCCTTGAGGGTGACGTATAACAACCCCAAGCCATTCCATGCCCCGTAATACCCATTTAGCCAGCCAACGGAGGTGACTTTGGGAGCGCCCGAATCAATACCCCAGGCGCTCAGATAAGCCAGATGCACAGCCGTACCCAGCAGATGCAAAAGAACTGCCGCAATCCCCAAAAGAACCGAGACCAAGGCCAGCGCGGATCAAAAAGGTGGTCTTTGCAGCGCCAACATTTTGTGCGTGCTGGACATCGGTTGCTTCATTCTCGTCGTCGTTCATTCTCTCGTTTCCCCCGCTGTATTCGGCTACTTTGACCACTCGTTCGACAGTGATTCGGCCTGCTTCAGCACAAGGTTTCAACAGCTCCCACCTGTCGGCGGGTACTTCCACCTCTGCAGGGCGCGGCGGACCAGGATTCGCAGCCGCGCTCTCACGCTCTCTCGAACCTGCCAATCCACCGTGGTGCTGGCGCGCAACTTCTCGGTGATTTTCGACGGCGATCTTTTCGTACCGTCGTCGCCCAGCTCTCGCACCGCACTCTCGTTGTTGGCCAGGGCGTCGTAGGGGAAGGCTATCTCGTCCGGGCTCAGACCCAGCGCAGCTCGCGCGCCAGCACGGCCTGGAACTCCTTGGCCATCGCCATCAGCTCTTCGATGACTCAGCGGTCTCGATGGCGCAGCAGTAAGGTACTTGCGGTCTCCAGCAGGCGGTCGCCGTACTTCTTTCTTGCACCACGCTGTTGCGGGCGCGTGCCTTGATCTCGCTGTCGCGCAGCAACTTTTCGAGCAGCTCCACCGCCAGATACCTGTCTTCATCTGCCGCACGTCTTCGAGGAACTCTTCCGACAGCAGCCTGATATTGGGTTTGGTCCAAGCCCGCCAGCGCAAAGATGTTTGGCCACCCCATCGGCCACGATGGCGTTGTCCAGGATCTGCTTGAGCGCGCTGCTTTTTTCCGCGTCGCTGCGCTTCTTGTCCACCGTGGTGAACTTGTTGATCGCGGCCTTTATGGCGGCAAAGAACGCAATCTCTCGCCGCAGCGCCACGGCTTCGTCCAGCGTGCCGCAGAGCGAGAACGCCTTGCCCACCGCCGTCATCGTCCAGGAAACGGGGCTTGCCGTCCTTCTGGCTCAGATGTGTTCCGCCGAAGGCACCAGCAGCGGTATCGCGCCTGTCTCGAACGCGCTGTAGGTCAAAACCGTGCATCAGTCCGCGCACGATGTCCATCTTCTCCAGCAGCACGGCCAGCGCCTCCGGCAGCGTTGTGCGTCGGGTCGCCCTTTGCCTTTGGAGTCGGTGTAGTCCTTCAGCGCGGCCTTCAGCTCGTTGGCAATGCCGGGATGTAATCCACCACCAGGGCCGCCGGGCCTTGTTCTTTGAACACCCGGTTCACCCGCGCAATGGCCTGCATCAGGTTGTGGCCCTTCATGGGCTTGTCCACGTACATGGTGTGGCACGACGGCGCGTCAAACCCGTCAGCCACATGTCGCGCACGATCACCAGCTTCAGCGAGTCTTTCGGGTCCTTGAAGCGCTTTTCCAGTCGCTTTTTCACCTTGTGGGTGTAGATGCGGCTGCAGGAGCGGCTCTGTCGGCGGCCGGGAGCTGGTCATCACGATCTTGATGGTGCCCTGCTCCGGGTCGGGGCTGTGCCAATCAGGGCGCAACGCGACGATGGCATCGTAGAGTTGCACGCAAATTCGGCGGCTCATGCAAACGATCATGGCTTTGCCGTCGATGACGCTGATGCGCGTCTCGAGGTGCTCCACCAAGTCCTTCGCTACCTGCCGCAGGCGCGGCCCGGCGCCCACCAGCTTCTCCAGCGCGGCCCATTCGCTCTTCGACTTCTCGCGAACGGCCACGTCTTCTTTCTGTCTTCAAAGACCTCGTCCACCTGGGCATTGAGCGGCCGATCTCCGCCTGCTTCATGTCCAACTTGGCCAGTCGGCTCTCGTAAAAAATCGGCACAGTCGCGCCGTCATCCACCGCGTCCTGAATGTCGTAGATGCTGACGTAGTCGCCAAACACCGCTCGGGGTGTCCTTGTCTTCCAGCGCAATGGGCGTACCGGTGAAGCCGATGAAGGTGGCGTTCTTCAGCGCGTCGCGCAGGTGCTTGGCGTAGCCGTACACGTACTTGCCGGTCTTGGCGTCCAGCCGGCCCTTCATGCCGTATTGGCTGCGGTGCGCCTCGTCCGACATCACCACGATGTTCGACCGGTCTGACAGGGGCAGCGGGTGAGCGTCCTCGTCGTCCAGCAGCGCAAATTTCGCACTGTGGTGAAGATGATGCCGCCCGCCTCACGCGAGGCCAGCATGTTCCCGTAGCTCGTCGCGCCCGGTGGCCTGCACCGGCGTGGTCCGCAGCAAATCGCTGGCCGCGCTAAAAGTGGCAAACAGTTGCCCGTCCAGGTCGTTGCGTCGGTCACCACCACCAGGGTGGGGCGGTTCTTCATTTCGGGTTGTTGCAGCAGCTTGCCCGCGTAGCAGGCCATGGTGATGCTCTTGCCCGAACCCTGCGTGTGCCACACCACGCTCCGCCTTGCGCGAACCGGGCTTGACCTCCTTGCCGTAGGTGGCGCGTCGTTCGCGCACCTCCAGCAAGCCCTGTCGGCGTCCTGCGCGGCAATCACCGTGGCCCGCACCGCCTTGCGCACGGCGTGGAACTGGTGGTAGCCCGCGATCTTCTTGACGATGGTGTCGCCGTCCTGCTCTCGAACAGCACGAAGTGCCGTACGTAGTCCAGAAACAGCTCAGGCTTGAAGAAGCCGCGCACCAGCGTCTCCAGCTCCATTCCGCAGGCGCGGGCGGTCATTCTCGTTGGCACGGTGCGCCAGGGCAGCATGCGCTCGGCATCGGCCGTGAGCGAACCCACCCGAGCCGTGAACCCGTCGCTGATCACCAGCGCTGCGTTGCAGTTGAACAGGTCAGCTGCTTCGTCCTTGTAGGTCGCAACTGGTTGGAATGCGTTCCAGATGTCGGTCTGCTCATTGGCCGGGTTTTTCAGTTCAATCACTGCCAGCGGCAGACCGTTGATGAAAGCCACCAGGTCGGGCCGGCGGGGCTGCTTGGTGCCCGCGACGGTGAACTGGTTGACCACCAGAAGTTCATTGTTCGACGGCTGGACAAAGTCGATCAGGCTCACCAGGTCACTGGTCTTACCCTCGCCATCAACCTTGGCAAAGCTTACGTCCACCCCGCCCAGCAGCAGCCGGTGCACCGCCCGGTTGCGCACCACCAACCTGGGCTCACTCACCGTCTGCAGCGTGTGCGCCGCCTGCTCCAGTGCCGCAGCCGGAATCTGCGGGTTGATGCGCGCCAGCGCTGCCAGCAGCCTGTCGCGCAGGACCACCTGCCGAAAGTCGGCCCGCTCCGGCCGGTCGCCTTCGGGCGCGATGTCCGGCCCGTGGGCGAACTGCCAGCCGGTCTGCTGGAACCAGCCGATGCACAGGTCTTCGAGTTGTTGTTCGTTCAGCATGCCACTCCCTGGTTGCTTAAAGGGTGCGTTTAATCATCTAGATGCTTGATTTAAAAGTACTTTTCAAATCAACGGCCTGTTTCGTAGGTTTGCGTTAAAACACTTTCAGATGTTGATTCGTTCGACATATCGAAAAAACATGTCGAAAAATCACATAAAAATCGACATATTTTCCCAAAATGTCGATTCCTTGAACAGGTCATCGCACCAGTTCCGCAAACAAAGCATCGTTGATGTAGTACATTTCGCGCCCTATCTTCCGGGGGCTCAGCACACCCAGATTGGCCAGGGTCTGCAGGTAGGAAGAAGCGGTCTGGCGCTTGGCCAGCCCCGCATCCACCAGAAACTGGATCTTGGTGTATGGGTGGCGAAAGATCACCTCAATCAGGTCTTTGCTGTAAATGCTCTGCGCGTCGCGCTGAACCCGTGCTCGCACTTCCTCCATCAGTGTCCGGATGCGGGTCACCTGGTCGAACGTCTGCTGGGCCGTGCTCGTGACCCCGCGCAGCATGTACAGCACCCACGGCTCCCAGGCTTGCTGCTCGGTCACGCCACGCAAGCCGGCGTAGTAGTCCGCCTTGTTCGCCATGATGTAACGCGACAAAAAAAGCACCGGGATGTCGAGCAAGCCCGCCTGCACCAGGTACAGCAGGTTCAGGATGCGCCCTGTTCGGCCGTTGCCATCGTCAAACGGATGGATCGCCTCGAACTGGTAGTGAATCACCGCCATCTTCACCAATGGGTCCAGGCCATCGTTGGTGTGGATGAACTGCTCCAGATTGCCCAGCTTGTCGCGCAGCAGCGCCTCGCCCACCGGCGGCGTGTAGACCACCTCACCCGCCGCATCCTTGAGCGCTGTGCCCGTGGTGCGGCGCACGCCGATGTCCTGCTGCTTGATGATGCGCACCATGTCCACAAACAGGTTCGTGGTCAGCGGCCGGTCCTTCAGCGCGTCAAAGCCGAACTTCAAGGCTTCACGGTACCGCAGCACCTCCTTGGTGTGCGCATCGGTCTGGCCATCGCCATGGGCGTCGGCCCGATACAGCTCGTCGTTGGTGGTGACGATGTTCTCGATCTCCGACGACAAACGCGCTTCCTGCAGCACGATGCTGTTGATCAAGACCCTTGGCTGGGTATCTGCGCCGCCAGCCCACGCAGATTGGCCAGCACGCGGTTGGCCTCGATCGCCTCTTTGAGCACCGCCTTGGTTTCCAGCTCTGCAGTGGGGGGCAGCAAGGGCAGGTCGTTGTAGGGTTGCAGGCGGTCAAAGGGCATCGTGTACCTCAACGGGTGGCTTTGCAATAACACTCACCGGACGCATCAGAACGTACCTCCGTCGATCACGGTCGTGATCTTGGCCTGCTCCAAGACTTGCTCAACAACGGCCTCACGCAGTACCGGCGGATAACCGTACTTGCGCAACAGCACGCGTATGGCTGTGCGCATTTGGGCCTGAACCGCCTCGCGCTTGTCCCAGTCCACCACCTTGTTGCTGGCGATCACCTTGGCCAGCTCTTGCGCTATCAGCGGGATGCGGCCCGGCTCCACCTGCTGGGCTTCGGCCGGGGCGCGCAACACGTCTTCGATGCTCTGCAAGGACCCGGTCGCTGCCACAGGCGCTTCCACCACTGACTCTTGTGGTTCGGCGGCTGGTGGCGGCGCGCTCGCTGCGGCCTTGGCGGCTTGCCGCGCAATTTCGGCGGCCTGCTCTGCCTCGGCCGTGAGAATGTTGCAGTAGTCCGATGCGCCAATCAAGTCCGGAAACAGGCTGGCGTGGTGCACGTTCATACGACGAAGGTGGCGAACGCAGTCGTCACGTCCTTCGTTCTTGATGTAGATCTTGCAGATGTAGCTGGCGAGGATTTCGGGCTGCTCTTCCTCGGAGGCGGCGCGCAGCTCTTCGTCGGTGAAGCCGTCTTCATCGGCCAGCACGTCGGTCAGCTTGTTTTCCAGCGTCGCATCAAAGGGCGAGAAGGTGAACAACCCGGCCTGGTTCACCAACCGGCCGTGGTGGTCCTTGCGTGGCTCAAACACGCGAATGCCTGTCTCGGCCTCGTTCTCGACCAGAAAGCTCTTGTTGAGCACGTACACCGCGCGGTAGGGGTTGTCCTTTTCGTCCTTGTCGTCTTCCTTGTGGAAGGCGAAGAACAGGGCCACGTAGGGCGAATAGGTCCAGTCCAGCAGCGGCGTCATCAGGCCATGGTGCTGCCCCACAGACCACAATTCGTCCGGCTCGTCCACCAGGGCCGTGTCGCTGAGTCGGCCACGCACTGCGCGCCTGAAGCGGTCCAGCTGGTCATTGGCCAGTACCTCGGTGATGATGCCGTTGGTGGTCACCCGACCCAGCGTGGGCATCAGACCCCAGTCGTGCCGGCGATGCCCGCGGAAGACCAGTTGCACCCCGTGGCGGTTGAAGAAGTTGCTCTCCAGCAGCTGGGTGAAATCGCGCCAGCTTTCTAGGCGGGTCACCGGAATGCGCCCGCTCAGTTCGTCAGCCATCACCTCGAAGCGCTTGGTCTGACCATCCGCGTTCCAAAGCGGAATCTGCGAGAAGTAGTCGCTGGAGGCTGGTGACTCTTGAGCGGTTGGTCGTTGGATGGTCTCGCTCACGCTGCGGCCTCCATCTCACTGCTTTGGACTCGCAGCTCACCGGACAGCAACTTGGGGAGCAGTGTGTCGCGCAGCACGCTGAGGGACGTTGACGACGCCGTGTTTGCCCGCATCGCAGACCGCAACAATCCGACAGTGGAGTCGAATGCCTTCAACGCGGTCGAGCTTGGTAGCACGTGCTCAAGTCGGTACACGTTCTCTCTGTTCAGTCCTGGCACTGCAGCGTCGGTATTCATCGTGTCCAGTCCAAGCGTTTGCATGAGATAGAAGCAGTAGGTCATCGGCGCTGCGATGGGGCGTACATAGAACGTCGTGTCGATTGGGAAAAACGGACCATCTTCCCAATACAGCGCCCCCACAGTTCCTTTGCGTCCCACGATCACCGAACCATGGTTTACGAGCGCCGCGTTATGGGAGCCGGTCACGCCACCCGAGCCATACACCGGAATCGGACCATCGACGCGATCCGTAGCCTTGAGGGCCTTGCCGTAGGCTAGTTCCAGCAATTGCCCCACCTTGTTGACCTGCCAACCCTTCGGAATCTCGCCCAACTCCGAGTCCTCCAGTTCATCCGGAAACAGCGCTGCGGTGGCGGCAAGGGTGGTGAACTGGTCGGGGGGCAGGGTTCGAGGTCGGCGTCGGGTTTGCCGCTGATGGCGGTCATGGCGGCGCGCAGCGGGTCGCGGCCTTCGGCCTTGGCGGCGATCTTGGCTTTGACGGGGTCGAAATCGACAAACCACGATTTGAAGATGGCTTGCGCCATGGCTTCGAGGGTTTGGCTGATGCGGCGGTTGACAGCGATCTTGTCGTCAAGAGAACCCAGGATTCCAGCAACACGTTGCTGTTCTGCCAACGCCGGAAAGGTCAGTTGCAGCTTTCGCAACTCACTCTGCTTGATACCCGTAACCGTTGACCCAGACGCGCGCCCATGAAGCTGCTCTTGTATTGGCTGGCTTTGAAGAGCGAACTTCAAGTAGGTATTGTCCAGAAGCCCTGGCTTGCCTCTCAGGGTGATGATCCGCTGAGCGAGTGCAACTTTCCTTCCATCTAGTTGCGCGACCTCACCGAGCGGCGCCTCAGTGGTCAACACCACATCGCCCGCTTCAGGAATACCTCGACGCATCCACTGCTCATATGCGTCTTCGGCAATGAACTCCTCCGGGTCCTCGATCCGGCCGCCTTTCACGATCTTGGCCGTGACGAGTGGAATACCCGACGAGGTCTTCTCAGGCGTCTTTCCCCGGTAGTCAATGATGGCCGCCATCCAGTCTTCAAGCGGCATCGTTTTCCAACCCGCTTGCAGATCAGATGTCATATCCCAACCCCACCAAGCTCTTCTTGATCTCCCCCTCCAGCTTCGCGCTCTGCGCGAACTGGTCCACCAGCTGCGCCGTCAGCCGCGCCATCTTGTCGGCGAAGGCTTCGGCGTCCTCTTCCTGGTCTTCGGCGCCCACGTAGCGCCCGGGGGTCAGCACGTGTTCGTGCTTGCGGATGTCATCCAGACTGGCTGAAACGCAGAAGCCTTTGACGTTTTCGTACCCTCACCTTGCTGCCACGCGTGGAAGGTGTCGGCGATCTTGGCGATGTCGGCCTGGGTGAAGTCGCGCAGCACGCGGTCTTTCATGTAGCCCATCTGGCGGGCGTCGATGAAGAGGAATTGCTGGCGCCGGTCGCGCTTCTTCTTGTGCAGGTTGTAGCCGTTGGCCTTGTCCTTGGTCAGGAACCAGATGCAGGCGGGGATCTGCGTGTTGGTGAAGAGCTGGCCGGGCAGCGCGACCATGCACTCCACGTAGTCGTCTTCCACCAGGCGTTTGCGGATCTCGCCTTCGTTGTTGGTGTTGCTGCTCGGAGCCGTTGGCCAGCAGCAGGGCCATGCCGGTGGGCGCCAGGTGGTAGAGCATGTGCTGCAGCCAGGCGAAGTTGGCGTTGCCCTGGGGCGGGGTGCCGGCGATCCAGCGCGGGTCGCTTTCCAGCTTGGCGTTCCACCATTCCTTCATGTTGAAGGGTGGGCTGGCCATGACGTAGTCGGCCCGCAGGTCGGGGTGCAGGTCGTTGAGCAGCGTGTCGGCGGCCGCCACCAAGTTGAAGTCGATGCCGCGGATGGCCATGTTCATGGCCGCGAGCTTCGGCGTGGTGGGGTTGCTCTTGCCCGTAGACGCTGATCTGGCCGCTGGCCTTGTTGCCGGTGCCTGGCAGGTTTGCCGCTGTGCTGTTCGATGAACTTCTTCGCTCTGCACGAAGAAGCTGCCGGAGCCCATGGCTGGATCGTACACGCGGCCCTTGAAGGGCTGGAGCATGTTGACGATGAGGCTGACGATGGCCTTGGCGTGTAGTATTGCCCGCCCTTTCTGCCTTCGGCCAGGCGAACTGGCCGAGGAAGTATTCGTACACATGGCCCAGGATGTCCTTGGCCTTGAGGCTGAGCGGCTGGCCTTTGTATTCGGTGGCGTGGAAGTTGGTGTCGGAAAACAGGGCGATGAGATCGGCCAGCTTGTGCGATTCGATCTGCGAGGCGGCAAAGCTTTGTTGAGCACGTCCTTGAGCTTGGGGTTTTCGCGCTCGATGGCCTCCATGGCGTTGTCGATGAGCCAGCCGACGGTGCGCATCTTCTCGGGCTCGGCCTTGCCGGGTTGGTTCCACTGCAGGGCCGCACCGGGCAACAGCGCTGGGCACAGTCCACCAGGGTCTGCCAGCGCGCTTCCAGCGGCACCCAGAAGACGTTTTTCCGGTGTAGTAGTCGCGCACCTCCAGCTCGGCGGCCACGTCGGTGTCGTAGGTGCCGTGGTAGTCGGCTGGGTTCATGTAGTAGTCGTGTGCCGGGTCGTGGAACTGGGCCTTGAGTTCCTTCTGGCGCTCTTCAAACGCGTCGGACACGTACTTGATGAACAGCAGGCCGAGCACGATGTGCTTGTAGACGGCGGCGTCCAGGCTGGGCAGCAGTTTGTTGGCGGCGGTCCAGAGCTTCTTTTCGAGATCGTCGAAGAATTGTTGTTCGGTTGGGTTCATGCGGTCGTGACGAAGGCTTGTCGGTAGATGTTTCGGGCTTCTTGGCAAGCCGGGCAGACCAATGGCCGTTGGATTCTTTTTCCAGCTCCAGCAGGTCGTAGGTCTTGAGCATATCGAGCAGACCGGAGTGGCCGTAGGCCTGGGGTGAGAAGGAGGGGTAGGTGCGGCGGAGGTAAGCGTCCAAGGGGGTCAGCATGACCTTGCCTTCGACCGTCTGGCCTGCCAGCAACGCGACGGCCTCGACCACATATCGCGGACGTTGTTTGACCACTGGTTTAGACGTTTCCTTGGCATCCTTCTTGGCCGGATCTGGTTTGCCGGTGGCCTCCTTGTTGGTGACCTTCTCTGGCGTCTCCTCGGGCGCTGGTTCCTGCTTCACCCACTCAAAGAACTGGTCGCTCGCGTTGCGCAGTGCATCCGGGCTCTTGGCCTCGCCCACGATGTGCACCGTGGCGCCGCGTTCGCGCAGCTTGCGGCAGAGGTAAGCGAAGTCGGAGTCGCTGGTGACCAGGCAGAAAGTGTCGGCCCGCTGGTCGAACAGGGCTTCCATGGCGTCCAGCGCCAGGGCAATATCGGATGTGTTCTTGCCTGCCGCGTACTGGTACTGCAGGCAGGGCGTAAAAGCCAAGCGCACCAAGGCTTCTTGCCACTTGTTGGCCAGGGTGGTGTGGTTGCCGTAGCCGCGGCGCAGCACGACGCGACCAAACTGTGCGACGACGCGCAGCGCGTATTCAAGAATCTCGGGGGTGGTGTTGTCGCAGTCCACCAGTACGGCGACGCGAGATTCGTGATCGGCAATGTGGTTGTTTGCCATGGATGATGGTCTCCCCGTTTTTTCTCAGATCCTCATCATAGATTCGCAGCGCGGGCTACTCGGTCTCCCGCTGCTCGAAGCCGTCGAAATCGCCGGTGATTTCGTTGACTTCGACGGTCTCCACCCGCGCCAAATCCGGCCCCCGCCTTGCCCATGCCATCAACGCTTGCACCGCGCTTTCCGGCCCGCTGATCACCGCCTCCACACTCCCATCCAGGCGGTTGCGCACCCAGCCATTCACCCCCAATTGCTGGGCCTCCTGCGCCATGCTCCAGCGGTAGCCCACGCCTTGCACGCGGCCGGTGATGCGCAGGTGGCGCGCGGTGGTGTGAGGCGATTGGTTGCTCACAGCGCCTCGGCATCGAAGCCGGCCTCTTGCAGCTTGGCGGCGATGTCTTCCGGGGAGATCATGGTGGTGTGGCTGACCCAGGCTTCTTGCCTGGAGAGATCAACGTCTGCCTGGCTGACGCAGGGCAGGTCTTGCAGCTCGAACATCACGGCGCTGGCGTCGTCTTCGGTTTGCATGGTGGGGAGGCGGAATCGGCTTTCGGGCATGGGGAATGGCGGTGATGGTTGAGTGGGGCGCGGGTGAGCGGCGGCAGCGATTGCAACGATTGCAGCGGTGGTGCAGGGCGCGCGGCGCGCCGATGGTTTCTCTGCATTGTGCGGCGATCTGCGCTGAATGGGTGAAACCGGTCTGCCAGGGGGCTTGGGCTTGCGACAATAGCGGGATTGCGCGCGGCACTGTGCCGCTGGGCTTTTTGCATTTCCTGATTTCTTTTTTCCGCAGACATTGACGACGACCATGACCGATACCGCCTCCACCAGCCCCACCCCCGAGCGCCCACCATTGCCGGACCGGCTGTCGATTTACGCCAGCAGCCCCTTCCATGTGCCCGCGGTGTTTGAACACAACATCGGCATTCGCTTCAATGGCAAAGACCGCACCGATGTGGAGGAGTACTGCATCAGCGAGGGTTGGGTGAAGGTGCCTGCGGGCAAGACGGTGGACCGCAAGGGCCTGCCGCTGATGATCAAGCTCAAGGGAACGGTGGAGGCTTTTTACCGCTGAATGCAGTGTGCGCCTGGCGCATGGGTGCACGCCGCACCGGCGGTGGCTGTGTCTGACGGCTTGGCGATCAAGCCCGCAGCGCCCAGCGCACGTCGCCTTTCCCATCCAGTGAGCCCACGGCGCTGCAGGGGCTCGGGGGCAGGCCTTTGGGCCTGCGCCCGGCGGCCAGGAGGCCGAGCAGATGGCTGGGGTTGTGCGCAAAGTGCACGGTTTGCGGGGGCGGCGCGTCGATGCGCGCCCGTTGAAGTTCGAGGTGGGCGCGCTCGAAGGCGGCCACTTCCCGCAGGTATTTGGAGCGGGTGGGTTGGCTCAGCAGAAAGCCACAGAACTCGATGGCCTCGGGCAGGAAATAGAAGGTGCGCGGTGGATGCCGGGCCCAGAACCGTTCCAGGGCGGTTTGCAGGGGCGCGCCCCGCAGCAGGGTGGTGGTGAGCGGCAGCAGCGCCTTGATCTTGCCCAGGCGAAACCCCCGGTGCAAGGTGTGGTTGACCGCGAGCCCGGGGTCGCAAGCCACATGCAGCAGCCGTTCGCGCTCCAAGGCGCTGAGGTCGGCCTGCGCGGCGATGCCTTCCCGGCGCATCTGCTCGCTCAGCGCCGGGTCCACGACCAGCTGGGCCAACAGGCTTTGGAAGAGGGCGGTGCTCATGGTGTGTCAAATGCCATCGGCGTTTCGTCGCACAGCGATGCCGGCGCGGGATTTGGGATCGCGCGCGAGGCCGCAGGCCGGGCGGTCTGGCATTGCTGCCAAAGGCGTTTGAGGCGGCGCATGTCGGCCCGGACTCGCGCTTCCCCCACCACCTCGAACCAGGACCCGAACAGCTCGAACACCACCGCGCCCACATTCGGGCAACGCGGCAACACGCGCTCCAGCAAGGCCCAGACCGGATCGGCCACCGCGCCGCTGTGGGCGTCGAGATAAAACCCGCCCAACATCATGCCGCCGGCCACGTGGATCTCGCCCACCTGGCGCAGGTCGAGCGCGTCGACAAAAGCCATGGCGTCGAAACCGTGGTTGCGGGCATTGGTGTACACGTTGTGCAAATCGAGCACCAGCCCGCAGCCGCATTGATGGCACAGCGCGTTCAAGAACTGGGGCTCGTCCATCTCGGCGCCGGGGAGGTCGAAGTAGTAGACGTTGTTTTCGAGCAGGAAGGGGGTGGGCACCACTTGCCTGACCCGCTCGATGCGGGGTTTGAGCAGGTCGAGCGTGGCCTGGTCGCGCGGCAGCGGCAGTGTGATGCCCACGTTGATCGCTTCGTCTCGGTGGTCGGCGATGTGAAAGGCGAGGTGGTCGCTGTGCCAGGGAAAGCGCAGGCGGCGGTACCAGCGCTGCAATTGCTGCAGGTGTTGTTCATCGAAGTGGGCGGCGCTGCCGATCGACATGCCGATGCCGTGAGGAATCACGGGCAGGGCGCGGGCGATGCCATCGAGCCAGGCCACGTGTTCTTCGTCGTCCAGGTAGCGCGGGGTTTGACCGGGCCCGAGATCGCTCCAGAGAATGTCTGGCACGACCTCGACCAGATCAAGATCGCCTCCGGGCCGCTCGATCAGCCCCTTGAGTGGGGCCTGAAAGGCCAGCCCGACGCCAAGCTTGGGCAGAGGCTGCATCATGGTGCGCTTTCGATCAGCGGAAACGGCCGTTGACGATGTCTTCAAACACAAAACGGTCCAGGCCCGACAGGCACGGGCGGCAACCCTTGATGCCCGGGAGCTCGGGGATCGTCAGCGCCCCTTTGAGCACGTCGACCATCTTGTCGAACGGCATGTCGCTGGGCAGGGCCACGCGAATCTCGCGCATCTGAGGCGTTTTTTTGGTGGGCCGCAGGATAGACTCTTTTGCCATGGGATTCTCCAGTTGAAGTGGGTGAATGTCGCCCCGGCTGAAGCGACAAGGCCATCGTGAAATTCTTCGGACCCCGCGTCATCCCTCGACTGGGTGAGCCTTGGCGCAATCTGTCCCACGAAAGGGGGAGAAAGCCAACGATGAAAAAGCAAACCGCCTTGCCCGTGATCGACCTTGCTCGCTGTACCGGCTGCGGCTGGTGTGTGGCGGCGTGTGCACCCCATGTGCTCTCGCTGGAAACGGTGAGCGGCGTCAAGCGCTCTTCGCTGCACGACGCGGCGGGCTGCACCGGCTGCGCGTTGTGCGCTGTGCGGTGCCCGTTTGACGCCATTGCCATGGTGAAGAAAGCGGCTGCGGCAAAGCCACAAACCCCATCGATTTCCCAGACCTCCCTGGTCTCAACAAACGCCACCGATTGACCGCGCGTGATATCCGCTGATCCACGATGACGCCCATGCCCAACGCCACGCAGCCCCTCGTCCCCCCATCCCTTGCCGGTCGTTCCTTCGCCGGTTTCCTGTTCGACATGGACGGCACCATCCTCACCTCCATCGCCGCGGCCGAGCGGGTGTGGACCGCCTGGGCACAACGCCACGGCGTGGACGCCGCGCCACTGCTGGCCACCATGCACGGCAAGCGGGCGCAAGACACGGTGCGCAGCCTCCAACTGCCCGGCGTTGACCCTGCGGCCGAAGCGGCCTGGATCACGCAGGCGGAGATCGACGATGTGGCCGGCATCGAGCCGGTGGCTGGCGCGGGGGCGTTGCTGGCGGCGCTGCCGCGGGAACGCTGGGCCATCGTGACGTCGGCGCCCCGCGCGCTGGCACTGCGGCGGATTGAGGCGGCTGGCCTGCCCACGCCAGCGGTGCTGATCACGGCCGACGACGTTTCGCGCGGCAAGCCCGCGCCTGAGGGCTTTCTGCTGGGCGCGCAGCGCCTGGGTTTCTCGGCGGAAGACTGCCTGGTGTTTGAAGACACGCCGGCGGGCATCCAGGCGGCCGAGGCCGCGGGCGCCGCGGTCATGGTCATCAGCGCCACCCACCACCGGCCCTTGCCCACGCCGCATCCGAGCCTGGTGGACTACCGCGCGGTGCGCGCCGAGTGCGTCAGCGCCGGATTGCAGCTGATCAGCGCTTGATCATGGATCACGCCGGCGCACGCGGCGACCAGGCCACGCGCCAGCCGTTCTTGTCGTGCCTCGTCACTTCGGCGCTCACCGGCAGAAACCGCTGGATCACATCGAGGTTGGTGCGCGTGTGCTCGGTCACCTCGCTGCAGGTGTAGGCAGCGCTGAGGCCCGATTGATTCACCGCCAAAGCCCAGGGCAAAGCGAGCTGATCGGCGAGATACGGACCCACCGCGCCAGCGCTGGTTTTGAAGGCCTTGATCTGACGCACCAACCGGTTGGCCACCTGCTCCGAGCTGACCGCCTTCTCCCCAAAGGTGGTGAACACCTCGGTCAGGTGTTCGTGCACCACCGTGGCGATCAGCGCATTGCCAGGGCCGTCGTTTTGCCGCACGTTGGGCACGCGCAGCTGATCGCCAGACCACCCCAGCGCCTCTTGCACCAAGCCCAGCTCGCGCTCGGCCACCCGGCGCGGCACAGCGGCCACCAGGGATTCAGCAAACTGCGCCTGTAGCGCCCCCCGATCCAGCAGATCAAACGGTCGCAAACTCTGCGCTGCTGGCTCAATGGTCGCCCATATCTCGCCACCACCCGCCGGGTAGAAGCCATGGCGGCGCAGCTCCACCGCCACCTTCACGCCCAGGCGCGCCAGCTGAGGCAAAAACGCGCGTTCGATGAAATGGAAGTTGGGCGCCAGCGGGTTGTGCGTACCGCCCGACAACTTGAGCTTGCTCGGCGCGCCGGCCAACATGAGCGCAGGCAACACCGTTTGCAACACCAGCAGGCAACTGCCCGCCGAGCCCACCGCAAAGGCGTGCTCTCCCGGGCGCAGCGCGCCCGGCTCAAACACCATCGTTTGCGATCCCAGCTCGGCCCCGCTTGCCTGCGCGCCACTCACGGCCTGTGCGGCCAACACGCAAGCCAGATGCTGGCGCATCAGGCCCGGCTTGGGCCGCTTGGCGCGGATGCGCTCGATGCGCACGGGGCGGCCCGTGATCATGGACAGAGACAGGCTGGTGCGCAGGATCTGACCACCACCTTCGCCGGTGGAGCCGTCGATTGCAATCATCTTGTCCTACCCCTTCACACACAACACCTGCTTGAGCGTGTACACCACCTCCACCAGGTCCTTCTGCGCCTCCATCACCGCATCGATGTCCTTGTAGGCCATCGGGATCTCGTCAATCACGGCTTCGTCCTTGCGGCACTCCACGCCCTCGGTCGCCCTGATCTGGTCCTCAACGGTGAACAGCTTCTTGGCCTTGGTGCGGCTCATCACGCGGCCGGCGCCGTGGCTGCAGCTCTCGAAGCTCTCGGGGTTGCCGAGGCCGCGCACGATGTAGCTGCGCGCACCCATGCTCCCCGGGATGATCCCCAGCTCACCCTTCTTCGCGCTCACCGCGCCCTTGCGGGTCACGAACACCTCTTCACCGAAGTGCGTTTCCTTCTGCACATAGTTGTGGTGGCAGTTCACCGCTTCCACGTGCGCCTCGAACGGCTTGGTGATGACCTGGCGCACGGTGGCGACCAGGTTCTTCATCATCACCTCGCGGTTCAGGCGCGCGAACTTCTGCGCCCAGCCCACGCCGCGCACGTAGTCGCCGAAGTACTGCGAGCCTTCCTCGAAGTACGCCAGGTTTTCGTCGGGCAGGTGCACGTTGTTGCGCTCGGCATCTTTCTTCGCCAGTTCGATGAAGGTGGTGCCGATGGCATTGCCCACGCCACGCGAACCCGAGTGCAACATGAACCACACGGCGCCGGCTTCGTCGAGGCAGACCTCGATGAAGTGGTTGCCGGTTCCCAGCGTTCCCAGGTGCTTGTGGTTGTTGGTGTTCTTCAGGCGCGGGTACTTCTCACAGATCGCGTCGAACTCGTCCTTGAGCGTGGCCCAGGCCTGGTCCACCAGATTGGGCGGGTTTTCCCAGCTGCCTTTGTCGCGGCCGCGCTGGCGAAACGGCGTCATGCCGTGCGGCACGGCCTTCTCGATCGCGGCGCGCAGCGGCCCCAGGTTGTCGGGCAGGTCAACAGCTTGCAGCGTGGTTTTACAGGCCATCATTCCGCAGCCGATGTCCACACCGACCGCAGCGGGGATGATGGCCTTGAAGGTCGGCACCACCGAGCCCACGGTCGCGCCGATGCCCAGGTGCACGTCGGGCATGGCCGCGATGTGTTTGAACACGATGGGCAGGCGCGCGGTGTTGGCCAGCTGCTTCCTGGCGTCGTCTTCGACGGGCACGCCCTGGGTCCACATCTTGATGGGCACGCCGCCTTCGGGTTGTTCTTGGTTGTAGTTCATGCGAGTTCCTTGCTGTGGATTCTTGGGTTCAGGGTGCAGTGACGAGTTTTGATGAAACGATTTTTCCGCCATCCATTGCTGGACCGGGGATTGAACCCGGAAGCCTCGCACCCAAGGGTGCGAAGCGCACGACAAGTCGCGCGCGTCTACCTGTAGTTCCATCGGCATTCACTGCAAAAAAATAGGATGTCTCCCGGCGACCAGGGTAGGTGAAACGTCGTGCTCTTCCTGACTGAGCTACGGCCCCCCAGTGATGGAGCCGACGGGATTCGAACCCGCGACCTCGAGCGTCATAGGCTGTAGTTCCACCGGCATTCGCCGCGAGACATCACAAAACGAAACAGCGCGATCAAGGGTGACAAGACTCTGCCATGCCGGTTTCCCGGTTGAGGATTCGAACCCCCGGCGTACCGATGTAGTCCTGTCCGCATTCGCGAAGAAAACAATCTTCCTTCAACGGCCCCCGCGTGGCGACCAACAATTGGTGAGACGAGACAGTTTGGATGTAGTCCCACCGGCATTCGCCACGCGACGACACTTCAATCGGGTTGGTTGGTGTCGCAGGCGACAAGATTCACAAGAGCGGTCTGCGGGTTCTCCGCTGCGGGCTTGCCGGCCCGCGCGACCTGAGGTGCTGTACTCCTGTGCGCATTCGTCTGCGACACCTTCCATTCTTTCTTCTTCCTCCCACTCACTGCTGGGCCAGCGAGACCTTCTCGATCTCGCCCACCCAGTGGTCTGCGCCGGCGGCTCCTTGAGCAGACTGCGCCAGCATCGTGAACACCGCGTCCGAGAAGCCACCGACATTCAGGATGTCGGCGCGCTCCACGGCCTGCGTGGTGCGGCCCGGCTGGATGTCGATGCACACCAGCCGTGCCTGCGGGCAGCGCTGCTTGAGCTTTTCCCACTCGATCAGCGTCTGCGTCGCACCAGCGCGCCGCGCATCGACCCACGACTCGTTGTCCGAAACGAGGATCACCAGATCCACCTTCGCCCGCTGCTGGTTCAACAGAGCCAGCGGCGCGCTGCAGTTGGTGCCACCGCCGCCGATGGCGGCCAGCGCCTGGGCGTTGGTCATCACCGAGTCGCGGGGGTTGAGCGCCAACTTCACCACATCGCGTTCGAACGGCAGCACGCAGGCGCCCGGGTTCTTGGCGCAAACCGCCGCCGCCACCAGTGCCGCCACGTCGATGCAGCGCACCGACGAGGTGGCGCCAGCGCGGAAGCCAGTCACGGCCGAGCCCATGGAGCCCGACACGTCGGGGCACACCACCACTTGACCATGCAGCTCGGGCACGTTCACCAGCGCAGCTTCCATCGCATCTTGCAACGCCTCGCGCACCGCTGCCGGCACGTTCTCACCGCAAGCCTTGAAAGCCGCCATGAGCTGGTACGGGAACACCCGCGCCTTGGCCACCGCCACCGGATCGCGCAGCTTGGCAGCGACCACTTCGGTCATGCCGGGCTGCTCGAACACGCCATGCCGCGCAAAGGTGTTCAGGTTCTGACGCACCATCTGCCACGAACCGACGCGCGCGATCTGCGCCCAATGCGCGGGCTGCAGCTCCAGCGCGGTCAGCATCTGAAACGGCACATCCGGCACCCCGATCTGCGCGTTCACCTCGCCCTGGGCCAGCGCGCGCTTGAAGCGCTCGAAAGCTTGCGTGGCGGGCGGCAGCGCGGCTTCGTCGAACGGCTTGCCGATCAGCCAGGCGAACCAGGCGGCGCGCCAGGTCTCGGCGGGCTTGGGGTGCACCATCTTCACCACGTCGGCCAGCGAGGGCGTGTTGCCCACGGCGGCGTTGAGCAGTTGCTTTTCGGTGGCGTTCAGCAGCCATTGCTGCACCAGCTTCTTGGGCCGCGACCCCAGGGACTTGCGACCCAGGGCGCCGCTGCGCAGCATCTGCACGAAACCGCGCAGCGTCTTGCCGTTGTCCACCACGCGACCGAACACCTGCGACAGCAGGGCCACATCGCGCACCGCCAGCATCGAAGCCAGCAGCACCGGCATGTCTTTCATGTACGCCGTCTGACGGGCGTACACGGCGGTCTTGGCGACGAAGGCGGGTTCGACCTGTGCGGCCAGCGCCTTCACGGCGTCGAGCTGCGACTGTGCGTCGGCGTAGAAGGTCTGGCTCAGGCAGCCGGTGGCGGCGATCTGTGCCAGCTGGTGCCGGGGGCTCAGGGCGTAGGCCAGCGCACCGGCCTGGTTGTGGGCTGCTGCCTGGGGCAGCGACTTGCCCTTGAGCGTTTGAAAGAGTTGGGTGTTGACCATGTCGTTCTCCGTGTGCATTCAACTTGTGTGGCTTCTTCATTGCAACGGGTGTGCCAGGTCTTGCGTCAACCGACAAAGTCTTTTGAAGATCGTTGATTTCATTGACATATTTCTATGAATTGGCTGGGTTTCGTCCACGTCCCAGCCAATCCACCTGCTTCATAACTAGAATATGAGCTAGTTATTTATCTAGTAAGCCATGCCCATCCAAACCGTCGTCATCGGATTTCTCGGCACCCAGCTCGACAGCGGGCGCGGCGCGGGGCGCTGGGAGAAGTGGCGCCCCACGGTCTCGCTGGTGCAGCACGAGGACATGCAGGTGAACCGGCTGGAGCTGCTCTACACGCGCCAGCACCAGGCGCTGGCCGACCAGCTGAAGCAGGACATCGAAACCGCCTCGCCCGAGACCGAAGTTCGCCTGGTGCCGCTGGAGATGACGGACCCCTGGGACTTTGGCGAGGTCTATGGCGTGCTCTACGACTGGGTGCGGCAGTACCCCTTTCAGCCGGAGAGGGAGCGCTACTGGACCCACATCACCACCGGCACCCATGTGGCGCAGATCTGCATGTTCCTGCTCACCGAGGCGCGCCACATTCCTGGTGTGTTGCTGCAAACTTCGCCGCCACGCAAACAGCGCGCGGGCGACCCGGGCAGCTACACGCTGATCGACCTCGACCTCTCGCGCTACGACGGGCTGGCCCAGCGTTTCGAGGCGGCACAGCGCGACGCGCTGGACTTTCTCAAAAGCGGCATCGCCACCCGCAATCCACATTTCAACGCCCTGATCGAAGAGATCGAACACGTGGCGCTGCGCTCCAAGGCGCCGATCCTGTTGACCGGCCCGACGGGGGCCGGCAAGTCCCATCTGGCGCGCCGCATGTTCGAGCTGAAGAAGGCGCGCCACCAGGTGGAAGGCGACTTTGTGGAGGTGAACTGCGCGACGCTGCAGGGCGAGGCGCGGCGTCGACGCTGTTTGGTCACAAGAAGGGCGCGTTCACCGGCGCCGTGAGCGATCGGGCGGGCCTGCTGCGCACCGCGCACGGCGGTGCACTGTTCCTCGACGAGATCGGTGAACTCGGTCTGGACGAACAGGCCATGCTGCTCAAGGCGGTCGAAGAAAAGCGCTTCTACCCCGTGGGCAGCGACCGCGAAGGTCAGCAGCGATTTTCAGCTCATTGCGGGCACCAACCGCGACCTGCGGGTGGATGTGGCGGCAGGGCGTTTTCGCGAGGACCTCTATGCGCGGATCAACCTGTGGTCGTACACGCTGCCCGGGCTCGCGCAACGGCCAGAAGACATCGAGCCCAATGTGGATCACCTGGTGGTGCGCTGCACCGCCGATCTGGGCCGCGCCGTGCGGTTCAATGCCGAGGCCAAGGCCCTGTACCTGCGCTTTGCGCAATCGTCCGAAGCGCTGTGGAGCGGCAACTTCCGCGATCTGGCCGCGAGCGTGACGCGCTTGTGCACCCTGGCCGACGGCGGTCGCATCTCGACCGCGCTGGTCGAAGCGGAACTGCTGCGCCTGCGCTGGCTCTGGCAAATGCATCGGCAGCCGGACCACAGGGCCGGGCCGGGCGAAGACGCTGTGGATCTGGCCGAGCTGCTGGGCGAAGCGGCCTTCCTCGAACTGGACTTGTTTGACCGCCTGCAACTCGCCTCGGTGGTCCGGGTCTGCCGCGCGTCGCGCACGCTCTCCGAAGCGGGCCGCACCCTGTTTCACCGCTCCCGGACCCAGCGCACCGTGGTCAACGACGCCGACCGGCTGCGCAAATACCTGCAGAAATTCGGCCTCAGCTGGGACAGGCTGTCACGCTAGCGCGCCATGCCATGTCGCGCCATGCGGCGCGCTTATAGCCGATCCAACGCCAAGGCGCTGGGCGCCCAGAAATCGTCCGGAGCCGCGCCAGTCTCCCCGGCGACTGGCGGCCCGCTTTGTTCCATCGGAGGACAATCGACCCGGTTCACCCGCGCCGTGCGGGCGTCATCATTCCTTTCGGAGAAACCATGAGCGATTTGTCGCAACCCCAAGCCCCCGCCGTGCTGGACGCCCTGCAATGGCGCTACGCCACCAAAAAGATGGACGCCGCCAAGGCCGTGCCACAAGACAAAGTTGAGCGCATCCTCGAAGCCGCCCGCCTCGCGCCGACCTCCAGCGGCCTGCAGCCGTATGAAATCATTGTGGTGACCAGCAAGGCCGTGCGCGAACAGATCCAGCCCATCGCGTGGAACCAGGCCCAGATCACCGATGGCTCACACCTGCTGGTGTTCGCCGCTTGGGACAACTACACCCCCGAGCGCATCAACCAGATGTTTGACCTGACCAACGCGCAACGTGGCTTCACCAATGAGGGATGGGAAAACTACCGCCAGATGTTGCTGGCCAACTACCCCAAGCGCGACGCGCAGGTGAACTTCGAGCACGCCGCCCGTCAGGCCTACATCGGTCTGGGTGCGGCGCTGATCGCGGCCGCCTTTGAAGAGGTGGACAGCACCCCCATGGAGGGCTTCGACCCGGCCAAGCTGGACGAAATCCTCAAACTGCGCGAACGTGGCCTGCGCAGCGTGGCCATCCTGCCGCTGGGCTACCGCGCCAACGAAGGCGACTGGCTGGTGAACCTGAAGAAGGTGCGCCGCCCGCGCGAGCAGTTCATCACCGAAGTGAAGTAAGCGGCCAGCGGTGGATCGGCCCTGGCGCGCGGCGCCAGGGCTGACGGGGCTCAGCGCAGCGCGAGCGAGTCCCGCTTCCAGGCCGCATCGGGCCAGCGCACAAACGGGCCCAGGGCGTCGGGCGAGAACGCCGTGCGACGCGGCGTGAGCGTGGCCAGATCGACCACCTCGAACCGCCGGATCTTGCGGCCCTCGGCCAGCGCCTCCCGGGCCACCAGCATCTGGCGCCCGCCCGGCACCCAGCCCGCCAGCTCGGCATAGCCCACCCCCGGGTTGAGCGCTGCCGGCGGCAGCACCCGCACCGTCCAGCCCGATTTGTCCCGCCGGAACACCCACAGCTCGCGCCACCCTTCCACGGGCTGTACCGCCAGCGCCACCGCGTTGCCCTCGCGGTTGACCGAGGCCGAACCGGCCCAGACCACGCCCCAGGAACAACGCTCAGCCATCGGCGGGTGCGCCGCCTTTTGGCGCGGGTCCACCAGGCGGACGCAGGTCTGACCGTCGTCCTGCCGGTGCACGGCCAGGGCCCATTTGGCGGGCGGCGCGGCGCCGGGATTGGAGGCCCAGCGCACCGCGTTGACGCGCAAGGCCGCTTTGGTGAACGCCCGCAGGTCGTCGTCGGCCAGCGCCGCGCTGTCCACGCGGGCCACCGCCGTCAGGGCATGGTCGGCGGCCACGCGCGCCGCCGCTGCGTCGCCGCGCTGCGCCCGGGCGAAGGCCAGCGCACTCCACACGGCCGCCTGCCGGGTGGACAGCCGGGCAACCCACAGGGGGTCAAGCCCATCGGTGCGCGCCCGCGCCAGCCACCCGGCATGGCGCTCCAACCCAGCTTCCCGTTCGCTGGACCGCACCTGCGGATCCAGGCATTCGGGGCGGGTCAACGCCAAGGCGGCGCGGGCCTGCTGCTCGGCGCTGGCCGAGGGCATGGCCAGGAGGCGGCGGTGGGCATCGCCCTCGTAGCACAGGCGGACGCGCTCACCGTCCTGGACACTCCGGAAGTCCACGCCATGCCGGCGCGCGAGATCCACATGGGCACTCAACATCGCCTGGTCTCGCACGCGCTGTGCACCGCGCGTGGCCCGCTCGGCCAGGCGCTCGGCCTGCCGGCCAATGGCATCGAGCACGTCGGCGCCTTCGCTGCCCTGCAACGCGGCAGCGGGCATGGCCTGGATCGAGGCGGCCGCCAGCGCCAGGCCCAAAGTCTCCGCGCCTGGCTCCTGGCTCACGAAATGCAGCAGCGTCTGCAGCCCGGGCACGGCGTGTTCCCCGGTGTCCACCCGCAGCAACTGCGAGCGCAGCACATAACCACCGCGCTCACGAAAATGGTCCCACACCTGCGCGTAGTCCCCGCGCACGGCGCGCACCTCCAGCGCCTCACCACGCCAAAGCGCCGTCTGCGCGGCCGCGCTTTCGTGCGGCGC
Organism: Burkholderiaceae bacterium; assembly: GCA_041396525.1. Taxonomy (GTDB): domain Bacteria; phylum Pseudomonadota; class Gammaproteobacteria; order Burkholderiales; family Burkholderiaceae_C; genus Hydrogenophaga. The sequence continues at coordinate 108,203 of JAWKYI010000004.1, forward strand.
AGCCCGCAGCGCCACGGCGTCCCGGGTCACCAGGGCCACGGCCATGGTGGGCGGGGCCGCGCGAACCGGCAGGCACACCGCGCCCCAGAACAAGGCCGCCACGGCGACCCGCCAGCAGAAATGCTGCAGCCGGGCCATGTCATTGCACCTCGGCCGGTTGTGCCTGCGCACGGGCGCTCTGACGCGACGGCGCCGCACCGAGCAGGTTGTTGCCAATGAAGCCCCCCTGGGACGGCGAAGCGATGATGACCTGCACCTTGTCGCTCAGGCGGTCGGCCATGGTCTTTTGAATCAGCAGCGGGTGCTGTGTGATCAAGGCGCCTTCCAGTGCCATCTGATCGGCGTTCGCCTTGCCCACCCGCGCCAGGCGGTAGGCCTCGGCATCGGCCAGTTTCTGCCGCGCTTCGGCCTCACCCTTGGCCTCGATGAGGCGCGCCTGGGCCTCGGCCTCGGCCCGTTGCAGTCGCGTGACCCGGTTGGCCTCGGCTTCCAGTCGGCGCTGCTCGATCTGGCGCTGCTTGAACGGCAGCACGTGCTTCATCGCCTCCTCCTGCGCCTTGGCCGCAATCACCTGCTCGCGCGCAGCGGCTTCGGCCGCGATCTCCCGGCGCGCCTTGTCTGCGCTGGCCTTCAACTCGGTCTCCTTGACCTGCTTCTCGCGCAACTCCAGCGTGTAGCGCATCTTCTCCGCCGACAGCCCTTCGGTGAGCAGCACCTCCATGCCGCGCCGGTAGTCTTCGGGCAGATCGATGTTGCCGATGTGGACCGAGCGCAGCAACAGCCCCTCGGCGGCCAGCTTGGCGCCAATCTGGGTTTCAAACGCCCGCTCGATCTCGGCGCGTTTCGACGAGAAGATCTCGCGCACGGTGTGCTTGGCAATGATCTTGTAGACCGTGGATTGCACCGCCGGCTCAACAACGTCCTTATCCGGGTGGGCCGGTGGCGCGGTGGCCTGCCGGGCGGTCAGGCGCGCCGGATCGAGGGCGTAGCGCACGCTCAGGTCCATGCCGATCGACAGCCCTTCGACCGATTGGGCCGGCGCGGGGCCACTGGCGCTGGCCATGGCGGTGGCGTGCCAGGTCTGGTCTTGCAGCGAATAGACCGTGAACGCATAGACCCCCGGGGGTGCCCACACCGGCCCGCGGCGCCACACGGTCACCTCGCCCGTGAGCTGGTTGGTGCGCAAGGCCAGGTGGCCCGCCGGCAGCTGCTGCATGGGCGGGTTCTTCACCAGCACCACAGCGGCCCCCACGGCAGCGCCCACCACCGTCAACGTCAGCAGCAGCGCGCGCAGGTAGCGGGACAAAGGCGCAAAACGCCGGGGATCTGGCGCAGGGGCCTCTGCATCGGGCGGTGCCGGCCTGCGGCGAAAGACAGCGGCAAGCCGGGCGGCGGCGCCGTGGATCAGGGTTTTGAGACGCGACAGCATCGGGGGTCCTCTTGAAACTCGGAGCGGCCCACCTCGGGCGTCTCCATGGGCTTCATGGTTCCCAAAGCGCGCGGAAGTCTCAATGCCGCCGGCGGGCCCATGCACACCCGACCCCGGAAGAAAAGCTCACAGCCCGGGCAGACCCGGGCTTCGATAATGGCGCCCATGAACTCCATCGCGATCATCGAAGACGACCGCCCCACCAGCAACCAGCTCGCCGGCTGGATTCTGGCCGCCCGCCCGGCCTTGCAGGTGCACCAATGGTTCGACCGCGACAGCGCCGAAGCCGCCCTGGCCCGTGAGCGGTATGACCTGGTGGTGCTCGACATCGAGCTCGGGCGTGAACGCCACGCCGGGGTGGCCATCATCAACACCATCAACAAGCTTCACCAGGGCACGCCCGTGCTGGTGGTCTCGGCCATGCCCGCGGCCATCTACCGCAGCATCATGAAAGCGCTGGACGCCTGGGACTACCTGCAAAAGACGACCTTCGAAGAGGCCGAGTTTGTGGAGACCTTTCTCGACATCCTGCGTTCGGCGCGCGCCCAGCGCAGCGCCGAGAGCGAGACCGCCGGCGATGAGCTGAGCCTGGACCCGCTGTGGCAGCGCTGCCCCACCTGGCGTGGCCAGCGCATCAACCTGCCCCTCACGGCGCAGCGCATTCTGGCCACCCTGATGCAGAAGAGGGGCCAGATCGTGAGCTACGAAGAGCTGTACGAGGTGGTCAAGAGCGGGCGCAACCGGGACAACGTGCGCAAGCATGTGAGCTCCATCCGGGAGGCCTTTCGAGAAATCGACCCCGCTTTTGACGCCATTGAAAACGTACCCATGCGGGGCTTTCGGTGGTCGGGGAAATGAGGCCCACCCTGCGCCGATTCCGTGGTGCGCCCCGGCAAGGCATGCCTGCTGAGGGTTCTCGGGCCACATGACATGAAATTCGGGCCCCTGGACCTGCCCTCGTTGCCCGCGCTGACGCTGCCACGCCTGCCGCTGGCGGCCTTCGGCGGCGCATCGTTTTCCACGGCTCGTTCCTGCTGCTGGCCCTGGCGGTGGTGGTGTTGGCGGTCACCTTGCTGACCGAGGAAAACAGCGCGCCCGCGCCCGCTACGAGGCCGGGTTTCGGCAGACCCTGTCTTCCATGGCCGCCCAACTGCGCCACCCCTCGGGGCAGTTGGCGCTGATCAATGTGGAGGCCTCACCGCCCTCGGGTGACGGGCTCACGCCCGTGGTGCTGCCGTTTTCTGCGCTGGACTATTCCGACCCCTTCAAGGCACGACAGGCCGTGGAGATGAGCGGCTGCGCCGTGCAGTGGCCCAACGACGGCGGGCAGCTGTGCGTGGGCGTGGGCAACAGTGCTTACGCCGGTGCGGTGGTGTACCTGGTGGCTGATCTGGTGCTGCCCCCGGCGCAGGCCCGCGAGCGCGGCACGCTGGATCTGGGCGTGGTCAGCCACGCGGTGATCAGTGCCACGGTGGGCGATCGAGTGGAGCATTGGGTGGCGCCCTTCGAAGCCCCTGGCGATGCGCGCACGCGGGACAGGGAAGGGGGCTTGCGAGGCCGTCTGACGGGTTTTCGTGGTGAAGGGCAGACCCTGATCAAGGGCTCACTGCCCGTGCGCGACTTTCGCGGCTGGCTCTGGCAAGAGCCGGGCTGCGCCCAGCCCGACGGCTTGCTGCCCGACTGCACCCGGCGCACCCTGCTGTCGCTGCGCGTACCGATCGAACCATGGCGAAAAGCCCTGTTCCCCAAATCCCGGCGCCAATGGCCGCCGACCGACCTCCACCAAACCCAATTGCGCCTGCAGTGGATCGGCGCAGACGGGCAACGCCTGTTCGACAGCGCCCGCGCCGACGCGGTGCAGCCGTTTTCCCTGCAGCACCTGGGCTCCACCCTCTCCGGCGGGAGTCGCTGCTCATCGAACGCCTGGGCGGGGACGCGCCTTCCCGTGTGGCCGAGCTGCGCGGGCAGGACAAGGCCGCCGAGGTGGCCGCCCCTGGCTCACGCGGCTGGTGCTGAAGCTGCCTTCGGCCGACACCCGCGACCGGGTCCAGGCGCAGGAAACGGTCAACACCTCCAGCGGGCGTTACCAGCTCACCCTGTCGGGCGATTTCGCCAGCATCGACCGCAGCCTGAGCGCCAGCGCCACAAGGGTCAGCGGCTTCGTCGGTGCCATGCTGGCGGCGATCGCCCTGGCCTGGCTGGCCATCGAGGTGGGGCTTATCCGCCGCGTGGCCATACTCACCCAGCGCGCGGCAGCGCTGCGCTACAACATGCAGGACCCGCAGATCGAGCGCCGCCTGGGCGAGCTCGACGTGAGCGACCTCGGCGGCCGCGACGAGCTGGGCATTCTGGCCAACACGCTGGCCACGCTGCTCGAACGCGTCAAGGAAGGCGCCCGCCGCGAACACATCCGCAACGAACAGGAGCGCGACATGTGGCACGCCGTGGGCCACGAGATCATGTCGCCGCTGCAGTCGCTGATGGTGTTGCACAGCGATGCGGGCGACCCCAGCCACCGCTACGTCCAGCGCATGCAGCAGGCGGTGAGGGTGTTGTATGGCACCGCTTCGCCCAGCGAGGCGATCCGCCAGGCATCGGTCGAAATGGAAGCGCTCGACCTGAACGACTTCCTGCAGCACGTGGCGAGCAACGCCCCGTATGTGGGGATCGAGCACGTGGTCTACACCCCGGCCCGCGCCCCGGTCTGGGTATTGGCCAACGACCACTCCCTGGAAGACGTGGTCACCCACGTGCTGCGCAACGCGGCGCGCCACCGCACGCCGGGCACGCCCATCACCATCACCCTGGAACGCCAGGAAACCATGGCCAGCTTTGGCATCCACAACGAAGGCCTCCCGATCGATGCGGCGAAGCTGGAGAAAATTTTTGAGTACGGCATCACCGAGGCGGCCTCGCCCACACCGGGAGAGAGCCGGGGTCAGGGCCTGTTTGTGGCCCGCACCTACATGGCCAAGATGGGTGGCACCATCACCGCCACCAACACGGCCAGCGGGGTGGCGTTCAACCTGACGCTGGCGCAACGCCGGGCACCGGACTGAACGCTGCCACCGCCGCCCGGGCCGCTTGAATCGCGTCATTGGTGCGGTCACGCACTTGCATCACCCCATCGGCATCGATGGTGGCAAAGTCAACGGGGCAAGCGCAAACCCCGGGAACGCACCCGTCCCTTTCAGGCTTTGCTGGCCTGGTAGCGCCGAAGCCAGCCCAGCCCGGCGCTGGTGCCCGCGCGCGGGCGGTATTCACACCCCACGAAGCCCCCGTATCCCAGGGCGTCCAGGCGATCGAACAGATAGGGGTGGTGAAGTTCGCCTTCATCGGGCTCGTGGCGATCGGGGACACCAGCGATCTGAATGTGGCCCACACCGGCGAAGTGCTTTTCCAGACGACGGCAGACATCGCCCTCCATGATCTGGCAGTGGTACCAATCCATCTGCACCTTCAGGTTGGACTCCCCCACCTCGGCCAGGATGTCATGGGCCTGTTGCTGGTGGTTCAGGAAGTAGCCCGGCATGTCCCGCGTGTTGATGGGTTCGATCAGGAGCGTGACGCCGTCAGCCGCGCAACGCTGGGCCGCGGTCCGCAGGTTGTTCACATACACCGCGCGCGCGCGCTCCAACGACACACCGGCAGGCAACAGCCCCGCCATGGCATGCAGCCGCTCGCACCCGGTGGCCTTTGCGTAGCGCAAGGCCCGCTCCAGCCCAGCGGCGAATTCGGCCTCCCGCCCCGGCTGGCAAGCCATGCCCCGGTCCCCCGCCGCCCAGTCGCCCGGCGGCAGGTTGAAAAGCGCCTGCGTGAGGCCATTGGCCTGCAGCCGCGCGGCCAAGTCTTCGGCGTCGTGTTCGTAAGGAAAAAGAAACTCCACCGCCGTGAAGCCGTCGCGCGCGGCCGCGGCAAAGCGGTCGAGGAACGGCAGCTCGACGTACATCAGGCTAAGGTTGGCAGCAAATCGAGGCATGGTGAACGGCGTGGGTTGAATTGGGTCGGATTGGGTCGAATGGGATCGGCTATGCAGCCCGGTGAAATCCCCACGGCACCCTGGATACCGTTGGCGGCAAGGGTCGCGGGTTGGGGTGGGCGCCAAACAGTTTGCCAGACCCTCGCCCCGTTTGACTCGGCACGGACCTCCACGCCCGCAACACCAGCAAAACCGGCACCCGCAAAAAAGCCCCGGGGCCGTGAGGCCGCGGGGCTGAACTGGCCGAAGCCAGGGGTCGAGGTAAGTCAGGCGGTTTGCTGAATGCCAGCCACCACCCAGCCGCCAGCGCCGCTGGCGGGTTTGGTCATGTGCCAGATTTCGTCCACAGACGTGGGCATGGCGGCCCCGTCTTCGCGCAGCGAACCGGTGAAGCGCACGCTCACCACGTAGAGGTTGCCTTCCTCCACCACCTCGGTCACGCTGGCCTGGATGTCGATCACCTCGGTGGTGTTCACCGCGCCTTGTCGGTCTTTCAGATCCATGCTGATCTCGGCGAACATCTCCGGGCTGGTGAAGCGGCGCAGGTCATCCAGGTCGCCCGCGTCGTAGGCGGCCTGCAGGCGGATGAAGTTGATCTTGGCGTTGCGTTCAAAAGCCGCCACATCAAAATCGGCCGGGATGCGGGGGGACTCTGCGCCGGCCACCGGGGCCAGGCGGCTGCCGATCATCGACCCACCGGTCTGTTGGCCTGTGGGGTTGAGACCCTGAAAGGCCGCCGGACCTTGCGCCGAGGCGCCAGGCGCCTCATGAGCGGGGCGCAAGCCGGAAAAGGGCGCCCCTGCGGCGGACTGGGCGGGCTTGCGCATCAGGAAACGCAGCAGCGCGATGCCGGCCACCACCAGCAGGGCCACCAACAGGAACGAGCCGAAGGCCTCGCCGAGACCGAGGTGCGAGGCCAGAGCGGCCAGTCCCAGACCCGCGGCGATGCCGGCCAGAGGGCCCATCCACGAGCGCTTGGGTGCCGCAGCGGCGCCCGCTGCCGTCGGTGCCGCCTGCGCGGTGTTGGCGGGCGCCTTGGGTGGCGTGGCCTGGCGCTGCATGCCCAACGAGCGGCCGCCGCCAAAACGCTTGGCCTCGGCGTCCATTGCGGCGCCGCCCAGGGCCAAGCCCAACGCGAGAACCAGCATGCTAAAAAATTTCATCGTGTCTCCAGCAGAGAGTGTGTCAAACAGAGCCACAGGGTAGCGGCCTGTAACCTCACTGAAAACCAGCGATAGTCTGACAAACATTCTTGAAATTACAGAAGATCACCCAGGCCGCCTGGTGGCCATGGCCCTGCGCCGGCGGCCTTGGGCATCGGCCATGGCCTACCATCGAACCCATGCTGAACCCGCGCATCGCTGTGATCGACTTTGAAACCACCGGCATGACGCCGACCCTGGGCGACCGCGCCACCGAGGTGGCCATCGTGCTCACCGAGGGCGGGCGGATCGTCGACCGCTTTCAAAGCCTGATGAACGCGGGCGTGGCCATTCCCCCGTTCATCACCCAGCTCACCGGCATCACCAATGCGATGGTGCGGGCCGCCCCGGCCGCGGAAAGCGTGATGCGCGAGGCTGCGCGTTTTGTGGGCGACACGCCGATGGTGGCGCACAACGCCTCGTTCGATCGCCGCTACTGGGTGGCCGAGCTCGCCCGCATCGGCATCGAGGCGCAGCACCCCTACGCCTGCACCGTGCTGCTCTCGCGCCGGCTGATTCCCGAAGCCCCATGCCACAAGCTGGGCGCCCTGGTGAGCCGCCTGGGCCTGCCTCAGACCGGGGCGGCCCACCGCGCCCTGGCCGATGCGGAAATGGCCGCCGAACTCCTGATGCACCTGCAAGACAGACTGCGCTCGCGCCACGGCGTGGGCGAGCCCGACCACGCCTTCCTGCGCTCGCTGCAAGCCTGCAGCAAGGCGGCGCTACCGAAGTTCTTCGCGCGCCACGCCGCCGCCTGCGGGGTCTGAATCAGGGCGCCAGCAGGGCGGTCAAGGTCAAGGACTCGACCACCGCCGGCAGGGTGGGACGCAAACGCTGCATCGCGACAGCCTGGGCCCATTGCTGGAGATCGGCTTCTCTTGCTGCCACGCGGTTGACCGCCGCCAGCAGGGGCGCCTGTTCGGCCAGTGCCACCCAGCCCAGGTTCACCCCAAGCGGCAAGGGCGTGCCCGCGCGCAACCGACTGGCGGCGTCTGCCTGGCGTTTGCGCACCACGTCCCAGGCCGTGGTGGGCACCAGCAGGGCGTCCACACGTCCCGCGGTCAGGGCTGCCCACTCGTCTTCGTTCTGCGACAAGGACACCATGTGGGGTACCAGCGCCCCGCCGTTGAAGGTGGCCACCAGCGTGCCCCCCAGCGTTCCGGCCACCGCGCCGATGGTCTGGTTCTTCAGCTCGCCCAGCGTGTTCGCCGCGGGGGACTCGGCGCGTTGCACCAGCTGCAAGGCCATGCCCTGGTAAGGATCGCTGGCCACCAGCGTGCCCAGGGGAATCCAAGGGCGCAAGGGAAAGCGCTTCGCGCCCGGGAAATCGGGTGTCTTGGCGCTGGCACGCACCGGTTTGCCCAGGTCGGTGCTGAGCAGCGGAAAGCCGCTGACCAGATCACACACCCCAGCCGAGAGCAGGGCGTTCACCTCGATGGCAAAGTTGGCATCGCTTTCAAGCTCCGACTCGAAGGGCACCAGGCTCAAAGGCCGGCCCAGTTCGGCTGCCACAGCCTCGGCCATGGCCACATCAAACCCGCTGAGCTGCCCCTTGCGCGCCATGGACAGCGGCGCATTGTCTTCGCTCATGCACACCTTCAGTGGCGCTGGCGGCGTTGGCGCCGGTTCGGCCAGCGCGGGCCCGGCAGACCAGGCGCACAAGACCGTACTCAACAGAAGGGAGGCTCGCGGTAAAGAACGCCAACGTTTCATCTCACATCTCCTTGCCACCGCGCGTGGCCACATACGACCACAGGTATTGAATGGCCCCGGGCTCCAGCGCGCCCTTGAACGACGGCATGTTGCCCTTGCCATTGGTCACCGAATTCAAAAAACGATCTGGCTGGTCCACGGGGAACTTGCGCAGGTCGTACACGGTGGTGCCGGAGTTCACCATGTTCAGGCCATGGCAATGCGAACAGGTGCGGTGAAACTGGGCTTTGCCCTTTTCCACCATTTCAGAGGTGAAAGGCCCTTGCGACAGCGGCGGCAAGGGTTCGGAAGGTGGGGTCTGAGCGTGCGCGACCCCGGCCAGCAGGGTCAGCGCACACCACAACGAACAACGAACACCCATTGCCATCAGTCCAGTGCAAACGTCCACACCGAACCACCGGCAGGCACCTGGGACATGCGCTCGTCGCCCAGCAAGGCCCACACACCGCCCGCGCCCGAGACCACCGTCACATACTGCTTGCCCTTGATTTCATAGGTGACGGGCAGGCCGATGATGCCGGAGCTGGTCAGGAACTCGTAGAGCTTCTTGCCGTTGCGCGCGTCCACCGCCATGAACTCCCCCGTGGCCGCGCCGGTGAACACCAGATCGCCCGCGGTGGAGAGCGTGCCGGCCATGCTGGGCTGGGCTGGCCAGGCCATCTGCCACTTGCTCTTGCCCGTCATGGGGTCGATCGCGCTGAGGTAGCCATGGGGCTCGTCTTTGGGCATGTTCACGCCGCGGAAGTTGACGCCCAGGTACCACTCGCCCTTCTTGTATTCGGGCTTGGCCAGTTGGTAGGGCCAGCTCATGTTGAGCGTGTTGGCATAGGCCAGGCCGGTCGAGGGGTTCCACGACATGGGCGTCCAGTTCTTGCCACCCACCACGGAAGGGAAGATCACCACGTCTTCGCCAGCGCGCGCTTTCTTGTCGATCTCACTGTGCACCGGGCGCCCTGTCTTGAGATCAATGCTGTCGGCCCAGTTGACTTTCACATAGGGATTGGCCGCCAGCAACTCGCCGCTGGCGCGGTCCAGCACGTAGAAAAAGCCGTTGCGGTTGGCCTGTGCCAACACCTTGCGGGTCTTGCCCTCGATCTTCATATCAACCAGCATGCCGACTTCCGTGGCGTCGTAGTCATACGGGTCGTTCGGGCTGAACTGGTAATGCCAGACCAACTCGCCGGTCTTGGGCCGGATCGCCACCACCGAAGCCACGTAGAGGTTGTCGCCCTTGCGCGCATTCGGATTCCATGGCCCCCCGTTGCCCGTGCCCCAGTAGACGAGGTCGAGGTCGGGGTCGTAGGCGCCGGTCAGCCAGGTCGGAGCGCCACCTTTCTGGTAGGTGTCACCCGGCCAGGTGTCGGCCCCTTTTTCGCCCGGGCCAGCGGTGGTGTAGAACTTCCACAGGTGCTTGCCGGTCTCCGGATCCCAACCATCGATAAAACCACGCGTGCCGTATTCGCCACCGGCAATGCCGGTGATGACCACGCCGTTGGCGATCAAGGGCGCGCTGGTCATCGCCTGGCCGTTCTGGTAATCGGCGGCCTTCATCTTCCACAGCTGCTTGCCCGTTTTCAAGTCCATCGCCATGACATGGGCATCCAGCGTGGCGCGGTAAAGCTTGCCGTCGTAGATCGCCGCACCACGGTTCAGAATGCCGCAGCAGGCCATCTTGAAGACGTCTTGTGGCAGCTCGATGTCTTGCTTCCAGATCTGCTTGCCGGTGACCGGGTTGAGCGCCACCGTGCTGTTGTGCGTGGTCACGTACATCACGCCGTCGTACACGATCGGTTGCGATTCCTGACCCTGCGGATTGTTCAGGCTGTAGGCCCAGACGGGGCGCAGCTTGCCCACGTTGCCGGTGTTGATCTGTTTGAGCGGGCTGTAGCGCTGGTTGTTGTAGCCCATGCCATAGGTGAGCACATCACCCGGCGTCAGGTTGTCGCGTTTGAGGTCTTCAGCGCTCTGGGCCTGGACGGAGCCGATGAGGGCTGCCATGGCAACGCCTCCCAAAATCCGGGTTGTCATCTGCATGGTTTGTCTCCTGTTGTGATGAGTCGGTCTTCTGTGAAACCCGAGACCATTCTGAGAAATCAGCACCCCGATGACACGCCGGGGTTTTCCCGGGGGTCCAAGTGTTCTGCGGTGGAACACCCCCTGCGCCGAGACGACAGGGCTGCGGGTTTACCCGCTTGTCTGGGTCTTCGCAGGTTGCAAAGCTCGCTCGACTGACCACATTGCCATCGATGTCGACCCGCACCGCCTTCCGTCCCCTGAGCACGCACAGCTTGCCCTCACAGCCTTTCTTCCGGACCCCGGAACAGCGGGCGGCATTGGCGCGCCAGCGCTACTTTGACGAACACGCCAGCCCCTCGGGGCTGGTGAGCGAGGCTGTGGTGCATTCCTGGAGCCGCAGCCGCACGCTCGGCCATGTTCCAGACAAGGTGCCCATGCTCGACCCGGTGAGCAAGGGCACGCTGAATGCGGCCCTGGCTCGCAACCGGAGCCTGCTCCAGGCGGCCGAGCTTGAACTGCACGCCCTTGAATCGTCGCTGGCCGGCACCCGTTGCCGGGTGATACTGACCGACGCCAACGGCGTCATCGTGCACGTCATGCAAGGCGAACAGGCCCCCGAGCAAACCGTGCTCAATCAGGCTTCGCGCATCGGCGTGAATCTGGGCGAAGGCCAGTTGGGCACCACCGCGCCGGGCATCGTGGTGCATACCGGCATGGCCAGCGCCGTGCTCGGCTGCGAGCATTACTACGACATGTTCCAGGCGCTGCGCTGCGCGGCCGCACCCATCCGCGACGTGCGTGGACGCATGGTGGGTGTGCTCGACGTGTCCACCGAGGCTTGCGGCTTTGGGTTCGACGCGCCATCGGTGGTGGGCATATTCGCCACCTCGATCGAAAACCGGCTGCTGCGTGCGCAGTCGGACCACCTGCTGGTGCTGCATTTTCAAACCGCCCATGCGCTGCTCAACACCCCCATGGAGGGTCTGGTCGGCGTCTCGGGCGGTGGCCAGGTCGAATGGGTCAATGGCACCGGCCTGCGGCTGCTCGGCCGCAGCGAAACCGGCGTGGCCGGCGCGGTGGAAGAGGTCCTCGGCACCAGCCTGAACCGCTTGCTGTCCCTTTGCGGCGCGCCGCAGGCCACGCTGCTGCACTTGCCTTGTGGCCTGGGCATCTGGGTGCGGGCCGAACTGCGGGACCGCAGCACCACCCAGTTCCGCTCGGCAACGGTGATGCCCGATCACACGCCATCATTGGCGCCACCGACGGTGCCAGCGTCGGAACTTGGCGTCCAATGCCTGGCCGTTGCGCAAGACGCCGAACCGGGCGACGGCGGCGACGCCAACAAGCCCAGGCCCGAATACGCCCAGGCGCCGCCGGAAGCGCCCTCACTGGCGCAGGCCTTGCAACAACTGATTGAAAAGACCCTCGCCGCCAACAACGGCAACGTGGCCCGCACCGCCCGGCTGCTGGGGGTGTCGCGCGGCATGGTCTACCGCCACCTCAAGCGCTCCGCGCTGGCACAAGACGACACAACTTGAGGCTGTCAATCCGGTACGCTTGGCACCCATGCGCCGCGTCCTGATTTCCGCCCTTCTGAGTCTGGTGATGTTGCTCGCCGCCTGTGGCAGCACGCCAAGCCGGCACACCACCCCCTATCCCACGCCTTCCGACGGCCAGGCCAGCGACATCGCCATCCACGCCATGGGCCTGGTGGGCACGCCCTACCGCTATGGCGGCAACACCCCGGCGGGCGGTTTCGACTGCAGCGGCCTGATCGGCTACGTGTACAAGGCCGGCGCCGGGGTGGCGCCACCGCGCACCGTGGCGCAGCTCGCCGACTTTGGCCAGTCCGTCGACCTGTCTGAGGTGCGCACCGGCGACCTGGTGCTCTTTGGTGGGCGACGGCCGTTTCACGCCGGCATCTACGTGGGCGAAGGGCGCTTCGTGCACGCACCTTCCACGGGTGGGCAGGTGCGCCTGGACCGCCTGGACAACGCCTACTGGCGGCGCCACTCTCCTTCTTTCCGCCGCCCCTGAGGCCGCCGTGGGCCCGGGTGGCCGGGTCAGCGACAATCCCTGTCATGACGCCACACGTTCACCCCGCCACCGTTCCTTCCACCCACGACACCACACGCATCGACGATGTGCGCATCCGCGCGGTGCGCCCGCTGATCACGCCCGCCCTGCTGGAGAGCTGGCTGCCCGCGCCGCCCGCCGCGCAGGCCCTGGTGGAAACGAGCCGCGCAGCGATTGCCGACGTCTTGCATGGGCGCGACGACCGGCTGGTGGTGGTGGTGGGCCCATGCTCCATCCACGACCACGATCAGGCCATCACCTACGCCCACCTGCTCAAAGCCCAGGCCGATGTGCTGAAAGACGAGCTGCTGATCGTCATGCGCGTGTACTTCGAAAAGCCCCGCACCACCGTGGGCTGGAAAGGCTACATCAACGACCCCCACATGGATGGCAGCTTCGCCATCAACGAAGGCCTGGAGCTGGCGCGGGCGCTGCTGCTGGACGTGCTGGCGGTGGGCCTGCCGGTGGGCACCGAGTTTCTGGACCTGCTCTCACCCCAGTTCATCAGCGATCTGGTGAGCTGGGGCGCCATAGGCGCGCGCACCACCGAGAGCCAAAGCCACCGCCAATTGGTCAGCGGCCTGTCTTGCCCGGTGGGCCTGAAAAACGGGACCGACGGCGGCATCAAAGTGGCCAGCGACGCCATCCTCGCCGCGCAGTCGCCCCATGCCTTCATGGGCATGACCAAAATGGGCCAGGCCGCGGTGTTCGAGACGCGTGGCAACCAGGATTGCCACGTGATCCTGCGCGGCGGCAAGGCGCCCAACTACAGCGCGCAAGACGTGGACGCGGCCTGCGCACTGCTCAAGGCGGGCGGTCTGCGCGAACAGGTGATGATCGATGTGTCCCACGCCAACAGCAGCAAGCAACACCGCAAACAAATGGAGGTGGCCGCCGACGTGGCCACCCAGATCGCCGCGGGCGATGGCCGCATCACCGGGGTCATGATCGAGAGCCATCTGCAGGAAGGCCGTCAGGACGTGGTGGCGGGGCAGGCGCTGCAGCACGGCGTGAGCGTGACCGATGCCTGCATCAGCTTCGAGCAAACCGTGCCGGTGCTGCAAGGACTGGCGGCGGCGGTGCGGGCGCGGCGCACGCGCGCCTGAGCCGGTGGCGCCGCCGCTGCGCCGCGAATCAGCGCACGGTTGGCGGCAAATTGGTGGCGGTCGCCAGCATGGTCGCGCACAGGGTCTCCCGACCATCGTCGCCCACGGCGAACACGTCTGCGGCGCACACGGTCTGGGTCTTGCGGGCACTGAAAACCCTGCCACGCGCCCGAAACACCCGCCCTTTGGCGGGTGACACCAGCTTCAGGTTGGTGTCGGTCGTGGCGTTTCGCCAACCCGGCGGCAAGGTGCTGCCCGCGGCCGCCACCGCCGCAAAATCGGCCAGTGCAAACACCGGGGTGGCTTGCAGCACACCCGGCACAAAGCTCAACTGATCGCTGTAGGGCATCTCCATCACCGAGGCGCCCACTTGCAGGTCCAGAAACCTCAGGCCCAGGGTCTGGGCCATGGGCATGCCCATCACCAACCGCTTCAGTTGATCGAGGTCGATGGTGGCGCCCTGTGGCGCGGCTGTGCGAGTGGGATCAGTCATGTTGCTTGCTCCGGGTGGTGGTGGGTGTTGTGGTCGGTCGGGATGCACTCGGCCAGGGTCTGGAATGGGCGGTGTTGCCCTTGGCCTGCGTTCGCCGCTTGGCGAGGGCCACCCTTTTCTCGATCCAGCGGGCGTGTTCAACCACCTTTTTTCGCTGGGCCTTGAGGTTGGCGATCTGCGCGTCCAGCTCATCCCGGCGTTTCAAAAGTGCCTGAATGATCTCGTCGGGCCTGAGCTGGCCGGTGCGGTAGCGCGGCAACTGCTCGGCAATCACCGGCAGGGGGATGCCCACTTCGCGGGACATCGCGATGAAGACCGCCTCGCGCACCTGCTCCGGCGCATAGTCGCGATAGCCGTTGGGCAAGCGGCGCGGGCACAACAAACCCAATGACTCGTAGTGCCGCAAAGCGTGGGCCGACAAACCGGCTAGGGCCGAAAAAGCTGTGATTCGCATGGTGCCAGCAAGCCTAGCAAGCTTCTGGCTGCCCGAAGGTTGGGCGGCATGACGCGCCTGCGACAGACGGTCAAATCAAAAGGTCAGGGCTGGCGCCAGACCCGGCGTGGCCAGGGCCGAACGCCTGGCATCACGCTTTCAAAACAACAACAAAACGCCGGGATCAGCGAGGCTTGCGCGGCACCATCGGGCCTCGGCCCTCGATGTGGCGGAAATTGATGCGGCCTTTGGTGAGGTCGTAGGGCGAGAGTTCCAGAGAAACCCGGTCACCCGCGAGGATGCGGATGTGGTTCTTCTTCATCTTGCCTGCCGAATAGGCAATCAATTGGTGTCCGTTGTCCAGGGTCACGCGAAAACGGGTGTCGGGCAACACCTCGTTGACGACACCCATCATGTCGATCAGTTCTTCCTTGGCCATAGGCTGCTTACTCCAGTTATCTGTTCAAAAATGGTCGTGGTGGCCGACAAAGCGCCGGTCAACGCATCGGGATGCCGCCACCAGGGCGGGCCTGCGGGCTTGCCACAGGCGAAGGCCATGGCGAATGCCGGCGACAAACCCATGGTCTGTCGCTGTGAAGCCAGCGCCAACGGCCCGCCTCACCAGGGTCTTCCAACCCCGCATTCACCCCGGTAAACAAGGCGGGAAGGCCCATTTGTCCAAGCGGCCCACGCCATGCCCTGCGCGAAATTAACTCGGTATTTTACCGCCATGCGGCAAATTTGGGGGGATGGCGTGGTAAACCGGCCTCAAAGGGTGTCAACAACGCAACCGAAACTGCGCATCGCGGACTTTTTTTCGCTCCTCGCGCCAGAAATCCTGCTGGGAAGGGGTGAGTGGCTGACGGGTACGTGCATCAATATCCTCAATACTTCGCTTCAACAATTCACACCTTTGCGCTCGGGTCGGACGCGGCGCAGCCACTGTCGGTCTGGACGCGCCGTGAGGCGCCGCAGCAGGGCGAGGTTGCCGAGGGATGGCGCGCTCAGCGACGGCCACTTTTTCCTTGAAACTCAGCCCCCGGGGCACCTCCACCATGCGGTCCACCAGCGCCTTTTTCTGGTTGCAATGCGCGGTCGACCAGAACACCACACCCGAATAGGCCTTGCAACGGTAGAGGATGGCGGTCGTGGGCGAAACCACGCCGCCAGGAACGGTGGTCAACGCCGCTTCGGTGGTGAGCGAGCTGGCTTTCTCGGCGGCACCGCCACAACCGGCATCGCTGTAACTGACCCGGCCCCCTTCTTCGCAACGCGTCCAGGCAGGCTGGGGGCGGGCGACCGGTGCCGGCTTGGCCGGCGGCGGCGGCACGGCGGCCGCGATGGGGGCCTCGCCACCCGAAGCCGGTCGGTGGGCGGCCGAAACCGTTTCGGCGCCTGTGGCGGCAACGGCCGGCACGTCGCGTGTTTCCGCAAACCAACCCGGCAGCGCCTGGTAACCCACCCAAGCCAGCGCGCCCAGGGCCACGGCAATGAGCACCGTGGGCACTGCGCTGGACGGTGGGGGTGAAAAGGGTTGCTCGGGATCGCTGTTCATGGCCAGACCCTCAAGGGCGCTCCACCACCACTTTCACCCAATCGCCCGGGCGCAATGGGCTTTGACCGCCATACAGGCCATTGAGCAGGCGCAACTGGCGGTCGGCCTGCGGCATGTGCGCGCTGCGGCGCTCCAGCTCCGCAAAGCCGCCCGCAGGAAACCGAACCACCTCCAACTGCCAGGGCCTGGCGTTGCGTCGGTCAGTGGCGCTGAGCGCACGAAACGACTTCTCGGCGTTGTTGAGCGCGGGCAAAGCACGTTGGCGAGCGGCGGCGTCAGCCGCCAGATAGGCCAGCGCATACACACGCTGCTGCGGGCCGGTCACAAGGGTGGCCTCAAACGCCTGGGCCTGGCCATTGGCCGCCTGGCGCTTGCCCTGGAAATGGGTGGCGGGGAAGCCGTTGACCTGCCCCCGTGTGACCTCTCCCTGCGTGGCCTTGAAGCCATTGCGCAAGAGCGCCTCGTGGTTGGTGCCGGCCTTGGGAGGCAGGCCCACCATCTTGAGCGCGGCATCGCCCTGCGCATTGATCAAGGTGACCGCATCGGGCGCGTTCTGGATGCGCCACCCCTTGGGGGCGGTCAGCGCAATGCCCAGACCGGCATGGTAAAAGTTCTGCCCGCGGGTGAGGCCCTGATCCGGGCTCTCGCCAAAGTTCATGCCGTCGATCATCTTCAGGAAGCGCTCGCGCCCGTCGTCGCCATAGCGGCCTTTGTACTGGGCGGCGATGCGCCGGATCGACGCCAGGCGTTCATCGTTGCTGGGGTGGGAGGCCAGCCAGCTGTTGCCCTGCGCCACCTCACGCCCCTCGGCGCGCGCCACATCGGCCGCGTATTGCTCCTGCGATTTCAGCACCTGGATCACGTCCACCATGTTGCTCGGCGAATACTGGCTGCGCGAGAGGTACTCGGCGCCCAGGGTGTCGGCCTGCAGTTCCTGCTCGCGGCTGTAGCGCGCCACATACCCCGCGGCCACGCCCTGGGAGACCTCGCCGGCCATCTGCGCAGCGCCCGAGACGCCCTGGCTCTCCAGCACGGCCCCCAGCACGGTTGCCGCCAGCACACCCAGCCCCGCGTTTTGCTGCCGGGTGGCCCGTTGGGCCCCGTGGCGCGCGGTGACGTGCCCGATCTCGTGGCCGATGACGCCGGCCATGTCGGCCTCGCTCTCCATGTAGGCCAGGATGCCGCGCGTGATGTAGACATAGCCCCCCGGCAGCGCAAAGGCGTTGATTTCGGGGCTGTCGAGCACGGTGAAGGTCCAGGGGATGTTGGCGCGGTGCGACTGCGCGGCCAGCTTCTGGCCCACTTCGTTCACATAGGCTTGCAAGCGCGGGTTGTCGTAAACACCGTATTCCTGCTTGACCTGTTCATGGGCCTTCTTGCCCTCGGCCAGCTCGGCCCGCTCATCCATGACGGTGCGCTCGGTCTTGCCGGTCACGGGGTTGACCACATTGGTGCCACACCCGGTGAGCACCGACAAAACCAACACCCAGGACAGCCAGCGTGGTGAAACGAACGACATCAATCTTCTCCCGACGTGGGTGGCAACAAACTGGTGCAAATCATAGGCCGGTCATCGACGGAAGATCCCACCAGGGCAGGGCTCAAAGGTCCTGAATGTGATCCCGGCCACGGCCACTGCGCCAGATGGCGCGCACCAGCCACAACCCACCCACCACGGCGCCCATGAACCCCAGGAAGCCAAAGGCAGGCAGGCCAAAAAGGGTGGGGCCGCCTTGCACCGTCATCACGATGGACGAACCAATGATGAGCGCGGCAATCACCAGGGCCATCGCCAGGCGGTTGGCCGAGCGGTCGAGCTGATCGCCCACGCGCTTGAGATGGGCCACCTCGATGCCGACCTGCAGCCGCCCCCGGCGCGCGTTTCGCAGCAGGCGCGAGACATCGTGTGGCAACTGCTCGGCCATGGCCAGGGTGCGGCGCACCGTCTGCCAGGCGCGGTCGGCGACAGCCTTGGGCTGGTAGCGCGCACGCACCACCTTCTTCAACAAGGGCAAGGCTTCGGTGGTCATGTGGAACGCCGGATCGAGACCCCGACCCATGCCCTCCAGGGTGATGAAGGCCTTGATCAGCAAGGCCATGTCGGGCGGCAAGCCAAGGTGGTGTTCGCGCAGGATGGTGGTCACGTCGACCAGCATCTGGCCCAGGTTGAGATCGGCCAGCTGAGCCCCATGGTACTGATCGAGAAACTCCTCGATCTCCGTTTCCAGCGCGCCCAGGTTGATACCATGGTCGTCGCCAGACCAATCCAGCAACACATCGACCACGGTCGGTGGTTGGCGCTCGACCAGGCCCAGCAGCAAGGCCAGCATCTCATCGCGCCGGCGCACGCTCAGGCGGCCCACCATGCCGAAATCGATGAAGGCAATGCGGTTGCCATCGAGATAGATCACGTTGCCGGGATGCGGATCGGCGTGAAACAGACCGTCTTCCACAATCATCTTCAGCACCGCCTGCGACCCGCGTTCGGCCAAGACCTGACGATCCAGCCCGCGCTCGGCAAGTTTGTCCAGCGCATAGCCCGGCACCCCGTCGACGAAGTCCTGCACGTTGATGCGCTCGCTGGTGTGTGCCCAATGCACCCGGGGCACCACGATCCAGGGCAGGCTGGCCATGTTGGCTGCAATCCGCTCGGCATGGCGGCATTCGCTGGCCAGATCGAGTTCGCGCTTGAGGGAGCGTGCCAGCTCGCGCACCAGTTGCTGCGGCCGGTAGGGTTTGAGTGCAGGCAGCTCGGCCTCGGCCAGGGCGGCCAGCCGGGCAAGCAAACGCAGGTCGGCCTCGATCACCTCGGTGATCCCCGGGCGCCGGATCTTCACCACCACCTCGGTGCCATCGTGCAGCTGCGCCCGGTGCACCTGGGCGATGGAAGCCGCGGCCATGGGCTCGACATCAAAACGGGCAAAGACCGTCTCAGGCTCCCCACCCAGGTCTTCACACAACTGGGGTCGCAGCGATTCCAGTGCGACCGCGGGCACGCGGCTGTGCAACTGCTCGAACTCGGCGATGAACGCCGGCCCGAACAGATCCGCCCGCCCGGCCAGTATCTGACCCAGCTTCACGAAGGTCGGGCCCAGCTCCTGCAGGGCCAGCCGGATCTGCACTGGCGGCGACACCCGCGCCAGCGCATCGGCGCGTTCCCAATGCAACACATGGCCGGCCTGCGCCAGGCGGTCGGCCAGGCCCAAGCGGCGCACGCTGTCGCCAAAGCCATGGCGGATCAGTACGCGAAAGATTTCACTGAGGCGGCCCATATCGCGGGCCGCAACGAGGGTATCGATCAACATGCGGCCATGATAGTCCCGCGCATGGGCGCCGCAGCGGCCAGCAACCGGGCCTCAGGCGGCCTGCCAGACCAGCGGAAAGCGGTCGTCGTCGTGCGGCGGCATGCCCGGCGCCACGCAGACGTCGGCCTGGGTCACGGTGGGGTCGGTGCCTTCGGCCGGTGCCCACAACGCGTCGTCCCCCAGCCAGCGCGTGGACAAGGCAACCCGCCGCTGCGCGGCCGATGCGTTGCCCCGCGCCCCGTGCAGCAACCAGGCGGAAAACACCACGGCATCACCGGCCTTCATGTCCCAGCCCACGATGTCGAAATCCCCGCGCCGCGCTTCGATGTCGGGCACCTTTTCGGCCTGGCTTTTGGTTTGCCAGGAAGCGCTGACGCTGCGCTCGGCGCTGCCGAACACCTCGGGCCGGTACACCCGGCCATCGGCGTGTGAGCCGCGCACGAACTCCATGGCGCTGCCCTCGACGGTGGCGTCGGTGAGGGCGACCCAGGCGGAGGCGATCTGGCGGCCCTGGAAAGGCCAGTAAGGCACGTCCTGGTGCCACGGGGTGGGCGCCTGGGTGCGGGGCTCCTTGATCAGCAAGTGGTCGAAATACAAGCGCGCGGTCTGGCTGTTCATGAGCTGGCCGACCAACCCCGCCACGCCGGATTCAAACGCGAAGGCGCGCACGTCTTCCTGGGTTCGCCACAGGTAGCGATCGGTGAACAGACGCCCACCCTGACCGTCGGTTTCCGGCTGGTCGTTGACCCAGCGGCTGGGCGCATCAAGCTGGGCCTGGGCGAAACGGTTCATGCGATCCACCCACTCGGGCGCGATGGCCTGGCGCACCAACACCACGCCGTCGCGCCGGTAGGCCTCGCGCATGGCTTCATCGACAACAGGCGGAACGAACGAACTGGGGAAAGAGGCGGTCATGGTTTGTCTCCAATGGGCAGAAAGGATGGCCTCGGGTGGTGGCGCCCCCGGGGCTCTGGTTTGTTGTGTTGGCAGAGAATAGACCCGCTGATGAGGCTTGTCTGTCCCCTCGCCATGCGACAAATGCCGCCTTCCGCCATGCACAAACGCACCCCGCCCAAGCCACAGGCCCGTCCCACCGTCAAAGCAGAATACGCCGCCGGAGAACTCGACGGGAAACTGGCCGAGCTGCTGGATGCCCTGGGCACGCCGCAACTGGCGGCCGCACTGCTCTCCACGCTGTCTTTGGTGCTGCGTTGCGACCACTTGTCCGCGTTCGTATTCGACGCCGGGCTGAATCCGCATCAGGTGATGGCCGAGAGCCTGGGCGGCGCCCCCCTTGCCGAACAGGCCGGTGCCATGGCCCGATCATGGGGGCTGCACCGGCAGGACCCCAACACCCTCACCGTCAGCGCCGCCGAAGCGCCACACGGCGAGGTCATCACCACGCGCCGACGCGCTGCCGACATGGCCGCGGGCGAACCAGCGCTGGCCTTGTACCAGCGATTCGACCTGGCCGACCGGCTGTCTTTGCTGGCCGGCACCCACACGCGCTGGTTTGTCCTGAACGTCTACCGCGGCCGCGCGGTGGGGGAGTTCGATGACGCCGCGCTGGCGGCCTGGCAGCGGCATGCCCGGTCGCTGTCGGCGCTGTTGCGGCGCCACTTCGAATGGCAGCCCCCACCGGTTTGGCAGGCGCGCGCCCAACCCGACAACGCCACCCTGGAACACCGCCTGGCCGATCTGCCAGGCCGGCTCAGTGCGCGGGAGCAGCAGGTGTGCGCCCGGGCGTTGCGCGGCATGAGCAACCCGGGCATCGCCATCGATCTGGGTGTGCAAGTCTCCACCGTATCGACCCTGCGCCGCCGTGCCTTTGCCAAGCTCGG
Organism: Burkholderiaceae bacterium; assembly: GCA_041396525.1. Classification (GTDB taxonomy): domain Bacteria; phylum Pseudomonadota; class Gammaproteobacteria; order Burkholderiales; family Burkholderiaceae_C; genus Hydrogenophaga. Next base: position 129,351 of record JAWKYI010000004.1, read on the forward strand.
CATCTCCACCCTGAGCGAATTGTTCTTGCTGTGCCTGTGGCCTCAGGCATAACGCCCGCCGCTACTTGCGGTCGGGCAGTTCGATCTTGACTTCGAGCACCTCAAGGTTGTCCTGCCGTTCCAGCTGCACCTTGATGTCGTCGGGGTTGATCTTGATGTATTTGCCGATCACCGCCACCAGCTCCCGCTGCAGATCGGGCAGGTAGTCGGGCTCATTGGCACCCAGGCCTCCACTGCGCTCATGGGCGAGGATGATCTGCAGCCGCTCCTTGGCCACACTGGCGGTTTTCTTTTTCTCACCGAGAAAAAAGGAAAGAAAAGACATGGGCTTACTTCCTCCCGAACACGCGCTTGAAGAAGCCGGCTTTTTCTGCTTCCACAAAACGCATCGGTTTCTCGGCGCCCAGGAAACGGTCGATCACATCGCTGTAGGCCTCGGCCACATCGGTGCCCTTCATGTGGATCGCGGGCATGCCCTGGTTGGAGGCGCTCAGCACCGACTCGCTTTCGGGGATCACCCCGATGAGCTTGATGCGCAGAATGTCCTGGATGTCCTCGAGCGAGAGCATCTGCCCATCGGCCACACGGCCCGGGTTGTAGCGCGTGATGAGCAGGTGTTCCTTGACCGGGTCCTTGCCCTCCATGGCGCGTTTGGTCTTGCTGCCGAGCATGCCCAGAATGCGGTCGGAATCGCGCACGCTGGAGACTTCCGGGTTGGTCACGATCAGGGCCTCGTCGGCAAAGTGCATGGCCATGAGGGCGCCGGTTTCAATGCCCGCTGGCGAATCGCAGACGATGTAATCAAAATCCATGTCGGTCAGGTCTTTCAGCACCTTTTCCACGCCTTCCTGGGTGAGCGCATCCTTGTCGCGCGTCTGGCTGGCGGCCAAGACGTACAGGTTCTCGCATTGCTTGTCTTTGATCAGCGCCTGATTCAGGTTAGCTTCCCCCTGGATGACGTTGATCAGGTCGTACACCACGCGGCGCTCGCAACCCATGATGAGATCGAGGTTGCGCAGGCCGACGTCGAAATCGATGACAGCGGTCTTGTGGCCGCGCAAGGCGAGGCCGGACGAAAAACTGGCGCTGGTGGTGGTTTTACCCACGCCGCCTTTGCCGGAAGTAACGACAACAATCTGGGTCATGGTGGAGGATCTTTCTGGGTCAGGAAATGAAATCGGTCGGGCTGTTGTTCCAGGGGTGATCAGGTGCCAATGGCCTTGATCACCAGTTTGTCGGTGCCGTCTTCGCCGGTCGTCAACGCCACCTGTGCGGCCTTGCCCTGCACACTGTCGGGCAGCGGGTTCTCGCTGGTGCGGTAGATGCCGGCGATGGAGATGAGTTCGGGGGCCATGACGAGGGCAAAGATGCGCGCATCTGCGTAACCGCGCGCGCCGGCGATGGCTTTGCCGCGCAGCGGCGCATAGACATGGATGTGGCCGTCGGCAATCACCTCGGCACCCGGGTTCACCATCGCCATCACCACCAGATCACGCCCGCGGGCGTAAACCTGCTGACCCGAACGCAAGGGCTTGTCGATCACCAGCGCGCCCAGCGAATGGGCGGGCGCAGCGGGCGGCGTTTCCTCGGCCACAGGCACCGCCGCTTGCGCGGGCTCGGGCTCGGTTTGGCGTGGCGGCGCACTGCGTTGCACGGTGGCATCCTGGGCCAGGATCAGTCCCGACGACAACGCCGCTGCAATCTGAACATCGCTTCCACCACGCACCGCCACGGGTTGCAGTCGGTAGCTGCGCAAGAGTTCGCTCAGCGCCGCAAAGTCCAGGGCAGTATCCTGTTCACTGGTGTCGGCCGTGGCCAAAGGCGACAAATCGATCACCAACGGGTCGTTGTCGAAAAAGTCGGGCATGTCACCGAATCGCTGGGCCAGCTCCCGGCTCAGCTGCTCCAGGTCGGTGGATTTGAGCATCAAGGCCACCAGGGGCAGGTTGGCACTCTTGATTTCGAAGGAAGTGGGGGCGCTGGCGCTGAGGATGGTGGACATGAATCGGTGCAGGGACGGGCCGAATCGGGATGGGGCGGCCGCCTGAAGGGGCAGTTTACCAGCCGGGATCGTTGGGCCAGCGGGGCGAAAGTGTCCACTTGTGACCAAACCAAGGGGCGTGTCGCAGCAAGCCCGAAGCTGGTCAGGAACCCTCCAGGAGAACGACAAAGATCATGGTCAGGCGCCTCCACGACTCGCATACTGTGTCGCATGAATGCCCCGACCGATCCCCTTTCGCACCCACCGTCACCCAGTGCACTCACCTGGTGGCGCATGACCCGCCCGGCGTTCTTGCTGTTGACGGTGGTGGCCTGTCTGCTGGGAACCGCCATCGCGGCGTCCTGCGGTTGTGGGCTTGATGTGCCGCTGGCACTGGGGGCGACCGCTTTGGCGGTGATCGCCCACGCCTTGGGCAATGTGCTCAACGATTGGCACGACGCGCGCAACGGCGCCGATGCCGCCAATACCCAAGGCGTCTTCCCATTCACCGGCGGCGCCAGACTCATACAGAACGGCGAGGTCAGCGAACGCCAGACCCGGGATCTGGCGCTGGCCTTGCTGATCTTCCTCGTGCCGGCCGGATTGCTGCTGGCCGCCCGGACAGGGCCCGGAGTGTTGGTGCTGGGCGTCTGTGGCTTGTTGCTGGCCTGGGCGTATTCGGCCCCGCCACTGAAGCTCATGTCGCGCGGGCTGGGTGAACTGACGGTGGCCATGGCCTGGTTTCTGGTGGTGGTGGGGGCGGACTATGTGCAGCGCCGCCAGTTTTTTGTGATCCCGGCCAGCGCCGCGGCCAGCCTGGCACTGATGGTCGCCGCCTTGCTGGTGATCAACGGGGTGCCCGATGCGACCTCGGACGCCCAGGTCGGCAAACGGACCCTGGTGGTCCGCCTGGGTGTGGACAAGGCCGCGGCGGTCTACGGATTTCTGGTGGTGCTGGCCCATGGCTGGTTGGCCGCCAGCGTGTGGCTGTTGATTCCGCCCATGCCGGCCTTGTGGGGCCTGGTGTCGCTGCCCCTGTCTTTGGTGGCCTGGTACCTCCTGATGCACCACGCCCACCAACCCCAACGACTCAAACCAGCCCTGGCACTGACCGTGGCCGCCACCCTGCTTCACGGCTTGGGCATGGCTTGGGGCTTTGTCCAGATGGCGAGGCTGCATTGACCTGCGCCAGACCCAGGCAAGCCGTTTATTCACAACTCTGTGGATAAAAAAAGCACAACCCCATAGATATCCACAGACGGTGGGCAAGACGGCCAGTTGTCCCCATTCGGGTGGTCAGGCAAAACCCCATTCAACACAAACTTTGCCTGCGCAAAGCAACTTGATTTCAAAAGAAAAAGCTCACTTATCCCCAAAAAACCGCACCCTCTACTACTGCTACTAATTTGAAATAAAGATATAGAAGAATAGAAAAAACCAAAAAAAGAGCCGCCAGACAAGTCTGGGCGGCCTTCTTGGTGCACTAATTTGGTGCGTTTTGTCGATTCTGACGATCAGAGAGGATGGGTCAGCAGCTTGAAATCGGGATCGTCCGGAAAAGGTTTGGCGGTGAAACCCAGGCTTTTCATGAGTTTGAGCATGCTCACGTTGTTGGCCAGAACCAGGCCTTCGATGGCTTCCAGGCCTTTGTCACGGGCTTCTTCCATGATGCTGAGCATCAGGCGCGATCCCAGACCCTTGCCGTTGAAATCGTCGGCGACCACCAGCGAGAATTCACAACTCGCCTTGTCGGGGTTGGTGATGTAGCGCGAGACCCCCACGATGCGCACGATCTCCTGTGTTTCGCCGTCCGGGCCGTTTTTGCGTTCCCGGTGGATGGCCACCAGGGCCATCTCGCTGTCGTAATCGATCAGGGTGAGCCGCGAGAGCATGGGCGCTGGCAGTTCCTTGAGTGAGGACACAAAACGGAAGTAGCGGCTCTCTGGCGAAAGGTTTTGCACCAGTTCCTGCAGCATCTCGGCGTCATCGGGGTGGATCGGCCGAATGGTGTATTCCCCACCCCCCCGCATGGGCCAGATCTGCTCGTATCGGGCGGGGTAGGGCAATATGGCGAGATGGGCGTAGTTGCGCGCAGAAGCCGACGCGTTGTCGATCACAATGCGCGCGTCCACAGCCACCGCACCCGATTCGTCAACGATGATCGGGTTGATGTCCATTTCGCGCAGTTGCGGCAGTTCGCAGGCCATTTCCGATACACGCAACAACACGTGTTCAAGGGCCTCGCGGTCGACCGCCGTGGCACCGCGCCAGGCGTCCAGGGTTTCGTTGACGCGCGAACGCTCGATCAAGCGGCGCGCCAGGAAAAGGTTGAGTGGGGGCAGGGCCATGGCCCGGTCGTTGATGAGCTCGATCATGGTGCCGCCGGCGCCGAAGGCGATCACCGGACCGAACGGGTCGTCGTGGAGCAGGCCAATGTAGAGTTCGCGGCCGCGGTTGCCGCCCGCCATTTTCTGGATGGTCACGCCATTGATGCGCGCCCCAGGCTGCAACTTGCTCACCGTCTGGATCATCGACTGGTAGATATCGCGCACGCCGACCGCGTTCATCACGTTGAGCGCCACGCCGTTGACGTCGCTCTTGTGGCTGATGTCGGGCGAATCGATCTTGAGCGCCACCGGATAGCCCAGTTGGGTGGCGATCATCATGGCTTCATTCGCGCTGCGCGCGAGGATGGTCTGGGTCACCGGGATATGGAAGGCCGACAGCAGGGCCTTGGATTCCATTTCGGTGAGGACCTTGCGGCGCTCGGTCAGCACGTTTTCAATGATGAGGCGCGCGCCTTCGAGGTCGGGCTTGGCCAGGTGGGTCAGGGGTGGCGGGGTTTGCTGCAGCAGTTGCTGGTTCTGATAGAAGCTGGCGATGTTGCCGAAGGCCCCCACAGCCGCCTCGGGTGTTCGAAACGCCGGGATCATGGCCTGCGCCAGCACATCGCGCGCTTCGCCCACCGAGGCGTGGCCCATCCAGCAGCACAACAGGGGTTTGCCCAGCCGGTCCTTGACCTCTGCCATGGCGCGGGCCACGTCGGCCGCATCGATGCCGGCCTTGGGCGAATGCACGACCAACACCCCGTCAACGGATCTGTCTTGTCCGGCGGCCTGGATCGCGGCGCGGTAGTGGTCGGCGGTGGCTTCTTCCGACAGGTCAATGAGGTCATTGAGCGAGGCCAATGCCGCCAGTTTGGGTTTCAGATCTGCCGCGGTTTCAGGCGAGAACTTGCCCAGTTCCAGGGCAATTTCGCTGGCCCAGTCGGCCGCGAGCACGCCCGGCCCCCCGCCATTGGTCACGATGGCCAGGCGTTTGCCCACCGGGCGGTAGCGCGAGGCCAGGCATTTGGACGCCGAGAAGAGTTCCACGAAGGAGCGCACCCGCACCGCGCCGGCGCGCCGCAAGGCGGCTTCAAACACCTCGTCGCTGCCCACGATGGCACCGCTGTGGGTTTGTGCGGCTTCATTGCCGGCCTTTTTGCGACCGGCCTTGAGCACCACCACGGGTTTGGCATTGGCCGCTGCCCTGAGGGCGCTCATGAAGCGTCGGGCGCTGGAGATGCCCTCCATGTAGACCACGATGCTGTGGGTTTGCGCGTCGGAGGCGAGGAAGTCAAGCGCTTGGGCGAGATCGACCGAGGTGTTGGGGCCCAGCGAGACGACGGTGGAGAAGCCCACATTGTTCTGGCCAGCCCAATCAAGAATGGAGGCGGTGAGGGCGCCGGACTGGGAAATGAGGCCGAGAGGTCCTTTGTTGGCCAACGGCCCGACGACGCTGGCATTCAGGCCAAGGCGCGGGCGTTGAAAACCCAGGCTGTTGGGGCCCAGCAGGTGGATGCCATGGAGTTTGGCAATCTGGTGCATGTCGTTGGCCATCGCGGCGGTGGCGCCGCTGCCAATGACCAGAGCGGCTTTGCACTGGATGCGTCCGGCCACTTCGAGTGCGGCCATCGCTTCCAGTGGCGGCAGGGCGATGATGGCCAGGTCGGCGCGGGTCTGGGCCAGATCGGCCAGGGTGCCGGTGGTGTTGAGGTCGATGAAAACCAGTTTGCCGGCGTAGCGCTGGGCGGTGATTGATTCGACCAATGCCCGGGCCTGGGGAATCAGGTGCTGGGGCTCGTCGTTCTTGCCCACAAAAACCGCAATGGCTTCGGGCTGAAACAGGGGATTGAGGTAGTGTTTGTCCATAAAAACAGGATGTCACAACGGGAAGAGCCCGTGTGAGAAATAGCTGAGGTTTCAAGGCGCATTTTTATGCGTTGTCTCGCTCTTTCTTTTATACAGACAAGGGCGCCACCCTTTCAATCGGCGCCGATCAGGACCTTGACATGGGCGGCCACGCTGCGCGCCAGCGGGCTGAGCACATAGCCACCCTCCAGACAGGAGATCACCCGGCCCTGGCAATGGGTGTTGGCCACCGCCATGAGTTGTTGGGTGACCCATTCGTAGTCGGCCTCGACGAGACCGAGGTTGCCCATGTCGTCCTCCCGGTGGGCATCGAAACCGGCCGAGACGTAGATGAGCTGGGGTTTGAAAGCGTGGAGGGCCGGCAGCCATTGGGTGGTGACCGCCTCGCGGAAGGCCTCACTGCCGCTGCGAGAAGGCATGCCGACGTTGACCATGTTGTCGCCCACGGCGGTTTCGCCGTTGAAGGGTACAGGCCCTTTTCGAAGATGGAACACATCAACACGCGTTCATCGCCGCGCAGGATGTCTTCGCTGCCGTTGGCGTGGTGCACATCGAAATCGACCAGGGCCACGCGCTCGAGGTTGTGCACGTCCAGCGCATGGCGCATGCCGACGGTGACGTTGTTGAAAAAACAAAAGCCCATGGCGGCGTTGCGTTCGGCGTGGTGCCCAGGGGGGCGAACGCAGCAAAAGGCGGTGGAGGCCTTGCCGGCCAGCACGAGATCGGTTGCCTCCACCGCCGCACCGGCCGCGCGCAGCGCAGCCTGGATGGTGAAAGGGTTCATGTTGGTGTCGGGGTCGACCGCATGCAGCCCTTCTTTGGGGGCGGCGTCCATCAGTTCGTTGACGTAGTTTGACGCATGGGCGCGGCCCAGTTGCTCCATGGTGGCCAGTGGCGCGTCGTAGGGAATCATGTAGTCGAGCAAACCCTTGACCAGCAGGTGGTCGTTGATGGCACTCAGCCGTTCGGGGCACTCGGGGTGGTGATCGCCCATGGCGTGCAATGCGCAATCGGGGTGGGTGATGTAGGCGGACAGCATGCTTTGGTCTCCTGTGGCCTGCGAACTTCATGGGGGATTCGCTGGGCTTTCATGGGACACGTTAATCCGCAATGCTGACATCTGCCTTGACGCAAGGCAAAGTCCTGTGGCGCAGTGGCTCAATGCAGGCCGGTCAGGGACGCCGCCACGGCGCGCTTGAACGGGGTGAACCGCTCGCCAGCGCCGAGCATGGCGCGGCGCAGCCAGCGGGCGGGGGCCTCTTCACGGGTGTAGAGCGTGGCCAGCGCGTGGGTGGCCATGTAGAGGCCTCGGCTGGTGAAACGGTGTCGGGTCTGGTATTGCAGCAGCAGCTTGTCTGAGGCAATGCTCTGTCCCTGTTGATGGGCCTGGCGGATCAGGCTGGCCAGGGTGTCGACACTGCGCAGGCCAAGGTTGAAGCCGTGTGCGGTGACCGGGTGCATGCCCACGGCGGCATCGCCCACGACCGCAAAACGCCGGGCGACAAAGCGCTGGGCCCAGACCCCGACCAGGGGATAGGCGTGGCGCGTGCTGCTCAATCGCATGCGGCCCAGTCGTTGACCGAAGCGGTGGATCATGGCCGCGTCAAACGGCTCTTGCGCCATGTTCAGCAGCGGCTCGATCTCATGGTGAGGCAGGGTGAGAACCACCGAAGAGCGGGGCAGGCCGCTGCTTGGGCAGGGGTTCATGGGCAGCAGGGCCAGGGTCTGGCCGTGGTCAAACCATTCCCAGGCCGTCTCGAAGTGGGGCTGCTCGTGGGTCATGTTGCAGACCAGCATGGTGCGCCCATAGTCGTGCAGATCCGCCGGGATGCCCATGGCGCGGCGGGTGTTGGAGTGGCGGCTGTCGGCGGCCACGATCAGGTGGGCTGAGAGTGTGTCGCCTTGGGCGAGGGTGACTTGCGCCCCGTTTTCATCGGTCTGGATCTGTGCCACCTGGCTGTCGCACAGCAGCTCGGGCGGTGCGCCGGTGTGGTCTGCCGGTGCCATGGTGGCCTCGAAGGCGGCGCGGCGAATGTGGTGGTTGGCCACCAGAAAGCCGAGTTCGGATTTGGGGCTCAGGGTGTGGCTGATGGTCATGCTGGGCTGGCGTGGGCCGCTGCCCCCATCGAGCACCAGGGCGTCGCGCAAAGGGGCGGTGGGCAGCGGCCCAGCCGGGGCCAGATTTCGGAGCGCACGCAGGTGCGCGCCGCCAGGCGCTGAGTGAGGGCGATTTCGCGTCCGTCAAAGGCGGCTCAAGCGAGGACCGGGGCGCTTGTCCACAAGGCCGATGCGCAAGCCACTGTCGCGCAATGCTCTGGGCCAGGCCCAGGCCCGCCGGACCTGCGCCGATGATGATGAGGTCGTGGTGCATGGCCGGGCAGCTTGCCGCGACCGTCTCGGCCGCTTGACTCCAGGTCATGGGTGGATCGGACAGGAAAAGCCCCGGGTCACGGGGCTTTCAATGGGGGCATCGAAGGCGGTGATCAGCCAGTGTTTTTGCACCATCGGGCCGTCACACCTTGTGCGCCCGGTTGGCCCATGCCTTTGCCAGGGCGGTGTTTGCCCATGTCGCCGCGCATGCCGGTGCGGTGGAAGCCGCGCATGCCTTGAAAGGCCGAAGGTCTTTTGCCGCTCGGGCGTGATGCGGGCATACAGCTTCCAGGCCTGATGCGCTTGTCATCGGCCGCTGCGCTCGGCGTGGCGGCCTGCATCTTGTCCAGCCGCTCGCGTGGTGAGTTTGGACCAGTCTTCGCGTTGGACACCGGCCTGACGGGGCTCGGGGTGCGGTGCGGGCGCGACGAAGGCGTTCCAGGCGGCTTCCTGTTCCGGCGCCAGCTTCGATCGGCCTTCAGCTGGGCCTGGCGCGCGGCCATGCGTTGCTGCATCTTCTCCATGCGCGCCATGCGCTGCTGGCCCACCGTGGGACCCTGGTTGTCGGCGCGTTGGGCCATGTGTTGGGCACGCATCTCGGCGTTGGGGCCGGTGCCATTGCCGTTTTGGGCGATGGCGAAGGCCGAGGCACCGAAGAGGCCGGCGGCGATGGAGGTGGCGATGAGGGTGTTCTTGAGGTTCAGTTTCATGATGTCGTTCCTTGGGAAGTTGAATGAAAGTTGGGCTGTTCTCACAGTGCCAACAGTGGGTCGGAGCGCCGGTAGTGGTTTTAGTTTCAGGCGCCTGTGTATCGCGCGTGTGGCGCTGTGTGGCTGCTGTGTTGGCGGGCCGTTTCACAGGATTGAAGCCGTTTGTGGGCCAGGATGCCGCCATGAATCTGCACAGCACGACAGCGCCGGACCCGATCAGCCAAAGGCCTGAGCCAGTAACCCTGGTCCAGGCTTTCTGGTTCTGGTTGAAGCTGGGCTTGGTCAGTTTCGGGGGGCCAGCGGGCCAGATGGCCATCCTGCATCAGGAACTGGTGGAGAGGCGGCGCTGGATCTCCGAGCGGCGGTTTCTTCATGCGCTGAACTACTGCATGGTGTTGCCCGGTCCCGAGGCGCAGCAGTTGGCCACCTACATGGGTTGGTTGATGCACCGCCAGCTGGGTGGATTGGTGGCGGGGGGGCTCTTTGTGTTGCCTTCGCTGTGCCTGCTGATCGGTTTGTCCTGGGTCTATATCGCCTTCGGCACGTTGCCCTGGGTGGCAGCGCTGTTTTACGGCATCAAGCCGGCGGTGACCGCCATCGTGGTGCAGGCGACGCTGCGCATCGGCACCAGGGCGTTGAAGAACGGGGGCAATGGGGCATTGCGGCGGCGGCTTTTGTGGCACTGTTTGCATGGCGGGTGCCGTTTCCGCTGATCGTGTTGGGCGCGGCGCTGGTGGGCCTGGCCGGTGCGCGTTGGGCACCAGCGCTGTTTGGTGCCGGTGTGACCATTGATGCGGGTGCTGCGGCGCCGGGTCTGCCTGCCCTGATCGATGACGACACGCCCACGCCTGAGCACGCGCGGTTCAGCTGGCCCCGTTTGTGGTGGGTGCTGGCCGCCGGTGTGGCGCTGTGGCTGGTGCCCATGGGGGTGTTGATGGCGGTCTTTGGCTGGCACCACACGTTCACACAAATGGCCTGGTTTTTCACCAAGGCGGCCTTGCTGACGTTTGGTGGGGCTTATGCCGTGTTGCCTTACGTGGTGCAGGGCGGTGTGGTGCAGTACGGATGGCTGACGCCCACGCAGATGACGATGGCCTGCATTGGGAGAGACCACCCCGGGTCCCTTGATCATGGTGGTGGCGTTCGTGGCGTTTCTGGGTGGGTATGTGAAGGCGGTATTCGGTCCCGAAGCGCTGTTTCTGGCCGGCGCCACGGCGGCGTTGCTGGTGACCGTCTACCCTGCCTTCGTTCGTGTTCCGCATTGGCTGCGGACCGTTGGTGAGGTCATCCCATGGGCAGCGCATGTTCACGGCGCCCTTGACCGCGATCACGCAGCGGTGGTGGGTGTCATCCTGAACGTTATTCTGCTTGCTCTACCATGTGGTGGCCGGCCGGCTTCGCTGGTGCCATCGATTGGGCCGCGGTGGTGATGTCGGGTGTGGCGGCGCTGGTTTTGATGCGCTGGCGCTGGCAGGTGATCCCGGTGATTTGCTTGCGCGCTGGCCGGTCTGGTCTGCTGGCGCCTGGGCGTTCAGCGCTGAGCCAGATCGTCGAGGATGGGGCACTCGGGCCGTTCGTCGCCCGGGCAGTGGCACAGCAGGCTGTCCAGTGAGCGTTGCATGCCTTGCAGGGCGGCGATGCGCTGGGCGAGTTCGTCGTGGTGCTTCTGGGCGATGCGCTTGACGCTGGCGTTGCTGCGCCGTGGCGGTTGTTACAAGCCCACGAGTTCGGTGATGGCATCCAGCCCGAAGCCCATGTCGCGGGCGCGGCGGATGAAGCGCAGCGTGTGCACGTCGGCCTGGCTGTACTGGCGGTAGTTGCTTTCGGTGCGCACCACCTCACCCAGCAGCCCCATGGATTCGTAGTGGCGCAGCATCTTGGGTGAGATGCCCGAGAGCTGCGCGGCCAGGCCGTGTGATGCTGGATCGGCCAGCCAGAGATCGAGTCAAGGGGGCGTCTGCGTTTCGGGCGCGGACGGGGGCTCGCTCATGGCTGCGGTTGGCAATGGGCGTGAGTTCAGTGGACTTCGTAGCCCTCTTCCTTGATGGCGGCGACCGCCTCGCGGCTGCTCGGCATGCCGTCCACCTCGGTTTTGCGCGCGCGGTCAATGCTGACCTGGGCTTGGGGGTCCAGGGTTTTGATGGCGGTGGTGACGGCTTTTTCGCAGTGGCCGCAGGTCATGCCCACTAAAGTCTGGTTCATGGTGGCTTTTCCTTGAAAATGGCGTTGAGAGATGAGGCGATGTGTTGAGGCTTGACATCACGTCGTCAAGCGTTTTTTGTTCCGCTTCTTGAAGGATCGAAAAGATACACCTTGTGGCTGACCCTTCCAACAGGGTAAAGCTTAGTAAACAGGGATCTTTCTCGTGCCAGTTGCGCATCAAACCCCTTGCTGTGAAGCCCGCCGGGTCACAGCCCGTGGCAGGGCAATGCCAGCCGGTACGGCACGAATCGAATCTGTTCCGCTGGACGCCATGACCAATGTGCACCGAAAACCCGAACCTCTCCATCAGCCAGATCGACCTGGGCATTGGCGGCATGACTTGTGCCTCCTGCGTCTCGCGGGTGGAACGTGTGCTCAAGAAGCAGGCGGGTGTGAGCGAGGCCACGGTGAATCTGGCCACCGAGTCGGCGCGCATCCAGGTGAATGCCGGGGGGGACGAGGCCGAGACGCTGGCGCGGTTGAAGCGCGCGGTGCGTGACGCGGGTTATGAGCCGCGCACGGTGGAGGCCATGGGCGAGGAAGGTGGCGAGAGCTGGCATGGCATCTCCACCGATTTGCTGCCGGTGTTGATCGGTATCGCATTGTCGGCGCCGCTGGTGCTGCCGATGGTGGGCGATCTGTTTGGTCGGCACTGGATGCTGCCAGGCTGGGCGCAGTTTCTGTTGGCCACGCCGGTGCAGTTCTGGCTGGGTGCGCGCTTCTACAAGGCGGGCTGGCATGCGCTCAAGGCCATGACCGGCAACATGGAACTGCTGGTGTCGATCGGCACGACGGCGGGCTGGGCCTTGTCGACCTGGCTGTGGTTGCGCTCCGGATCGGACGGCGGCATGGTGCACTTGTACTTTGAGGGGTCGGCGGTGGTGATCACCCTGGTCTTGTTGGGCAAATGGCTGGAGGCCAGGGCCAAGCGGCAGACCACCAGCGCCATTCGCGCCTTGCACGCGCTGCGCCCGGACAAGGCCCATTTGCTGCCCGATGGCGTTCGCCGCACGGAGTTGACCGATGTGCCGGTGGACGAGCTGTTGCCGGGCGATCTGATCCGCGTGTTGCCGGGTGAGCGCTATCCGGCCGATGGCGAGCTGGTCGAGGGTGAGACCCACGCCGACGAATCGATGCTGACGGGCGAAGCGCTGCCGGTGGCCAAGGTGCCGGGCGATGGGGTCACGGGGGGCTCCCTCAATGGCGAGGGTTCGGTGCACATCCGCGTGCGCGCGGTGGGCGCGCAAAGCACGCTGGCCCGCATCATCAACCTGGTGCAGGACGCGCAGGCGGGCAAGGCGCCGGTGCAGCGGCTGGTGGACCGGGTGGCGGCGGTGTTTGTGCCGGTGGTGCTGGTCATTGCCCTGATCACGCTGGTGGCCTGGCTGTGGCAGGGCGCTTCCATGGAGCAGGCCTTGCTCAACACGGTGGCGGTGCTGGTGATCGCCTGCCCATGCGCGCTGGGGCTGGCCACGCCCACAGCCATCATGGCCGGTACTGGCGTGGCGGCGCAGCACGGCATTCTCATCAAGGACGCGCAGGCGCTGGAGTTGGCCCACCGGGTGGACACGGTGGCGTTTGACAAGACCGGCACCCTGACCGAAGGCCGCCCGAGGTTGCTGGTGGTGGACGCGGTGCCGGGCGTGGACGAAGAAGCGGTGTTGCGCGCGGCCGCGGCGCTGCAGGCGCAAAGCGAACACCCGCTGGCGCACGCGGTGATGGCGGTGGCCGCCGAGCGCGGTTGGACGCCGGGGCCGGACGCGGCCACCGAGGTGAAATCGGTCAATGGCCGGGGCACGCAGGGCCTGGTGCAAGGCGCGCGCCTGTCGCTGGGTAGTGTGCGCTGGATGGATGAACTGGGTGTGGCACTGGGGCCGCTGGCCGAGGCGGTCAAGAAGCACCAGGGCCAGGGGGCGACGGTGTCGGTGCTGGCCAGCCAGAGCGGCGACGGCACGGGCTGGACCCCTCTGGCGCTGCTGGCCTTTGGTGACGAGCCCAAGGTGGGGGCACTGGCGGCGATTACGCAACTGCGCCGGGCGGGGTTGCGGCTGTTCATGGTCTCGGGAGACAACCGGGGCGCGGCCGAAGCCATGGCCCGGCGCCTGGGCCTGGACCCGGACCGTGGCGAGGTGATTGCGGAGGTCTTGCCGGGTGACAAGGCAGCTGTGGTCCGGCGCCTGCAGGGCGGCAGCCCGGCCCAGGCGCAGGAGGAAGCGCTGCCGAGGGCGGTGCCTCTGGTGGAGGGGCAGGTGTTTTCGGTCAATCCTTCGTCGCCGGACGATCCGCCTGTGGCCGTGGCAGAAGAAGGGCAGACCTTGGGCGCTGCGCCGGTGCCCACCGCGTTCAATCCCCTGGACGAAGTGGCGCCTCAGGAGTCGATGGACCGTGGGACGGGCCACATTGTGGCGATGGTGGGCGATGGCGTGAACGACGCGCCAGCCCTCGCTGCGGCCGATGTGGGGCTGGCCATGGGCGCGATGGATGGCGGTCAGGGGGGATCGGACGTGGCCATGCACGCCGCGGGTATCACGCTGTTGCGGGGCGACCCGGCGCTGGTGGCTGGTGCGCTGGACATCTCGCGCAAGACCGTGAGGAAAATCAAGCAGAACCTGTTCTGGGCTTTTGCGTACAACGCCGTGGGCATCCCCCTGGCGGCCATGGGCTACCTCAGCCCGGTGATCGCGGGCGCGGCCATGGCGTTCAGCTCGGTCAGCGTGGTGAGCAATGCGCTGTTGCTCAAGCGCTGGAAGCCGTCGTCTGCGTCAAGCAGGGAGTCAGCGTGAGGGACCTTCCATGGTCAGGGGCTCGGGCGACTGCGCGGGCGTGGGCGCTTGGACCAGCGGCTGTGCAGGCACGTAGCCCCGTATCGCCTGATCGATCTCCATGGTGCGCATTTGTGCGTAGTCGTTTTGAAACAGCAGCGTTTGGCCGTCGTTGCTGATTCGGATCTGTGAGACTTCGCTCAGGGCACTGCGGTGGTCCAGCATGTACATCTGGGCGGAATTGGCGATGCGCGCTGCCTGCTCTTCGGTGAAACGGGGATCGTTGCCCAGGGTTTCAATCATGCGGTGCAAAGAGGCGCTGCTGCGCTGGTCGAGCAGGGGAGCGATGCCCAGTGAGCGCAGTGTGGGGCGGTCACCAAAGCCTGTCGTTTCCAGTCCGTGCTCGCGTTGGTAGGCGGTCAAGGCACGTTCGGTTCCACGGCCAAAGTCGCCATCGTCTGACAACGCCTGACCGCTCCCCATCAGGGCCTGCTGCAAGAGCCGCACGTCTTCTCCCTTGTCCCCACGGTCCAGCACCGAAGGGTCGTTCAGATCGCGGCGGAAGGCGCCCAAAGCCAACTGTACCGACGGAATGGCCGCTTCGTTGGCTGGTTGGTACCCTGTTTGAGCGACCAGGCGGTGGGCCTCGTCGATCAGGATGGCATTGCCAGGCTTCTGGTGGTTTTCCTGGTACTGCTGCGCCAGATCACCGGCTTTGGAGCCGGCCAGATAGGGGATGGCGGCTTCCCGTTCTTCGACGGCGGCCATGAAGGTGTTGTAGTCGGCGCCGTTGCGCAGCGCGTTGACCAGCCTGGCGTTGGATGCCGGGTGTTGGTTGGCCGTTTTGGCCAGCACGCAGAGCACTTCGAACTGGCGCTCCGGTGGGATGTTGGCGCCGTGTTGGTCGAGCACCTGCTTGGCGTCGTCTGCGAGGGATTGGATCTGTGGAAAGTCGATGTGGCTGTGGATCCACTGTTTTCCCTGGTCGGAGCTGGCCCAGGCGTTGATGGTGGCGCGGTGTTCTTCGGAAATGAAGGTGATCGACGAGCGGCCATTCAGGCCATTGCCATGGGTGAGCAGATCGGCCCGGAGGTTGGCCAGCTCTTGTGGGTCGGTGGGAAATGCGCGTTTGTGGCTGCCCGCGTAGGCCGATACCTGATCGACGATGGCGTCCACGTAGCTTTGTTCCCCCGGCGCCAGCGCCCGTTCGCTGGTGGCGCCCAGCGGCCATGTGCCGCGCTGGCCCAAGTCGACCTGGATGGTGCCAATCGAGTAACCGCTGTTGGCGGCGACGGCAGAGACCGTGCCCCACTCGTTGTTGCCTGCGCCGGCGACGCTCAACCGGTAGGAGGCTGCGCCTCCCTCGGTGCCCCGCCCAACCACGAAATAGACCGCGCCGTTTCTCTGTTCGGCGTTGTTGAGGTCGATGTTGTTCATTGTGGGGCTCCTTTTTTGCTGCGGTTGTTGTGTGTCGAGGCGGTTGCGCGCTGGCTTATTGGGTCAGGCTGACGAGGTGTTCCAGCATCTGTTGGCGCTGGATGGTCAGGAGGATGCTGTTGTCCGAGACGGAGAGGTCGAGGCCAGCGGGGTCCAGCAGGGCCACACCCAGGCGTGCATCGGCCTGGGTGAAGGCTTTCCAGGCGCTTTGAGATTGCTCCAGCGCATGGCGCTGCTCTGCCGTCATGGCCTTGGACAGGCGCTGGTAGGTCTGGGTGAGCTTTTCGTCCTGGAAGGCTTGCTCTTGCACCATGCAGGCGCTTTGTTCGGCGCGGCCCTTGGCGGCTTTCAGGCAGGCCTTGTACGCGGGGCGCGCGAGGTCGGTCAGTTTGGCGGTGGAGGCTTCACCCGGGGTCTGGGCAATGGCGGTGGCACAGCCGGCCATGCCGAGCGCCAGGGTCAGGAGGAGTGGTTTGAGGGCAGAGGTCATGGCTTGGTTCCGTCGGGGCTGGGTTGATCGTGTAACTCTAAATACTACAACCGATGGGCTGAACGGGCTGCAACCGTCGGCAACAGAGTGGGACTAGGGCCCGTTGTGGGGGACCGCGGGGCGGGCGGCCGGCAGAGGTGGTCGGGGTTTGATGTGGGTCAAGGCCCTGGCGGCGCGCCTTTGCGATAGTCGACGCTTATTTGCCGACCGGTGGGTTGGCGAATGCCGTTTCGACCCTCAGAGGAGACAAGCCATGGGCCAACATGAAGCTATGCGGGTGATCCGCGACGAACACGCCTCGCTGGCGGCCATGCTGCGTTCGCTCAAGCAGATGGTGCAGCTCGGTGCCGACCCCGATGGCAAGGGCGAGCACGACCGGTTTTTCGACGTGGTGCGCGCCATGCTGTTCTACATCGACGAGTTCCCCGAGACCCAGCACCACCCCAAAGAGTCCACGCTGCTGTTCCCCCGCGTGGTCAAGGCCGCACCGCACACCATGGCCGCGATCGACCAGCTCGAGCGCGACCACCATGAAGGCGAGGGCCGCGTGCGGGAATTGATGCACCTGCTCATGGCCTGGGAATACATGGGCGAGTCGCGCCGGGCGGCCTTCGAGACAGCGGTGAACGAGTACATCGACTTTTACCTGGAGCACATGCGGCTGGAAGAAACCGACATCCTGCCGGAGGCGGAGCGGTTTCTGACCGACGACGACTGGCATGCCCTGAATGCGGCCTTTGCCACCAACCAGGACCCCCTGAACACCAAGGTGCCGCGCAACCCGCTGTTTGACCGCCTGTTCACCCGCATCGTCATGCGCGCCCCGGCGCCCGTGGGACTGGGTTCCTAGGGCCTGTTTTTCCGAGTGCGAAAGGGGCGCAAACAACGCCAATTCAGGCGCGGGACGACGGTCAGACTGTCTGACCTTAGAGCGCAACGACGAGTGGCGTTGTTTGCGCCTTTCCTTTCTTCAAGGTCATGCGCGGCGTTGCAAAACCTCGCCGGGGAGAACCCCGGCTGCGTTTTGCGCCTTGCGCATGGCCTTTTTGATCTGCAACGCATCTCGGAAAAATAGTGTGAACAGGCCCTATCCGAATCGGCGAAGCCATGCTTCGTCGTGGGCGACAAGCGGGTTGAGGCGGCGGGGCCACAATGGCCCGGTCATGCCCACCCTTCCGAACCCTCTGGCACCGCCGGTGACACCACCCCCCATCTGAGGCTGGCTTTGGCGCTGGCCTTTGGGCGCCGCGGTCTTTGGGCATCACCCGTTTTGCCTATGGGCTGCTGTTGCCCACCATGCGCGACGACCTGGGCTGGAGCTACACCCCGGCCGGGGCATGGAACACGGCCAACGCGTTGGGTTATCTGATCGGTGCGTTGGTCACGCCATGGCTGCTCAAGCGCGTGGCGGCCACGGGCTTGCTGCTGTGGGGATCGGCGCTGGCCACGGTGTTCATGGCCCTCAGCGGCTTTTTCACCGACGCCACGTTGTTGCTCACGCAGCGTTTGCTGGCGGGGGTGGCCAGCGCGCTGGTGTTCATCGCCGGTGGGCTGCTGGCGGCGCGCCTGGGGGCCCGACAGCCCGAGCGCAGCGGTTTTTTGCTGGGCATCTACTACGGCGGTACGGGCATCGGCATTGCCCTGTCGGCGGTGGGCGTGCCCTGGGTGTTGGCCCTGGCCGATGGGCGGCCCCACGCCTGGGCTTGGGCCTGGTGGGCCCTGGCCTTGCTGTGCGCGGTGGCCACGGTGTTGCTGGTGTGGCCGGCGCGCGTGCTGGCCCGTGGTGAGGCGCCTCAAGGTGCCACGGGGATTGCAACTCCGGGGCCCGGGCAAGCGTTGGCGCAGCGGCGCTTCCGTGTGCGCGATTTCGGTTTCGCGCTGGCCGGGTATGCGGGCTTCGGTGTGGGCTATATCGGCTACATGACGTTTGTGATCGCGCTGCTGCGGGCGCAGGGGATCAGCACCGCCGCCATTACCGCCTTCTATGCGCTGCTGGGGCTGGCGGTGATGGCTTCGTCGCGCATCTGGGCCGGCTTGCTGGACCGCCACAAGAGCGGGCAGGCGCTGGCGCGTCTCAACCTGTTGCTGGGGGTGGCCACCATCGTGCCGGCGCTGACGGCCGCCTGGCCGCTGGTGTTGGCTTCCGGGCTGCTCTTTGGCGGGGTGTTCTTGTCGGTGGTGGCCTCCACCACCGCCCTGGTGCGCCACAACCTGCCTCCGGCCCAATGGGCCAGCGGCATCAGTGCGTTCACCATCGTGTTTGCCGCCGGCCAGATCGTGGGTCCGACGGTGGTGGGCTTGATCGCCGACGGGCCAGGCGGGCTGGTGCGCGGCCTGGTGTTTTCCGCGCTGGCCCTGTGGGTGGGCGCGGCGCTGGCGTGGCGACAGCGGGCGCTGTAGTGGCGAGAAAACCCACCGATGAAACCGGTGGTCGACCACCCCTCGGTTTGCGCACTGGCCTGGGCATCGGCGTCGGCTGCATGCCCAGGCCAGGGTGGTTGGGGGACGCGCCAACCGCCCGGCCGTGGGCTTACACTGCGGCGACGATTTCACGGGCCAATGGAGGCCCTGAAAAACCCACCGCATGAACCTCCCTGTCGACCATGCCCAGTTTCTGCCCGGTGCCGATGCCCGCAACGGCGGCATGACCGCTTCCTGTGCCAGCGCTGTGGGCCGCATCCCTTGTCTGGGCGCGCGCCTCCCCCACTGAAGCATGGTTGTGTGGCGGTGGGCATTGGCCTTGACCATCTGGGGTCAGGTGTTTCTGGTTCTGCCTGTACGGGCGTCGCCGGTGACCGCCGTGGAAACGGCGCGGCGAACCGTTCTGATGGATGGCGCGCAGCTCCTGGACGAGGGAACCGTCACCATCCCCGACCGGCTCAAGCCGCTGTGGCACGCCCCCCAGATCCACATCCACTATGAGCTGAGCGTGCCGGAGGGCAGCGCCGCGAAGGGCCTGTGGCTGGCGCGGGTCGGCGCACCCTTTCGCCTGTCGGTCGATGGTCGACCGCTCCAGCCTTTCCTGCCAGCGATGCCCGCAGAAGCATCCGCGGACAAGGCCCTCAATGGCCGCATGCCGTTTCTCTTCGCCCTGCCGTCCGATGCCCGGGCGGTGCGCATCGACTTCGCCGGTACTGCCTATATGCCCACCGGCCTGGCCGCCGCCCAATGGGGCCCACCGTCGGCGTTGGCGGTTGCGCAGCTGGAGCGACACGAACAGATGATCCGGCCCGCCGAGGTGAACACGGTGCTGGCCGCGGTCCTGGGCTCCTTGGCCCTCGTTTTGTGGCTGGCGCGCCGCGATGTGATTCTGCTGCCGATCTTTGCCGCCATCTGCGCCACGCTGACCTTGCGCAACTGGAGTTTCACGGTGGCGCTGTTGCCGGTGGACACCGAGAAGGCCTACCTGTTCAACTCGCTGCTGAGCGTGAGCCTGACCATCACGGTGTTGACCTCGGTGCTGGCGCTGAGCAACCGCCTGGTCTGGCACTACACGCGCTGGGCGGTGGCCGCAACCGGTGCGCTGTTGCTGCCCCTGATGTTGGTCCAGTGGTTCCCCTCGGGTGTGGTGTCGGTGCGCCTGGGCATTCTGTTTCTCAGCTTGCTGAATATCCCGGTGTGTGTGTGGCTGCTGCATCGCTGGCGCCACGACATCGGGGGGCACGCCGCTTACGTGTTGATGGCGGGTCTGGTGGTTTTGCTGGCGGTGTCGGTGCACGACCTGAGCTGGACCCTCGGCTACCAGCCCCCCATGCGCATCAGCTACGTTCCGCTGGCCTTTGCCGGCCTTTTGCTGTGTTACGCCTACATCACCGCCGAGCATGTGTTGCGCAACCTGCACCTGGTGGAGAACGCCAACGCGATGCTCCAGCAGCAGATCGAGCGCGCGCGAGAACAATTGCAGTCCAGCCATGCCCAGCTGAGCCAGTTGCAAGCGAAACAAGCCCGTCAGACAGAGAGGGCGCAGTTGGTGGGCAGCTTGCACCAGGGGTTGGGGCAGCGGCTTTCAGCGTTGACGCACGACATCGAGGCAGAGCACGTTGACCACACGCAGACCCGCGAACAACTCGAGCTGAGTCTGCAGAACCTGCGCCAGTTGCTCAGCGTCCACCAGAGCAATGAGTCGGTGGTGATGGCGCTGGCCACCTGGCGACCACCCTGGCAGGCCCGGCTGGAGGCCAGCGGCACACCCATGCGCTGGCTGGTTGACGACAGCGCCGATGACGCCACGCTGCCCACGCACCGCCTCATGACCTTGGTCGACTCGCTGTCCGAAGTGGCCGAGGCGATCTGGCGCGCCGACGGCCCTCTTGCGGGGAGGCGCATCCGTTTGCATGTCCGGGTCGAAGAACCGCACCGCTTGCAGGTGATGTTGCAGGGCTGGGGCATGCCCGCGCCGCCGGACCGTTTGCTCTCCCGCCTGAAGGCGGTCTGGCGCGGTGATCAAGGCGCCGCGTTGCTCACCGATGCCCCCGCCGTCGCGGTGGCGGGTGGCGAGGCCCCGGATTGGCAGTGGCAGTGGGTGGCGCCTTGCGCCCTTGCTGGCGATGAGGCCGACCGTGGCTGAAGTTCATCGGCCGGTGTTGCCCAAGGCTGCGGCCCGCGACCAGGGTTTGGCACGGCGGCGCGGTTTCTTTTCGTGGCTCCTGCTGATGGTGTTGCTGTGGCCTGTGGCGGCGATGGCCGGTGCGGCGGCCGACGAACAGCCCGAGCGCCTCACACAGGCGGTGCGCTCTGTCTACGACCAGGGCCGCCTCGTCGACCGGGCGCTGGTCACGTTTCCAGACCGGTTGAGCCATGACTGGAACCGGGATGGCCTGCGCCTGGTGTACGACATCACCCTGCCTGCGCCTGGGCACCACGAACCGCGGGCGCTGTGGGTGATGCGGGCGGGCGCGCCCTATCTGTTGAGGGCGAACGGCACAGCGTTGACACCCCTGCTGCCGCAGCGCGACGACGGTTGGTCGCCTTGGCGAGACGCCGCATCACCCACGCTCAACGGCCGCAGCCCTGCGCTCTTTCGTTTGCCGGCCGGTGCCCGGTCTGTCGAACTGACCCTGCAGGCGCCGCCCTTCATGCCATTTGGGCTGGTCGAGTTGCGCGAGGGCCCCGTTCAGGCGCTGATTCGTCACCACCTGGACCGCTACGCGGTGCTGGCCTTGCCTGTGCAGGTCAGTCAGGTGCTGGCTTTGTCGGTGGGGCTGTTTGCCTTGCTGCTTTGGTCGCTTCGCCGCCACGAGTGGCCATTGCTGACCTTCGGTTGCATGGCCTTGAGCCTGGGCTTGCGAGAGACGCTCTACCAGGTCTCGGTGCTGCCGTTTCCCGGCCCGTGGTTTGAACTGAGCAACCCCTGGTTCATCACCCACTTCGTGACCGCCGCCTTGGCCTTGACCTTGAGTCTGACCGGCACCATGACCCGTTCGAGGCGCACGGCGCTCTGCGGTGCCTGGGGCGTGATGCAACTGATGTTCCTTGCTGTGGCGATCAGCGGATCGGGCGTGCACGGCATCCGCCAGTTTGTGGTGCTGGTGGGCAATGTGTCCCTGGTGGCCATCGTGTGGATGCTGCTGCGCCACCGGGGTGCGCTTCCGACCGGTCGGGCGTGGATCCTGTTGTCGGGCTTTCTGGTCATGCTGGCAGGCTCTGTGCACGACCTCGGCATGGCCATGGGATGGGTGTCGCCCGATCAAGGCACCTGGATCGCCTGGGGGTTCAGCGGCCTGGTGGCGGCCTATGGCATGGTCACCGCGGACCACGTGCTGTTGCAGTTGGAGCAGGCACGGGTGACGCGCGCGCTCCTGGCGCAGCGACTCGATGCGTTTTCCGAGGAACTGGTGCGCTCGCTGGATGAGGTGGCGCAGACCGAACAGGAGCAGGCCCGCCGGCAGGAGCGCCAACACGTCATGCGCGACCTTCACGACACGTTGGGTGCGCGCCTCATCACGGCGCTTCGGGGTGTCGAGCGTCAGGAGCTCGATCGGTCTTCGCTGGCCACACTCTTGCGCGAGAGCATTGGCGACCTTGGCCGCCTGAACGGCGCCCCGGATGGCGGCGGGCCCGTTGGCCCTGCTTTGCAGCAATGGTGGCAGACCTGGTCGCCGCATCTGACGCGTGCGGGGATGCGCCTGGCCTGGTCGTTGGGTGGCGAGACCGATCAACTCGTTGCGACGGCCCCGGTGTTGGACATGCTGCGGCGGTTTCTGCAAGAAGGCGCGGCCAATGCCCTCAAGCACGCACGCGCCAGTCAGATGTGGGTGTCCTGCACCGCGGAAGCGGCGACCTTGGTGTTGGTGATCGAGGACGACGGCCTTGGCTTGAACGCCAAAGGCCGCCCGCACCATCGGGGCAACGGCATGGGCCTGTCCGGCATGCAGGCCCGTGCGCGGGCGCTGGGCGCCCAGTTGGAGACGGGCAACAGCCCCCGCACGGGCGGCGCCAGACTGGTGTTGCGGGTTCCGCTCACACAGCTGGCCTCAACGGGCCAGGCCTAGGCGCGAGGCCTCCAGGGCGGCTTCGGCCCTTGAGGAGACGCCCAGCTTGCGGTAGATCGATTTGATGTAGCTGCCCACGGTGTTGGCCGTCATGCCGAGCAACTCGGCTACCTCGGCATTGCGATAGCCCTTGGCCACCAGGCGGAGCACGTCGAGCTCGCGGGGTGCCAGCGATGCCTCCTCGCCAGCTGTGCCGACCGTGGCCTGCGCGGCCTCCCGATGTCGAAAATACGCCAGCACCTTGTGGGCGATCACCGGCGAGAGCGGCGGCTCGCCCCGCTCGATGCCCAAGAGCTGTTGCGCCACCAGTTCGCGCGGTTGCGACTTCAGCACATACCCCTGCGCCCCGGCCCGCAGCGCCGCGAAGACCCGTTCGTCGTCTTCATGAATGGTGCTCACCACAATCATGGTGGACGGGCTGTTGCGGTAAATCTGGCGGATCAGCGACTCGGCCTGTCCGTCAGGCAGTTCCCAGTCCAGCAGCGCGAGATCGTGGTGGTGTTCGCGCAGCACCTGCTGTGCTTCGGCCAGGGAAGCCGCCTCATCGATCGCGCGCACGCGGGGAAACAGCGTGCGCACCAGCTCGCACAGCCACATGCGCGGTTGCGCCAGGTCTTCCAGCACCAGGACCCGCCCGTTCATACCCGCCGCCGCGCCTTTCCGCTCGTTCATTCCCAGCAATTTCCTGTGTGTGGCGGGCCCGTCATGCCCAGGGAAGCCCCCGAACAGGGGGTGGTCCCCCCCTGAATCTGGGGAATGACGACATACCACCAATTTCCTACGCTCACCGTCATTGTCGCAGGTGATGCCGGGTACGGATGTCGCCCTGGACAACAGGTCGCCGTGGGCGCCTTTTCCGGTTCAACCCTTTCCCCAACCTATTCAACTTCTTCTCTCGATAGCCATGACCCATTCTGTCTTTGCCCCTTCCATCCGGTCGCGTCGCCTCGCCACCCGCAGCGCGATGTCCGCCGCCGTAGCCACGGTCTTGCTGAGCCTGGGCAACCCGGTCGCTGCGCAGTCCACATGCGAGTTCAGTGGCGGCGGCAATGGCGGCGCGTCGACCACGGGCCCGGACACGCTCGCCTGTGGCAACAACGCGCACGCCGGTGGCACCGGCAGCACCTCGGTGGGCATCGGCACCGGCGCTGGTTCGGCCGGCAGCTACAACAGCGCCAATGGCTCCTACAGCGGTTTGAACGTCACCGGGGACAACAACAGCGGTGGCGGCTCTTTTGCGGGGCAAGAGGTCACCGGCAATGCCAACAGCGCCAGCGGTTCGTTCTCCGGTCAACAAGTCACCGGGGACAACAACAGCGCCAGTGGCACCAGCGCGGGTCGGCAGGTCACCGGCGACTACAACAGCGCGGTCGGGACCAACGCGGGTCAGCGCGTCTCGGGCAACGACAACAGCGCCAACGGAACAGACTCGGGCACCAATGTGGAGGGTAGCCAGAACACCGCCAGTGGCACCTACGCCGGTCGCGACGTCGCCGGAAACGGCAACAGCGCCAGCGGCACGTGGGCCGGGCGCAATGTGGTTGGCGACAGGAACTCGGCCAGCGGCACCGAAGCGGGCAGCAACGTGGAGGGGCTGCACAACAGCGCCGGTGGCACGCAGGCCGGTCAGAACGTCCTGGGTGACCGCAACAGCGCCAGCGGCACCAGCGCAGGCCAGAGCGTGACCGGGAGCTACAACAGCGCCAGCGGCACGGAAGCCGGCTACGGGGTCCAGGGCGACTACAACAGCGCCAGCGGTTCCGTCGCGGGCCAGTACGTCACGGGGAACTACAACAACGCCAGTGGCAGCTGGGCCGGCCGAAGCGTGACCGGCGAGGGCAACAACGCCTCCGGCTACAGCGCGGGCAATGACGTGAGCGGCAACCACAACACCAGCATCGGCACCGAGGCCGGGCGCTACACCGCGGGCGACAACAACATCGCCATGGGCCGCAACGCGGGCACGAGCACGAATGGCAACAACAACATCGCCATCGGCACCAACGCCGGCCGCGGCGCCACCAGCGCCAACGGCACGACCGCGCTGGGCCAGAACACGCTGGTCTCGGTGGACCATGGCGTCGCGCTGGGCAGCGACAGCACCGCCAACCGGGCTCCGGGTGCGGCGGGCTTCGTGCCGGCCGGTGCCACGCAGGCACAACGCGAGGCCATCAACGCCACCACCGGCACCCGCGGCGCGGTCAGCGTTGGCGATGCCGACAACGGCGTCTATCGCCAGATCACGGGCGTTGCCGCCGGCACGCAAGACAGCGACGCGGTCAACGTGGCCCAGCTCGCGGCCGCCAGCAACAACGCCCAGCAAGCGGCGGCAGAGGGCGATGCGCGCACCTTGCGCCAGGCGCAGAACTACGCCGATGCGGGCGACGCACGCACCCTGCGGCAGGCCAAGGGCTACACCGATCAGATGGCTGCCGAGACCCGGGCCTATGCCGACGAGGGCGATGCGCGCACCCTGGGTGAGGCCCAGCAACACACCGACGCGCAAGTCGGGGCCCCTGCGCAAGGAAACCTCGGCCGGCATCGCGCAGGCCGCCGCCCTGATCCCCATGGTGCCCGGCGGTGACGGCGAGCACGGTGAACGTGGGTGTGGCTACCGGGGGCAATCGGCCGTTGGCCTGGCCTATGCCCGGCAGATCGGCTCGGTGGTGGTCAACGGCGGGCTGGCGTTCGGCTCCGGCAAACACCACCTGGTTCGCCTTGGCGCGGGCTGGCGCTTCTGAAAGAGCGGGCCCGCAGAACCAAACCTCCCACCTGTCGAACACCATGATCAAACACCCCGCCCTGTCTCTTGCCCGACGCTGCCTGTTGGCCGTCGCGATGCTCACCGCCGCCATCGCCGCCCAGGCGGCCGATGTGGCCGGCGCCAGCGACCATCCGCTGATTTCCCGTTTTCCCGGTTCGGACATCGTCTCCTACTACCGGCAGGACTACGCCGAGGTGCGCCTGCCGGACCGTGCCGCCAAGGAGGGTGAACCACCGCAATCGTTCGTCACAGCAGCGGGGCGCCACACCGCCATCGTCTACCGCGCGCCGGCGGGCAAGTCCACCGCCGAGTTGATGCGCAACTTCCGGGACGCCATCAGCGGCGCCCAAGGCAAGGTGGTGTTTGCCTGCCAGGGCGGGCAGTGCGATGGCACCAGCTCCTGGCACGCCGCGCACTTCTTCAAGACCGTCTTCTCGGCGGCCCACAAGGGCGGCGCCGGGCCGCTGGATCACTACCACCCGCTGGACGCCTACAACGCCGACCAGCGCTACCTGCTCGCCGAGCTTCGCGGCAGCGATGGCGGCAAGGCCTATGTGGAAGTCGGCATGGTCAGCAAGGGGGATCACCCGGTCCACATCAGCCTGGAGGTGATCGAGGAAGAGGCGGTGAAATCGGGTCAGGTCACGATGAACCTGGACCGCCTGGTGAGCCAGATGGCCACCGACGGGCGGGTGCCGTTCTATGGCATCCGCTTCGACACCGGGCGCGCCACGCTGCGGCCCGAGTCCCGCGACGAGCTGGCCCTGCTGACCGACTACCTGCGCCAACACCCCAAGGTGCGGGTCTACATCGTGGGCCACACCGACGACACCGGTTCGTTCAAGACCAACCTGCAGCTCTCACGCGACCGCGCGCAGGCGGTGGTGAGCCACCTGCGCCAGCAGCGCATCGACCCGGCCCGCCTGCAAGCCGACGGTGTGGCCTCGCTCTCGCCGGTCTCCACCAACCAGACCGACAGCGGCCGCCAGCTCAACCGCCGCGTGGAAATTGTGGAGCGCCTGCCATGACCGCCCCATTGCTTCAGCGCGCTTTTGCATCACGACGGCCCACCACCGCGCAGGTCCTCGCCCGTTTGCTGGGCCTGGCCGGCCTGTTGCTCGCAGCGGGCTGCGACAGCGGTGCGGCCACCACCGGTCAAGGCTCGGTGGCCGACCTGCCCCCCGATGCGGCCAAGGCCGTTCGGGCCGCACAAGCCGCCAGCGGCCCCGCGCCAGAACTCAACCTGGACCCTTTGCTGACCCCGGAAGACGTCGGGCGCCTCACGGGCTTCGACCCGGGCAAGGCCAAACGCAACCGCCTGAGCAAACCGGTCAACAGCCTGCATTACGCCTGGCCCAGCGACAGGCACCGGCAATTGCCCACCGGTCTGCGCTTGCCATTGGACAACGAGGTGCAGATCTTCCAGCCCGCCGTGCGTGTTTTGGCCAGCGTGGAGACTTTCCGGCAGCAACACCTGCAGGCGCCCGACCCGGCCAAGGTCGAGCGCGCGCTGGAAGCCCTTCGCCAATCCAAGCGCTACCAGGGCATGTCGGCCGCCTCGCAGAAGACCGCCGAACAGATGCTGCTGGGCAGCGCCAACCGCCCCCCCATGACCGACGTGCCCTCGGTCGGTCAGGCCGCCGCCTGGGACGCCGCCAGCGACACCCTCTACGTCCTGGTCAACCACCTGGTGCTTGCCGTGCGCGCCAGCGTGTCCAACGATCCGACGGCCAACCTCGCGCTGGCCAGCAAAGTGGCGCAGCACAGCATCGGCAAGCTCTGATCGGGGCTGGCGCCACCTGGTTGGCGCCGGGCTCAAGCCTGGCCGTTTTCGGTGTGCCAAGGGTTGGCGGCCCTGGTGAAGCCGGGTTGGCGTTCGCGTGCTGTTGCCAC
This sequence comes from Burkholderiaceae bacterium, assembly GCA_041396525.1. Taxonomy (GTDB): domain Bacteria; phylum Pseudomonadota; class Gammaproteobacteria; order Burkholderiales; family Burkholderiaceae_C; genus Hydrogenophaga. The sequence continues at coordinate 156,644 of JAWKYI010000004.1, forward strand.
TGGCGTCAGAATGGGTCGATCAACCCGGAGTGCGCCATGGAACTGAACGTCAATCAACAACGCCACGAGGTGGACGTGGAACCCGAGATGCCGTTGCTCTGGGTGCTGCGAGACGAGCTGGGCATCACGGGGCCGAAGTACGGCTGCGGCGTGGGCTATTGCGGCGCCTGCACGGTGCATGTCGACGGGGTCGCGGTGCGGTCGTGTTCGGTGCCGGTGGGCTCGGTCAGCGGCGCGGTGACGACCATCGAGGGCCTGGGGCAGCCCGGTGCCCTGCACGCAGTGCAGGCGGCCTGGGTGGCGCACCAGGTGGCGCAATGCGGGTATTGCCAGTCGGGCCAGATCATGACCGCTGCCGCGTTTCTGGCGGACAACCCCGACCCCACCGATGCGCAGATCGACGAGGCGCTTTCGGCCAACCTGTGCCGTTGTGGCACCTACCTGCGCATTCGGCTGGCCGTGAAGGCAGCCGCGCAACAGCTCAAGGGGGCGTGAGATGGGCAAGATCGGCACGCTGGCGCGGCGCACGTTTCTGGTGGGCACCGCCGCCGTGGCAGGCGGTGTGGCCATTGGCTACTGGGCCTATCGGCGCCCGCCCACCAACCCTTTGCTCGGGCATCTGGGCGAGGGGGAGGCGACGCTCAACCCCTATGTGCGCATCGACGGCGACGGTGTCACCCTGATCACGCCCCGGGCCGACAAGGGCCAGGGGGCGGTGTCGATCCAGGCGGCCCTGATCGCGGAAGAGATGGACCTGCCCTGGGGTGGCTTCAGGACCGACCACGGCGCGCCCAGCGCGGCGTACTACAACGGCAAGGTGGTGGCCGAGGGCTTTCCCATTGCCGCGGTCAGCGACAGCTTTCTGGCGCGTGCGGGGCGCCAGGCGGGCGATGTCGTTGCCAAGCTGGCGGGCATTCAGATCACGGGCGGCTCTTCGACCGTGGCGGACGCGTTCGACAAGCTGCGCGTGGCCGGTGCGGTGGCCCGCCAGATGCTGCTCATGGCCGCCGCCGAGCGCGGCGGCGTGGCGCTGGGGCAGTTGTCCACCCACGACGGTGCGGTGGTGCTGCCCGATGGTCAGCCACTGAGCTATGCCAGCCTGGCCGCCGTGGCCGCGCGCATGGTGCCGCCCGACGAGGTGGCGCTCAAGCCGCAGGCGCAGTGGCGTTACCTGGGGCGGCCCATGCAGCGCCTGGACATGGTGGCCAAGTCCACCGGCACGGCGGTTTACGGCATCGATGTGCGGCTGTCGAACATGCTTTGCGCCACGGTGCGGACCAACCCGCGCGTGGGCGGGGGCCTGGTGTCGTTTGACGCGAGCGAGGCCGAGCGCGCCCGCGGTGTGGTCAAGGTGGTGGCGCTGCCGCAGGGGTTTGGCGTGATCGCCGACAACACCTGGCGGGCGTTTCAAGCGGCGGCGCTGGTCAAGGCTGTGTGGGGGCCTCAGGCGCCTTACCCCGAGAGCAGTGCGGCCTTGTTCGACAGCGTGGCCAGTGCGTTCGCCGACAGCCACCGGGACAGCCGCCTGCGCGACGATGGCGATGTGGCGAAAGGGCTGGTGGCCGAGGGGGCGGTGGTGGTGAAAGCGGAATACCGCGTGCCGTTTCTGGCCCATGCACCCCTGGAGCCGATGACGGCGGTGGCGCAATTCAAGGACGGTTGGCTGGACATCTGGACCGGCACGCAGATCCCCCGCTTTCTGGTCGATGGCGTGGCGGGCGCGACCGGGGTCGATGCCAGCCGGATCCGGCTGCACGTGTTGATGATGGGCGGCAGCTTCGGGCGCCGCCTGGAGGACGACTATGCCAAGCAGGCCGCGTTGCTGGCCGTGGCGCACCCGGGTGTGCCGATCAAGCTCACCTGGACGCGCGAAGAAGACATGACCCACGATTTCCCCCGCCCGCTGGCGATTGCGCGGCTGAGCGGTGCGGTGAAAGGCGGTCGGGTGCAGACCATGGACCTGGCCATCGCCAGCCCGTCGGTCACGGCTTCGCAGATGGGGCGCCTGGGCTTTGCGAGCGTGGGGCCCGATGTGGCCATCGTGGCGGGGGCCTGGGACCAACCTTTTGCGCTGCCCGACTACCGCGTGACGGGCTACCGCGCCGAGGCCACGGTGCCGGTGAGCTCCTGGCGCTCGGTGGGTGCGTCGGGCAATGGTTTCTTTCACGAATGCGCGCTGGACGAGTTGATCCATGCGGCGGGGGCGGACCCGCTGGACGAGCGGCTGCGCGTGTGCAACCACGAAGCGTCGAGGCGCGTGTTGCAGGCGGTGGGTGAGATCAGTGGCTGGCACCGCCCGCTGCCACCCTCGCCCGACGGCCAGCGGGGCCGGGGGTTGGCGTTCACGGTGTCGTTCGGCGTGCCGGTGGCCGAAGTGGTCGAGGTCACCGCGACGGTGCAGGGCATCCGCATCGACACGGTGTATGTGGCCTGCGAGGTCGGTCGGGTGCTGGACCCGGTCAACTTGGAAAACCAGGCAGGGCGGCGTGGTGTTTGGCCTGGGCCACGCGGTGAACTGCGAGCTGACCTATGAGGGTGGCGTGGCGCAGCAGACCAATTTCTACGCCTACCCCGGCCTGCGCCTGAACCAGACGCCGCGCATCGTGGTGAAGGCGCTGGAGACCACGGCTGAGGTCAAGGGCATTGGCGAGCCGAGCGTGCCGCCGGCCGCACCGGCGCTGGCCAATGCCATCTTCGCGGCCACCGGGGAGCGCTTGCGCACCCTGCCGTTGAACACCGGCGTCGAGTTCGCTTGAAAGCGCTTGGCAGACCAATGGCGGGCCGTTGCCGTGCCCTCACATGCTGTGTTTCCAAACCCAACAAACCAAGGCCAAGGCACCGAGGGCCATGAACAGAAAAGGGAGTGTGAGGTTGTCTGAAGAACGCGTGACCCTGGGCGAGCGGCTGGTTGCCGCGTTGTTGACGCCGATCTTCTTCAACGCCGCTGTGGTCATTGCGGTGGCGCTGCTGTCAAAGAAGATGTTCTACATCTGGCCCAGCCTGACGCGGACCTACGCCTTGTTGGGCAATCCCGTCTGGTTGTGTGTGGCGGTGCCGGCGGTGGTCGGGTTTTTGGCTGGCTCGGAGGGCACCGCGCGGATCTTCGGTCACGCCTTTCTCACCCATGGGGAAGGTGAAAAAAACCTGTGGGTCACCGCGCTGGTGTGGGGTGTTTTTTTTCGCAGTCGTGGTGTTGGTCGATGGCCGCATGTCGGGGGCATAGGCCGGCGGTCTGCTCTGGAGCGGTGTGTCCCTGTTGCAGAACATGGACGCCTGACCCCCCGTCGAATTGGCCTCATGCCGTCCTCTGAAAACTTGTATGGTTCAGGGCCAATGGGGTCGTTGTCGGCCTCCGTTCTGAAACGCTGTTTCCTTGAGAAGGGGTCGCCATGGCCTTGGGTCAATTCGCATTTGCCAACAACACCAACCGATTTCTTGCAGCGCCCGAGCTGGCCGACCAGCCGTTTGCGGTGTGTGGCGTGCCTTACGACGGCGTGGTGACCAACCGGCCGGGGGCGCGCTTCGGGCCGCAGGCCATCCGGGCGGCTTCGTTGATGCTGTGCGACGGCATCCACCCGGTGTTCAACGTCTCGCCGGCGGACCTCCTCGGCGATGCGCTGGACATGCGCCTGCCCAACGCCTCGCCGCTGCCGGAGGTGCGCCGCCACATCGAGCGCCAGGCGGCGGCCTTGATGGCGAAGCACCATTGCGTGTTTCTCGGGGGTGACCACTCGATCACCCTGTCGCTGCTGCGCGCGGCCAAGGCCGCATATGGCGGCGGTGAACCCCTGGCCTGCGTGCATTTCGATGCCCACTGCGACACCTGGACCGACCATTTCGGCGAGCCCTCGGGCCATGGCACCTGGACCTACGAAGCCTTGCAGGAAGGGTTGATCAGCGCCGAACACACGGTGCAGATCGGCATCCGCTCCAGCGGCGAGCGCGCTGCCCGGGAATACGTGGCCGACCAAGGTGGGCAGATCTTCACCGCGCGCGATCTGCGCGGCCTCGATGGCGCCGGTCTGGGGCCGGTGGTGGCCGCGATCCGCCAGCGCATTGGCGAGCGGCCCTGTTATCTGACGCTGGACATCGACGTGCTGGACCCGGCCTTTGCGCCCGGCACCGGCACACCCGAGCCAGGCGGGCTCACGAGTTCGCAGGTGCTGACCTTGCTGGAGGACCTGGCGGGTCTGAACTGGGTGGGGATGGATTGCGTGGAGGTGGCCCCGGCCTACGACCACGCCGAGCTGACGACCAACGCCGCGTCCACCTTCGTCTGGACCTACCTGAGCGCCCAGGTGGCCAAAAGGTGAACACCTCCCTGCGCCGCTCCGCGTTTTCTCCCCTCTCCTGCGGGAGGGGGGCGCACCCAATGGCCCGGCAATGCCGGTTCCATGGGTGCCCTGATCTTCCCCACCCAGGCACTCCGACCATGTTCCAACGCTCGCTGCTGAATTCCGACACCTCGCTCAACCGGAAGAGCTACTACGAGGCCAGCGTCACGCGCCCGCCCGTCGAGCCGCCGCTGCATGGCGCCGTGGAGGCCGACGTGGTGATCGTGGGGGCCGGGTTTGCGGGCCTGAGCGCGGCCCTGGAGATGGCGCAGCGCGGGCTGTCGGTGGTGGTGCTGGAGGCCGACCGCATCGGTTCGGGCGCCAGCGGGCGCAACGGCGGCCAGGTCATCGTCGGCTATGCCAGCGGGCAGGGGCCGTTCGAGGCGCAGCTGGGTGCCGAGGACGCACAGCGGGCCTGGGACATGTCGGTCGAGGCGGTTGAACTGGTGGAGCAGCGCGTGCAGCGGCATGGGATCGAGTGCGACTGGACGCGTGGGTACACCTACGTGGCGGAGACGCGGGCCAAGGCGCGGGCCTTGCGCGAGGAGGCCGACGACCACGAGCGGCGGGGCGTGCCCTGCGCGTGGGCCGAGGGCAATGAGGCGGTTCGCAACTGGGTGGACAGCCCGTTGTACGAGGCCGCTTTTCACGAGAAGCGCTCGGGCCACCTGCACCCGCTGAAGTACGCGCTGGGCCTGGCCAAGGCCGCCAAGGCAGCGGGCGTGCGCATTTTCGAAGGCGCCGCGGTCACCGCCTTGCAGCGCGGTGAGCGATTGCGGGCCGTCACGGCGCAGGGCGTGGTCACGGCTCGCTTTGGCCTGCTGGCGGGCAACTGCATGCTGCCGGAGTACGGGCCCGCCGTGGCGCCCGAAATCGCGCCGCGGGTCATGCCGGTGGGCACCTACATCATCGGCACCGAACCCGTTGAACAAAGCCTGAGCGAGCGGCTCATTGCCCACAACGCCGCCGTGTGCGACAACAACTTCGTGCTCGACTACTACCGCTTCAGCGCCGAGCGCCGCATGCTCTTTGGCGGGCGCGTGAGCTACACCACGCGCACGCCGCCCGACCTCAAGGGTGTCATGGCGCGGCGCATGGGCCAGGTGTTTCCCGAGCTGGCGTCCGTGCCCGTGACCTATGTCTGGGGCGGCTTTGTCGACATCAGCATGAACCGGGCGCCCGACTTCGGCCGCCTGGGGCACAACCTCTACTACCTGCAGGGCTTCAGCGGCCACGGCGTGGCCCTCACTGGGCTGGCGGGCCAGCTGGTGGCCGATGCGGTGGTGGGGCAGGCGGGGCGGTTTGACGTGTTCGCCCGCCTGAAGCATCGGGCGTTTCCCGGCGGCGCCATGTTGCGCACACCCAGCCTGGCGCTGGGCATGCTGTGGTACCGGATGAAAGACGCCCTGGGCTGATGCCAGTCGTGAGGCGTCTGGGCCGGGCCTCAGCGCAGCGGGGTCTTGGCCAGCCGCTTGGCGTTGGCCAGGGCTTTGCGGTGCACCGGCGCCATGCCTTTGTTGATCACGCTCATGCCGGCTTGCTGCACCTGGCTGGCCCAGGCCGCCGGTGTGGCGCCGCCACCCAGCCAGGGGTAGAAAAAGGTGCGCCAGGCGGAAGTGGCCAGGGCCTGATTGGCCAGCAGGGTCTGGGTGGTCATGGCGAGCCAGGACTCGGCAAACGCCTGGCCTTTTTCTTCCACCATGCGCTTGAACTCGGTGCGGTCGCGCGCCGACGGGTTGGCGCCGGCCAGCACCATGCGCGTGACGCGGTGGGCAACGACCTGCGTGGCCGCTGCGGCCAGCTCGCCCGACTTTCGAGTCAGGGCTTGGGATTGGACTTTTTTGCGCGATGCCATGTGATCGTTCCTTGGATCGCGGGTTTGTGGCCCGCGTGCCTTTGGGGGGCGAAAGCAACCGGTTGGGTGCCCTGTGACTGAAATTAGCACGGTTTCCTGTGCGGTGGCTTAATCGCTCTTAAATAAGAAGCAGTGGCGTTAGATTTTATGGGTTATCCCATAGTTGCTGCGGTGCAACATGGATGCGGATTTCCTCATCCGGGCGTGGCGCCTGCTCCATCGCCTCGGGCGGCGAGGCGTGCATCAGCGAGCGTGGGCCACTGCCTGCGCGATCAGCGGGCCGCCTTGTTGGATGGCGGCCAGCGGGGCGTAGCCGTAGCCGATGACCAGGCCTTGCAGGTCGTCGCGCCTGACGCAATAGCGCGAGAGGGGGCGCACCGTGAGTCCCTGGCGGGCCAGCGAGCGGGAGATGGCCTGGTCATCGGTGCTGTTGGGCAGGCGCAGACACAGGTGCAGGCCTTGCTCGGCGCCGCTGATGCGGGGCGGCCGGTCGTCGTTGCCCAGCACCGGCTTGAGCGCCTCAAGCAGGCACTGGCGGCGTTCGGCGTAGTTTTGGCGGGCGCGGCGCAGCGCGCTGCTGAAATGCCCCATTTCGATGAATTCGGCCAGCGCCGCCTGCATGGGCATCTGCCCCGGGCGGTTGAGGTCGTAGTGGGCTTGCTTGAAGGCGGAAACCAGCGGTTTGGGCACCACCAGATAGCCCAGCTTGATGCCGGGGTAGAGCACCTTGGAGAAGGTGCCCATGTAGAGCACGCGGCCGTCCGTGTCCAGCCCTTCGAGGCTGGAGATCGGGGGGCCGCTGAAACGGTATTCGCTGTCGTAATCGTCTTCCAGGATCCAGGCGCGGTGCTGGCGCGCGGCCAGCAACAGCTGTTGCCGCCGTGGCAGCGACATCACCGCGCCGGTGGGGTATTGGTGGGACGGGGTGACGTAGATCAGCCGCGGGGGCTTTTGCGGGTCGGCGGCGTCGGCATTGATGCCTTCCTCGTCCACCGCCACCGGTTCGATCGCCAGGCCGGTGGCCATGAAGGCCTTGAGGGCGCCCCAGTAGGCCGGGTCTTCCACCCAGACCGTGTCGCCGTGGTCGGCGAGCATGCGCGCGCACAGCTCCAGCGACTGCTGGGTACCGGTGGTGACAATGACCTGATCGGCGTCGAGCTGCACGCTGCGCGAGACCCGCAGGTAGTCGGCAACGGCGCGGCGCAGCGGCGCGTAGCCACCGGAGTTGTTGTAGTCGAGCATGTCCGGGTAGGTCATGCGCCAGTGCTTGTTCTGCAGGCGCTGCCACAGCGCCAGCGGAAACGCGCTGAAGTCGGCGATGCCGGGAGTGAAAGGCTGCACCTCCAGTTCGGTGGCGCAAAAGGTGGTGGCCAGGGCCTGTCCCCTTGAGGAAAGCTCCCCGGCCGGCCCGGGGGGGGGCTGGCGGCGCGCCGCGTTGACGGCATGTCCCGGGTGCACCCGCGGCACGTTGTCGTTGACGAAGGTGCCGCTGCCCACATGGCTGATGAGGTAGCCCTCCACGCTGAGCTGGTTGATCGCGGCCACCACGGTGTTGCGCGAGAGCGCGAGGTCCTGCGCGAGGTCGCGGCTGGAGGGCAGCCGCTCGCCGGCCGGCAGCTTGCCTTCGAGCAGCGCGCGGCGCAGACTCTCATACAGTTGCCGGTGCAAGGGCAAGGCATCCTGTGCCCCAGGCGGGCCATTTCGGCGAGCAGGTATTCAGAGAGCATGGCGTGGGTCGTGGCGGGACGCGGGGAGGGGGCGCCGGAATGGCGTTTGATTGGCACCATCGAATGGCCCCAAATGGCTCTCATTGTGATCCAATTTGGGCGCCACAATCAAGCTAACCGACAGGAGTCCCGATGAAAATGCCGCCGCCGTGCATGGTTTGGCTGCCCGCCGATCACCGCCTCTTGGGTGACCATGGTCACCAGATGCCCTTTCTGATGCTGGGCGACAAATACGCCCGCGCCGTCAAGGTCGGGGCGCAGGCCCAGCCCGTGATGTTCCCGCTGGCCGACGTGGACGCCATTGGCGAATTGCTGCATCTGGTCGATGGCGTGATGCTCACCGGCTCGCCGTCCAATGTGCACCCCTCGCATTTCAACGAATCGGTGGCCGATCCCAGCCTGCCGCTCGATCCCGTGCGCGACGAGCTGACCCTGGCGCTGGTCAAGGCCTGTGTGCGCGAAGGCGTGCCGCTGCTGGGCGTGTGCCGCGGGTTTCAGGAGATCAATGTGGCGATGGGTGGCTCCTTGCACCAGCGCGTGCAGGACGTTCCCGGGCTCATGGATCACCGCGAGCCCAAAACCGCGCCCTTCGAAGAGCAATACGCGCCGCGCCACGCGATCAAGCCCGTGCCGGGCAGTGCCTTGCATGGGTGGGCCGGTGGGGCCGATGAGGTGCAGGTCAATTCGCTGCACGGGCAGGGCATCAATCAGCTCGCACCCGGGCTGCAGGCCATGGCCCATGCGCCCGATGGCCTGGTGGAGGCTTTTGCGGTGACGGGTGCGCGTGCCTTTGCCTACGCCGTGCAATTTCATCCAGAATGGCGCTGCTGGGAGAACCCTTTCTACGCCGCGATCTTCGAGGCGTTTGGCCGCGCCTGCCGCTCGCGCCACAGCCTGCGCCTGCAGGCGGCCGATCTCGAACGCAGCGCTGCCGGCGCCTGAGGCCCGCACCGGTTTGCCCGCTGTCCATCGAGTCACCCAACCCCTCCGTTTCCGACCCCGATCTTTTCTTCCCGACACAACGACAACCAAGCGAAAGAATTGCCTATGACAGCCCCGAAAAAGATGAGCTTCAACGACCTGGAAAACTGGCTCAACGAGCACCGTGTGACCGAAGTCGAATGCCTGGTGCCCGACCTCACCGGCGTGGCCCGCGGCAAGATCCTGCCGCGCGAGAAGTTCACCGAAGACCGGGGTATGCGCCTGCCACAGGGCATTGTCTGCATGGGCGTGACAGGGGAGTTTCCCAGCAGCGGGCCCTATTACGACGTGGTCGACCCGACCGACAAAGACATGCAGCTGCGCCCGGTGCCCGAGTCGGTGCGCCTGGTGCCCTGGGCGGCCGATCCCACGGCCCAGGTGATCCACGACTGTTTTGACCACACCGGCAAGCTGGTGCCGTTTGCGCCGCGCAGCGTGTTGCGCCATGTGTGTGGTCTCTACGAGGCCGAAGGCTGGGAACCCGTGGTGGCGCCCGAGCTGGAGTTCTACCTCACCGCCCGCAACACCGACCCCAACACGCCGCTGAAATCGCCCATCGGGCGCAGCGGCCGCGCCGAGACCTCGCGCCAGGCCTACAGCATCGACGCGGTGAACGAGTTCGACCCGCTGTTCGAAGACATCTACGCCTATTGCGAAAAGATGGAGCTCAACGTGGACACGCTGATCCACGAAGTGGGCGCGGGCCAGATGGAGATCAACTTCTTCCACTCCCACCCGCTCGGCCTGGCCGACGAGGTGTTCTTCTTCAAGCGCACCGTGCGCGAAGCGGCCATGCGCCACGACATGTACGCCACCTTCATGGCCAAGCCGATCGCCGGCGAGCCCGGCAGTGCCATGCATGTGCACCAGAGCATCGTCGACAAGAAGACCGGCCAGAACATCTTCAGCAAGGCCGATGGCGAGCCTTCCGATGATTTCTACCACTACATCGGCGGCCTGCAGCGCTACATCCCTTCGGCCATGGTGCTGGTGGCGCCCTATGTGAACAGCTACCGCCGCCTCTCGCGCAACACCGCCGCGCCGATCAACATCGAGTGGGGCTACGACAACCGCACCGTGGGCATCCGCTCGCCCATCTCCTCGGCCGCCGCGCGGCGCGTGGAAAACCGCGTGATCGGTGCCGATGCCAACCCCTACATCGCCATGGCCATGACCCTGGCCTGCGGTTACCTGGGCATGAAGAACAAGCTCAAACCCAAGGCAGAGATGAAGGGCGACGCCTACCTGGCGCCGTATTCCTTGCCGCGCAGCCTGGGCGAGGCGCTCGACTGGCTCAAGCGCGAACCCGAGCTGCACGAGGTCTTGGGCAAGGAGTTCGTGACCATTTATTCCGAGATCAAGGAACTCGAATTCGACGAGTTCATGAAAGTGATCTCGCCCTGGGAACGTGAGCATCTGTTGCTGCACGTTTAGAACTGACCCCCCGCGCCGCGCCTGCGGCGCGTCACCCCAGGGGGCAACGCTGGTGGCCTGGCAGAGCCAGTTCCACGGCATCCTTGAACAACTTCGCTGCGATTGGAGAGCCTCTATGAACACATCCACCCTTGTTTCGCCACCCGCCCTGGTCAAGCGCGACGAGAAGCACGACACCGCCGCTGTGCAGGCGATGGACAGCGCGCATTTCATCCACCCCTTCACCGACCACGCCAGCCTGGCTGCCAGGGGGGCCAAGGTGATCGTGCGCGCCGACAACATCTACGTCTTCGACTCCGAAGGCCACAAGATGCTGGACGCGATGAGCGGGCTGTGGTGTGTGAACGCCGGCTACGGGCGCAAGGAGCTGGCCGACGCCGCCTACCAGCAGATGATGACGCTGCCCTTCTACAACAGTTTTTTCAACACCACCAACCTGCCGGCGGTGAAGCTGGCGACCAAGCTGTCTTCGCTGGCGCCGGTGGTCGACGGGCGCCGCTTCGAGCATGTTTTTTATTCCAGCAGCGGCTCGGAGAGCAACGACACCAATGTGCGCCTGGTGCGCCGTTACTGGGACCTGCTGGGCCAGCCCCAGCGCAAGGTCATCATCAGCCGCCACAACGCCTACCACGGCTCCACCATGGCCGGCGCCTCGCTGGGCGGCATGGGCGGCATGCACGCGCAAGGCGACCTGCCCATCCCCGACATCACCCATATCGAGCAGCCGCATTTCGCGGAAAACGCGTTGCCCGGTGAGAGCCGCGCCGATTTCGGTTTGCGCGCCGCGCGCTGGCTGGAGGAAAAGATCCTCGAAGTCGGTCCCGATCGCGTGGCGGCCTTCATCGGCGAGCCGGTGCAAGGCGCCGGCGGCGTGGTCATTCCGCCCGAGACCTACTGGCCCGAGATCCAGCGCATCGTCGACAAATACGGCATCTTGCTGATTTCCGACGAGGTGATCTGCGCCTTTGGCCGCCTGGGCCACTGGTTTGCCTACGAGAAGTTTGGCTACAAGCCCGATCTGGTGACCTTCGCCAAGGGCGTGACCAGCGGCTATGTGCCGCTGGGCGGCGTGATGGTGGGCGACCGCGTGGCCAAGGTGCTGATCGAGCAGGGCGGCGAGTTCAACCACGGCTACACCTACTCCGGCCACCCCGTGGCCTGCGCGGTGGCGCTGGCCAACATCGAGCTGATGGAGCGCGAAGGCCTGGTGACGCGGGTGAAGGATGACACCGGTCCCTACCTGGCCGAGTGCTTCGAGTCGCTCAAGGCCCACCCGCTGGTGGGCGAGGCAGAGACCTGCGGCTTCGTGGCGGGGATCACGCTGGTGAAAGACCAGGCCACCCAGCAGCCCTTTGACGCCGAAGTGGGCGCGGGCATGGTCTGCCGCAGCCACTGCTTCACCAACGGCCTGATCATGCGCGCCGTGGGCGACCGCATGATCATTGCCCCGCCGATGGTGATGACCCGGGCCCAGGTCGACGAGCTCATGGCGCTGATCCGCCGCTGCCTGGACGCAACGCTGGACGACCTGCGGCGCGCCGGACAGCTGGCATGAACGGGATCTTTTGTTACAGTCTTTTGTGCCCCAAACGGGGGACCATCTTGGTCCGTTAATTGCTAGTTAGTCCGGCATGCGCCTTGGGGCGCGCAACCGGTTCCACCATCGGGTTTCGTCCCACCTTTCTGGAGTGTTCCTCATCATGAAGAAACAAGTACTGGCCCTCGCCATCTCGGCGATCCTGTTGGCCGCCTGCGGGAAAAAAGAAGAACCGGTGGCCGCGCCCGCCGAGAGCGCAGCCCCTGTGGCGGCGGCGCCTGCCGAGGCGGCCAAGCCTGCCGGCCCGGTGCTGGACGAAGAGAAGGTGCTCAACGTCTACAACTGGCCTGACTACATCCCCGAAGGCATGCTGGCCAAGTTCGAGGAAGAGACCGGCGTGAAGGTCAACTACAACACCTTCGAGACCAACGAAGCGCTGCACGCCAAGCTGGTGGCCGGCAACTCGGGTTACGACATCGTGGTGCCCACCGCGGGCTTTGCCAAGAAGCAGATCGACGGTGGCCTGTACCAGGAAATCGACAAATCCAAGATCAGCAACTACGGCAACCTGAACCCCGGCTTCATGTCCAAGATCGCCGGCGTCGACCCCGACAACAAACACCTGGTTCCCTGGGCCTGGGGCTTCACCACGGTGGGCATCAACAAGCAGAAAGTGGAAAAGGCCCTGGGCGGCATGGCCATGCCTGAAAACGCCTGGGATCTGGTGTTCAACCCCGAGTACTCCCACAAGCTGAAGTCCTGCGGCATCGCCTACCTCGATTCGCCGAGCGAAATCATGCCCGTGGCGCTGCACTACGTGGGCAAGCCGCCTTACAGCGAAGACCCGGCCGATTTCAAGGCCGCCGGTGACATGCTGGCCAAGGTGCGCCCCGACGTGCGCCTGTTCTCCTCCACCATGATCGACGACATCGCCGGCGGCAAGGCCTGTGCGTTCGTGGGCTGGTCGGGCGACATCAACATCGCCGCCGACCGCGTGAAGGAAACCGGTGGCACCGATGAGATCGTGCCCCTGCTGCCCACCGGCGGTGGCCTGGTGTTCATCGACACGATGGCCATCCCCGCCGATGCCAAGCACGTGAACAACGCCTACGCCTTCATGGACTTCTACCTGCGTGGTGCCAACGGCGCCTGGATGTCCAACGAGATGAACTACCCCACGGGCAACGACGCCGCGCTGCCGGAGATCAAGGACGAGATCAAGAACAACAAGACCATCTTCCTGAGCCAGGAGGACACCGATCGCCTGATCCCCACCGGTGGTTTCTCCAACGAGATCGCCAGCACGCTCAACGACACCTACAACGCCTTCAAACGCGGCAAATAAGTCGGCTGCGCACGGCAGTTGAAAAGCAAGGGCTGTTCTACCCCAGGGTGAGCAGCCCTTTTTCGTGAGACATCCATCAACCCTTCCTCACAAGGCCCGAACATGACAGACACGGCTGGATACCTGGTGACCGAAAAACTGGTCAAACGATTTGACGAGGCCGTGGCGGTCGACGAAGTGTCGTTGTCCATTGGCAAAGGCGAAATCTTTGCCCTGCTGGGCAGTTCGGGCTGCGGCAAATCGACCCTGTTGCGCATGCTGGCGGGCTTCGAGAAGCCCACCTCCGGGCGCATCCTGCTGGGCGGACAGGACGTGGCCAAGATGCCGCCTTACGAGCGCCCGGTGAACATGATGTTTCAGTCCTATGCGCTGTTTCCCCATTTGAGCATCTGGGACAACGTGGCCTTTGGCCTGAAGCGCGAAGGCCTGCCGGCCGCCGAGGTCAAGCAGCGCACCGACGAGATGCTGGCCCTGGTGCAGCTCAGCCCCTACGCCAAGCGCAAACCCCACCAGCTCTCTGGCGGGCAGCAGCAGCGCGTGGCGCTGGCGCGCAGCCTGGCCAAGAAACCCAAGCTGCTCTTGCTCGACGAGCCGCTGGGCGCGCTGGACAAAAAACTGCGCGAGCAAACGCAGTTCGAGCTGGTCAACATCATCGAGAAGGTGGGCGTGACCGTGGTGATGGTGACCCACGACCAGGAAGAGGCCATGACCATGGCCAGCCGCATCGCCATCATGAGCAAGGGGCGGGTGCTGCAGGTGGGCACGCCCGAAGAAATCTACGAGCACCCGCGCAACAAGTTCGTGGCCGACTTCATCGGCAATGTGAACCTCTTTCCCGGCAAGCTCAGCGTGGACGAACCCGACCATTGCGCGGTCAGCACCGCGATCGGCGAGATCCAGGTGGGCCATGGCGTGAGCGGCACGCTCAACATGCCGGTCTCGCTGGCGGTGCGGCCCGAGAAGATCGAGATCAGCAAGAACCGCCCGGACAACGTGAGCTGCAACCTGTTCAAGGGGCGCGTGAAAGAGATCGGCTACCTGGGCTCTTACAACAACTACATCCTGGAGGCGGCCGATGGCTCGCGGGTGCGCACCACCGAGGCCAACAGCTCGCGCTACGACATGGAGGAGATCACCTGGGAAGACGAGGTGTATTTCTGGTGGAACAACGAAGCCGGTGTTGTTCTCCGGGACTGAAGTCCCTCGAAACAACACCTCCCCCCGCGCCGCTTCGCGTCACCCCCCAGAGGGGGGCAACGCTGGCGGCCCGGCGAAGCCGGTTCCGCGGCGTTCTGGGTTGAAGGCATCGCGCCCTGCCCACTCTCTTTGTTAGGAGGTTCTTGATGGCACTTTCATCGCTCCCCATACCCGGCAAACGCTTTGTCATCGGCGTGCCGTACACGTGGCTGTTTGTCTTTTTCCTGTTGCCGTTCCTGATCCTGCTCTACATCAGCTTTGTGGACATGGGCTCGGACATCAGCCCGTTCAAGCCTATCTGGGACCCCAACACTGGCGTCCTGCATCTCAAGTACGAAAACTACCTCTCCATCTTCCGCACGGAAGAGGGCGCGCCGCTGTTCAAGACGCTGTATGTGGAGGCCTATGTGCGCTCCATCTGGTATGCGCTGGTCACCGCGATTCTGTGTCTGCTGATCGGCTACCCCTTCTCCTACTTCATCGCGCGCTCGCCCGCCAGCGTGCGACCGGCGCTGCTGCTGATGGTGATGCTGCCTTTCTGGACCTCGTTCCTGCTGCGCGTTTACGCCTGGAAAAAGGCCTGCTGGCCGATCAGGGGTGATCAACCGCTTCAAGAGCGCTGGCATCATCAACGAGCCTCCATCCCCCATGCTCTACACCGACATCTCCATGCTGGTGGGCATGACCTATGTCTACCTGCTGTTCATGATCCTGCCGCTCTACGCCAACCTGGTGAAGATGGACTTCCGCCTGCTCGAGCGGCCTACGACCTGGGCACCACGCCCTTCAAGGCCTTCTGGCTCGGTGACCGTGCCGCTGTCCAAGGCGGGCATCATCGCCGGCTTCATGCTGGTCTTCATTCCCTGCGTGGGCGAGTTCGTGATTCCCTCGCTGCTGGGCGGGCCGGAGAACCTGATGATCGGGCGCGTGGTGTGGGACGAAAATGTTCACCGCCAACGACTGGCCCAAAGCCACCGCGCTGGCCGACCAGACCAGCTGGATCATCTGCTGCTGGCGATTTATTACCACTATTCTGCCGAGGAGGTCGACCTCTCTGGCGCCGCGCCGAAGGCGCTGCCGTCACCCCCCAGGGCTACATCTGCGGCTCGGCAAAGCCGGTTCCGCGATGTTCTGCTGGGCTTCCTCAATCTGGCCTTGATTTGATTTGAAGGATTCGACATGAAACAACTGCTCGAAAACACTTTGGCAAGTTCTGATGGCCGTGGTGTACGGGTTTCTGTACATCCCGTTGTTCTTCATGATCGTCTTCAGCTTCAACAGCACCCGGCAAGACGCCAAGTTCACCGGCTTCTCCCTGCGCTGGTACGAAGCCCTGATGCGCGACAACCGCATCGTCGATGGCTTCTTCGTCTCGCTCGTGGAGCCGCCGACGGCGTGCTCTCGGCCATCCTGGCCACCTTCGCCGCCTTTGTGCTGGTGCGCTACCGGCGCTTCCTGGGGCGCACGGTTTTTTCCGGCATGGTCAACGCGCCGCTGGTGATGCCCGAGGTGATCATTGGCCTGTCGCTGCTGCTGCTGGCCGTGGGCGCGCAAAACGCCTTTGGCTGGCCCGAGCGCGGGCTGCTCACCATCATCATGGGCCACACCCTGCTGGGCATGGCCTACGGCATGGTGGTGATCCAGAGCCGCTTGCTGGAGATGAACTGCAGCATCGAAGAGGCCGCCATGGACCTTGGCGCGCGGCCCCACCAGGTGTTCTTCCTCATCACCCTGCCCAACATCTTCCAGGCCATCCTCGCGGCCTTTCTGCTGAGCTTCACGCTCTCATTTGACGACGTGGTGATCGCCGAATTCCTCTCCGGCCCCGGCGTGAACACGCTGCCCCAAGTGATCTTCGGCTACGCCCGCCGCGGCATCAACCCCACCATCTACGCCGCCGCCACCCTGCTCATCACCACCGTCACCATCGTCATCGTCGGCTACGCCATCTGGGTGGCCCGCGCCACGCGCAAACGCGAGCGGGAGATCCAGGCGGCGACGCGGGCGGAGCTGGCGGCTTTGTCGGGGTGAGGGTGGAGGGGGGCCGCGGATTGCACCCTCTGGCTGCGTAGCTCCAGTCTTCATGCGCCCGAAAGCGACTAAACCCACTTCGGTGAGGTCTCGTTTGCTGACGAAATCGCGAATAACCCCGGGGCCACCGCCCCGAGGTTCTCCACGTAGTCAACAGCTTGATAGCTCTTTCCTCTTTTGGTATTAGTTCTTGTACTCAACCAACACTTCACGATACCGAGTTGGCCCGACATTTTTCGCTTTGTGCTTCGCTGGCACCTTCACCCCTTTACCTGGCTCGGACAGTACTTCCAGGAAACCGTCTTCCAGCTTCAGGAGTACACTGGTACCCGTAGGAATCCCCCAAAGTTCCTAGATCCTTGCCGTTCTCATCGAACACTTGCAGCGGCGCGCTCCTGGATCGCATACCACATGTAGGCATGTTCGTGAATATGAATGGGAGTCTCCTCCCCCGGTTCAAGAGTAAAGTTCCAAAACAATAACCTTGTCGTTTTCGAAGATTTTTCCGTTCCTACGCCAGCCATTTCGTCTCCTGGATTTAAGGTTTGCAAGAACCCGACGCCAACCGGCGCTGGGGATTGTGATAGCAGCAAGATGATATTCAGTGCTGCCGTCATTAGTGTAGACAGTTGTATTCATAAGTTCACGCTACATCGCAACCGCGATTAGGTTTTTCCCCTATAGAAACAGTCGCTCTCATCCACCCCTACCCGGGCACAGGCCCGCTTTCAGCTCGGCCAGCGGGCCCGCTTTGCGCCAGTTTCAATCCATCCCCGGCAGCGCTACCTTCTGTGGCGCGCTGCGCAATGCCGTGCAGGATGGCTGCCATGCGAAACAGGTTGTAGGCCAGCAGAAAATTCCAGTGCGCCCGGATTGAGTAACCTTGTTTGCATCTTCGTACCAAGCCACGTATTCGGTTTCGGACGGAATGCCCAGTGCCGCCAGATCCAGCTCGACGATACCGCGCCACAAACGCGTGCGGGATACGCTAAGCCATGCACTGGTAAGCGAAGTCCGCCAGCGGATGGCCCAGCGTCGACAATTCCCAATCCAGCACCGCGACGACACGCGGTTCAATGGGGTGCTACCCGTTGTCAAGCCGGTAGTCGCCATGCACCAGCGCGGTCTCGTCGCCCGGCGGGATGTGTTGGGTAGCCAATCCATCAAGCGGTGCATGGTCGCCGGCAGGGGCAGCGTGATCATCGACACCGGCGCGACCAGCGCGCGATCTGGCGCCCGAAGTAGTTGCCAAAGCTGGCCATAGTCGAGAGGCCCGCGTCCGTGACATCTACCGCGTGCAGCGCAGTGATGATTCGTTCATTTCGCGGTAGACGGCGCCGCGCTCACCGGGCGAAAGTCCTGCG
This sequence comes from Burkholderiaceae bacterium, assembly GCA_041396525.1. Classification (GTDB taxonomy): domain Bacteria; phylum Pseudomonadota; class Gammaproteobacteria; order Burkholderiales; family Burkholderiaceae_C; genus Hydrogenophaga. The sequence continues at coordinate 174,449 of JAWKYI010000004.1, forward strand.
TGCGCGACTGTCCGCTCCACACCCGGCCGCATACGAAGTCCATCAGATAGAACGGCGTGCCGACTCAATGAGGCGTCGGCACAGTAGCGCGCATGCGCGGCACCGGCACGTCTGATCCCTGCAACGCGGCCATTACCCGGTATTCGCGGTCGATGGCGTGGGCCGAGGGCAGCAACGGCCCCGATGGCTGCTTTTGGCAGCACCAGCGGCCGCCACCAGCCCGCAGGATCGCGAACGGGTTGACTGCCTGCCGGACAACGGGCGGCATTCGAGCCGGCCGCCGTCGGACAGCCCTTGGGCACGGCAGCCACTGCGCAACGCCGGCGTGTCAATCGTGGCGGCACTCACAGCGAAGACATCGGCGGCGCCGTCGACCGCCACGACGGCGCTGGACATGGCAGCGCCGGCGTCTGAGGCCAAGCAGCAGCAACGGGCCGTCCAGGTCGGCCGGCTCGCCAGCGTTCGACGAATCGTTGGCGCATCTTCTCGCCCGCCTGCCGCAGAAAGTCACGGTTCAAATCGGTTTCGACATAGCCGGGCAGCAGCGCGTTAACGCGGATGCGGTGGCGCGCCAGTTCCAGTGCCATGGCCTTGGTCGCCTGCACCACGCCTGCCTGGATATGGCATAGGCGCGACGCCGCCAGCCACCCGCCAGCCCAGATGGACGCGATATTGACGATACTGCCTCCTGACCCGCCGCGACCATCCGCCGCGCCGCCTCGGTAGTTAATCAGCCAGCAGCCCTTGAGATTGGTGCCGAGCACGAGGTCGCAGTCGGCCTCGGTCTGCGCCAGCAGCGTCCGCGTGACCGTGACGCCCGCGTTGTTGATGACCACGTCGGGCGGTCCCCAATCGCCCAGATCGTCCATGGTCGGTGCACGCTGGCGGCGTCGGTCACGTCCAACGACATGCGCGCGCCTGCCGCCCGCTACGGCCTCGATGGAGGCCACCGGCCCGGCCAGCCGGTCAATGCGGCGCGCGGCCAGCGCGACGCGCGCCGGCAATTCGGCCAGCAGCGCGGCGAAATGGCGTCCTAGTCCGCTGGATGCGCCGCAGACGAGCACCAAGCGGTCATCCAGACGGAAACGATCGAATGGTGGGCGTTGGCGCGCCTCCGGATGGAAGGGCGGCGCTCACTTGTGCACCTTCAACCCGACGGGCTGCGGTGCGAGCTTGCTTGGGATGACCCGGCTCAGTGATCATGGCGCGCTCCAGGTCGGCGACGAGCTTGCGCGCCGCTCCAGCGATGCACTTCGCTCGGTCCGTCGTAGATGGCGGAAGGCGCGCATGGTCCATGAAGATGCGCATCGGCGAGTCGGCCGTGACGCCGCCCTGTCCGCCTAGGATCTGCACGCAGCGGTCGACCACGCGCCACTCGGCCTCGGAGCACACCACCTGGCGCGGCTGGACTCGAAGTTGCACTTTTCGGCCTGGTCGAGCAGCCAGGCCGTGTGCCAGATGTGCAGGCGCGCGGTGTGCAGGTCGATGTCGTTGCTGGCCAGCATGAAGCCCACGCCCTCGTGCTCGACCAACGGCTTGCCGAAGGCCGGCGCCGGCGCGCATAGGCCAGGGCAGGCCGTGCGCCCGCCGGGCCTGGCCCAGCCAGCGCATGCACGGTCAGCGGCAGGCGCGCCAGGTGGGGCGCACCGGGCGTAGCGGAAACCTTCGCCGATCTCGCCGAGTACGTCCTGGGCAGGCACGCGCAGGCCATCGAACACCAGCACGCCATGGCCGCCGGGGAAGCACAGGTCCATCGCGTTCATCTGAGGCCCAGGCGATGCCGGGACGGTCCATGTCGGTCAGGAACATGGTGGCCGAACCGTCCTTCATGCGCGCCATGACGATGGCGTACCGGCGCCGTCGGCGCCGGTGATGAACCATTGCCTGTTCGCCTGAAGCGTAGTCGCCGCCGTCGCGTATGGCGGTGGTCGTCATATCGAGGGGTCCGCGCCGGCACCAGGCGACGGCTCGGTCATGGCAAAGCACGAGCGGGTGCGGCCTGACCTGTGGCCGCAGCCAGCGCTGCTTCTGCGGCATCGTTGGCCACTGCCTCCATCAGGTATTGCCTCGTCGGGGGCGTGGATGTTCATCGCCGTCGGTCCTGCGCCACGAGTAGCCGGCTTCCCGAACACCACAGCCTTGGCCATGTGTCCCAGGCCCAGGCCTTCCCATTTCACGCGAGGCGTGGGGCGTGAGCAGTTCGCGGCGCGCGCGCCGATCAGCCGGTGCGGCAACGCAGGCCTGGCCCAGGGCACCGCGGTCGGCGCTCTTTTCCAGCGGAATGACTTGTTCGGCGATGAAGGCGCGGGTGCGATCTCGCAGATCGCACAGTTCGGGTGAAAGCGAAAAATCCATGTCCTGTCCGTTGGCGGTGAATCTGTCTGTCCCAGTCGGCCGGCGCGCCAGCGCAGCGCCTCGCGCGTTTGCGCGTAGGCCCTCACCGAAGCCTGCTTGACCCGACTGAAGCCGCGCACTGCTGCGCGGCGGCGGCGAACTCGACCAACCAAGCCCACCGGGTCGGCGTGGCCACTTCCAAAGAGCGAGCAAGTCGCGCTCGTACTGCTCGATCAACCCGCGCGCCCATGCGCCGCTCCGCGCCAGGCCAAAAGGGTCGAGCCAACTGCCGCGCAACACCCTCAGGCGCGAGAGCACGCCGAAAACAGGCAGCACCCAGGCACCGAATTCGCGCTTGGCGGGCCGCCCGGTGCGCTGGTCGGTGCGGTTCGGGCCAGGCGGCGCCAGGTTGAACGCCAGCCGGGCCGCTTCGAAAGCGGCACTGATCTGACGGCGAAACTCGGACGATGCATACAGGCGCGCCACCTCATACTCGTCCTTGTAGGCCATGAGACGGAAGAAGCTGCGTGCCACCGCTTCGGCCAGCTTTCCCCAGGCGCTGAAGCCGGCGCTCTGCGGCACTGCTGCATCCACCACCGACTGGCACGAGTGGCGTAGCGCTCGTTCTGGTAGTCGGTGAGATGGGCCCGGTAACGCGCAAACGGGTCCACCGGGGCGGATTCCGGACACACCGGTTGCGCGTCCGGACCTCGCGCTGGTCGCTCGATCCCGCACAAAATCCGGCTGAGTGCATAAGCACGCCCCCAGCGGAAAGCCGCTGTGTTCATCCCCACGGCGCACCGTTCGTCGGATAGCGCTCGATCGCGGCCGCGCCCACCGGCACCTGGCCGCGCTGGTAATAATCCGAGCATGAACAGGTTGGTGGCGATGCTGTCGCCGCACAGGGTCAGGGCCAATGCCGAGGCATCCACAGCCTCCCAATGGTCAGCGCCAACGGCGCGGGCGATGTTGCGCAGCAGCGGCTGGCCAGGGAACACCCAGATCGGGCCGGAAAGGCGTGAATTCACCCGGCATCACCTCACGGCTGTTGGCCAACACGCGGGTGCGCCCAGTGCGAGCCATGTCCAGTGTCTTGGCCGAGGCGGTCACCACCAGATCGCAACCCAGGATGAAGTCGGCCGAGGCCGGCGCCACGCGCACGGCTGCGTGATGTCGGCGGGCGTGCGGCCGAAACGCAGATGCGTCCACACCGAGCCCCTTTCTGCGCCATGCCCACCATGTCGAGCACGCCAACGCCCTTGCCTTCTAGGTGTGCCGCCATGCCCAGCAAAGCGCCGATGGTGATGACGCCGGTGCCGCCCACACCGGTGACGACCATGCCATGGGCCCCGACTTTCAGAGCCGGTGCAACGCAGGCTCAGGCAAGTCGATGTCCGGGAGGTCGCCGCTGCGGCCCTTGCGCGGCTTCGCGCCCTGCACAGTGACGAAGCTGGGGCAAAACCCTTCAGACAGGAATAGTCCTTGTTGCACCGACGACTGGTCAATGGCGCGCTCTTGCAGCCAACTGCGCTCCACCGGCAGCAGCGCCACGCAGTTGGACTGGACACCGCAGTCCCCGCAGCCTTCTCGCAGACCATTTCGTTGATGAACAGACGCATGTCCGGGTCGGGGAAGGTGCCTTTCTTGCGGCGGCGGCGCTTCTCGGCGGCACAAGTCTGGTCATAGTGCCGTCGCGCCGGGGACCTCGCGCAGCGCCCGCTGCACCGCGTCGAGCTCATCGCGCGGGTGGAAGTCACGCCAGGCGCGAACCCCGCGCGAACGGAGGCGTCATACTTGACAATGTCGTCGCTGACCAGCGCGATCCGCCCACGCCTTCGGCATGCACCTGGCGCGAGATGCGGCCCGGATCGAGCGGACCGTCATGGCGCTGGCCGCCGGTCATCGCCACGGCATCGTTGAACAGGATCTTGAAGGTGATGTTGGTGCCGGCTGCCACGGCCGCGCGTATGGCGAGCAACCCGGAGTGGAAGTAGGTGCCGTCGCCCATGTTCTGGAACATGTGGGGCCGGCGGAAACGGCGCCTCGCCCACCCAAGACAGGCCCTCGGCACCCATGTGGGTGTAGCCCAGGGTGCGGCGCTCCATGGACTGCGCCATCCAGAACATCCGATGCCCGAGGCAGCGGCGCGGGTTGCCTTCGGGCACGTGCGGAGGTGTTGTGTGACAGCCGGCGCAGAAGTACGGCGTACGGGTCATCGGCTCCAAGTCCGGCAGCGGCGTGCGCCGGCGCTCCAGCGCGGCCAGCGCGTCGCGCACGGCGTCATCGGCCCCCAGCCGCCGGCCCAGCACGAGCGCGATGTCCACTGCGTCGAGCGCCATCTCGACTGGAAACAGCTTGGCGCCATCTCGTCCTTCTTGGTCGATCACGCGGGGAGCATCGGCGCCATACAGGATTTCCTTGAGCTGTGCTTTCCATAACGCCTCTGCTTCTCCTCGACCACCACAACCAGATCGAGCCCCAGCGTGAAATCGGCCAGGCCCTGCGGCTCCAGCGGCCAGACCATGCCCACCTTGTAGACCACCAGACCCAGAGCCTGCGCGCGCTTGTCGATGCCAAGTTCGGCCGCATTTCACGCATCGTCCAGCCAGCTCTTGCCAGCCGTCACGATGCCGATGCGCGCCCTCGCGGCGGCCAAAAACCACAGCCGATTGGCGCGCGCGAACGCCTGGGCTGCCGCGAGTTTATGAAGTTCACCAGCCGATACTCCTGCGCCTGCGGAGGTCTGGCTGCCGGATGTTGAGGCTGTCCGGCGGCAGCTCGCGATCCTGTGGCGTCGCAATGACCAAGCGGTGATCGTTCACATCGACCGAGGCCGACGACTCCACCGTGTCCTTGACGCATTTCATTCCCACCCAGCAGCCGCTGTGGCGCGACAGCGCCCAGCCCAGCAGCCCGTAGTCAAGCAGTTCTGGTCACGCCTGCGGGCGAGAGGATGGGCATTTGCGCATCGACGAGCGCAAACTCGCTCTGGTGACAGGTGGTTGAGGACTCGCAGGTGTGATCGTCCCCCATCAGCACCAGCACGCCGCCGTGGCGCGAGCTGCCCGCCAGGTTGGCGTGACGCATTCCCGAGCGATCCACGCCCGGCCCTTTGGCATACCAGAAAGCGAACACGCCGTCGAAGCGGCCTTCGCCACTCAGCTCCGCCTGCTGGGTACCCCCATACCGGGCGTTGCGGCCAGATCTCGTTGAGGCCGCGACGAACACCACGTCGTGCGCCTGCAGGGTGAAGCGGCGCGCCCCAACTGTCATCCAGCGTGCCCAGTGGCGAGCCGCGTAGCCACTGACGTAGCCGGCGGTATTCAGGCCAGCGCGGCGGTCGCGCCGCTTCTGCATCAGCGGCAGCCGCACCAGCGCCTGCATGCCGGTTAGGTACACCTGGACCGGTTTCCGCCGAGTATTTATCCTCTAGGCTGACGGTACGCAAATGTTCTGCGCTGCTCAGATCGCTCAATTTTGGCCTCTCGGGTAGAAGAAAAAAAGTGCCATCCTGTGTGACGGCATAACTGTAGACAGTTGCTCTCAGGACCAAGCATACAATGAGTACTTAACCATGTCAAAGTCCATCAAACCTAAATCGCACGCAGTGGGTCTGGGACGCGCGCGCGCACCTCGCGAGCAGAGCAGCGTCGAGCGCTTGTATTTCGAATTGCGCGAGCGCGCAATGCGTTACGAATTCCGTCCAGGTGAGCGCATCAACGAGCAGGCGCTGGGACATGAATTGGGGGTCAATGCCCCCTCTGGAGAGAAGCGCTCAACCGGCTGGTCGCGGAAGGGTTTTCGAATTCGTGATGAACAAGGGATTCATCCGGAAGTCATCGATCAGTGTCGAGGAAGTCTTCAACCTCTACTCTGCGCGCATCCATCGCCGGAACGCCGTGCCGTGATGCTGGCAATCAAGGTGGCCGGCGACGACGAGATCGCGGCAGTACGGACCTTTTGGCTCGGCATGATTGAGAAGTCTTCCGATATGGCAGTCGGCGACCTGCTGCTGGCCGATGAAGCGTTCCATCGCAAACTTGTCGCGCTGTCGCACAACAAGGAGTTGGTCAGTTTTCTGGACCAGGTGACCCGCCGTATCCATATCGCTCGCCACGTAGATCTGGAACAATCCGAATGGACAGCGAAGTCGCTGCAGGCACACACCCGCCTAGTGGACCTAATGCTGCAGCGGAATACTGAGGCGGCCCTGGAAGCATTGACAGAACACATTGACATGAGCCTCAAGCGGGCGGTGGCGATTACTCGCGAAATGGTTGCCAGATTCTTTTTGCAAGATCAACCGAAGCCAGACACGTCGTACCGAACTGTCTCGGAAACTGAATCGCCCCAGCTTTCCTAGGAAAGCTCTTACATGGACGTTGAAGTCGACCCACTTTCGGGGACGGGTACTGGTTTGATTCTCAAACCTTTACGGGTGGTGTCTCATCATGCACGATGGCGTCCTCGACAACATCAAACAGGACTGCGTTGCTCCTTTCAAAGTTCAGGGGGGAGAGGTAGCCCAGGCCGCTGTGGCGCCGCCGGGGGTTGTACCAGCCTTCACTCCAGGTGAAGACCGCCATGAAGAACCAGTTCTCGGGCATGACGGTCTCGCACCTGTCGCAGTTGCGCCAGTTGCAGGAGGAGAACGCCAAGCTCAAGCGCATGTACGCTGACCTGGCGCTGATGCACCACGCGCTCAAGGATGTTGTCGACCGAAAGCTCTGACCCCAGAGCGTCGCGAGATGGTCGTTCAAGCCCTGATGACCGAGCACGGCATGAGCCAGCGCAGGGCATGTGTGACCAGTGGGATTGCCCGCTCCACGCTGCGGTACCGGCCGACCTCACGCGATGACTCTGGGGTTATCACCTTCATCCAGGCCCGCATGGCACTGAACCCACGCCACGGCTTCGGCCTGCTGTACGACAGTGCTCGCCACCAAGGCAAACCCTGGGGCAAGACGGTGCTGTGGCGTGTTTATTGTGAACTGCGCCTGAACCTGCCGCGGCGTGGCAAGAAGCGGCTTCCGGCACGCATCAAGCAGCCGCTGGAGGCCGCAGGCCAGCCCAACCTAAGCTGGAGCTGTGACTTCATGTCCGATGCCCTGTGGTCGGGCAGGCGCTTTCGCACCTTCAACGTCATCGACGAGTTCAACCGGGAGGGTTTGCGTATCGAGGTCGATACCAGTCTGCCGGCAGCGCGCGTCATTCGGGCCTTGAATGAAGTGGTGGAAGTGCGCGGTGCGCCGCTGTCGATACGCCTGGACAATGGCCCCGAGTTCATCGCCGACGCACTGGCCAAATGGGCGCAGTCCAAGGGCATCGCCCTCAATCACATCCAACCAGGTAAGCCCACCCAGAACGCCTATGTCGAACGCTTCAACAAGACCTACCGCACCGAGGTGCTGGACTGCTACGTGTTCGACTCCCTCAAGGAAGTGCGGGATATGACGGCCGACTGGCTGCACCGATACAACCACCATCGCCCCCATGAAGCCCTCGGTCGAGTTCCACCGGTCGAGTACCGTGTGAAACAATTCCCCAACCGCTACTTCTGACTGGCACAGGAAAGCGAGGGGACTTCAGCACGGTGAATGTCCGCTTTGCGGCCCCTGCCACGGCGGCACGTTTGGGCACTAGCCCCCTCGACCGCTACATCTCAATCATCCATTGCATCCCCATGGCTGCATAGCAGCCACCTTGGTGCCTCGAAATGTGTCTGGCAGCGGTTGAGGCTGCGGTAGTGGAACCGAATCACCGCACCAAGTGGGCCACTTCCCCAAGCCCAAAGTGGATCGGTCTTTCAGGCCGTTTCCGGCGTAGCATGGTGCCAATTGTTTTATTTGCCACTGGAACCTGCTGCTCATGACCGATACCGTTCTCCCCACTTTCGATGGCCGCGCTTTCATCAACGGCGACCGCGTTGCGGCGCTCGATGGCCAGACGTTTGATTGCATTTCGCCGGTGGATGGCCGGGTGTTGACGGCGGTGGCGCGCAGTGGCGAGGCCGATATCAACGCGGCGGTGGCGGCGGCGCGGGCGGCGTTTGAAGACCGGCGCTGGGCGGGCATGGCGCCGGCGGCGCGCAAGCGGGTGATGGTGAAGTTTGCCGATCTGGTGGCGGGGGCGGGCGATGAGCTGGCGCTGACCGAGGCGCTGGACATGGGCAAGCCGGTGAAGTACGCCAAGGGCGTGGACGTGAACGCCACGGCGAATTGCCTGCGCTGGTATGGCGAGGCGGTGGACAAGGTGTACGACGAGATCGCGCCCACGGCCGACACGGCGCTGGCGCTGATCACGCGCGAACCGGTGGGGGTGGTGGGGGTGATCGTGCCCTGGAATTACCCCATGATCATGGCGGCCTGGAAGATCGCGCCGGCCCTGGCGGCGGGCAATTCGGTGGTCTTGAAACCCAGCGAAAAGTCGCCGCTCACGGCGCTGCGCCTGGCCGAGCTGGCTTTGCAGGCCGGGATTCCGCCGGGGGTGTTCAACGTGGTGCCCGGGTTTGGGCCTGAGGCCGGTTCGCCGCTGGCGCTGCACATGGATGTGGACTGCATTGCCTTCACCGGCTCCACCCGCGTGGGCAAGCAGATTCACGTGATGGCCGGGCAGAGCAACCTGAAGCGCGCCTGGACGGAGCTGGGCGGCAAATCGCCCAACATCGTGTTTGCCGATTGCCCCGATCTGGACCGCGCGGTGGAGGCGGCGGTGGGCAGCATCTTCTTCAACCAGGGCGAGAGCTGCAACGCGCCTTCGCGCCTGTTTGTGGAAGAGGCCATCAAAGACGCATTCGTGGAGAAGGCGCTCAAGCTGGTGCCCAACTACCAGCCGGGCAACCCGCTGGACAAGGGCACGGTGATGGGCGCGATTGTTGACCAGGTGCAGCTGGACAACGTGATGCGCTACATCGGGCTGGGCAGCAGCGAAGGCGCCAAGCTGCTGGCCGGTGGGGCGCTGGCCTCGCCGGTGGCGGGGGCTGTTATGTGCAGCCGACGATTTTTGACGGCGTGACGCCGGAGATGACGATTGCGCGCGAGGAGATTTTTGGCCCGGTGTTGTCGGTGATGGGCTTTACCAATGCCGCCGATGTGGTGAAGCAGGCGAACAACAGCGTTTACGGTTTACAAGCGGCGGTGTGGACGCGCGACATCAACAAGGCCCACGGCGTGGCGCGGGCGCTGCGGGCGGGCACGGTGCATGTGAATTCCTACGACGAAGACGACATCACGGTGCCGTTTGGTGGCTACCGGCAAAGCGGCGTGGGGCGCGACAAATCGCTGCACGCGTTTGACAAGTACACCGAGACGAAGACGACCTGGATACGGATTGATTCCCCGCTGTAGGCGGGGAATCGGAATCCCCCCTGCGCCGCTGTCGCGGCTTCCCCCCTTGGGAAGGGGGGACGGCACTGGCGGCCGGGCGGAGCCCGTTCCGCGGTGCCCTGGGTGAAGGCATTTTTCGCCACTGTTTGTGGTTCTTGTTTGGAGATTTCCATGAATGCGATGAACGACTTGAAGACCGATCACACCAATGCCGCCTGGCATGCGCGGCGGTTGGCGGCCACGCCTCGGGGTGTGGGGGTGATGGGCGACTTTTTCATTGAGCGGGCGAAGAACGCGGAGTTCTGGGACATCGAGGGCCGGCGCTTCATCGATTTTGCGGGGGGCATTGCGGTGCTCAACACCGGGCATGTGCACCCCAAGGTGCAGGCGGCGATTGCGGCGCAGCTGGAGCGCTTCACCCACAGCTGCTACCAGGTGGTGCCGTACACGGAATATGTGTCGCTGGCCGAGCGCATCAATGCGATGGTGCCGATCGAGGGGCTGGTGAAGACGGCGTTTTTCTCGACCGGCGCCGAGGCGGTGGAAAATGCGGTGAAGATCGCGCGGGCGGCCACCGGGCGCAGCGGCGTGATCGCGTTTGGCGGGGCGTTTCACGGGCGCAGCCTGTTTGCGGTGTCGATGACGGGCAAGGTGCAGCCTTACAAGGCGGGCTTCGGGCCGTTTCCGCCCGAGATCTACCACGTGCCGTTTCCGAGCGAAGGCGCTTCGCTGGACGAGACGAAGCACGCGATGGAGCAGCTGTTCAAATGCGATATCGACCCATCTCGCGTGGCGGCCATCATCTTCGAGCCGGTGCAGGGCGAGGGCGGTTTCAACCCGATTCAGCCGGCGGCGGTGAAGTGGCTGCGCGAGCTGTGCGACCAGCACCGCATCTTGCTGATTGCCGACGAGGTGCAGACCGGCTTTGCGCGCACGGGCAAGATGTTTGCCATGGAGCATTACGGGGTGAGCCCCGATCTGATGACGCTGGCCAAGAGCATGGCGGGCGGCACCACGCTGTCGGCGATCTGCGGCAAGCAGGCGCTCATGGACGGCCCGAACCCCGGCGGCCTGGGCGGCACTTACGCGGGCAACCCGCTGGCGGTGGCGGCGTCGCACGCGGTGATTGATGTGATGCAGGAAGAGAAGCTGCCCGAGCGGGCGCAGACGCTGGGTGGGCAGCTGATGGCGCGCCTGGGCGCGGCCAAGGGCCAGTACCCGCGCATGGGCGATGTGCGCGGGCTGGGCGCCATGGTGGCTTGCGAGTTTGTGAACCCGCAGACCGGGGCGCCCGATGCCGAGACGACCAAGCAGGTGCAGGCCGCGGCGCTCGCTGGCGGGCTGTTGCTGCTGACCTGCGGCGTTCACGGCAACGTGATCCGCTTCCTGTTTCCGCTGACCATCGAAGACGCGGTGTTCGCGGAGGGGCTGGGCGCGTTCGAGGCGGCGCTGGCCAAGGTGTTGGGCTGAGCGCGGTCGGGCCGGGCTGGTTCAGGCCTGGCTGAGGTTGAGGCTGAGCGGGGTGCGGCCCACCGCCCGCGTCAGCGCAGAAACTGCCCGTTGGGCCCCACGATGGTGATCTCGGCCCAGGTGGAGCCGTGGTGGCGGGTGGGGCTGAAGTTGAGCAGGTTGCCACCCAGCGACCAGTTCTGTATGCCTTCAATGGCTTTGATGATGCCCTCGGGCGTGGGGTTGGGGCTGGCCCGGCGCAGGCTTTCGATGAGGAAGCGGCCACCCAGGTAGCCGCCGTAGCTGCTGTAGTCCACCGGCACATTGGCGGCCGCGGCGAGGCGGTTGAAGGCTTTGGCCATGGGGTCGACCTCGCGCCAGGGGTAAGGCACGATCTGGGTCATGGCCAGGCCGCGCGCCGCGCCGCCCATGGGCGCGACCGAGCTGGCCGAGACCGACAGGGTGTAGACCGGCACCTTGAGCGTGGGCTTGGCGGCCATGACGAAGGCGCTCACCGAGGGGCCCACCGCAATCAGCATCAGCGCCTTGGGTTGCGCCTTGGCGAGCGCCGCCACCGCTTGCGCGGCGTTGCTGCCGTCCACGGCCAGGGGCGCGGTGCCCACCAGCGTGGCGCCCAGGGCTTTGGCTTTGGCCTGCAGCATGGGCAGGATCAGCTGACCGAAGGCGTTGTCTTGCACCGCCACGCCCACTTCGCCCAGTTGCAGGGTGACCAGGGTGCGCAGCGATTTCTCCACCTCGTCTTCAAAGCTGCCCTGGGAGGTGAAAAAGCAGGGGTGGGGTTTGAGGCGCAACACGTGGGCGCCTGACCAAGCACCCACCAGCGGCACGCGCTGGTCTGCGAGGTAGGGCAGCACCGCGCCGATGCCGGCGGTACTCCCCAGGCCGGTGAGGGCCACCACCTTGTCTCGCTCGACCAGTTGCCTGACGTTTTCCACCGTGCGCTTGGGGTCGTAGGCGTCGTCGAGCAACTGCAGCTGGATCGGGCGGCCCCCGATGCCGCCGGCCTGGTTGAGTTCGTCCAGGGCGAGTTGCTGGCCGGCCAGCGGTCCTTTGAAGGCGCCTTGCAAGGGGCCGCTCAGGGGCACGCTTTGCCCGACGAGGATGGGGGCGCCCGCGGCCAGGAGCGTGCGGGGCAGGCCGGTGGCGAGACTGGCGGCGGCGGCGCCAATCAGGTGTCTGCGCTGAAGGCCCCGAAGGGCTGGGCGGGCAATATGTTCCATTTAGGCACCTCATGTTCTGCATTGCAGATGCCTGAATATAGTGATTTGCTGCCCTTTTGGGGGCGGTGCGCCCCCTTGAAAGCGCAGGGGTTAACCCGCAAAAACACGCCGCGGAATGCAATCTCTTGCGCCCCGCGTGTGGTTTGTCACTTTTCCTTGATGGCGCAGGTGTTGAAGCCCAGGATGGCATAGGGAGGGCACCAGCCCATCAGGCCGGTGAGCAGGGGCACCACGCCCACATAGCCCCACAGGCCCACGGTGCCGGTGGCGGCGGCGGCGATGAGGCCCAGGCCGACGATGATGCGCAGGGTGCGGTCGATGCCGCCAACGTTCTTTTTCATGGAAGTGCTCCTTGGGGTTGGGCTGGTTGAACAGGCCACCGGCGGCCGGACGGGCTAGCCGGGGATCTGGCTGGATTGGACGCCAATCCGGCGCAAAGCTTTGTGACCTGGGTCACCAAGCGGCCAGATCACCTGTGCGCGCGTGCGCCGGTGTCAGCGGTTGACGAGCGCGGCGATGGAGCGCAGGCCGGCGCTGTCGAGGATGGTGATGCGCTCGCGCGAGAGTTCCACCAGGCCGTCGCGCTCGAAGCGGCGCAGCAGGCGGGTGACCATTTCGCGCACCGTGCCGAGTTCGTCGGCCAGGGTCTGGTGGGTGGCGTGGACCTGCTGGCCGTGGCCGAGCAGGGCGGTGGCCAGGCGGCTGTCCAGGCGCTGGAAGGCGATGGCCTCGATCAGGCCGGTGAGGTCGGCCATGCGCTCGGCGAACAGGCCCAGCACATAGCTGCGAAAGGCGTTGTCGGCCAGGGCGGCTTCAAAGTCGGCGGGCAGCAACATGGCCATGGTGGTGGTGCTGGTGGCCACCGCATGGGCGGTGAGCGGCTGGTGGCCAAAGAGGCTGGCCGAGGACACCAGGCACATTTCGCCCGGCGTGACCCGGTAGAGCTCGAGCTCGCGGCCGTTGGCGCCGCTGCGCGAGACCCGCACCTCCCCTTCGATCAACATGGGAAAGCCGTGGCAGGCCTGGTTTTCCTGAAACAATGGCGTGCCGGCGGGCACCCGCATGGTCTGCAGGCGCGGCCACAGCGCGGGCAGTCCCCCCAGCGCAGGGTAAAGCGCAAGCAGTTCCTCGGGGGCTGGGGTTGCGGGCATGCGGCATTGTAGGGGTGGCTGGCGACCCGACTCGATGAGTCGAACAATGGCGCAAAGTTCATTCGAATTCCTTGAATGGAAGATTCAAGCGGTTTGACAACCCTGACCGCGGGGCCTGCCTACACTTTCGGCCTATGGACGCAATTGAGAATCAGATTCGTTATGGGCTCACGGCCCGCTTGCTGCACGCCCTGCTGGGCGTGGCGCTGGTGGCGGTGTTTGCCTTGGGCCTGTACATGGCGGATCTGCCGTTTTCACCGCAGCGCCTGAAGCTGTACAGCTGGCACAAGTGGGCCGGCGTGGTGATTCTGGTGTTGTCGTTTGTGCGGCTGCTGTGGCGCCTCACCCACCGCCCGCCGGCGCTGCCCGCCCGATCGAGCAGGCCATGCCGGCCTGGCAGCGCTGGGCGCACCACGGTACCCACTTCGGGATGTACTTGCTGTTTTTCACGGTGCCGTTGGCTGGCTGGTCGTACAGCTCGGCAGCGGGTTTCCCGGTGGTGCTGTTCGGGGTGTGGCCCTTGCCCGATTTCGTGCCGGTGAGCGAGGGGCTGGCCGAAGGGCTCAAACTCGTGCACAAGTTTGCCGCGTTTGGCTTGGCCGCCTTGGTGCTGCTGCATGTGGCGGGCGCTTTCAAACACCAGCTCATTGACCGCGACGGCCTGATCGGCCGCATGGGGTTCGGGCGCCGTGGCTGAGGGCCATGGCCCGCACCGCTGCCCCGGTTCACCCAGCCCTTTGTTCACCGAATTTTCTGGATTCCCATCATGATGACACTCCGTACTTTCTCTGCTTCTGTTGCGCTGGCCGGTGCCGCTTTGTTGCCCTGGGCGGCCCAGGCCCAGCAGGCGCTGGTGCCCGCACAAAGCGAAATCCATTTCGTGAGCAAACAGATGGGGGTGCCGGTGGAGGGCAAGTTCAAGACCTTCAGCGCCCAGATCAACTTCGATCCGGCCAAGCTCGATGCGAGCAAGATCGCCTTCACGGTGGACACCGGCAGCGCCGACATCAGCCGCGAGGCCAACGCCGAATTGCCCAAGGCGGTGTGGTTCAACGTGGCGAAGTTTCCGCAGGCCAGCTTTCAGTCGAGCAGCATCAAGCGCCTCGATGCTAACAAGTTCGAGGTGGCGGGCAAGCTCAGCATCAAGGGCCTGAGCAGCGACGTGGTGGTGCCGGTGACGCTGGCCCAGAGCGGCGCCACGACCACCGCCACCGGCGCCTTTCCGATCAAACGCCTGACCTTCCGCATTGGCGAGCAGGAGTGGTCTGACACCTCCATGGTGGCCGACGAGGTGCAGGTGAAGTTCAAGCTGGCACTCACCGGCATGCCGAAGCTGTGATCCTCCCTGCGCCGCTTCGCGTCTTCCCCCAGGGGACGATGCCTGTGGCCCGGCAACGCCGGTTCCACGGCATCCTGGGTGTCGGGCGTGCGCGCCGCAAGCCATTTGGCATTTCTTTTCGTGTTCCCTCACCCTTTCTTTAGGAGTTCAACCATGCGCACTTCCCTCACCCTGCTGGCCGCGGCCGCTGTTCTGTCGACCGCTGGCATCGCCCAGGCCGCCGATTACGCCATCGACCCCACCCACACCTTCGCCACGTTCGAAATCGGCCATTTCGGCGCCAGCGTGAACCGCGCCCGCTTTGACAAGAAGGAAGGCACGATCAGCTTCGACAAGGCCGCCAAGACCGGCAAGGTCGACATTTCCATCGACATCGCTTCGGTGAACTCCGGCACCGACGCCTTCAACAAGCATCTGCAAAGCCCGGATATCTTCAACGCAGCCAAGTTTCCCAAGGCCCGTTTTGTGTCCGACAAGTTCGTCTTCAACGGCGACAAGGTGGCCGAAGTGGTCGGCCAGCTGACGATCATGGACAAGACCCAGCCGGTGACGCTCAAGGCCAACCAGTTCAACTGCTACGACAGCCCCATGCTCAAGCGCGAAGTGTGCGGCGGCGACTTTGAAGCCACCATCGACCGCACGGCGTTTGGTGTGAACTACGGCGTGGATTGGGGCTTCCCGAAAAACGTGCGCCTGGTGCTGCAGGTGGAAGCTGTTAAGCAATAAGGCCGTGAGGCCCCCCTGCGCCGCTTGACGCGGCTTCCCCCCTGCTGCGCGGGGGGACCGCACCTGCGGCCTGGCGGAGCCAGTTCCGCGGTGCGGCTGGGTCAAGGCATCTCGCCGGACAGATTCGGGTCAAATCCCACTTTTCCTCAAGGCCCGCTTTGCGGGCCTTTTTCATGGGCGCGTGGACTGCTCCAGGCGCTCTAAAAAACGGAGCGCGTAGACGCGGTCTTCCCCACACATCTCGGCGCTGGGGGCAAGGAGCCGCACACCGCGGGCCGCTCGGGAAGGCCAAAGAGGGTGCACATCAGGGTGGCGTCCAGGTGCGGGCAAGGCACGCCCGCGGGCTTGCCGTGTGGCAGGGCGGGCATGGGGCTGCTGATGGAGGGGGCGATGCAGCAGGCGGCGCAGCCGGGGCGGCAATCCATCAGGCTTTCTGGAACTGGCGCGTGGCCCACAGCACCTGATCGACCACGGCCTTGGCTTGGGTGCGGGAGGCCTCGGTGGCGAGCTGGCCGTCGGGGTCGAAGGCTTCATGGGCTTTGGACAGGGCGAACTGCTTGGGCGCCACCCAGCATTGCAGGTTCATCAGCAGCGGCGTGAGGTGGCTCAGGCTGCGCAGGCCACCCAGGGCGCCTGGGGAGGCGGACAGCAGGCCGACCACCTTGCCGGCGAAGGCTTTGGTGCCGCTGCCCCAGGTGGGGTCGCCTTTGATGGGGCTGGAGACCCAGTCGATGGTGTTCTTGAGCAGCGCGGTGTAGCTGCCGTTGTATTCGGGCGAACAGATCAGCCAGGCCGGGTGGGCGTGAAAGATCTCTTTGAGGCGCACGACATCGCGCGGCGTGCCTTTGGCTTCCAGATCGGCGTTGTAGAGCGGCACGTCGAAGTCGCTCAGCTCCAGGTGGGTGACTTGTGCGCCCTCGCTGGTGGCCATGGTGGACACGGCACTGGCGAGCTGGCGGTTGAAGGATTGGGCGCGTGTGCTGCCGGCGAAGATGAGGGTGGGGATGGGGGAGGTCATGCCGGAATTGTGGGCCATGGCGGGGGCGTTTTGGCGGCCAGGGGTTTTGTCTGCGGGGGTTGGTCTCTACAGCGGGCCGGGGCTGCCCGGGCGGCGCAAGAGGCTGAGGGATGCGGCCAGGGCCAGCATCAGTGCACCACTGGCGCGGTTGACCCGGTTCCAGGTGTGGGCACCGGCCCAGCGCGCGCCCGCCGAGCCCAGCGCGGCATAGGCCAGCATGACCAAGGCATCGATTCCGACGAACACGGCCGTGGCGGTGAGGTATTGGGGGAGCAGCGCTTTTGCCGGCGCGATGAATGAGGGCAGCAGGGCGGAGAAGAAGAGGTAGCCTTTGGGGTTGGTGAGCGCCACCAACAGGCATTGCCGGAACATCCGCGAAGGGGGCTGGGGCGGGGTCGGTGTCTGAGCGTGGCCCGGGTTGGGCGTTTTGCGCAGCAGGCGCCACCCCAGCCAGCACAGGTAGGCGACACCCAGCCATTTCAGCCCTTCGAACGCCAGGGCAGACGCCGCCAGCAGGCCGCCAATGCCGGCCGCGACGGCGGCGATCAGCAGCAGATCGGACAACAGGGCGCCTGCGATACCGGGCAGCGCCACGCGCACCCCGCCTTGGGAGCCGTTTTGCAGCGCGAGCAAGGTGGTGGGGCCGGGGGTGGCGATGGCGGCCAGGGCCAGTGAGGCAAAGAGCACCGGGTGGTCGATCATGCGGCGCTCCGGGGGGCGGGGTTGTGCAAGCGCAGGCCAAACGCGAGGGTGGCGAGGACGAAGAGCGCGCCGCTGGCGATGGCGCGCCAGTCGTTGGCGCGGTTCCAGGCATCTCGGGTGGCGGCCCAGTCCACGGGCAGGGCGCTGGGCGACCAGGATTCGGTGGTGTGGTTCAAGGGCAGGTTGACCGCTTTGGTGAACCAGACGATGCCCAGCGCATAGCCGAGAGCGGCCAGCCCGAGCAGGCGCCACCAGGTTCTTTGGCGTTGGGACCAGCTGGTGGCCATGGCGGCAAACGCCAGAGGGGCGGGGCCGAAGAAGAAGGCGAAGAAGAGGGGATGGCGCACATGGCGGTTGAACGCCGATTGCACGGTGGCGTAGACGGGACCGTCCATCTCCAGCATGGCGAGGTTGACGTTGATGCTGTACGTCCAGAAGAAGCCCGCCATGATGCCCATGGCCAGCAGGCTCAGCGCCTGGCAGCCAAGCGATAGGGGCGAGAGGCGGTTCGGGAGGCTGGGGTGGGGCGGGTGCATGGCGATCTCCTGTGGGCTGCTGTGGTGGCTTGCACTGTAGGGAGACCCACCCTGGCTCGCCTTAACCCGGGTTCAGAGGCGGTGCGTGTTTCAGCCGGCGGCGGATGCGCGAGAGGGCCACATCGGTGATGCCGAGGTAGGAGGCCAGGTGGCGCAGCGGCACCCGGCGGGCCCAGTCGGGGTGGTGGATGAGCAGTTGCTGGTAGCGCTCGGCGGCCGTGTGTTGCAAAAAGGCGTGTTCGCGCGCCATCTTGTCTTCCAGCAGCAGCGCCAGTACCCGCCGCTCCAGCGCCTGCCAGGCGGGCAGGTCGGCCACGGCGGCGGACCACGGCGCCCAGGGTAGGGCCCAGACGGTGGTGGCTTCGGTGGCCTCCACCCAGAAGTGGACCGGCTGCTCCCGGAGGGCGGGGGTGATGGGCCAGAGCAGGGCCTGATCGGTGTGGAAGTTCTTGTTGGACGCCTGGCCGTTGCGGTCGAGGTAGTACAGGCGCAGGCACCCGGCTTCCACCCACCAGAGCTGCTGCCAGCGCTCGCCCGCGCGCAGCAGGGGTTCGCCTTTGCCCAGCAGGCGGCGGGTGGCAGCTTGGGCGGCTGCGGTGGCGGCCGGGGGCAGCGGGTCCAGGGTGTTGCCGAGGTGGCGCAGGAGAGGGGTCACGTTCTGGCGGTCAGTTGGCGGCAGACAGAGCGTCGAGGGCGAGCAGCAGCCGGGTGCGTTCTTCGCGGGCCACGGTCTGCCAGTGCTGCCCGGTCAGGGCTCCTGGGGCCCAGAGCAGGTTGAGGGAGGCGGGCTGGCCGGCGCGTTTGGTCTGCAGGTAGGCCCGCACCGAGCCCAGGCGCTCCAGTTCTGCCCGGGTGTGGATGCCGCCGGCTGCCAGCATGGCGAGTGATCGGGGCCCCAGTCCGGGTAGGTGCTTGGCGGGAGGCATGGTGCAGGCTGGAGGGCTTGGTGGGACAATAGCGGGTTAACGCGGGCCCGAGCCGAAGGGCTACCGCTGCCACTGTTTCACGTGAAACAGCCTCTCGCATTGTCGGGCCGATCGGTGTGGTCGGGCCCCGGAGATTTCACCATGTTGTATCCACAAGAGTTTGATGTCATTGTCGTTGGCGGAGGCCATGCCGGCACCGAGGCCGCGCTCGCCGCCGCGCGCATGGGGCAAAGAACCCTGCTGTTGACCCACAACATCGAGACGCTGGGCCAGATGAGCTGCAACCCCAGCATTGGCGGGATCGGCAAGGGCCACCTGGTGAAAGAGGTGGACGCGCTGGGCGGGGCCATGGCCCTGGCCATCGACGAAAGCGGCATCCAGTTCCGCATTCTCAACAGCTCCAAGGGCCCGGCCGTGCGCGCCACGCGGGCCCAGGCCGACCGCATTCTCTACAAGGCGGCGATCCGGCGCATGCTGGAAAACCAGCCCAATCTCTGGCTGTTCCAGCAGGCGGTGGACGACCTGATGGTGGAGTCCGACGGCACTGGCGATCGGGTGGTGGGCGCGGTGACGCAGGTGGGCATCCGTTTTCGCAGCCGCACCGTGGTGCTCACAGCGGGCACCTTCCTGGACGGCAAGATCCATGTGGGGCTCAACAACTACGCGGCAGGGCGGGCGGGCGATCCGCCCGCGGTGAGCCTGTCGGCCCGGTTGAAAGAACTGAAGCTCCCGCAGGCGCGCCTGAAAACCGGCACGCCGCCACGCATCGACGGGCGCAGCATCGACTACAGCCAGTGCACCATCCAGCCCGGCGACGGGGTGCCCGGCGGCATGAACCCCGACCTGCCGGTGCCGGTGTTCAGCTTCATGGGGCGCGCAGACATGCACCCCCAGCAGGTGCCTTGCTGGGTCACCCACACCAACCAGCGCACCCACGACATCATCCGCTCCGGGTTTGATCGCAGCCCGATGTTCACCGGCAAGATCGAGGGGGTGGGGCCGCGCTACTGCCCCAGCGTGGAAGACAAGATCAACCGCTTTGCCGACAAAGACAGCCACCAGATCTTCCTGGAGCCAGAGGGCCTGACCACCCACGAGGTCTACCCCAACGGCATTTCCACCAGCCTGCCGTTCGATATCCAGTACGAACTGGTGCGCAGCATGCCGGGCATGGAAAACGCGCACATCCTGCGCCCGGGTTACGCCATCGAGTACGACTACTTTGATCCCCGCTCGCTCAAGAGCAGTTTTGAGACGAGGCAGATACAGGGGCTGTTCTTCGCCGGCCAGATCAATGGCACCACCGGTTACGAGGAGGCTGCGGCCCAGGGGTTGTTTGCCGGGGTGAATGCCGCACTGCAGTGCCGTGGCGAGGCCGCCTGGCTGCCGCGTCGCGACGAGGCCTACCTCGGGGTGCTGGTGGACGATCTGGTGACCCAGGGGGTGACCGAGCCTTACCGCATGTTCACCAGCCGGGCCGAGTTCCGCCTGCAACTGCGGGAAGACAATGCCGACATGCGTCTGACAGAAGCCGGGCGTCAGATGGGTCTGGTGGGCGACGCCCGCTGGGATGCGTTCTGCCGCAAGCGCGATGCTGTTTCACGTGAAACAGAACGCCTGAAGACCACCTGGGTGAATCCGCGCAACCTGCCGGCGGCCGAGAGCGAGCGGGTGTTGGGCAAGGCCATCGAGCACGAGCACAACCTGTTTGACCTGTTGCGTCGACCGGGCGTGACTTACGCTGCCCTGATGGCCATGAACGACCGGCAGCACATGCACCCGGATGTTTCACGTGAAACCCTTGGCGAGGCGCACGACGCGGTGGTGGAGCAGGTGGAGATCGCGGCCAAGTACGCCGGCTATATCGACCGCCAGCGCACCGAGGTGGAGCGCGCCGCCCACTACGAAGGGCTCCGGTTGCCGGCCGATCTCGATTATTTGCAGGTCACCGCCCTGTCATTCGAGGCGCGCCAGAAACTGGCCAAGCACCGGCCCGAAACGCTGGGGCAGGCCGCGCGCATTTCCGGCATCACGCCCGCGAGCATCTCCCTGTTGCTCATTCATTTGAAGAAGGGCGGCTTCAAGGGCTTTGCCTCCCTGCCGGCGGCAGCCACCGAAGGCGAAGCCGCCGCATGAGCCGCACCACGTTGATGGACGGGCTGCAAAGCCTGGGGCTGGCGCTGGAAGAGGCCCAGGTGTCGCAGTTGCTCGACTTCCTGGCGCTGCTGCAGAAGTGGAACAAGGTCTACAACCTCACGGCCCTGCGTGACCCGGCCGAAATGCTGACCCACCACCTGCTCGACAGCCTCGCTGCCGTGGGGCCGCTGCGCCGCCAGACCGACATCCAGCCGGTGCGCTTGCTGGACGTGGGCTCGGGCGGTGGGCTGCCAGGGGTGGTGATCGCCATCGTTTGCCCGCAGATCGATGTGAGCTGTGTGGACACGGTGGGCAAGAAGGCGGCCTTCATCCAACAGGCGGCTGCCACGCTCAAGCTGCCCAATCTGCGCGGTGTGCACGCGCGGGTGGAGACGCTGACGGCGGAGCAGGGCGGGGGCTTCGACGTGGTCTGCTCGCGGGCCTTTGCCTCGCTGGTGGATTTCACCGCCTGGTCCCGTGCCGCCCTCAAGCCGGGCGGCGTCTGGATGGCCATGAAGGGCAAGCACCCCGAAGAGGAGCTGGCGGCCTTGCCGCCAACGGTGGCGGTGTTTCACGTGGAACAGCTGCAGGTGCCCGGCCTCGATGCCGAGCGGTGCATTGTCTGGATGCGTCCGAACCCTGCCTGAGCGTCTGTTGAGGGTGGTTTTTGCCGGGGTGGGGCCGGGCGGTGCGCTGGCGGGTGAAGCCTCACGTAAACTCGCTCCTCACTCCCAAGGCTTTCACCATGTTTGGCATCGCTGATTACGGCGCTTTCGTCGCCGCCATTGTTCTCTTCATGCTGGTTCCCGGCCCGGGCAACTTGGCCATTGTGGCGTCGACCAGTCAAGGGGGAGTCAAGGGCGGGTTTGCCGCCACCTTGGGCATCATCGTGGGGGACCAGGTTTTGATCTGGGCGGCGCTCGCGGGCGTGGCAGCGCTGCTGGCCGCCTACCCGGCGGCGTTTCACCTGGCCCAGTGGTTGGGGGCGGCGTATCTGGTCTGGCTGGGGTTCAAGATGCTGCTCAGCAAGCCGGGCAGCCAGCCACCCATTGCCCTCAAGCCCCATCATTTCTTTCGCCAGGCGTTCACCATCACCTTGCTCAACCCCAAGGCCATCGTGTTCTACATGGCGTTCTTCCCCTTGTTCATCGACCCGGTGCACTCTCGCGGCCTGGTCACTTTCGGCGCCATGGCCGCCACCGTGGCCGGGTTGGGCTTTCTCTACGGCCTGGTCGTGGTGCCCATGACCCACTTGCTGGCCGAGCGCGTGCGCGCCAACCGCCGGGTGTCGGGCGGGCTGTCAAAGCTCGCCGGGGCGTCGCTCATCGGCTTTGGCCTGAAGCTGGCCTTGTCCAAGTGAGCGCCGAGCCTCTTGCCTCCCCTGTGGCCGGGCCGAATACCCGCGCCACGCCTGCGGCGCCGGTTCGCCTGCTGGCTTTGTGCGGCAGCTTGCGCCAGCAATCCCGCAGCCGTGCCCTGTTGCAGGCCATGGGCCTGCGTCTGCCGCCTGGGGTGGCGCTGTGCATTCACGACGGTTTGGGCGCGCTGCCGCTGTTCAACCCCGACACCGAGTCCGCGCCGCCCGAGCCTGTTTGCCGCCTGTGGGCCGCGGTGGACCGGGCCGATGCCATCGTGATCGCCAGCCCCGAATACGCCCATGGGGTCACGGGGACGATCAAGAACGCGCTGGACTGGCTGGTGGGACACCCCCCGTTTGCCGGCAAGCCGGTCGCGGTGCTCAACCCCTCGCACCGGGCTGTGCATGCCGACGAAGCCTTGCGGGAAATCCTGTGCACCATGGCCGCCGTGTTGGTGGAAGGTGCCTGTCTGCGCATTCCCGTCACCGCCAGCGCGCTCGACGCACCGGCGCTGGCCCAGGCGCCGCCTTGTCGGGACCTGATCGACCAGGCCCTGGGCGCCCTGTGCCGCCACCTTGAGGCGTGCGCCGACCCCCCGTTTGAACAAGAACTTGTGGCCGAGCGCGGCCCGTTGCAGCCGCAGCCCCTGGTTGTGGAGGAGAACCTTTGATGGCGAAGATCTTTTGCGTGGCCAACCAGAAGGGTGGGGTGGGCAAGACCACCACCACAGTGAACCTGGCCGCCGGCCTGGCCAAGATAGGCCAGCGCGTGCTGATGGTCGACCTCGATCCCCAGGGCAACGCCACCATGGGCTCTGGCGTGGACAAACGCGCCATGGCGCTGTCGGTTTACGACGTCTTGCTGGAATCGGCGCAGGTGGCCGAGGCCGTGGTCAAGGCCGACCAGTGCGGCTTTGACGTGCTCGGGGCGAACCGCGAACTGGCTGGCGCCGAGGTGGAACTGGTGGGGCTGGAACACCGCGACCAGCGGCTGAAGAGCGCTTTGGCCGCCGTGGCCGACGACTACGACTTCGTTTTGATCGATTGCCCGCCCTCGCTGTCCATGCTCACGCTCAACGGCCTTTGCAGTGCCCACGGCGTGATCGTGCCCATGCAGTGCGAGTACTTCGCGCTGGAAGGCCTGACCGATCTGGTCAACACCATCAAGCAGGTGCACGCCAACCTCAACCGCGACCTGCAGATCATCGGCCTGTTGCGCGTCATGTTCGACCCGCGCATCACCCTGCAGATGCAGGTCAGCGACCAGCTCAAGGCCCACTTTGGCGACAAGGTGTTCGACAGCGTGATCCCCCGCAATGTGCGTCTGGCCGAGGCCCCCAGCTACGGTTTGCCGGGCGTGGTGTTCGATCCCGCCGCCAAGGGTAGCCAGGCGTTCCTCGCCTTTGCCGCCGAAATGGTCGAGCGCGTGAAGAAAATGTAGACCCTCCTGCGCCGCTTCCCGTTTTCCCCCTGACAGGGGGACCCCACCGGCAGCCCGGCCAAGCCGGCTCTGCGGTGAGGTTGGGATGAAAGCGTTGGGCGCAAACTGCCACACCGAACCCCACCTTCCTTTTTTTTGACCATGAAGCCCGAAAACGTTCTGCTCCTGCCCGGCTGGCAAAACAGCGGCCCAGACCACTGGCAAAGCCTGTGGGAAAAACAATATGGCTACCGCCGTGTCGACCAGCACGACTGGATGCACCCGCGCCGGGGCGACTGGATGGCGCAGCTGGAAGAGACCATTCTGGCCAGCGACGGCCCGGTGGTGCTCGTGGCGCACAGCCTGGGTTGCATTCTCACGGCGGCCTGGGCATCGCATTCGCGCAACACCCACCGCGTCATGGCCGCCTTGCTGGTGGGGCCGGGCGATCCCGAGCGGGAGGCACTGCGGGAAGTCCTGCCCAGCTGGTCGCCCGTGCCGCTGAACCGGCTGCCGTTTCCCGCCCGTCTGGTCGGCAGCCGCGACGACCCCTATTGCGGTTTTGAGCGGGCGCAGGCCCTCGCCACCGCCTGGGGCGCGGCATTCACCGACCTGGGCAATGCCGGCCACATCAACGCCGAGACCGGGCTGGGTGACTGGCCCATGGGCCACGACCTGCTCCGCTCCCTGATCCAAACCAACGAAACGAAAGCCCATTGACCATGGCAACCAAAAAACCCAAAGGCCTTGGCCGCGGACTCGAAGCCCTGCTGGGCCCCAAAGTTGTCGATGCGTCGTCTCCCGATGCGCAGGAAACGGGGCGCGCCGCCCAGTTGCCGTCAAGCTTGCCGGTGACCGAGCTGGTTGCCGGCCAATACCAGCCGCGCACCCGCATGGACGAGGGGGCGTTGTACGAGCTGGCCGAGTCGATCAAGTCGCAGGGCGTGATGCAGCCGATTCTGGTGCGCGAGCTCAAGGGTGGCGACAACGCGGGCAAGTACGAGATCATCGCGGGCGAGCGGCGCTTCCGCGCCTCCAAGCTGGCCGGGCTGGACACCGTGCCGGTGCTGGTGCGGGACGTGCCCGACGAAGCGGCCGCGGCCATGGCGCTGATCGAAAACATGCAGCGGGAAGACCTGAACCCGCTGGAAGAAGCCCAGGGTTTGCAACGCCTGGTGAAAGAGTTTGGGCTCACTCACGAGCAGGCGGCCCAGGCCGTGGGCCGCTCGCGCAGCGCGGCCTCGAACCTGCTGCGCCTGTTGCAGCTGGCCGAGCCGGTGCAGACCATGCTGATGGCCGGCGACCTTGACATGGGCCACGCCCGGGCCCTGCTCACACTGGACCGCGCCACCCAGATCACCGCCGGCAACCAGATCGCCACCAAGAAACTCTCGGTGCGCGAGGCGGAAACGCTGGTGAAGAAACTGGGCGCCGAGTTTGCGCTCGCCCCCCAGAAGATGAAGAAGGAAAAGTCGCGCGACATTCGACGGGTGGAGGAAGAGCTCTCCGACCTGCTCACCGCCGATGTCGAGGTGCGCATCAAGAAGCGGGTGAAGCGCCACGGGCGCCTGGAGGAAATGGGCGAGGTGGCGATCCAGTTTGGCTCGCTCGACGAGCTCAACGGCCTGATCGAGCGGTTGCGCGGTGAGCGTTGACGCGGTGGCTGTGGGCTTGCGCGTATGGGTGACAAGCGCGCAGCCAGTCCTGCAGTTGCAACCTATGGACATCTGCTAAACTGAATTCTTTGGAACTACATTAAGGCCACTCCATGCGATTCAGCAGCCGGACCTTTTGCCCGACCGTCTTGGTGTCTGTTGGCTTGTTGAGTGCCTGTGCCACCGCCACGTCGCCAGCCCCTTTGCCCTCGTCTGCTGCGTCCACCCTCCGAACCATGAACCAGACCGTTCCCAGCGCCAAGCATGTCGTTGCGCAACTGATTGCCGCTCTGAAATCCGAGCGGATGCTTCGGTCCGACTTCTACACGGATGCGGCGCTGCAAGCGTGGTTCGGCCCGCACAAGCGATCCTCAGCGCCCAGCCCCCTCAAGGCCGGTGTGCAGCGTGAGGTGCTGGATTTTGGGGTGTTGAGGTTGGATTTGGCGCGCGTGCAGTCCGGTGGTGCATTCAGTTTCAGCGCTGTCGGAGGCAGCCCCAAAGGCTTGACGGATCTGAGCGCCGACGATCTGATCGCCCTCTTGGGAGCGCCAGGAAAGCAGGTCGACTTCATCGCCGAGCAGACACGGAGCAAGTCCGTCGTCCCGGCAGCAAGCCCCGGCGAGCTGCCCATCTCTCCGCCGCCGGTGCGCACCCGAGGAAAGACCACGCATCCGATGGGGAACCGCGATGTTTCCGGCAATGGAAATCAGGCGCTTTCCTGTGGAACTGACAGCCAGTATCAATGGCGACGGAACGGTGGAAACGCTGTTCGGCCAACTCGGAGCCCTTTGATTTCAGTTCTGTTGACGCGTCACCATACCCCAAACCATGGCAAGCGCTCCTCGTGTACCCGAGTCGGTGTTTTCGGCTGAATTCAAAGCGCAACCGGCTTTTCCTGCGATTCTTGAGCAAGTCAACAAGTCCCCTTTTCTGGTGGATCTCCTGACGCAGCTGGAAGCCCGGGGCGACCACGTCAGGCTGGATACCGACAATCCTCGCTCGGCTTACTTCGATCCTGGCGATGGAGACATTCATATTGGCAGCGGCTTGCTTCCCGCCATAAATTCGTTGGGCGAAGCGGTGGACCCCGTGTACCGAGACAAGTTTGTGTCGATGCTCGGTCACGAAGGGGTCACGCCGTTCTGCAGGACCAAAGCCGAAGAGCCCAAACCCCAGACGAGGCCAAAACGCTTGGGCTCGATGGCGAAGGCTTGGCCATCACCACCGAATACATCGTCGCCAAGCAACTGGGCGGGACCATGTGGTCGGGTGCATCCATTCAATCGACTCTCGACGCCACCGCTTCGGCAACGGGTAAGGTTGTCGACATCGCGACTCGGCGGTCCAGTGATCCGGCCGCCGAGTGGCGGACGTTTGATAGCCAGGCGAACGCTCAAGGCGCCAGCTACTACGCCGCACTTCACCCATCTACAGCGAGGAACACCACCTACAACGAGTACTACCCCGAAACCTGGGCGGTCCTGAACACCCGCGAGGGTTCCTCGCTTCACCAGAACATCGATTGGGATCGGGTTCAGTCTGCTGACATTGAAATTGAGCGCCACGCTGACGGGTCATTCCAGCTCGTTGGTCATGCAGTTCCCATGGACAAAGGTCCACACGCGGGTAGGCGGGTGGACTTTTCAGCCGACTTTGATACCCGCGCGCGCGCCTCTAGCGACACCCATCAAACGGCCTTGCCTTCAATGGCGGCGTCCAGTGACAAGGGGGGATGTGATCCGTTGACTCAGGCGGCGCTGGCTCGAGCCAAGGCGCTGCTTGGCCCGGAGGTCCTCTCGAGGCTGGATCCCGCGAACCTTGATCAAACCTGTGCCGCTGTGGTGGCGCACTGTGCCCGAAACGGCGAGCAAGGGTACCCTGTCCAGACCTATATCGCCAAAGACGGGGAGACGCTGGCTTTTCGCCACGAGCCCATGTCGCTCACCGAACTCAGCCTCTCCGAAGCGATGCGAAAGTCCATCGAACAACATCTGGCAGACGCTCAGGCCGGACCCCCGCTGTCCACCCCTGGAGAAACCGCGTACAGAGAAATGGCCCGCTGAAAGAAGCGGTTGAAGTGGCCATGCTCGCAAAGCGACAAGCCGTTTTCACTCATGTGCGCCGGCTTCATTGAGCGTCTGCGCGGCACCGCCCGCTGAGTTTCACCAGCCCGGTAGCGCAAAAAAAAAGGTCTCCCATGGGAGACCTTTTTGTCTGTGGTGCCTGCCCATCGGCATTGCCCCTGTGGGCAACGCCGCAGGTGGCGCGTGGGGCCCAGTTACTGTCCCACTTTGAGCTGACCGCCCTTGCCCAGACCGCCTTTGACTTCCTGCGCCTTGTAGTTGCGCAGGGAGATCACCATGTTGTTGTAGGCGTCGGTGAAGGCCGCCACCGTGGCTTTGCCCGCTGGCGTGCGGGAGAAGCCGCTCAGGGCGCCGCCGGCGCTGGGGCCAAACACGCCCAGGGCCGCGCCGTAGTTGGTGGCAGTGGCGTTGCCTTCGGAGATCGCGATCTGCACGCCCGAGCGGATGTCGAGCAGCGTCATTGTCACGACCGACGCCTTGCTTTCCAGGCCGCCGGCCAGCGCGCCGAGGTTGCGGTTGCGCGAGCCCAGCAGGCCACCCAGGGAGGCGGCCAGTTGGCCGGTGGACTCGTTGTCGATGATGACGGCGGGTTCGAGGTAGTAATCGGCCGCCACACGCTGGCCTTTTTGCTGCTTGGACCCGGCGCGGAACTCACCCGAATTGCGCTGCTTGTCGGTGATGGCGGAGATCTTGCTCTCGGTGCGGTTGTTGCCGATGGAGGTGATCACGAAGCAGTTGGACTGCTGCACGGCCAGGCGGATGAGCGGCTCGATCGAGGTGACCTTGGTTTCCGCGCCGAAGCTGCCCCACCATTCCTTGCCGCGGCCATCGTCCACGGCGAGCGTGCCCAGGGGCGCGTCGCAGCGCTGCAGCGAGCTGTTGGCGCCCACGCTGGTGGAGCCGCCTGCCGAGCCGGAGGCCGCGGTGGAGTTGCCACCGGTTGAAATGATGCCACCGCCAGGGGTGACGCAGCCAGCCAGGGCCAGAGAGGCGGCCAGGGCGGCCCAACGGAGGGAGGGGGTGAAGCGTGTCATCGGTGTCTGCTTTCTCTAGGGTCGGAAAAGGGATGGATTGAAACGAGGAATGGGGGACAGGGAACGGGGGCGGCCACGGCGTTCGTCAGCGGTAGTACCAGCCGCGTGGACCCCAGGTCCAGTAGTAGGGGTAGCCGCTGTACCAGTAGCCGTACCAGGATTTTCGGTGGGCTTCACGCCATTGGTACAGCGATTGCTCGGTTTTTTTCGCGGCCTGGGCTTCTTTGAGCAGCTTGCGCGCTTCCTTGTTGCCTTTGGAGGCGGCCATCGACAGCCAGGTCTCGGCCTCGGCGGGGTCGGAGCCCATTTCTTCCAGGCCCATCAGGTAAAACCGCCCCACGGCCAGCTGCGCCTCGACCACGCCGCGCTCGCCCGCATCGCGCATCCACTGCAAGGCCTGGTAGGGGTCACGCCGCACGCCATCGCCGCGGAAGTAGCGCAGGCCCAGGTCCCATGCGGCGCGGGGGTCGTTTCGGGCCAGTTCTTCCAGCGCCGCGCGGCGCTGTTCCAGCACGGGGTCTTCCGGCTCGACCTGGAAGGTGGCCGAGTTCTTCGGGCGGTCCGAACAGCCGCTGTCGTCGCAGATGCGGATGGTGTCGTTGTCGTCGGCATGGGCCAAGGCCGCTGCCGCAAGCGTCAATATGACGACTAAATGTTTCATTTGTAGGCGCCTCCCCGGGTTTCCCCTGAAATAAGAGAGCGGAAAGTATAGCCATAGGCGCGCCTTAGCACCACGGTTTCCCCCTTTGGAGGTAGGCCTGTGCCTCGCCAGGGCCGCACTGAGAAACGCCCCGATCAAAGAGCGCCGTGACCACCTCGGTGACAATCGTCCTTCGCGGGCGCTGCTTGCGCTTCCGACCCACTGGCATGACCACCGACACCGACACCCTTTCCCCCGACGCCAAACCCGCCCAGCCGCCCAGCGGTCCCCTGGCCCGCGAGGCGCTTTCGCTGGCCGCGTTCGACCACCTGGTGGCCCATTCCAGCGGCTTTCGTTCTCGACCCGGCCAGCGGGAGATGGCCGCGCACATTGCCGAAACCCTCAGCGTGGTGAGCTGGCCCACCGACGACGCGGGGGCGGCGGTGCCGCCGCCCGCCAGCGAGCGGGCCATTGCCGTGGTGCAGGCGGGCACGGGCGTGGGCAAATCGGCGGCGTACGCGGCTTCGGTGATTCCTTTGGCGCTGGCCCAGCAAAAGCGCGTGATCATCTCCACGGCCACGGTGGCGCTGCAGGAGCAGCTCATGGCCAAGGATTTGCCGGCGCTCTCGGCGGCTTTGCCTCAATCGTTCACCTTTGCGCTGGCCAAAGGCCGGGGCCGGTATGTGTGCCGCCTCAAGCTGGATCAGCTGAGCGGAGGCGACGCGGCCAGCGCCGATCTGTTTGACACCGATGAGGCCAGCGACAGCGCCAGCAGCTCGCCCGATGCCTTGGCATCGCAGGCGGTGGCCAACGCCGCGGCCAGCGCGCGCGCCGCCGAGCGATGGACCGAACGCGCCGCGCAGTACACGCAATGGGGTGTGGCGCTGGACAGCGGTGCCTGGGACGGCGATCGTGACCGCCTGGACGACCCGCCAGACGGCGAGCTTTGGAGCCCGGTGGCCGCCGAGCGCCACACCTGCACCGCGCGCCATTGCCCCAGCTACAACAGCTGCAGCTACTACCAGGCGCGTGCGCGGCTGGCGCAATCGCAGGTGATCGTGGTGAACCACGATCTGTTGCTGTCCACGCTGGGGCTGCACGCGCTGCCCGACCCGAAAGACTGCTACCTGGTGTTCGACGAAGCGCACCACCTGGGCGCCGTGGCCCAGGGGCAGTTCACCGAAAGCATGGACCTGATGCGCAGCCAATGGCTTGACCGGCTGCCGCGCGCGGTGGAAGAGGTGGCCGGCGCCCTGGCCCACACACCGGGCATCGATGTGGCTGCTTTTGCGCGGGAGCTCAAAGCCGCGCAAGGTGAACTGGCCCGCCTTGCCATGGCCCGCATCGGGTCCTTGCCCGCGTGGGATCAGCTCACCGGTCGCGCTGCCCGGGCACCCCAAATCTCACCCTCGCGTAGCGGCTTCGACCACAACGCCAACGCGCCGGTGGTGGAGCGCTTCGAGGGCGGCGTGTTGCCGCCCGAATGGACCGAGTCCGTCGCCCAGTTGCACACGCGCGCCAGCGCCTTGCTCAAGGTGATGGAGGCCCTGGCCACCCAGCTCAAGGCCAATGCGCGCGACAACCCGGGGGACGCGGCGCGCTGCGCCAAGCTTTACAGCCGCCTGGGCGTGCTCGCCCCGCGCCTGCAACACCTGCAGGCCACGGCCGAGCTGTGGCTGCAAGAACCCATCGATGGCCAGGCGCCGCTGGCCAAATGGCTGGAGGCGGGCATCCACAACGGCCTGGTCGCGCTGACGGCCCACGCCTGCCCGTTGCAGCCGGGCAGCCTGCTGCGCAACCACCTGTGGACCAAGGTGCGCGCCGCTGTGGCGACCTCGGCCTCGCTCACCACCTGCGGCAGTTTTGACCATTTCCTGCATGAGTCCGGCCTGGTCTACGACGACGCGGTGCGCGTGCGCGAGGTGCAAAGCCCGTTCAACCACGCCGAGCAAGGGCGGCTGATCGTGGTGCAGACCCGGGCCGACCCGAAAGACGTGGACGGCTACTCGCGCGAGATGCTCGATGCGTTGATGGAAGACCTGACGCAGGTGCAGCGCGGGGCGCTGGTGCTGTTCACCTCCAGGGCGCTGATGCGCCGCGCGCAAGATCTGCTGGAGCGCGGCATGCACGGCGCGCTGCGCGACAAGATACTGGTGCAGGGCGAAGCCTCGCGCACGCTGCTGATCAAGCGCCATGCCGAACGCGTGGCCGACGGCGCAGCGTCGATCTTGTTCGGTCTGCAATCCTTCGGCGAAGGGCTGGACCTGCCGGGTGAATTGTGTGAATGGGTGTTCATCACCAAGCTGCCGTTTGCCTCGCCCAGCGACCCGGTGGGCCAGGCCCGGGCCGACTGGCTCAAGGCCCAGGGCCGCGACCCCTTCAGCGAGCTGGTGGTGCCGGCCACCGGCGCGCGGCTGCTGCAATGGACGGGCCGCGCGCTGCGCACCGAGTCCGACGAGGCGGTGGTGGTCTGCTACGACGCGCGCCTGCTGCGCCAGGCCTATGGTCGGCGTATGCTGCAAGGGCTGCCGCCCTACCGGGTGCAGCGCCGCGTGGACGGCGTCTTGAGCAACGTCTAGCCGAGGCAACGGAATCCGCCCAGATCTTTTTTCGCGATCTCTTTTCACGACCCCTTACCGAGACCCCATCACCATGATCTTCGCCGCCCTCAAACTCGCCCACCTGCTGGCCGTCGTGGTCTGGATTGGCGGCATGGTCTTCGCCCATTTCTTCCTGCGTCCTGCGGCGCTATCGTTGGAGCCACCGCAGCGCATCCGCCTGATGCACGCCGCCTTGCAACGCTTCTTCGCTGCGGTGCTGGTGGCCATCGTGGTGATTCTGGCCAGCGGGCTGTGGATGATCGGGCGCGTGGCCAAGGAGTCGGTTCAGGCCGGCCTGGGTTTCAACATGCCGCTGGACTGGACCCTGATGGCCACGCTGGGCCTGGTGATGATGGCCATTTTCGGCCACATCCGATTTGCCCTCTTCAAGCGCCTGGGCAAGGCCGTGGCACTCAGCGACTGGGCCGCCGGGGGCGCCGCCCTGGCGTCCATTCGCACCTGGGTGGGCGTGAACCTGGGCATCGGCCTGGTGATCATCGCGTTGACATTGTTGATGGTCTGAGGGGCACCCGGCGCATCAGTGCCGGTGATGCCCTTCCAGCACGCTCAGTGCGCGGTGGAAATCGAGTTTTTCGATGGCGTCGGACAGGTTCAGGAAGGTGTCGGGTCCCAGCGCCGCCGCCAGCGCCCCCTGGTGCTCCTCGAGCATGTCGAGCGCCTCAAAGTCCTGCAGGCGCAACAGGTCGGCCAGCGCTTCCAGCGTTTCCCTCCCCGCAGGCGTCGCGCCTGAGGCCGATTCGTCGCTCATCGAGGCCTCGGCCCCAGGGCCCAGTTCCTCAGCAATCAGCGGTTGACTGGCTGCCACCAACTGCCGCAGCGCGTCGCTCAGCCTCAGCAACAGTTCGGCCTCCTCCCCAGTGTGGCCGACGAGGGCGGCTTCTGCGAGGGACGCCCGCGCATGCACCTGTTTTGCGCCGAGGGTGCTCGCACTGCCTCGAAGCTTGTGCAAGCGCTCTCGCAAGGCGCCGCGTGCCGCGTCCTGGTCTATCACTGCGACCACGCGTTCGAGGGTGTCCAAAGCCGCGATATCGGCGAAATCCCTCTCAATCCAGCCGAGCATTTTGGCAAACAGTTTCACGTCGTTGTCCAGATGCGCGGCCGCGCTCTCGGCGTCGATGCCTTGCACCTGGGGCCACGGGGCGTGGTGCTTTTGGGGGCTGATGGCGCGCACCATGGGCAGGGCCTCGCCGCGCGCCAGTTCGACATGGCGTCGCACGCAGCGGATCATCGACTCGGCCTCCAAAGGCTTGGTGAGGAAGTCGTTCATGCCCGCCTTGAGGGCTCTTTCGCGCTCCTGCACCAGGGCCCCCGCGGTCAACGCGATCACCGGTATCTTCGACAAATCCGATGCCTGGCGAATTCTGCGGGTGGCCTCCAGGCCATCCATCACCGGCATCTGAATGTCCATCAGCACCACATCGATCTGGCCCAGGTGGCTGCCCAGGACCTCCAGGGCCTGCAGTCCATTGGACGCGGTCCACACCGTGGCGCTGTACTTTTCCAGCAGGCGTTGGGCAATCTCCAGGTTGACCTCGCTGTCGTCCACCAGAAGCACCGAGATCGATGTCAGCCACTGAGCGTGCAAGTCGACCAGTTTGGTGTTCTGCAGCAGTTTGGTGGTGTCGCCCTCGCGTTCCACGATGCTTTCGCTGACGGCATTGAACAGGGTGGAAATCTCCAGCGGCCTGGACAGCCACTTGTCTGCCGCGGCAGCCGCGGTTGCGTCTTCGATCGGCGTGTGATCTGGGCTGGATACCACGAGCGCCGCCGGTACACCCTGCTCGCCGAGAAGCTGCCTGAGCCTGTTCAGCGCTTGCAGACCATCGAGGTCGGGCATGTGCGCATCGACCACCAGGGCATCGGGCATGTTCGCGCCGGTGTCCAGGCATTCGGTGAAGTGGTCGATCAGCGCCTGGCCGGACCCGAGTTCGGTGACGCGCCAGCCCAGGGAGCGCACCAGCGCGGCCGTGGCCGCGCGGTCCGACGGGTCGTCGCCGACCACCACAATTTCCAATGGTTCGGTCAGGGCACTGCCGCCGGTCTGGGCATCCTTGCCAGCCTCCTGGAGTGGCAGTTCAACCCAGAATTCGCTGCCTTCCCCCGGTTGGCTGAGCAGGCCCGCATGGCCACCCATGGCCTCGCTCAACTGACGCACGATGGACAGCCCGAGGCCTGTGCCGCCGAACTGGCGCGTGGTGGTGGCATCGGCCTGTATGAAGGGCTTGAACAGCTTGTCCTGAACCTCCTGCGGGATGCCAAGACCGGTGTCTTTCACGCGAAGCCTCAGCCAGTGGGCGTTGTGTTTGGTGTGGCGCTCGGCGAGGAGTTCGATGTGACCGGATTCGGTGAACTTCAAGGCGTTGCCAATGAGGTTGGTCAGTATCTGGCGCACCCGCTGCGCGTCACCGATCAGCCAAGGGGGCAGTTGGTCATCGATGGCCAGATGAAAGGCGATCTTCTTTTTGGTGGCCTGCGGCTCGTAAATGGATTCGAGCTCGCCCAGGAGATCCGCCAGGACATAGGGCTCGTTGGTCAGCAGAAGCTCGCCCGACTCGATCTTGGCCAGGTCCAGCACGTCGTTGACGATGCCCAGCAGCGAGCGACCCGCCAGTTGCGCCTTGCTCAGCAGGCGCCGTTGGTTGGCGTCCAGGCGCGTGTCGGCCAGCAGATAGAAAACCCCAAGGACCGCGTTGAGCGGGGTGCGGATCTCATGGCTCATGTTGGCCAGAAAGGCGCTTTTGCTGTGGTTGGCAGCTTCCGCTTCGATCTGGGCGCGCTTGAGGGATTCGGCCGCCGCGTGGCGCTCGGTGAAATCCATCAGGGCGCCCACCAGCGCCACGGGCGTGTCGGCGTTGGAGCGGGGATCGTATTCGGCTTCACCCACCGACCGCACCCACCGGTGTTCGCCCAGTGCGGTGATGAAGGGCAACTCCAGGTCGAACGGCTGGCCGGTGTCAATCGTGTTCTGGATGGCCGCATTGAGCACGGGATGCACCACGCGCGGATAAAAGTCCATGGCATTGGCGATCTCGGGCGTGTATTCGGGGCCGACGCCAGCGATGACGCGCGTCTGGTTGGTCCAGGTGAGTGACTGATCGGCCAGACCCTGCCGCCAGCCGCCGA
Organism: Burkholderiaceae bacterium; assembly: GCA_041396525.1. Taxonomy (GTDB): domain Bacteria; phylum Pseudomonadota; class Gammaproteobacteria; order Burkholderiales; family Burkholderiaceae_C; genus Hydrogenophaga. The sequence continues at coordinate 209,266 of JAWKYI010000004.1, forward strand.
CACCGGCCACCTTGCCCACGCGCTCCAGAAACATCTCGCTGTCGCGCAGGCGCTCCTCTGCCATCTTGCGCCGCTGGATATCGAGGTGGGTGCCAAACATCCATTCCGGCTTGCCCTGCTCGCCGCGTGTGATGACCTGTCCTCGCGAGAGCACCCAGACCCAACTGCCGTCGCGGTGGCGCATGCGGTATTCGCTCTCGTAAAGAGGCAGCTCACCGGCGAAATGCTGTTCGATGCGCTGGCGGGCGGTCAACAGGTCGTCGGGGTGCATGTGGGCGATCCAGGTCTGCTCGGTGGTGGGTTCCAGTTCCGCGCGCGTGTATCCCAACTGCCTGGCCAACTCCTCGTTGATCCGCATCGCGCCAGTGGACACGTGCCACTCCCAGGTGCCCGCGCCCGTGCCCTGGATGATGCTCTGCAGCCGCAGGCGTTCGTCGCCTTGTTCCTTGAGCGACTGCTCCAGCTTGCGGCGCTGGCTGTTGAGCTCGCTCACATCCTGGGCAATCAGATAAAAACCGCCCACGCGGTCTTGGTCCAGGTCCGGGATGAGCTGTGTGGAGAGGTCCCGGTTTTGCCGTTCACCGCGCTCGGGCATGACGAATTCGAACTGCCTGGCTTCACCACCCAAGGCCCGGTTGATCTCTGGCGCCACGACCTGGTGCACCGCCTGTGGCAGCAGGTCGTGCCAGGCCTTTCCGCCGGCTTGTTCCGGTGTGATGCCCAATGCCTGGGCAAACGCCTGGTTGGCGACGCGGCAGTGGCCGTCCTGGCGGATGTAGGCGATCATGAGCGGCACCGAGTCGAGCACGGTCATGAGGAAGCGGCGCGCCTCGTCCAGCGCCTGTGTGCGCTCGTGCACGCGGTCTTCCAGCTCGGCGTTGAGCCGCAGCAGGTTTTGTTCGTGTTGTTTGCGTTCCGAGATGTCTCGCAGCAGCTTGGCTGCGCCCGTCATGCGGCCTGCGGCGTCGCGGATGGCGCTCACGGTCATGCTGATGTCGATGGGATGGCCATCCTGGTGCAGGCGCGTGGTTTCGACGGACGTGGTCGTCCCTTGTGTTGCGGCCAGTTGCAACATGTCGTCGTCTTCACGGCGGCGCCCGGGTGGCAGCAAGAGCCGCTCGAAGGGCTGGCCGATGGCCTGTTCGCGACTCAGGCCAAACATGTTCTCGGCGGCCTTGTTCCAGGACAGCACGTTGCCGTCCATGGATTCGCTGATGATGGCGTCGCTCGCGCTTTCCACGATGGTGGCCAGCAGGGCGTTGGTTTCGGCCACTTCACGGCGGCGTTGCCTGGTTACCAGCCAAAGCGCCTGCAGTCCGGCCAGCAGCGCGGTGACCAGCGTGCCCACGGTGCCGACCGTGGCCGGAGGCGTGAGGTTGAGTTGGGCAACGAACCCTGGATAGGCCTGGAAATCGAGCCGCCAATCGCGCCCGAACACACGGCGTTGATAGGACGTTGCAAGTCCCGGCACCGGTACCGCACCCTGGTGTTCGTGGGTGTAGAAGACCTCTGGATTGGCAGCATGGGTGACGTCTTGCAAGGTGAAGCGCATCGCCTCTTCCTTGAGATTCAGGCTGGCGAGAACCTCGTCGGTCACCAGGGGGGTGTAGGCCCAGCCCAGTCCTGCGGCTTCGCGCGCCTGCTCGGTGGAACTGGGCAGCCTGGGGTCGTACACCGGCAGCAGCAGCAAGAAGGAACGCAGCGTGGCGCCCGTGGCTTGCACCAGGGTGATGGGGGCGGTGATGGTGGCTTCGTTGTTGCGCAGCGCTTGCCAGGCGGCGTTGCGGCGGTTGGATTCCGATCCGATGTCCAGACCCTGCGCTTGCCGGTTGTTGTCCAGCGGTTCGATGTAGCGTATGACGAAACGTTCGTCGTCGTGGGGTGTGAGCTGCCTGATGTTGAAGTCGGGCGCGCCGTCGGCCCGGGCGCGTGCCAGGTAGGTTTCCGTTTCGGATTTGCGTACGCGCTCGATGTAGCCAAAACCCCGCGAGCCTGGGAACTCCAGGTAGACGTTGCGGGTGCGGGAGTAGGCCTGAACCTGCGAACGGGTCAGGCCAGTGTCCAGGGTTGCGACCACCATGCCTCTGAATCCGCGGGTTCCGTACTCGTAGAGCTGAAACCGCTGGATGACGGCATCGCAGATTTGTTTCGAGGCCAGTTCCAACTGCTCCCTGGCGATGCGGTCATTGCGCTGTTGCTGTTGTTGGACCAGCCAGAATGTGATGAGTGCGCCGCACGCCAGGGTTCCCAGAGTGAGCGCTGCGATCGATCGCCACCAGTGGGTCTTTTTCATGTTCGCTGGATTCCAAAGATTGGGTTGCCGTCGGGAAGTGCGATACCGTCAATCCTGCTGGCGCTGGGGGGCTCCCCACGTTCGTTGCATGGTACAAGTTGTCGGGTCCGGGCAGTGCTTCAGTGCACCGAAGTGGCGCGTCCCCGCACCGGCATGTGTTGTCAGAGCCACATTCCAGCCGGGACGGTCGGGGTTGGGTATCGGTCGCGCTGCGAAGGCGCGTGTCCATCGTGGGTCTGGTGGTCTTCGCCAGTGATTCGGGATGGTCCAGGGCTCTCCTCGCTTCGCTCGGTGGGCGGGGGCCCGTCGCCGCGCCGGGCCAGGGGCGCACGGGGTGCCGGCTCGGGATCTATGATGGCGTTTGGCGCGAGGCCGCCGTTGATGCGACCTCGATGAGAAGATAGGAAAAGAGAAGAGAAGGGGTTTCCCCTGCTGATGCCGAAGGTCAAACGCTCATGATCACTGTCAATTTCCTCCTCACCTCCCTGATCGTCGTGCTGATCCCGGGCACCGGCGTGATCTACACCGTGTCCACCGCGCTGCTGCAAGGTCGGCGGGCCAGCGTGCTGGCGGCGGTGGGTTGCACGGCGGGGATCGTGCCGCATTTGCTGGCGACCATCTTTGGGCTGGCGGCGGTGATGCACACCAGCGCGCTGGCGTTCGAGGTGTTGCGGTACGCCGGCGTGGCTTACCTTTTCTATATCGCCTGGATGACATGGCGAGACAAGGCGGCTTTCGCGGTCGATGGCGAAGCCACTCAGCGGTCGGGCAAGGCCATCGCCGTCAAGGCCTTTCTGCTCAACATCCTGAACCCCAAGCTCACGATCTTCTTCCTGGCCTTCCTGCCGCAGTTTGTCAGTCCCACCGCGGCTTCACCCATGGCACACCTTCTGCTGCTGGCGGGCGTGTTCATGGCCATGACGTTTGCCGTTTTCGTGGGCTATGGTTTGCTGGCCCACCAGTTCCGCCAGGCGGTCATGGGCTCGGCACGGGTGCAGGCCTGGATGCGCCGCGGGTTCGCGGCGGCTTTTGCCGGTCTGGGCACCCAGCTGGCTTTGCAGCAGCGCTGAGCCGTCGCTCAGCCAGCAGGGCGGGCGTCGGCCAGGGTGGTCTGCGTGCGCCCCAGCAGGCGCTGCCACAGCCAGGGCAGCGCCTTGCCGATGTCGGCACGCATGCGCTGTTGTCCGATCGGTGCGGTGCCCACTTGCGCGGGCTCACCGAGATCAAAGGTGAATGAGTAGTCGGGCTCCTGGCCCATGCGCAGATCGGTGAGCAGCACGTGGCCGTCGGCGCTGGTTTGCAACTTGAAGAAGCCGTGGCTGAAGGCCGCAATGTGGCGCACCGCGTCCACTTTGCCATGTTGTTCGATCAGGTCCGCGCCGCGCGGGTGGGCGGTCCAGCGCACGGTGGGCTCGGGGTCGAGGAAGGCGTAGTAGCCCTCGAAGTACTGGTTGGGGGTGGTGACCACCAGCCGCCAGAGCAGGGTGTTGAACGGTGCCGGGGTGACCAGCAAGGCGCCTGTGGTCACATCGGGCACAGGCCAGGACGCGCGAGCGATCGTGGCCACGCGGTGTTGGGCCACCATGCTCCAGCCGAGGTAGAGGGTGGCCAGCGTGAGCGCCACCGCGTTCCAGCGCAAACCGCGGGCGTTGCGCCGCCACAGCGCGGCACCGACACCGACCAGCAGCATCAGGGTGTAGGCGGGGTCGATGATGAACACGCTGCCCACCCCAAACGGATAGCGGCTGAAGGGCACCAGCAGCTGCGTGCCGTACACGGTCATGGTGTCGAGCAGGGGGTGGGTGACGAGCACCAGCCACAGCGCCAGCCACCAACGTCGGTAGTAGCGCCTCCAGTCGCCTGCAACGCGCACGGCCTGAGGTTCGGCGGCGGGGTGCGGGCCGACATCGGCGCGGCGGTGGCACCGCGCGGCCACCCAGGCCAGCAAGGGTGCCAGCAGGGTGAGGTAGAACAGCGAATGGCTTTCGGCGCGGTGGCGCACCATGTTGAGCACCGGGTTGCCGTGGTCGATCACCACGTCCAGGTCGGGCAAGGTGCCGCCGATGGCACCCCACAGCGCGGCCTTCCACACAGCGGTGCGCCGCCCCATCACGGCCACACCGACGGCCGAACCGAGTGCGATTTGTGTCAATGAATCCATGCGCGCAGCTTAGCGACTGCCGTGAGCCCACGGATCTGGAGGGACATGGCACCGGTGCCCCGGTGCCCATCCAGAAGGGCGCACGCTACGCCTGGACCACAATGGGGAACCGGGCGCGCAGGCCGTCCCTGTCAGGCAGAAACGGCACGGTGACGGCCGCCTGTCCCTGCGGACCCAGGCGCCGCCAGAGACCGTCCCTTTCGTTGCCAGGGTCGCCGGCCACGTAGAGCTGGGTGGTGAGCAGCTCGGCGCGGTCCAGCCGCACTTTGAAGTGGATGTGGGGGGTGCGCCCGCTGTAAGGGGCCGGTCGCAGGGTGCGGAAGCGGTATTGGCCGTCTTTGCCCACCACCACCCGGCCAAAGCCCTGGAAAGCGGGGTTGGCACGACCGCCGTCGCGGGGGTGGTGGTAGTGGCCATCCTGGTCGCATTGCCAGATCTCGACTTCGGCGCCCGCCACCGGCACCCCCCGGGTGTCGGTCACCACGCCTTCCACCCAGGCGGCCTGGCCTGCGCGGTAGTGGCCGGTGCCGTTGCGCAGCAGATCGAAATCGTGGTCGAGCGGCAGGCGCTCGGGATAAAACGGCCCTTCGGTCTGGCCGGGTGTGGGGTTGAGGGCGGCGCCCTGGGCCCGCGCGGGGTTGAGCCAGCCGGGGGCGGTTGATGCGGCCAGCAGGCCGGCGCCGCCGAGCAGCAGGGTGCGGCGTTCAGGGGAGGGTGACGGGCGGGAGGTGGCAAGGGTGGGCGCATGGGGCTCTCCGGTGAACCCGCCACCCCTTTGCCGATGCCCGCCGGTGGCGAAGGCTGCAGATCCAGGGACACGAAGCGGGTGTTGTGGTCCCCAGGGTCGCTGGGGTTGGCCTCTTCTTTGAAGCCCAGGCGCTGGGCAAGTTCCAGCATGCCCTTGTTTTCCCGCAGCACCACGCCCACCAGCCGCTGCGTGCCGCGCTCGCGCAGGTAGGTGATGAGCTTGCTCATCAGGCGGTGGCCCAGGCCGCTGCCATGGGTGTCCGAGCGCACGATCACACCGAACTCGGCGATGAGGTTGTCGGGGTCGACGGTGGCGCGCGCCGTGCCCAGGGTTTCTTCGCCGCCCTCGGCGGTGGCGCGGGTGGCGATGAAGGCCATCTCCCGGGCGTAGTCGATCTGCGTGAGGCGGGCGAGTTCGCTGTGTTCGATGCTGCGGCGGCTGTGGAACACCCGCAGGCGGATGTCTTCGGGGTCCATGGCTTCGAGGAAGCGCAGGTGTTGGGCTTCGTCTTCCGGTCGGATCGGGCGCAGGGTGACGGGCTGGTCGTTCCATTGCCAGGTTTCCACCAGCGCCTGCGGGTAGGGCTGGATGGCGAAATGCCGGGCGCCCGCCGGGCACTGGGCCGAGAGGCGCACGCGGGCGTCCAGCGACACCGCCCCTTCGTTGTTGGCCAGCAGGGGGTTGATGTCGAGCTCGGCGATCTCGGGCACGTCGGCCAGCAGCTGCGAGACGCACACCAGGATCTGCGCAATGCCTTCGATGTCGGCGGCCGGCTCGTCGCGGTAGCCGTGCAGCAGTTTCGCGATGCGCGTGCGTTCGATCTGGGCCAAGGCCAGCGGCATGTTCAGGGGCGGCAGGGCCAGCGCGCGATCGGCCAGCACCTCCACTGCCGTGCCCCCTTGACCAAACAGGATGATCGGGCCGAACACCGGGTCGACGCTGGCGCCGATGATGAGTTCGTGGGCATGCCGGAGCTTGACCATGCGTTGCACGGTGAAGCCCTGCACATCGGCGTCCGGGCGCAACTCGCGGACCCGCGCCAGCATCGCGGCGCAGGCCTCCTTGAGCTCGGCTTCGCTGGCGATGTTCAGGCGTACGCCGCCCACATCGGACTTGTGGCTGATGGCGTGCGACAGGATCTTGAGCGCCACCGGGTAGCCGATGTCGCGGGCGGCCGCCACCGCCTGTTCAGGCTCGGCTTTCACCACCCGCGTCGGGACCACAGGCAGGCCTGCGGCGTCCAGCAATTCCTTGGCCTCCGGCTCGGTGAGCAACTCGCGTCCCTGGCCGATCACGCGGTCGACAATCGCGCGGATGCGCGGCATGTCCACCGGGCGTGCGGTGTTGCGGGCCGGGGGTGTCTGCAGCAATTCCTCCTGGTGTTGCCGGTAGGTGCGCAGCATCGCGAAGGCGCGCACGGCCTCCTCGGGTGTGTCGAAGTCGGGCACACCGGCCTTGCGGAAGATGTTGCGCGCTTCTTGCACAGCTCCCTCGCCCAGCCAACTGCCCAGCACCCGGCGGGGCGCCTGCGTCACGGCAGGCAGCAAGGCGTTGGCGATGTCGGTGCTGGGCACGATGGCGGTGGGGGCCTGAATGAACAGCACCGCGCTGTCGGCTTCGCTTTTCAAGGCTTGCAGGGCGTTGACATAGCGCTCGCCGGGCGCATCGCCAATGATGTCCACCGGGTTCGAGTGCGACCAGTTGGCCGGCAGCACCGCATTGAGCTGCGCCATCACCGCGGGGCTCAGCGGGGTGAGGGGCACGCCTTCACTGGCCGCGGCGTCGGCGGCCATCACGCCCGCGCCACCGCCATTGGTGAGCACGATCAGGCCGCCCGATGGTCCATCGCGAAAACGCGAAAGGGTTTCGGCGGCGAGAAACAGGTCTTGCAAGGTGTTCACGCGCAGCATGCCAGCGCGCGCGATCGCGGCATCGAACACCGCGTCCGATCCGGCCAGTGCGCCGGTGTGCGAGGCGGCCGCCGCCTGGCCGGCGGCGGAGCGGCCCGCCTTGACCACGATGACGGGCTTGTTGCGCGCAGCGGCGCGCGCGGCCGACATGAACTTGGCGCTTTCCTCCACGCTCTCGATGTAGAGCAGGATGGCGCGGGTCTTGGGGTCGCTGCCGAGGAAATCCAGCATGTCGCCGAAATCGACGTCGGCGTGTTCGCCCAGCGAGACGAAGTGGGAGAAGCCGATGCCGCGCGAGCCGGCCCAGTCGAGCATGGCGGTCACCAGCGCGCCCGACTGGGAGACGAAAGCAAGCTCGCCCGGCGTGGCGCCGATGTGGGAAAAGCTGGCGTTGAGCCCCAGATGGGGCGCGAGCATGCCGATGCAGTTGGGGCCGAGGATGCGCAGCGTGTGGGGACGCGCTGCGTCCAGCATGGCCTGCTTTTGCGTCTTGTCCAGGCCGGCGGTGATGACGATGGCCGCCCGCGTGCCGCGTGCGCCCAGCTGCGCGATCATGGGCGCCACCGTGGCCGGCGGCGTGCAGATCACGGCGAGCTCGGGGGCTTCGGGCAGGGTGCCCACGCGGGCGTAGGTTTTCACACCATCGAGCGTGGCGTGTTTCGGATTGACCGGATAGAGCTTGCCTGTGTAGTCGCTGCTGAGGTTTCGCCACACGGTCGCGCCCACGCTGCCCGGGCGCAGGGATGCGCCAAAGACGGCGATGGAGGCGGGCGAGAAGAGGGCGTCGAGGTGGCGGATGCTCATGAGGTTTTCTCTGCTTTGTTGGAGGCCATGAAAGCGATCAGCGCGGAGCGCATGGCTTCTTCGACCGTCATGTCGATCGGGGTGGTCCACTGGCGTGGCACAAAGACCGTGTAGCCACCGATCATGTAGCCCATGGGCAGGTACACGGCGACACGGTCGTCCAGGTCACCCAGGCCGCGCGGCAAGCCTCGCAGCGACTGGCGGGTGACCAGCCCCACGATGGCGAGTTCCTGTCCGGGCATGTTGAGCAGCACGACCTGCTGCGCGTCGTCGTTGTCGTGGGGCGAGAAGTAGTCGGCGAAGTTCTTCAACGAGGAGTAGATGCTCTTGACCACCGGCAGGTTGGTGAACGGCAGCTCCACCCAGGACACCAGGCGCGAGGTGACCGGCAGCGAAACCAGAAAGCCCAGTGCCACGATCAGCGAGGCGCCCAGCGCGATGCCCAGGCCCGGCATGTAGAAATCGCCAATGATGGGCCGGATCAACGCCATGGCGCTGCGCTCGGTCCAGGCCACGAAGAGATACAGCACGTAGACGGTGAGCGCCAGCGGCAGGAAGGTGATCAGGCCGCGAAAGAAATATTGGTAAACGCGTTTCATGGAAGAAAAGGAGGGGCCAGCGGAAGGCGAATTTCAGCATATCAGCGCCACAAGACCGGTTTCTGACAGCAGCGTCTCCTTGAGGCGTTGCTGCGGGGCGCCGGTCTGGGGCGCTGGAGTTTGGCACGGCGCATGGGCTGGCGCTTGCAATCCCGCGACAGGGCCCGACCCGCGCCGCCCACCGGTGTCGCCGATCGATGAAGCAAGTTGCGTGCGCGGGCACGGCACGCCTTTTCGGCCGGTGTTCGTCGGTTCGGGCTTGCAAGTGGCGACAATGGCCCCAACTGCGGTGTCTGATCGACGCGAAACCCTGCGTGCAACCCCTTTTGCAGAGGAACTCTTGCCGCCCGCCAGGGCTCATTCCTTTATGAACGATTTGTCTGCTTTCCTGAACCGCGTGTTCGCCGGCCTGCTCAAGCTGGTGCTGCTGGTGGCTGCCTCCATCTTCGTGGTCAGTTTTCTGATCGCCGCGCTGGTGGTCGTGGCGGCGGTGTCGCTCTGGTCGCTGATCACCGGGCGCAAGCCGGCACCCATGGTCATGTTCGGGCGCATGCGTGAGCAGTCGCAGCGCTATTCGCAGGGCATGCAGGGTCGGTGGACCGGCGCGGGGCGCCAGGCGCCCGCGGGCGATGTGGTGGATGTGCAGGCCACGGAGGTGGTCGACGACGCGCCCGTGTCGCGTCCGGGTGCCCGTTGAATCCGAGGGCCGTGGTCGGTCCGGTTTCAGCCAGCCTCAGACGGCCCTTTGACGCCCGATGTCTTGCGGTCCAGCGCGGCTTGGTAAAGCGCATTGCGGGGTTGCCCGCTGATCTCTGCGCACAACCGCACCGCCGATTTCACCGGCAATTCCGCCAGCAAGAGGTCTAGCACCCGCAGGCTTTCGGCGGGCAGGCCTGTTGCCGACCGGTCCGTGTGAAGCGGGTGCACCAGCAAGACAAACTCGCCCCGTGTGCGGTGGGCGTCGGCGCGCAGCCAGTCGGGCATGGCATGGGCGGGCATCTGCGCGACCTCCTCAAACTGTTTCGTCAGTTCGCGGCCCACCGTGATCTTGCGTTCGCCCAGGGTGGCCAGGTCTTTGGCCAGGGCCTCGATGCGGTGCGGCGCTTCGAGCACCACCGTGGCGTGAGGTTGTGCGCCCAGGGTCTGCACTTCGCGCAGGCGTTCACCCGCCTTGGTCGGGAGGAATCCGCGAAAGAGGAACTGTCCGTCCCACCCGGCTTCACCGGTCACACTCATCAGCGCGGTGATGCTGCTCGGCCCGGGCAGGGGCACACAGCGCAGCCCGGCCGCCGTGACCACTTGCGCCAGGCGCGCACCCGGATCGCTCACACCCGGGGTGCCTGCGTCGCTCACATAGGCCACCCGCTGCCCCTCCTGCAGGCGCTGCACCACCGCCAAGGCCGCCTCGGTCTCGTTGTGTTCGTGCACGGCCAGCAACGGTTTGTGAAGTCCGTAACCTTGCAGCAGGCCCGCCGTGTGGCGTGTGTCCTCACAAGCCACGGTGTCGGCCAGCGAAAGCAGGTGCAGCGCGCGCAGCCCGATGTCGGCCAGATTGCCGATCGGCGTGGCCACCATGTACAGCGCGCCCTGCGGATAATGCTGGTGCGCGGCCGCGTCGCGCGCGGCATTCAACAGGGACGGGGGGCTGGCAGACAATGTGGTTTTCCAGAAAAAAGCAGGCAGACGATCCATTGGTGCCGAGCGCACAGGGCACCACCAAATCGCGCGGCGACCGGGCCGAGGCGATCGCGCTGGCCCACCTGCAAAAGCAGGGCCTCACCTTGGTCCGGCAGAATTTCAAGACCCCCGGACGGGGTGGCGGTGAGGTGGATTTGATTATGCGCGCGGGCGACGGCACGCTGGTCTTTGTTGAGGTGCGCCAGCGCTCGGCCCGTTCGCGCGGCGGGGCTGGTGGCAGCATCACGCCGATCAAGCAGCGGCGCATTGTCCTGGCCGCGCGGCACTTTCTGCAGCAGATCGGGTCTGAACCCCCGTGCCGTTTCGACGTGGTGCTCATCGACGGGGAACTGCCTCAGCATGGCCCCGACGGGCCGGCCCGCCTGGAGTGGTTGCGCGCCGCTTTTGACGCCACCGACGTTTCTTGAACCCTGTTTCGCCAGCTATCATTCCGCCATGCTTTTGCAACGTATCCAGCAGCAGTTCATCGACAGCGCCGACCTGAAGTACCAATGTGCGCAGGTGCTGGCGCCCGAGGTGGAGGCCGCAACGAACGCCGTCCTGGCCGGGGTCACGGGCGGTGGCAAGGTGTTGAGCTGCGGCAACGGCCCTTGTGCGGCCGCCGCGCAACAGTTCGCCGCGAGTTTTGTGGGGCGTTACGACCGGGAGCGCCCGGAGCTGGCCGCCTTCTCCCTGTCGTCCGATGCCGCCGTCATCACTGGAATCGCCACCGACTTCGATGGCCGCTCGGTGTTTGCGCGCCAGGTGCGGGCGCTGGGGCAGGCGGGCGACGTGTTGCTGGTCGTGTCCATCTCCGGCAACTCGGCCAATGTGCTGGCGGCGGTGGAAGCGGCCCACGAGCGCGACATGACCGTGGTCGCCCTGTCGGGAGCGCGCGGCGGGCGTCTGGCGCAAATGCTGCGCGACACCGATGTGAGCGTGTGCGTGCCGCATGAGACGGGCGCCCGGATTCTTGAAGTGCATCAACTGGTGCTGCACTGTATTTGTGATGGCGTGGACGCCCAGCTGCTGGGTCTGCCCGATTCATTCACCCTTGAACAGGAGAACCCTGCATGACGAAGAACAACTGCGTTTCCCTTTCGGCCCGTCTGATTGCCGGGGCTCTGTGTGTGGCCAGCGTGGCGGCCTGCACGCCGCTGGTGGTGGGGGGCGCGCTGACAGGCGCCATGGTCGCGGTGGACCGCCGCAGCTCGGGGGCGCAACTGGACGATCAGGGCATCGAGTTGCGCGCGGCCAACCGCTTGCGCGATCAGTTGGGCAACCGCGCCCGGGTGAGCGTGACCAGCTACAACCGCCATGTGCTGCTCACCGGTGAGGCCGCCAGCGAGGCGGCCAAGGCCGAGGCGGAGGCGATTCTGCGTTCCATCGACAGCGTGGGCCCGATCTACAACGAGTTGGCCATCACCAACAGCCCTTCGTTCTCTGAAAAAGCCAGCGATGGCCTGCTCACGGGCCGGGTCAAAACCGGCCTGGTCGAAATTCGTGAACTCTCCGCCAACGCCTTCAAAGTGGTGAGCGAGCGCGGTACCGTCTACCTGATGGGCCGCGTCACCCAGAAGGAGGCCAACATGGCCACCGAGGTGGCGCGGACCACCAAGGGCGCCTTGCGGGTGGTGCGCGTGATGGAAATCCTGACCGAAGAAGAGCTGGCGCGCCTGCCCTTGGCCCAGTGACCCTTTGACCCCGCGCCAATGGATGGTGCGGGGGGCACCTGAGCCAGGGCGTCAGCGCAGGCGCTTGATCAGGCTGGAGGTGTCCAGGCGGTTGCCGCCCTGGGCCTGAAGGTCGGCATAGAACTGGTCGACCAGCGCCGTCACCGGCAGCCGGGCGCCGTTGCGTTTGGCTTCGTCCAGCACCAGACCCAGGTCCTTGCGCATCCAGTCGACGGCAAAACCGAAGTCGAACTGGTCGTTCACCATGGTCTTGCCCCGGTTGTCGAGCTGCCAGCTTTGCGCCGCACCTTTGCCGATCACGTCCAGGGCCTGCTCCATGTTCAGCCCGGCCTTCTGACCAAAGGCGATGGCCTCGGACAGGCCTTGCACCAGACCCGCAATGCAGATCTGGTTGACCATCTTGGTGAGCTGGCCCGCGCCGCTCTCGCCCATGAGGGTAAAAGCCTTGGCAAAGGCCATGCCCACGGGTTTGACCTTGTCGAACGCTGCCGCATCGCCACCACACATCACGGTCAGGGCGCCGTTCTGCGCCCCGGCCTGACCACCGGAGACCGGGGCGTCGATGAACCTCAGGCCCAGCGTCTTGGCGGCAGCGGATAGCTCGCGGGCCACATCGGCCGAGGCGGTCGTGTGGTCGACGAAGATGGCGCCCGGCTGCATGCCGGCGAAGGCCCCGTCGGCGCCCAAGGTGACGGCTCGCAGGTCGTCGTCATTGCCCACGCACGCGAACACGATGTCGGCGCCGGTCGCCGCTTCACGGGGGCTGGCCTTGTGCTGGCCACCGAACTCCGCGCACCAGGCCTGCGCCTTGGCGGTGGAGCGGTTGTAGACCGTCACGGTGTGACCGGCTTTGGCGAGGTGACCCGCCATGGGCAGGCCCATGACACCGAGGCCGATGAAGGCAAGGCGCTGTGGGGGAACGGTGGCGTAGGTCTTTTCTTGAATGGCGGACATTTTTTGTTCATTGAATGGGCGTTGCACAGGCCGGGAGACCTCGGGGCAAGCGCGACTCAAACGGTGGATTCGGGTAGGGCATAGTGTGCCAAACCCTCGCCAAATGACCAATTCTCTCGCACAGACTCGACCAGGTTGATGATCACGTCGGCTGCTGAAATGCCGGTGGGCGTCGTGGCGATGCGGTTGGCGATATCCGCGTACAGCGCCCGCTTTTGTTCGACACTGCGCCCTGGCGAGCAGGTGATCTGGATGAAGACCACGCGCTCCGAATGGGCCACACCCAGAAACGCCGGCGTGCACACCAGTTCGCCCTCGCGCCGAGGTGACAGGGTCTGGAATTTGTCGTCCGGCGGCACGTTGAAATGGATTACCAGCGATGTGTGAACCGCTTGCGAAAGCGCCTGTTGTTGGGCGGCGGTTGTGGTGGCGGGCATGTCGATGTGAACGAGTGGCATGGTGGTCTTTCTTTCAAGGGGAGGGGACGTGGGGGAATGGAGGAGGGGGAAGCCACGGCTTCGGGTTCACGCCCCGGGGGGTGGTGGCTTTGCGCTGGATCAGTTCGATGCGGTGGCCGTCCGGGTCTTCCACAAAGGCGATCCACTCGCCGGGGTCGTCGCGCAGCGGCCCGGGAGGGCGCACGATGGGGACGCCGGCGCTGGCAAGCGCCTGGCAAGCGCTGTTCAGGTCTGAAACCGCAATGGCAACGTGACCAAAGGCGGTTCCCTTGAGGTAGGCGTGGGTTCCCCAGTTGTGGGTGAGTTCCAAAGCGGCGGCTTCGTCTTCGTCCGAATAGCCCACAAAGGCCAGCGTGAACTGCCCTTGTGGGTGGTCGCGCCGACGCAGCACACGCATGCCCAGTTGACCGACATAGAACGCCAGGGAGCGTTCGAGATCGGTCACCCTCAGCATGGTGTGCAGCAATCGGCTGTGCGAAAAGTGCAAAGGCACGGGGTGTGCCTCGTGTCAGTGGGCGGCGGCCTGAATGGCCTGCCCCAACGCGGCGTTGGTGTAGGCCTGGCCACCGATGCCCCAGGTTCCGTCCACGGTGTAGACAACGTTCACAAACGTTCGCGAGCGCGGGTGGTCGCCCGCCTTGAAGCGGTCAATGAGGTCGGTGACGGCCAGCACAAACGCGCTTTTGACGGCCTGCTCTGGGAATGTGAAGGCCGGAATCTTGACCTCGACAACCGCCAGTGACTGGGGCTTGCAGTCGGCGAAACTCAGCCCTTCGGGATAGATGTCGAGATGGCCGATGACCACCGGGGCCATGAAGGCGTTGTCGCGCAGGCCATGCACTTCAAGAAGCGCATTGGCGACTTCGCCGAAGATCTCGCGCTCGCCTTGCGGGGTGAGCAGGCCTTGGCTGATCTGGATGGAAATTGGCATGGTTTGGGCTTTCAAAAAAAGGGGGTGAGACCAGTGGTTGTCGACAACGCACCGAACTTTGCCGCCATCGCCCTGTTTTCGAAACCGTCGCAGACACACAATGCTTGTGCAAGAATTGCACAAGCATGCGATCACTCAGCCTCGACGATTTCCATCTGTTCTGTCGAATTGCCGCGACCCTGTCGCTCTCGGATGTGGCCAGGGAGCGCAATGTGGCGGCCAGTCAGATTTCCCGCGCCTTGCGCCGGATCGAGACGGCATGCGGCCTGCAGTTGGCGCACCGAAGCACGCACGGGTTGTCGCTCACCGAGGAGGGCGATCTGTTTCTCGAGTACGCCCAGGGCTTTGTCGACAGGCACCAACAGCTGCATGACCACCTTGGGCAACGAAGCCACCAGGTGGGGGGCGTGGTGCACATTGGCATTGGTCACTTGCTGGCGGAGCGGGTCGTGATCCCCCGACTGCCGCGCCTGCGGGCGACCTACCCGTCACTGGGGGTCCGTCTGCACATCGATGACAAGCTGTCCAGTCTGGTGGACGATGGCCTCGACATCGCTGTGCGCGCAGGCATTCCGCCGGTCGGCACCATGGTCGCCAAATTGCTGGGCACCCATGGGCGCGCGCTGTATGCGGCACCCGCCTACCTGCGCTCGCATGGCACGCCGCAAACCCCGGCCGATCTCGACCGGCATACCCTGATCTCCAACGCCATTGCGCCGAACCACAACCGCTGGGAATTCAGGTCGGGAGATCGGGTGGTGAGCAGGGAGACGGAAGGCGATCTGCAGGTCGACAGCAGCAACGCCGTGGTGTCTCTGGCGCTGGCGGGTGCGGGCATTGCGCGCCTGAACGATGTGGTCGGACGCGATCTGGTGGCCCGGGGGCTGCTGGTGCCGGTGCTGACGGAGGCGGTGGTGCCAGGGGAGCACCACATCCACGCGGTGGTGCTGACGACCCGTCACCGGGCCCTGAAAATCAAGGGCGCGATGGACTTCTTGCTGCAGTGTTTTGAACCGTTCAGGGCCGATTCCCCGGCCTGAGATGCCAGGGGCGGCGTTTACACGATTTGCAGGTGCTCGGTGCCGGCGGCCAGGTCCTGCGACTTGGCGCGGGTGCTGTTGAGCTTGATCTGCAGGCGCAGGTCGTTGAGCGAATCGGCGTTGCGCAGGGCGTCTTCCAGGGTGATGAGGTTGGACTCGAACGCCTGGAACAGGGCCTGGTCGAAGGTTTGCATGCCGATCTGGGTGCTTTTCTTCATCACCTCCTTGATTTCCGCAACCTCGCCTTTGAAGATCAGGTCGGAGATCAGGGGCGAGTTGAGCATCACCTCCACCGCCGCGAAGCGACCCTTGTTGTCCTGGCGTGGAACCAGGCGCTGTGAGATCAGTGCGCGCAGGTTGAGTGAGAGATCCATCAGCAGTTGCGGGCGGCGCTCTTCCGGGAAGAAGTTGATGATCCGGTCCAATGCCTGGTTGGCGCTGTTGGCGTGAAGCGTGGCCAGACAGAGGTGGCCGGTTTCCGAAAACTGGATGGCGTGTTCCATGGTTTCGCGGGTGCGGATCTCGCCCATCAGGATCACGTCGGGGGCCTGGCGCAGCGTGTTGCGCAGGGCGGCATCCCAGTTGTCGGTGTCCAGACCCACTTCGCGCTGGGTGACCACGCAGTTCTTGTGGGGGTGCACAAACTCGATCGGGTCTTCAATCGTGATGATGTGGCCCTGGGTGTGCTCGTTGCGCCAGTCCACCATGGCCGCCAGCGAGGTGGACTTGCCCGATCCGGTGGCACCCACCAGGATGCACAGCCCGCGTTTGGTCAGCACCACGTCTTTCATCACCTGCGGCAGGCCCATGCCGTCGATGGTGGGCAGTGTGGCCGGGATGGTCCGCAGAACCATGCCCACCTTGCCTTGCTGCACGAAGGTGCTCACGCGGAATCGGCCGATGTTGGGGGGTGAGATGGCGAAGTTGCACTCTTTGGTGCGCTCGAACTCGGCCGCCTGTTTGTCGTTCATGATGGCGCGCGCCAGCGACAGGGTGTGCACCGGGCTGGAGCCGGTTGGGGCGAGACTTCAACACCTTGCCATCGACCTTGATGGCCGGGGGAATTCGGCCGTGAGGAACAGGTCGCTGCCCTTGCGGCTGATCATCAGCTTGAGCAGATCATTGATGAATTTGGATGCCTGATCGCGTTCCATGGCGTCTTACCTTCTAGTGTCAAAACAACAGCGCACTGCCCATCTTCTGTCGAGAACGCTGCAGAGCCGGCTCGGCCGGGGTGCTGGTGGGATTTTGAGGCGCTCGGGACCTCGTTGTGGGCCCGGCGCAGCGGCGGCCCCGTTTACCCGGGGAAGTTCTCTGGAATCTTGGCCTTGCTGCGCGCTTCGCCGGGGCTGATCACATTGCGGCGAACCAGGTCGGTCAGGTTCTGGTCCAGGGTCTGCATGCCCACACCGCTGCCGGTCTGGATGGCCGAGTACATCTGGGCCACTTTGGCTTCGCGAATCAGGTTGCGGATGGCGCTGGTGCCGATCATGACCTCGTGGGCGGCCACGCGTCCGCTGCCATCCTTGAGGCGGCACAGCGTTTGTGAAATGACCGCCACCAGCGATTCCGACAGCATGGCCCGGACCATGTCTTTTTCTTCGGCGGGAAACACGTCGATGATCCTGTCGATGGTCTTGGCCGCGCTGGAGGTGTGCAGGGTGCCGAACACCAGGTGACCGGTTTCGGCGGCCGTCATGGCCAGGCGGATCGTTTCCAGGTCGCGCATCTCGCCCACCAGAATGGCGTCGGGATCTTCACGCAGTGCGGAGCGCAGGGCGTTGGCAAAGCTCAGCGTATGGGGCCCGACCTCGCGCTGGTTGACCAGGCATTTCTTGGAGTCGTGCACGAATTCCACCGGGTCCTCCACGGTGAGGATGTGGCCGTATTCGGTTTCGTTGAGGTGGTTGACCATGGCCGCCAGCGTGGTGGATTTGCCCGAGCCGGTGGGCCCGGTCACCAGCACCAGGCCGCGCGGGCGCAGGGCGAGGTCGGCGAAGATCCTGGGCGCGTTGAGCTGCTCCAGCGTGAGCACCTTGCTCGGAATGGTCCGGAACACCGCGCCGGCGCCGCGGTTCTGGTTGAAGGCGTTGACGCGAAAGCGTGCCAGCCCTTCGATCTCGAAGGAGAAGTCGCACTCCATGAACTCTTCGTACTGCTTGCGCTGGTTGTCATTCATGATGTCGTACACCATGCTGTGCACAGCCTTGTGGTCCAGCGGCTCCACGTTGATGCGGCGCACATCGCCGTGCACCCGTATCATCGGCGGCAAGCCAGCGGAGAGGTGCAAGTCGGAGGCTTTGTTCTTGACGCTGAAGGCAAGCAGTTGCGTGATGTCCATCCCGGGTTCCCATGCAAAGTTGGTGTAACTAAGTGATTATGACGACGATTGAAGCCAATCTCCAAGCGCAACGCCAGCGCCTGGCAGATGCCTGCCAGGCCACCGGGCGCGATGTGACAGCGGTCACACTGTTGGCGGTGTCCAAAACCTTTGATGCCGATGCCGTGGCCCGGGCCGTGGCCGCAGGACAACGGGCGTTTGGTGAAAACTACATCCAGGAAGGGGTGGACAAGGTGCTGGCCTTGCGCGCCAGCCACCCCGATGCGGCCTTGCAATGGCATTGCATCGGCCCGGTGCAGAGCAACAAGACGCGGCTGGTCGCCGAGCATTTCGACTGGGTGCAGTCGGTGGACCGTTTGAAAATTGCGCAGCGGCTGAGCGAGCAGCGGCCGCCCCATCTGCCGCCATTGCAGGTGTGCTTGCAGGTCAACGTGGATGGGGGGCCGAACAAGTCGGGCGTGGCGCCTGATGCGTTGCCGGCGCTCGCGGCGGCGGTGGCGGCCTTGCCCCGCTTGCAACTGCGCGGGCTGATGTGCATTCCCGAACCCGCGCCAGATTTCGAGGGGCAGCGCGCGCTGTTCCTGCGCTGCAAGGTCTTGTTTGACGCACTGCGTGAACAGTTCGGCAGCGGCATCGACACGCTGTCCATGGGCATGAGTGACGACCTGGAAGCGGCGGTGGCCGCCGGGGCGACCTTGGTGCGGGTGGGGCGGGGGGTGTTCGGCGAGCGCCCCCGCAAAGGCGGAGCCTGAGTCTGGTCGAGCTGCCGCCCCGCGGTGGCGCGAGGCCCAAACCTATTGTTTGGGCAGTTCGATGGGCTTGATGTTGCCGCAGTCGGCACCCAGCCATTTGCCTTTGGCGTTCATGGTGACGTTCTGCATCTTGCCGTTCTGCTGGCTCTTGATCGCCATCTTCATGTTGTAGGCCTTGTTGCTTTCGAAGACATAGGTGCCTTCGCCGCTGGAGACGGGCTTGGTGCAGCTGAAGCTGAATTTCACGGTGTTGCCGTTGCGCGAGTCGATCTTGCTGGTGCAGTCGCCCTCGGTTTGCGTGGGCATTTGCTGGCGGGATGCCATTTCAGGCGTGATGCAGACCTTGACCGCCATGGCACCACCGGCCCCCATGCTCATGCCACTTTGCCCCATCATGGCTTCCATCTGCTTGCGCTGGGCCGGCGGCATGGCGGCGAGCTGCTCCTGCATCTGGGCCATGGCCTTTTCCAGCTCGGGGTTGCCCCCCATCTTGTTCTCGACGCTCCACAGACCGGGTTGCACGTCTTGGGCGAAAGCGGGGGCGGTGGCGAGCAAGGCCAGTGTGACCAGGCCGGCGGGTTTGAACATGGAAATCCTCCTTTGATTGAGGCTGGCATTGTCGCCATGCCGCCAAGGGTTTGTCAAAGCGGCAACCGCGAGGAGCTTTTCACCTCTTCCATGACCGCGTAGGTGCGTGTCTCCCGCACACCGGGCAACTGCCACAGCACGCTGCCGGCGAAGTCGCGGTAGGCGACCATGTCGGCCATGCGCGTCTTGAGCAGGTAGTCGAACCCGCCGGCCACCATGTGGCACTCCATGATTTCATCGCGCACCTGCACAGCGGCCTTGAATTGGTCGAACACGTTGGGGGTGGTGCGGTCGAGCAGGACTTCGACGAACACCGTCATGCCCCGGCCCAGCTTCAAGGGGTTGAGCCGCGCTTCGTAACCCAGGATGTAGCCCTCACGCTGCAGCCGCTGGGTGCGCGCGAGCACGGCGGTGGGCGACAGGGCCACCGCCTCGGCCAGCTTCAGGTTGGAGATGCGGCCATCGGCCTGCAGCACGGCGAGGATGCGCAGGTCGATGCGGTCGAGGTCGTCGGGCAGGTGGGCGGGATTGGCGGCGGGCATTGGATGATTATTCTGTTTGATCGGCAATTTGGTGAGTTATTCACCAGCATAGGCCGGATCATTGGCGAATTGTCCATTTTCTGTCGCCAGGAGCCGCCATGTCCCGCACCGTTGACCGCCTGCCTTTTCCCTACCGGCCTGAAGCCGACGTGTTGTCTGCTCGCCTGGCGGCGCTGGGAGGCGCCCTGATCTGGGCCGATGCCGCCCAGATGGCCGCGCCTTGGTGCGGGCGGTGCGCGACAACCCGCCGCCGTTCTGGGCCATGGAGAGCCTGCTCAAGGAGTACCCGATTTCCAGCGCCGAGGGCCTGGCCCTGATGCGGCTGGCCGAGGCCCTTTTGCGTGTGCCCGATGTCGAGACCGCGGTGGCGCTGACGGCCGACCAGCTGGGCCGCGCCGATTTTGATGGCGCGGCCGACTCGACCATGGCGCGCCTGTCCTCCTCGGCCATCGCGCTGTCCAAAAAGTTTTTGCCCGGCGCGGACGGGGCGTCCGGCCTGATGGCCAAGCTGGGTGCCCGTTCGGTGGTGGCCGCCACGTTGCGCGCGGTGCAGTTGCTGGGGCGTCAGTTTGTCCTGGGGCAGACGATCGAGGAGGGCATGAAGGAAGCCGCCTCGGCGCGCAAGAAGCAGCCCAACCTGGGCTTCAGTTACGACATGCTGGGCGAAGGGGCCCGCACCGACGCCGATGCGTTGCGCTACCTGGCCAGCTACCAGCAGGCCATTGCCGCCATCGCGCGCACCGCCGATGCGCAAGGCTCGCCCGCTGGCAACGATGGCATTTCCATCAAGCTCAGCGCGTTGCACCCGCGCTACGAAGACCTGCAACATGGGCGCGTGATGGCCGAGCTGGTGCCCCGGGTGTGGACGCTGTGCGAGGCGGCTGCGCGGGCCCAGCTCAACCTCACCATCGATGCGGAGGAGGTGGATCGCCTGGAACTCTCGCTGGATGTGTTCGAGGCGCTGATTGCGCAAGTGGCTCAGAAACACCCGCAATGGACCGGCTTTGGCCTGGCCTTGCAGGCCTACCAGACCCGCGCGGTTGAGCTCATCGAGCACGTCGCCGATCTGGCCCGCCGCCATCGGGTCAAGCTGATGTGTCGGCTGGTCAAGGGGGCCTACTGGGACGCCGAGATCAAGCGCGCGCAGGAGCTGGGGTTGCCAGGCTATCCGGTGTTCACCCACAAGCACCACACCGATGTCAGTTACCTGGCGTGCGCGCGGGCCCTGTTTGCCGCCACCGATGTCATCTACCCGCAGTTCGCCACCCACAACGCGGGCACCATCGCGGCCATTCTCCAGATGGCCGGCCATGGTGGGTCGGCGCTGCCGTTTGAATTGCAGCGCCTGCACGGCATGGGCGAGGGGGTGTACCGCGAGGTGCTGAAGAACCCGACGGTGCGGTGCCGGGTGTATGCGCCGGTGGGGGCCCACCGCGACCTGTTGGCCTACCTGGTGCGCCGTTTGCTGGAGAACGGCGCGAACTCCTCGTTTGTGCATCAGCTGGCCGACGAGTCGGTGGGGATGGACGTGTTGCTCACCTCGCCCTTGCACCTGAGCCTTCAGCCGTCCATGCCCTTGCCGGTGGACATGCTGGGCCCGGACCGGCCCAACAGCATGGGGCTGGACCTGGCTGTGGTGTCCATGCGCCAGCCTTTGCTGGCCGCGTTGGACCAGACCACGGTGCC
This sequence comes from Burkholderiaceae bacterium, assembly GCA_041396525.1. Classification (GTDB taxonomy): domain Bacteria; phylum Pseudomonadota; class Gammaproteobacteria; order Burkholderiales; family Burkholderiaceae_C; genus Hydrogenophaga. The sequence continues at coordinate 230,444 of JAWKYI010000004.1, forward strand.
CGAGGTGCCGGTTTTTGATGTTGGCCACATCCCGGCGGCCCACGCAGCGGCCCAGGCGGCATTCGAGCAATGGCGCGCGACGCCAGTGGCGGCGCGGGCGCAGGCCCTGCGCCAGACAGCCGATGCGATGCAGGCGCGCCTGCCCGCGTTGTGCGGTCTGCTGGTGAAAGAGGCATTCAAGACCTGGGCCGACGCGGTCTCCGAGGTGCGCGAAGCGGTGGATTTTCTCCGCTACTACGCCAATGAGGCCGAGCGGCTGCAGGCCGGCCACCCGCCGCAACAGGCGCTGGGTCCCTGGGTGTGCATCAGCCCGTGGAACTTCCCCCTGGCCATCTTCTGTGGGCAGGTGGCGGCTGCGCTGGCCACGGGCAACACGGTGTTGGCCAAACCCGCCGAACAGACACCCGCCATTGCGCAGGCGGCCGTGGCGCTGATGCACGAGAACGGCGTGCCCGCAGACGCCGTGCAGTTGCTGCATGGCCCGGGCGAGACCGTGGGCGCGGCGCTGGTGGCGCAGCCCGGGGTGGCGGGCGTGGTGTTCACCGGCTCCACCGAGGTGGCCAAGATCATCCAGCGTGCGCTGGCGGCCAAGGCCGGGCCTGCGGTGCCGTTGATCGCGGAGACCGGCGGCATCAACGCCATGGTGGTGGACAGCACCGCCTTGCCCGAGCAGGTGGCCGATGCGGTGACCATGAGCGCCTTCCGCAGTGCTGGTCAACGCTGCTCGGCGTTGCGCCTGCTGTGCGTGCATGAATCGGTGGCCGATGGGGTGATCGAGATGATTCAGGGCGCGGCCAGGGAATTGGGCGTGGGTCTGGTGGGCGTGCTGGAGACCGATCTGGGCCCGGTGATCGATGGCGAGGCCTTTGCCAACATCCAGCGCCATCTCAAGCGCTTGCAGACACAGGCCAGGGCCTGGTTGGAGGAGCCGGTGGCGCCCGAGCTGGCCGAACGCCAGCCGCACACGATTCCCCCGCAAATGTTCGAGGTGAAGGCGGTGTCCGACGTCAAGGCCGAGATCTTCGGCCCGGTCCTGCAGGTGGTGCGTTGGGGTGGCGATCCGGCGCGTCTGATCGAGCGCATCAACGCACTGAACTACGGGCTCACCATGGGCATCCAGACCCGCATCGACAGCCGCGCGCAGGCGCTGGCCGCGGCCGCTCGGGTGGGCAACATCTATGTCAACCGCAACATCATTGGCGCGGTGGTGGGGGTGCAGCCGTTTGGCGGCGAAGGGTTGTCGGGCACCGGTCCCAAGGCCGGCGGGCCGCACTACCTGAGGCGCTTCGTGCGCGAGGCGCCAGCGCCGGCCCAGGGACTGGCCCTGACGGGCACCGGGCAGGGTGTGGGAGCCGATGTGGGCCCGGATGTGCTTGGGGCCTTGCAAGCGGCCATCTTGGCCGCGCGCCAGAGTGGCTGGCTGGTCACATCGCTGGCCCACCGGTGCGCCTGGTTGAAGCGGCTGGGCGTGGATTCGCTGGCCGAGGCGGCGCAGCAACAGCTCGCCAGCCGCAGCCTGCCTGGCCCCACCGGGGAGAGCAACGAATTGCGGCTGCATCCCCGGGGCGTGGTGGCCGCTGTGGCCGATCGGGTGGATCAGGCCGTGGTTGCGCAGTGGCTGGCAGTGCTGGCCGCGGGCAACGGGCTGGTGATCGCCGCGCCCCAAGAGGCCCGCCAAGCCGCGATGCAGCAGTTGGACGCGTGGGTGGCGGCCGGTTTGCCGCGCGCGGCCGTGCAGTGGCTGGACGCCGCTTTTGAGGTGGGGGCGGCGGCCCTGGCTGAAAGCGATGGCACCGATGCCGTGGTGGCATCTTGGGCTTACGAAGAAGACCTCAACCGCCGGATGGCGGCGCGCAAGGGGCCGATGGTGCCGCTGGTGTGTGGGCCGCTGGACAGCCAGCTGTGGCGCCTGTGTGCGGAGCAGACACTGACCATCAACACCACCGCAGCGGGGGGCAATGTGGCCTTGTTCGCCGGGTTGGCTGCGCACTGAAGAGGGCTGGTGCGCACTGTCACGCGCATGACGTGCATGGGGCGGGTTGTGGCCACAATGCGCGCATGAGTGAAACCACGGTGCGCGCGCCATTGCAGGCGCAGGTAGTTGAATGGCTGGTCGCGCCGGGCGACCGCGTGAGCGCGGGCGATGTGCTGCTGATCCTGGAGGCCATGAAGATGGAGCACGAGGTGCGGGCCGAAGGGCCGGGGCGCGTGCTGAACCGCTTCCATGACGCCGGTGACATGGTTGACAACGGCGCGGTCTTGCTCACCCTCGCCGCGGTGGAGGGCGAGGCGGCGCCAGCGCCTGAGGCGCCAGCCCAGGTGCCCGGGGAACAGCTGCAGCGGGCCGACTGGCTGCGCTGGCGCGCGCGCGAGGACTTCACGCTGGACGCGGCCCGCCCCCAGGCGGTGGCCAAGCGCCATGCGCTGGGGCTGCGCACCGCGCGCGAGAACGTTGCCGATCTTTGTGACGAGGGCAGCTTCATTGAGTACGGTGCGCTGGCCGTGGCCGCCCAGCGCCAGCGCCGAAGCGAGGAAGACCTGATCGCCAACACGCCCGCCGACGGCATGGTCACTGGCATCGGTTCGGTCAATGGGGGCTTGTTCGGCAACGAGGCAGCCCGCACGGTGGTGATGGCCTACGACGCCACGGTGCTGGCCGGCACCCAGGGCATGCGCAACCACCAGAAGACCGACCGGTTGCTGGGCGTGGCACTCGACCAGCGCCTGCCGGTGGTGCTGTTTGCCGAAGGCGGCGGCGGTCGCCCTGGCGACACCGACATGCCCATCGTGGCCGGGTTGCATGTGGGCACCTTTGCCGCCTTCGCCCGTTTGTCGGGCCGGGTGCCTGTGGTGGGCATCGCGGCGGGGCGTTGTTTTGCCGGCAATGCGGCGCTGCTGGGCTGCAGCGATGTGATCATCGCCACCCGCCAGAGCAACATCGGCATGGGCGGCCCGGCCATGGTGGAAGGGGGCGGTCTGGGCGTGTACAGACCCGAGGAAATCGGGCCTGCCGCGGTGCAGTCGGCCAATGGCGTGATCGATGTGCTGGTGGACGACGAAGCGCAGGCCGTGGCCGCGGCCCGCCACTACCTGTCGTTTTTCCAGGGGCGCGTGTCCGAATGGACGGCGCCCGACGCCGAGGGGTTGCGGGGCGTGGTGCCCGAGAACCGCTTGCGGGTGTACGACAGCCTGGCGGCGATGGCGGGACTGGCCGACGTGGGCAGCCTGATGGTGTTGCGCGCCGGTTTCGGGGTGGGTATCCACACCGCGCTGGCCCGCATCGAAGGGCGTCCGGTGGGCCTGATGGCCAACAACCCGCAGCACCTGGGTGGGGCCATCGACCCCGACGCGGCGGACAAGGCGGCGCGATTCATGCAGCTGTGTGATGCCCATGGCCTGCCTCTGGTGAGTCTGGTGGACACGCCGGGCTTCATGGTGGGGCCCGAGGTGGAGGCCCGGGCGCAGGTGCGGCATGTGAGCCGCCTGTTCGTCACCGCCGCCGCGCTGCGAGTGCCGGTGTTCAGCGTGGTGATGCGAAAGGGTTATGGTCTTGGCGCCATGGGCATGACCGCCGGCGGCTTTCATTCACCGGTGTTCACGGTGGCCTGGCCCACGGGCGAGTTTGGCGCCATGGGCCTGGAAGGCGCCGTGCGACTGGGCTTTCGAAAGGAGTTGGAGGCCAAGGCCGAAGGCCCCGAGCGCGAGGCGCTGTTTCAACAGTTGTTGTCGCAGCAATACGCCAATGGCGCGGCCATCCAGATGGCCACCACGCTGGAAATCGATGCGGTGATTGATCCGGCCCAGACGCGTCAATGGGTGAGCCAGGGTCTGGCGGGTGCGCGGGTACGGGAGCGCGCTTCGGCGCGGTTTGTCGACGCCTGGTGAGCAGGCCGCGCGCGGGTGCCGCGTGCGGCTTCAGGAATGCTTCAGTTCAGCGGGCCGAAACCGCTGTTGCGGCTGCCGCTGGGTTGTGGTGAGGGTTGGTTGATGTTCACCCAGAACTCGCACACGTGTTTCATGGCGCTCAGGAACTGCGCGAACTCCGTGGGCTTGGCAATGTAGGCGTTGGTGCCCGCATCGTAGGCGCGTTGCAGGTCGGTGGGCTCGGTCGACGAGGTGAGCACCACCACCGGCACGGTGCGCAGCACGCTTGAACTCTTGATTTCCCGCAGCACGCCAATGCCATCGAGCAGCGGCATCTTCAGGTCGAGCAAAACCAGAATCGGGTTGCCTCCGGCGCGGTTGCTGTACCCGTCGCGGCGGTAGAGGTAGTCCAGTGCCTGCATGCCATCGGACACGTGTACCACCCGCCCGTCCAGCCCGTGGCGGGCCAGGGCCAGTTTGGTCAACTCCGCGTCGTCGGGATTGTCCTCAACGAGCAGGATGGTGTCGGCATTCTTGGTCATGATTCCAGCATTGAAGGAAGAGATTCACTAGCGTGGGCCACCGGACTTGAGCCCTCAAATGGCAGCGAGAAACTGAAGACGCTACCTTCTCCCATGCGGCTTTCTGCCCAGATGCTACCACCGTGGCGCTCCAGAATGCGTCGCGCCAGGGCCAGTCCGATGCCCGTGCCCTCAAATTCAGAGGCCCGGTGAAGGCGCTGGAAGACGCCGAAGAGCTTTTGCGCGTACTGCGGGTCAAAGCCCACACCGTTGTCCGTCACCGAGAAGATGTACCCCACGGCCGGGTCCACGCTCCAACTGACTTCGATCTGTGCGACCTCGCGTGGGCGCGAATATTTCAGGGCGTTGCCAAGGAGGTTGGTCCACACCTCGCGCAGCAGCAGGGGGTCGCCCTGGACCATGGGCAGGTCGGGCGCAATCACCCATTTCACGTTCCGACCCTTGGTGTCGTGATCCAGTTGGGCAACCACCGCCTGCACCAGCAGGGCAAAGTCCACCTCCACCCGGTTGACCGCTGCCCGCCCCAGGCGTGAGAAAGAAAGCAGGCCATCGATGAGCTGGCTCATGTGGCGTGCAGAGTTGCCAATCGTGCCGAGGTAGCGCAATGCAACCTCGTCGTGGCTTTCGCCCAGGTGTTCTTCCAGCAGGCTGACGAAGCTGGAGATGTGGCGAAGCGGGGAGCGAAGGTCGTGGGAGACCGAATAAGAGAAGGACTCCAGATCCTTGTTGGCTGCCAGAAGCTGTTCGGTGCGATCAATCACCCGGGTTTCCAGCTCTTCGTTGATGTTGCGCATCAAGTCATCGAGGCGCTTGGCGTCGCTCATGTCCCGGTTGATCTTGGCAAAGCCCCGAAGCTCACCCGAGCCATCGCGCAAGGCAATGATCACCGAGTGCGCCCAGTAGCTTGAACCGTCCTTGCGCTCGTACCAGCCGTGGAGTTCGTTCTGGCCTCTTGAAGCCGCCGTCCGAAGCAGCTGATCACCGATGGTGCGCGCCTCCTCGGTCCGCTTGCGACGGAACAGCAGCGAGAAGTGCTTGCCCATGACTTCGGTGGGCGTGTCGCCTTCCATGCGTTGGGCGCTGTCGGTCCAGTCGGTGACAAAGCCCTGCGTGTCCATGAAGAAGATGCAGTACTCGCGCAGGTTGTCCACCATGAGGCGAAAGCGCTGTTCGCTCTCAAGCAGTTCGAGTGAGCGCTCCTTGATGCGGGATTCCAGCTCCTCGTTGAGGTGGTTCATGCGCTCTTCGATGCGCTTGCGGTCGGTGATGTCGATGACCTGGACGAACACGCCTTTGACGTGGTCATTGCGGATGTCCGGCACGAAGCTGGTCTGGACGAAAACGCGTTCGCCATTGGGCTGCTCGCTCCAGCTCTCGAACGTTTGCGCCCGACCGGCCAGCGCCTCCAGGAAGCGGGGCCTCAAATGATTCCAGAGGTCGCTCGTCAGGCATTCGCTGGCGTGCAGGCCGATGGTCTGATCGGGCGTGAGACCGGTGAAGCGGGTGTGCTCTGCGTTGGCAAATCGGAATCGCAAAGAGGCGTCCAGGTAGGCAACCATCCCGGGTACGTGCTCCGTGATGGCGTACAAGAAGCGCTGACTGTCTCGTGCGGCGTTCTCTGCGGCCTTGCGTTCGGTGATGTCAACGACGGTGGTGTTGCTTCGCAGGAAATTGCCCGACGCATCGCGCACGGCCGATGACGACAGCAAGACCGGAAACACGCTGCCATCGCGACGGCGCATTTCGTACTCTGCGCTTTCCAGCGTGCCGTTTTCGATCAGGCGTCGCAGACGGTCTTCGAGCAGTCCGTTTCGCTCGGGATGAACGAAGTCTTCAAAGCCCAGTTTGCCAACGACTTCATCGCGCTCGTAGCCCAGCCAGCGCAATTCGGTGTCGTTGATGGAGACGTAGATGCCTTGGCCATTCAGGGAGTGGTAGCCGCAAGGGGCTTCGTTGTAAAGGCTTTGTGAAAGCTCCAGCGCTTCGCTCAGGTGCCGGTTGGCTTCGGTGACCTGCATTTCCGCGGCGCGGCGCTCACTGATGTCGAGCATCTGGACAAAGAAGCCCTGAACCTCGCCTTGGGCGATATAGGGCACGTACTCGATGCTGGCGTAGAAGCGATGTCCGTCGGGGAACTGGCGCTCACCCTCGAAGCGCCTAGATTCGCCATTGAGCGTCGCCTCCAGATGGGGTTGACCCTGCTGGATGTCGTCCGAGGTGGCAATGTCGGTGATGTGCAGACCCAGCAAGGCGTTGGGTTCGGTGCCCAGCCAGCGCGCATAGCTGGCGTTGGCGAAACGGCAGATCAGGTGGCGGTCGTAGAACGCCAGTTGCACCGCCACGCCATCGGCAATCGTCTGGAAGAAGTTGCGCTGGGCGGCCAGCGCGGCCTCGGCCGTGTGGCTGGCTGACACGTCCACCAGCGTGTTGTTGGTGTGCAGGAACCGGCCATCTTCATCGAGGACGGCCGAGGTGCCCAGCAGCACCCACAGTTCGCTGCCGTCGCGCCGGTACAGGCAGAGCTCGATGGAGGGGACCGGCTCATTGCGAATGACACGTTGCAAGCGCGCCTGTATCGCCGGCACCTGATCGGGGTGCAAGAAGTCCCAGAAACTCATCTTGCCGACGACTTCGTCTTCGGTGTAGCCCAGCCAGTTCAGTTCGGTCTGGTTGACGCGAACGTAGCGTCCCTGGGCGTCCACCGAGTGGTAGCCGCAGGGCGCTTTCTGGTACAGCATTTGCGCCTGATGCAATGCCTGGCTGAGGTGTTCGTTGGCTTCGGCAAGTTCCTGCGTGCGCAGCAGGACGCGCGATTCGAGGGTGGCGTTGAGCTCCTGGATTTCCTCCTGATGCCGGTAGAGGTCGGTGATGTCGCGTGAGACAGCCATCAGCATCACCGGTTTCTTGCCATCGCTTGTCACCGGGGTGACCACGGTGTCCCACCATTTGGGCGTGCCCTTGAAGGTTTCCCCAAAGGCCACAAACCGGCTGCTCTTGCCGGCGGCCGCGGCCTCCAGCGCCTCGCGCGCGAGCACGCGGCTCTCGCCTTTCCACCACTGGCTCCAATCAGATCCTTTGACCTGCTCGAAGTTGTCCACTTCGACCAGCCGACACCCCTGCGATGTCATCTGCACCACATGGCCCTGCAAATCCAGCACTTTGGTGCAGTCCGGGCTGCTGGCAATGATCTGGTGGCTGAGCTCGTCCTTGATGCGGGCCTGCACCTGGAGCTCGCGCAGCGAGGTGATGTCCTGAACAAAGCCGTGTTGGGCCTCAACCGTGCCTTGGGGGCTCAGGATGGGTGAGTTGCGGGCGAGTACGTGGGCGATGCGGCCATCCGCATAGCGCAGGCGGAACTCCAGGCTCAGTGGCTCGCCATCGCGAATGCCCTTTCCCCAGGCCTCCTTGACGCGCTCGAGATCGTCGGGGTGCACCCGGTGAAACCAGCCAAAGTTCTGGAACTCCGTGGGCGTGAGGTCGAAGATGCGTTGCAGGGAGGTGTCGATGTGCGTCAGCATGCCGGCCGAATCGGTCCGGAAAATGCCGATCGGAAAGACCGACGACATGGCGGCCAACAGCGACTCGTAGTCCAGTTGCGAGGTCAGCGGGTCGGGCCCGTTGCCACCCAGGGTATGCACCTTGGGTTCAAGGGGAATCGGGAGCTCGGTGTGGTGCTGGGGGTGTGATGCGGTCAGGCGCTGGGCATACTGGCGCCGAAGGTGCTGGTTCTCTTCCTTTACCGCCGCCAGTTCCTGCTCGGCGGCGTCCAGGCGCGCACGCAGACCCTCAAGCGTGTCCGGGCCAGAGGATTCGGGTGGCGGTGTGGGGAAGAACGCACTCATCTCACTTAACTGTACCCCACCCCATGGCTGCGCAGCCGTGAAAAATGGCGGTCAGAAACGGGGTAGTTCAGAAAATGGCAGACGGCCGCCGCGCACCAGCATCTTGCCGTATTCGGCGCAGCGTTGCAGCGTGGGGATCACTTTGCCCGGATTCAGCAGGGCCTGGGCGTCGAAAGCGCGCTTGACGGCGAACATCATGGCGTTCTCTTCCGCCGAGAATTGCACGCACATGCTGTTGAGCTTTTCCACCCCGACACCATGCTCGCCCGTGACCGTGCCCCCCATGGCCACACTCGTTTCAAGGATGTCAGCGCCGAAGCGCTCGCAGCGTTGCAACTGGTCGGGGTCGTTGGCGTCGAACAGGATGAGCGGGTGCAGGTTGCCGTCACCGGCGTGAAACACATTGGCACAGCGCAACTGGTACTTCTCTTCCATGTCGCCGATGGCCATGAGAATGTCGGCCAGGCGCTTGCGGGGAATGGTCGAGTCCATGCACATGTAGTCGGGGCTGATGCGCCCGGAGGCGGGAAACGCGTTCTTGCGCCCGCTCCAGAAACGCAGCCGTTCAGCCTCGTCCTTGCTCACGGCGATGGCCGTGGCGCCACAGGCGCGCAACACATCGCTCATGCGGCCAATTTCTTCTTCCACTTCTTCTGGCGTGCCGTCGCTCTCGCACAGCAGGATGGCGGCCGCATGGAGGTCGTAGCCCGCGTGCACGAAGTCTTCCACGGCCGCGGTCATGGGTTTGTCCATCATCTCCAGGCCAGCGGGGATGATGCCCGCGGCGATCACGGCGGCCACGGCGTCACCGGCCTTCTGGATGTCGTCAAAGCTGGCCATGATGCAACGCGCCAGCTGGGGCTTGGGGATGAGCTTGACGGTGACTTCGGTGGTCACCGCCAGCATCCCTTCGCTGCCGATGACGAGCGACAACAGGTCCAGGCCCGGCGTGTCCATGGCACTGCCGCCAAAGGTGACGGGCTCTCCTTCGACGGTGAAGCCGCGCACCTGCAACACGTTGTGCACGGTCAGCCCGTACTTCAGGCAGTGCACGCCTCCTGAGTTCTCCGCGACGTTGCCACCAATGGTGCAGGCGATCTGGCTGCTGGGGTCGGGCGCGTAGTAGAGGCCGTGAGGCGCGGCGGCCTCCGAGATGGCGAGATTGCGAACGCCGCCCTGCACCACGGCGATCCGTGCGCGCGCATCAATCGACAAGATGCGGTTGAATTTGGCCAGGGACAGTGTGACCCCCATGGGGTGTGGCATGGCGCCACCGGACAGGCCGGTGCCGGCCCCGCGCGCGACCACCGGCACACCCAGGCCATGGCAAGTCCTGAGCACCTTGGCCACCTGCTCTTCGGTCTCCGGCAGGGCCACCACCAGCGGGCGTTCGCGGTAGGCCGTGAGCCCATCGCATTCGTAGGGAATGGTGTCTTCGGTTTGCCAGAGCAGGGCGTGGCCTGGCAACACCGCCTGCAGGGCATGCACCACCTCCGCCTGGCGCTGGGCGCGGTCGGAGGGGCTGGGCGACGGGACGGCGGTGGTGGTCATGGCGGGTGTTGCTGGTGCTGGGCGATCCAGTTTAGAAGAAACACCGCAGGCCGATGTTGAAGAAACTTGCAGCACCGTTTGTGCAGCCGAGTTGAGGGCGTTTGATCGGGATCAAAGACGGGGCCTTGAAATGGCGGCGCCGGACATTAATTGGGGTGCATGGAGACGCATGGCGCTTCGCCCCGTGCCCCGGACAGGGGCGCATCTAGACAAGGAGTTTCATCATGAACCATCTGATTGCCCGTTCTGGCCTGTTCGACGATTTCTTCAAGGACGTCGCGCCCGGTTTTTACGTCAAGCCCCTGCACGGTGACCCCATGCCCGCGCAGATCAAGGTGGACGTCAAGGAGACGCCAGTGGCCTATACCGTGTCGGCGGAACTGCCTGGCGTGCCCAAGGAAGACATTCATGTGACGGTGGAAGGCAATGTGGTCACCTTGCGCGCGGAGGTCAAGCAGGAAGACCGCCAGACCGAGGGCGAAAAGGTGCTGCGCAGCGAGCGCTACTACGGTGCCTTGACCCGCAGCTTCCAGATGCCGGTCGACATCGACGAAGGTGCCGCCAAAGCGAAGTTCGACAACGGCGTGCTGCAACTGACCTTGCCCAAGAAAGCGGCCGTGGCCGGGCAGCGCCTGAACATCGAATAAGGGCTGGGCCTGGCGCGGCCTGCGTAGTGCGGGCCGCGCACAGCCGGGGCTTTCAGCTCAGGCTTTTTTTCAGCCACTCGGTGAATGCGGCGCATTCCCAGCGGTCCATGGTGCCGGTGCGCCAGCACAGGTAATGGGCGTGGGGGCTGGGCACGTGGCGGTCGTAGAGCGGCACCAGGGTGCCGTGTTCCAGCCAGGGTGCGGCCAGCTTCAGCCGCACCAGGGCCACGCCCATGCCGGCGGCGGCCCCGTCGCACATCAGGCCCACGTCATTGAATTGCGAGCCGTCCACCGGCTCGGGCCAGTCCAGGTCGTGGGCGGCGAACCAGGTGCGCCAGGGTTCCAGGGGGCTGCGCAGCAGGGGCAAGCCTTCGAGGTCATTTGGCGATTCAAACGGTCCGTTCTCGCGCACAAAGGCGGGTGAGGCCAGCGGTGTCACATCGTCCTTCATCAGACACAGGTGTTCCACGTCGGCGTAGCGCCCGGTGCCAAAGCGCACCATCAGGTCGGCGTCTTCGGCCACCACATCGAGCAATGGAATGCTCACCTGCAGTGTGATGTCGATCTCGGGGTAGGCCTCGCTGAACTGTTTGAGCCGGGGCAACAGAATGGACCTGGCGAAGGTGGGTGTGACCGCCAGGCGCAGTTTGCGGCGCCCGGGCGTGGCCGCCTGGCTGGGGAAGCGTTGCAGCGTGGCCAGTCCTTCGCGCACGTGGGCAAGGTATTCGCTGCCCTCGGAGGTCAGAGAGAAATCGGCTCGGCCAAAAAGCTTGGTGCCCAGTATCTGTTCGAGTTGCTTGATGCGGTGGCTCACCGCGCTGGGGGTGACGCACAACTCTTCGCTGGTCTGCGTCACGCTGCGCAGGCGCGCCAGCGCCTCAAAGGTCAGCAGACACTGGATGGGCGGGATGCGGATGGTCACTTTTCACCTCGGGCTTGCTGCAGGGCGCGGAGATGGGCCACCGACCCTGGTTGCGGCGTCCCGTGGGTTGGCGGGGCTGGTCTGCACGGTGGCTGGAGGCTGGGCCGGTACCGGTTATCGAAACACCACGGTTTTGTGGCCGTTGAGCAGCACCCGGTGTTCGCTGTGCCACTTCACCGCGCGGGCCAGCACCTGGCTTTCGGTGTCGCGGCCCAGGGCGGTGAGGTCTTCCACGCCGTCGGTGTGGTCCACGCGCGCCACGTCCTGTTCGATGATCGGGCCCTCATCGAGGTCGGCGGTGACGTAGTGGGCCGTGGCGCCGATCAGCTTCACACCCCGGTCATGCGCCTGGTAATAGGGTTTGGCCCCTTTGAAGCTGGGGAGAAAGCTGTGGTGGATGTTGATGGCGCGCCCCGAGAGCTCCTGGCACAGGTTGTTGCTCAGGATCTGCATGTAGCGCGCCAGCACCACCAGCTCGGCGCCTTCGCCGCGGATGATCTCCAACTGGCGGGCTTCACCTTGCGCCTTGGTGGCCGCGGTGACCGGAATGTGGTGAAACGGCACGTTGTAGCTGGCCGCAAGCTGATAGAAATCGCGGTGGTTGCTGACGATGGCGCGGATGTCCAGGCGCAGCAGGCCGCTTTTCCAGCGGAACATCAGGTCGTTGAGACAGTGCCCTTCCTTGCTGACGAAGATCACGGTCTTCATCGGTTCGGCCAGCGGGTGCAGGCTCCAGTTCATGGCAAAGGGGTCGGCAAACACCTTCAGGTGTGTGCGCAGGTCGTCTTGCGTGAGCTGGTCACAGCTGAATTGCACGCGCATGAAAAACAGGCCCGTGCCCTGGTCGTTGTATTGGGCGGCCTCCTCGATGTTGCCCCCGCGCTCCAGAAGGAAACCCGAGACGGCGTGCACGATGCCAGGGCGGTCCTGGCAGGAAAGAGTGAGAACGTAGGTGTGTTGCATGGCGTGCGCATTGTCGCAGGCCGCGGCCTTCATCGCATGTGCCGGACAAATTGGTACCATGTCCGTCCGCTTTTCACGCGTGAAGAATGCGTTTGAGCGGAGCCCCGTTTCCAACCCCCGGAGGACCCATGGCCATCTTGGATTTTTTGAATCGCCAGTTCATTGACGTCATCGAGTGGGTGGACGACTCGCGCGACACCTTGTCGTACCGGTTTCCCGACGATGACAAGGAGATCAAGAACGAGGCCCAGCTCATCGTGCGCGAGGGCCAGGTGGCGCAGTTTGTCTATGTCGGCCAGTACGCCGACACGCTGGGCCCGGGCAAGCACACCCTCAAGACCGACAACATCCCGATTCTGAGCGATCTGCTGGGCTGGAAATACAAGTTTCAATCGCCCTTCAAGGCCGACGTGTATTACGTCACCACCCGGGTCTTCACCGGCAACAAGTGGGGCACCTCCAATCCGGTGATGATGCGCGATGCCGATTTTGGCGTGGTGCGCGTGCGGGCGTTCGGGACCTACGATTTCAAGATCGTGAACCCACCGTTGTTTCTGAAGGAGGTGGCCGGGACCGACCACCATTTCAGGCTGGACGAGTTCAACGATGTGATGCGCTCGCGCATCGTCAGTGTGTTCAGTGAGACCCTGGCCTCGGCCAAGGTGCCCGCGCTGGACGTGGCGACCCGCTACGGCGAGTTGGGCAACGCGCTGCTGGAGCCGGTCAACGCGGTCTTGCGCGAGAAGTACGGCCTGGAGATGACCACCTTCGTGGTGGAGAACGTGTCGGTGCCGCCCGAGCTGGAGCAGGCCATCGACAAGCGCGGTGCGATGACCGCCATCGGCAACCTGAACGACTATGTGAAATACAACATGGCCAATGCCATGGCCGAAGGCAAGGCCGGTGCGGCCGGCATCGGGGCCGAGCTGGCTGCCGGGCTGGCGATGGGCCAGTCCATGCTGCAAGGGGGCATTGGCGGCTCGCAGGTGCCGTCTCAACCCGGCATGGTGCCGTCTGCCATGGCCGCCCCTGCGGCCGCGCCTGCCGCGGTGACCGTGCTGACGCCCGAACAGGTGGCGCAAACGCTGGGGGTGAGCCCCGCCGATGTGCTGCAGGAGCTGGAGGCCGGCACGCTCAAGGGCCGCAAGATCGGCAGTCAGTGGCGCATTCCCCAGGCCGCGTTGGACGAATTCCTGAAGTGACGCCGAGCTCGTTTGTTGGGCACGGCGCAGGCACAGGCCACGCTCGGCGCTGGCAGTGATGGGGGCGGTTGTGCAACTGAGTGAGCTGTCGGCCCAGCAGAAACTGGCTTGCCCGGCCTGTGGGGGCGAGGCGCAATGGAACCCGGCCAAGCAGGCGCTGGTTTGCGCCTATTGCGGCACCGAGTCGCCTTATGAGCTGAAAGCCGGCGGCGAGGTGGTCGAGCACGACCTCGTGGCCGCGCTGCAGTCGATTCCGCAGACCGCCCGGGGCTGGCAGGACGACCGGCGCCCGGTGCGTTGCCAGCATTGCCAGGCGATCAGCGTGTTCTCGGGTGCCCAACAGGGCAGGGCCTGCGATTTTTGTGGGTCCACGGCGCTGGTGCCATTTGAAGAGACCGGTGACATCATCCGGCCCGAATCGTTGTTGCCTTTTGAGGTGGACGAGCCCGCCGCGCGCGACCGCGTGCGCAAGTGGTACGGCTCGCGCTGGTGGGCGCCAAACAACCTGAACCAGAAGGCCTTGACCGACACCCTGCATGGTGTGTATCTGCCCTATTGGACCTTTGATGCCCAGGTGGACGCGGCGTACACCGCCGAGGCAGGCACCTATTACCAGACCCAGGACAAGAAGCGCGAGATCCGCTGGCGCCGGGTGTCGGGGCGGATCGGCCATTTTTTTGACGACACGCTGGTCTGTGGCTCACGCGGGGTGCAGCCTCGCCTCTTGCGTGGCGTGGAGCCCTTTCCCACCACCGATCGGCTCAAACCGTACGACCCGGGTTATCTCAGCGGCTGGACGGTGGAGCGCTATCAGCTGGACCTGGTGGGGGCGGCTCAGCAAGGCCGCCAGCGCATGCAGGCGGCGGTGCGCAACATGTGTGCGCAAGACATTCGTGCCGACACCCACCGCAACCTGCAGGTCGATGCCCAGTTTTCGAGACAGACCTTCAAGCACGTGTTGCTGCCGATCTGGTTGGTGGGCTACCGGTATGGCGCCCGTGACTACCAGGTGGTGATCAATGGCGCGACCGGGCAGGTGGCCGGCGAATACCCCAAGAGCTGGATCAAGATCGCGCTGGCCGTGGTGGCCGCCGCCTTGGTGGCCATGGCCGTCATGTGGCTCAACGGGCGTTGAGGGCACCGCCAGGTGGCGGCTTGCTTCGGGCCTTGAACGCGGCGCAGTGGTCTTTGGGTGGCAGCGCCTCGGTGTGCCACACGCGGTCGGCCTGAGCTTTTGCCTGCGCGTCTGCGTGATCGGGGCCGGACTTGCCCGATACCATCACCACCACGGTGTTGCGCAGCGACGGTGGCCAGTGCCGTGGCACACCCAGGTCCCGGCGCACGTGCTGGTTGCCGGCCACCAGCAGCACGGTCTTGCCGGGAACGAGGGCCGCCTCAATCGTGCGGGCCATGGACAGGTCACGGGCCACTTGAACCCGCGTCATCGGCGCGAGTTGCGAAGGCGGGAGCATTTGGCAGTGGCCGTCATGAATTTCGGTCTGCAGGCGTTGCCAGGTGGCTGGGTCGAGGCGGCTGTCCAATCGCGTGTCTTGCATGGTGCTGCGCACCTCGGCCCGGGGCAGGTTGCCGCCCAGCACCGGCACGCCAGCACGCACCGCTAGCATGACCAAGGGTCCATAGACGGCCCAGTCCCAGCCGGCAGACTGGCTGTCTGACCAGCGCAGGGCTTCGCGCACGGTCGATTCGTTTGCGTCGGCGGGCAACTCGCGGGTGGTGGCGCCGCGCTCGGCCATTTCGATCACCAGGGCGGCCAACCGACCCTCGGCCAGCAAGGCTTGCAGCACCGCTCGCTGGAGGGCCTGGTGCGCGGGGGCGTCGTGCTGTTCGCCGAGCAACCAGGCATCGGTGGGGACCAGGCCGTCCAGGTCGGGTGGTTGTCCGATTGGTGCCGACGAGGTCAATGCCGGTGCGGGAAGGGACGTGGATGGCGGTGGGGTGTTGGTCGTGCAGCCGCCGAGCACGGCGGCGGCAACCGCAATGCCCGCGAATGACCGGGTGACAGCGCTTCGACAGTTCATGCGGAGATACTACGCGGGCCCACCGTGTTGGCACTGCCTTGGCACCGCCTTTTGTGTCTGTTTCTCAGGTTCTTTTCGTTGCTGAATTTTGATTTGCCCGGCTGGGCGCGCATTGTGATGACCTTGGTTTGGGCCTGGTTGGTGGCGCGCCTGTGTGTGGCCTTGCACACCCCCATTCCCTGGATGATCGGGCCCCTGGTGGGTGTGTCGCTGGTGTCCATGCTGGGGGCACCGACCGAGAGCTGGACGCCCTTTCGAAACACCGGACAATGGGTGATCGGCACTGCCCTGGGCCTGTATTTCACCCCCGAGGTCGGGGCGTTGATCGCCAGCCTGTGGTGGGCCATCGTGCTGGGGGTGTGCTGGGCGCTGCTCATGGGGCTGGGGCTTGGGGTCTGGCTGCGCCGTGTGCACGCCGGGCATTTTGAATCCATGTCGCCCGCGCAGTTGCGCAGCACCACCTACTTTTCCGGCGCCATAGGCGGGGCTTCGGAGATGACCCTGATCGCCGAGCGCCAGGGTGCAAGCACCGACCTGGTGGCCGCCGCGCACAGCTTGCGGGTGCTGATGGTGACCTTGACGATTCCATTTGCCATGCAGCTGTGGGGTGTGGCCCATCTGGACCTGTCCACACCTGGAGCGCGTGAGGTGCACTTCCCGGGCCTGGCATTGCTGGCGGTGCTCACCCTGGTGGGGGCGCTGGCCATGCGCCGACTGGGGCGGGCCAATCCTTGGTTCATGGGGGCGCTGCTGGTCACCATGGTGGTGACCTTGAGCGGTCACACGCTCAGCGCCATTCCGCCGTGGCTGAGCGCGGCGGCACAGCTCGTGATCGGGATCAGCCTGGGCGTGCGTTTCACCTCGGCGTTCGTGCACACCGCACCGCGCTGGCTGGCTTCCATGGGGTTGGCGACCCTGGTGATGATGCTGCTGTGTGCCGGCGCGGGCTGGGTGATGGCGCAGCTCACCGGGCTGCACCCGGCCACGCTGATCCTGGGCACCTCACCGGGAGGCATTGCCGAGATGTCCATCACGGCCAAGGTGTTGCAGCTGGGTGTGCCGGTGGTCACCGCGTTTCAGGTGTGTCGTCTGGTGGCGGTGCTCATTCTGGCCGAGCCAGTCTTTCACTGGTGGAACAACCGACACCCGCTCTGACATGAAAAAACCCGGCAGCGGCCGGGTTTTTTCATGGTTTAGGTCGGAGGACGCCCCCGCGCCCTCACCACCGGCGTGGCGATGAGAACCGGTGCGAACACGCGCACCTCAGTGCATGATGACTGGCATCTGGGCCAGGGAGGCGTAGCCTTCGAGGGTGTCTTCCACCTCTTCCTGGGAAGGGGTGTTTTGTTGCCAGGCCGTGATCTGGATCTGGAACATCTCGGCCCAGGAGCCATCGAGGTAGACCTCTTTTCCGGCGCGCTTGTCCATAATCTCGAAGCCGTGCCGGGGGATTTGTGGCCCCTGGTCGATTTCGGGCTCACCTTCCGCAGCGGCATTGGCCAGGATGTGAACCACGGCAAAGGCGTCAGAGTCGTAAAGCATGTTCATGGCAGTTTTTCCTTGAAGAAGTGAAACCTCGGTTTCTTTGATCTTTATATCGGCAACCGCCGTCAGATCTGGAGGCCATCTGCTCATTTAGGTGGGGATGCTTTTCAAAGGTTCAATAAGCGTGTCTTTTTGGGCACATTTCCGGGCTTTGAAGGTCGTCAGGGCACGGAATTGCCGTTGTTGCCTGCGGGCGGGGCGGGCGCCGCTGTCTCGGGCATGTCATCCAGGGAGATGTCCATGACGTCGCCGTTGGGCTCGGCCAGGCGCATGCGCACCGGCAGGCGGCCCAGGTTGGGGGCCAGCCAGACCTCCACGGTCTTGTCGTTGGGTTTGCGGGCCTGGCGGATCAGGCGCCGCGCGTTGAACTCGCCGGCGGGCAGGTGCAGGCTCTCCAGGGGCCCGATCTCGAAACGCCAGACCTCGGCACCGGTTTCGCTGCTCACCGGCACGCTGATCACATCTCCCACCACCCGCTGGTCGCGGGCGTTGAGCAGGCCGGCCAGTTGCAGCATCACCGAGAGCTGATCCTGCATGCCGGGTTGGAGCGGGGCGTCGGGGGTCTTGACGCTGTAGTGGACCACGCCCGCGTTGTAGTCGAAGGTGGCCGACTTTTCCTTGCTGCGCCGGCGGTCGGTGTAGCGTTGTGGCACCAGGCCCTGTGGGGTGATCTGGCCGGTGCTGGTGCGCTGGAAGCTGCCCAGGAAGAGCGCACTGATTTCCAGGTCGGCCACATAGGTGTTGCCGCTTTGTGTCCAGCCCAGGGTGCCGCTGGCGGAATAGTTGAAGCCCTTGGCCTGGCCTTTGACGTCGTACGACAGCGAGGCATTGGCCGGCAGGCTGCCTTCGGGCACTGCCGGGCCCGTGGCTTGTGGCGGCCCGGGCGGCGCCGTGGCAACCGCGCGGCCGGGGGGGGGCTCGGTTTCGGTTGTGGCTTGGGGTGGGGTGGCGGTGGTGTCGTCTGGTGCCTGCGCTTCGAGCGGGGTTTGCGGGTCGGTGCTTTCGAGGATGTCCTCGATCATGTCCTCCACTGGCAGCGGCGCGATGGGCTCGCCCAGGGCTTCGATGGCGCTGGAGAGGCTGGGCGGCGGCGGTTTGCGCACCACCGGTGTTGGTTTGGGTGGCGGCGGGGGCGGTGGTGGTGGCAGGGCGATCCAGCGCACCGTGCTGGTGTTCACCGGCTCAGGCGCGGCTTGTGCTGCAGGCGATTCGGTGCCAGGCGGCGTGCTCGCGACCGCGCTTGGGTCGGTCAGGGTGTCCATGGTGGAGTGGCCCTTGCCTTGGCCGGGCCACAGGTTGACCCGTCCGCCCAAAGCCAGCCAGTGCGCGAGCAGGACGACAAGGGTCAGGGCCAGCAAGACCGTCTTGGCGGGCGCAGCCGAGGGGCGGCGGTGGGCAGCAGCGCGCATCGCGTTGGCGTTCAGGCGGTGGTGGTGTGGCCGAGGTCGCGGCTGAGCTGCTGCGCGCAGGCGAGCAGTGCGCGCGCGGGGCGCTGTCCCAGGCGGTGTCCAGAGTGGCCACCGAACCGAGCACCACCAGCCCCATCGCGAGCCGGCCCTGGGCGTCGAACACGGGCGCGCAAAAGCCGCCCACGCCAGGCAGCAGGCTGTGGACCACCCGGGCGATGCCGTGTGCCCGTGTTTCATCCAGCATGGCCTGAACGGCTTGCGGGGTCTGGGGCACGTCGACCAGAGGCAGGCCGTTGGCAGGCAGCGTCTTGAGACGCGCGAGTTCCGCCTTGATCATCGGGCCAAGGCGCTGGGCGTCGCGGCCCTCGGTGCCCATGAAGGCGGCAAAGCAGCGGCCGGTGGCTGATGTCAGCAGCGGCATCACGTCGCCCAGGCGCAGTGTGACCGGGACCGTTTGCACCGCCTCTTCCCAGTGAACCATGGTGGGCCCCTGGTTGCCCCACACCGCGATGGCCAGCACATGGCCGGTTTGGGCGAGGAGCGCGGGCATGCGTTCGCGCGCCAGTTTGACGGCGCTGATGCGGCTCAGGCTGGCCAGTCCCAGGCGCAGGGCGGCGGGGCCGAGGTCGTATCGGGTGCTCACCGGGTCCTGGATGACCAGACCCATGCGTTGAAAGCTCACCAGGTAGCGGTGCGCTTTGGCGGCGCTCATGCCCGCGGCCGCCGCGAGGTCGCGCAACATCAGTGCGCCCGAGGCCTGGGACAGCGCGTCAAGCAGGACAAAGCCGACTTCGACCGACTGGATGCCTGCCCGCGCATTGGCCTCACCCTCCTGCCCATCGGGCTCGGTCGCGCGGGCGTGGGCTTGGGTGTCAGTCGGTGCTGGGTTCGCGGCGGAAACGGGCATGGGCGGGCGGAAAGGCGGGTTGGCTGAATGGGCACAAGGGCGGCGGTTGCCCGCTCAGATCAACTTTGCACTAGAATCTGTGGTTACGTATAGGTTAACCAATTTCACTATTCGTAATTTTGGGTGTTGCTCGCGGTCGATGTTCGTGCGGCTTCGATTGATACGGTTCCCATCACGGACGGCCTCGAGGCCACAGGAGACTTGCATGAAACTCGCCACATACAAAGACGGCTCGCGCGACGGACAACTGGTGGTCGTTTCGCGCGATCTGTCGACCGCCCATTATGCGACGGGCATTGCCTCGAAGATGCAGCAGGTGCTGGATGACTGGAACTTCATTTCGCCCCAGTTGCACGACCTCTACGTCACCTCAACCAGGGCAAGGCTCGCCACGCCTTTGCCTTTGACCCGGCACAGTGCATGGCGCCCCTGCCAAGGGCCTACCAATGGGCCGATGGTTCGGCGTACATCAACCATGTGGAGCTGGTGCGCGCGGCGCGCAACAGCGAAGTGCCCGACACCTTCTACACCGACCCCCTCATGTACCAGGGGGGCAGCGACGACTTCATTGGCCCGCGCGACGACGTGGTGGTGCCCAGCGAAGCGTTTGGCATCGACTTCGAGGCGGAAATTGCGGTGATCACCGGCGATGTGCCCATGGGCTGCACGCCAGAGCAGGCGCTGGATGGTGTGCGCTTGCTGATGCTGGCCAACGATGTGTCGCTGCGCAACCTGATTCCGGCCGAACTGGCCAAGGGTTTTGGTTTCTTCCAGAGCAAGCCCGCCACCGCGTTCAGCCCGGTGGCTGTCACACCGGATGAACTGGGCGACGCCTGGCAGGGCGGCCGAGTACACCTGCCGCTGCAATCGGTCTGGAACGGCAAGACCGTGGGCCTGTGCGATGCGGGCCCGGAAATGACCTTTCACTTCGGCCAGCTGATTGCCCATATCGGAAAGACGCGCAATGTGCGCGCGGGCTCGATCGTGGGCAGTGGCACCGTGAGCAACAAGGGCATTGAAGAAAACGGACAGAAGTCCTGGCCCAAGGGATACAGCTGCATTGCGGAGAAGCGATGCATCGAGACGATCCTGGATGGCCAGCCTTCCACCCCTTTCATGCAGTACGGCGACACCATCCGCATCGAGATGAAGGGCAAGGATGGCCAGAGCATATTTGGCGCCATCGACCAGAAGATCGCGCCGCTGGCCGCCTAGCGCGATCCCGAATTGACGCCGTGTGCTCCGGCGCGCGGTGCTCAGGTGTGAATCTTCCCGCCGGCTGTGATCATCGACAGTTCGGCGAAGTTGGAGGCCACGTGGTTGGTCGGCGTGAAGGACACGTTGAACCCGCCCATGGACCAGTTGCGGATGCTCTCCAGCCCGGCGCTGAAGCCCGCGGGCGTGCGTGCGGTGGCCCGGCGCAGGCCTTCGGCGAACAGCTTGGCGGCCATGAAACCTTCCATGCTGGAGTAGTTGGCCTGGACCTTGTTGCCCCCGGTGGCGATGCTGCCGAGAAACTCCCGGGTGATGGGGCGCGCCGCTTTGTAGGGCGATGGCATCACCTGGCTGATGGCCACGCCCGCGCCCTCGGCGCCCAAGGCGTCTGACAGGGCCTGCGCCCCCACAAACGACACGTTGAAGAAGCTGCCACCGAAACCCGCCTTTCGGGCGGCCTTGATGTAGGCCGCACAAGAAGCATAGGCGCTGATCTGCACCACGGCGTGGGGTTGGGCGGCGTTGATGATCTCCACCGCTTTGGCCACGTCAACCGAGTTGCGCTCCACCGTGGCGGTGGCCACCGGTTGGAGTCCCTGGGCTTGCAGGGCGAGGTTGACGCCGCTCAGACCAGCCTTCCCGTAGGCGTCGTTCTGATAGAACACGGCAATGCGCTTGAGGCCCAGATTGGTGAGCTGACGCACAATCAGCGCGGTCTCGTCGTTGTAGGAGGCACGCATGTGGAAGGCGAAGCGGTTGAACGGCTCGCGCAGACCCATGGCACCCGTGAAGGGTGCAAAGAACAGGGTCTCTGCCTTGGTGGCCAGGGGGAGGGCGGCCACACTGGTGGGCGTGCCGATGTAGCCGAAGAGGGCGAAGACCTCTTCGGACAACAGCTTCTGGGTGTTTTCTGCGCAGCGATCGGGCTCGTAGCCGTCGTCCAGCTGTTTGATCTCGATCGTTGTGCCGTCCACGCCACCTTTGGCATTCAACTGGTCAAAGAACATCTTGGCGCCAGCGTGGAACTGGACACCGAGCTGGGCGGCTGGGCCACTGAACGCGGCCGATTGCCCAAGCACGATGCGCTTGTTGCTCTGAGCGCGCAAAAAGGCCGGTGCGCCGAGCACTGCGGCGCCGGTCAGCAGGGAGTTGAAGGCGCGGCGGGAAAAGCGGGGGGTACTGGAGGTCATGGTAGAAGTCTGGCAGGCGTCATAGGACCTTGGTGAAGAACACAAGGGGCCCAGCACCGGCTGCGTGGTCTGGGCCATGCTCTGGATATTAGTGGCGTGGCGACACGCGCAAGCGACCACTGGGTTCGGATGAGCGCCCGTCCATCCACCTGACCGCCGGTTTCGAGATGGATGTCACGGTTCCCGCGGGAGGCTGTTGCCCCTCCATGCGCAGCCTGTCACAGCGGATTGCGGTGGGTGGCCCGATGTGCGCGGGCCTTGCCACCGGCTTCGCTCATCAGCCTGGGCGGGCTGCGCTGCCGCCTGCGCGCTCCAGTGTCTCCTGGCAACCCACGCAGCGCATGGCCGTCGGATTGGCGTGCAGGCGCGCCGTGGGGATGGACACACCACAATCCACACACAGGCCGAAGCTGCCGTCGGCCAGCCGTTGCAGCGCATCATCGATGGCCACGAGTTCGGCCGACTCGCGCTCTTCCAGGGCCACCGTCAGGTCGCGTTCGGCGTTGGCCTTGGCCCAGTCATCGCTTTGCTGGTCGCGCGCTTGCGCTGCTGCTTCGGCGCGGCCCACTTCCCGCCGCGTTGGGTGCGCAACTGGGCCAGCAGGTCCTGGCGCATCTGTTGCAGTTGAAGGAAAAGGTGTCGGAAATCGGGGTGTTCATCGCAAGCTCCAGCCAATGGTCGGGGCGAGGGCTTTCGCCCTCTTCGGTGTCGATCTTGCCCGC
Source organism: Burkholderiaceae bacterium (assembly GCA_041396525.1). Lineage (GTDB taxonomy): Bacteria > Pseudomonadota > Gammaproteobacteria > Burkholderiales > Burkholderiaceae_C > Hydrogenophaga. Next base: position 253,004 of record JAWKYI010000004.1, read on the forward strand.
CTGCCCGGTGCATCGGGTTGACGCAGGTCAAGCGGGAAAGCCGTGCGTTCTTGAAGGCAGAATGGCAACCAGGCTTTCACCAAGGAGACACCAACATGACCCCCGTGGACTATTCGCGCTACCAGACCTTTCGCATCACCCGCCGTGGCCCCACGGTCAAGGCCTGCCCTGCGTGCTGGATATCGAGATGCGCGCCGATGGGCCCGGTGGCAATGGCAAATTGCCCACGGCAGGGCACGAGGGGCACTGGGAACTCAGTGAAATCTGGCGTGATGTGGGCCGGGACGACAGCGTGCGCTGCGCGGTGCTGCGCGGCAGCGGCATGGGGTTTTCAGGCGGGGGCGACCTGGCGTTGGTGCAGGACATGGCCAGCGACTTCGATGTGCGCACCCGGGTCTGGAAAGAAGCGCGTGATCTGGTCTACAACGTGATCAATTGTGACAAGCCCATTGTGAGTGCCATGCATGGTCCGGCGGTGGGTGCGGGACTGGTGGCCGGCCTGCTGGCCGACATTTCCATCGCGGCGAAGAACGCCAAGATCGTCGATGGTCACACGCGGTTGGGGGTGGCGGGCGACCACGCGGCCATTGTCTGGCCGTTGTTGTGTGGCTTGGCCAAGGCCAAGTACTACCTGATGTTGTGTGACCCGATCAGCGGTGAGGAGGCCGAGCGCATTGGTCTCGTGTCGCTGGCGGTGGAAGAGGGCGAACTGTTGGACAAGGCCCATGAGGTGGCAGACCGTCTTGCTTCAGGCAGCCAGACGGCGGTGCGCTGGACCAAGTACGCGCTCAACAACTGGTTGCGTCAGGCCGGGCCAGCGTTTGACACCTCGCTGGCGCTTGAATTCATGGGTTTTGCCGGTCCCGATGTGCGCGAAGGTGTGGCATCCTTGCGTGAGCGGCGCGCGCCCCGCTACGGCGTGGATGGCTGAGTGCTGCGGGCCCGACCACCGAACCCACAGGAGGCTTTCATGAGCAACAACGCGAGCGGTCTTGGATTTGGCCAGTTTGTGCCTGGTTTCGAGTTCCTGCAGAAGCTGGTGAACCCCGCAGCGGCGGGCGCCTCGGGGACCGGTGGTGGCATGCCCAACCTGGGCAGCTGGGTCGCGCCCACCTTCAACGTGGAGGATCTGGAAAAGCGCATCGAAGAGCTCAAGGCGGTGCAGTTCTGGCTTGAGCAAAACAGCAAGGCCCTGAGCGCGACCATCCAGGCGATGGAGGTGCAGAAGATGACCCTGGCCACGTTGCGCGACCTCAACGTGGGATTTGCCGATGTGGCCCGGGCCAGCGAGGCGGTGGCCGAGTCGGCTTCCAAAGGGTTTGCGGGGTTCGAGATGCCGGCGACCCCGCGCCCTCGCCGCCGACCGGCGGTCGAAGAAGGAGGCGCCGCCACCTGAGGAGGAAAAAGCCGCGGCAACGGCATCGGCAGGCGCTGCCCAGGACAAGGTGGACCCCATGCAATGGTGGGGCGCCTTGCAGCAGCAGTTCCAGACGATCGCGGTCAAGGCGATGCAGGACCTGGCCAAACAGAACGCACCGATCGCGGCCAAGAAGACCGCGCGACCAAGCCGACCGCCAAAGCCAAACCCAAGGCTGCACCGGCGCGCAAGAAGGCCAGTCCCGCGCGGAAGACCACTGTTGCGAAGAAGGCGCCCGCCCGCAAAGCCCCGAGCAGGGTGCGTTCGCGTTGACTTTTTTGGTCGATGCGCCACTGAAGCACAAGCTGGGCGACCCGCGATGAAGCGTTTCCCGTATGCCCATGCCACACACCCGCAATGGCCCATGGCCGCTGCGTTGGTGCTGGCGCAGTTGCGCGCACAAATGGCTTTGCCTGGGCATGCGGCATCGCCATCGCTGGGGTTGCTCTACATCACCGACCGTTACGCGCATGAAGCCCGTGCCATCCTGGCGCATCTCGGTGCCGAACTGCCCGAGGTGACCGATTGGGTGGGCACCGTTGGGGTGGGCATCGCGGCCAACAACGTCGAGTACTTTGATGAGCCGGCCATGGCCGTGATGCTGTGTGACCTGAGTCCGGATCGGTATCGGGTCTTCAGCGGTGTGTCGCCCTTGTCGGCCAGTGGGCAGGGGCGCGATGGCTTTGTGGCACACACCGCGCTGGTGCATGCCGACGGCCAGACGCAGGATTTGCCGGAGCTGATTGCCGAAATGGCGCAGCGCACCGCCTCGGGTTACGTGTTTGGTGGGGTGGCTGGCAGCCGCTCGGAGAGCGTGCAGTTTGCCGCCAGCAGCACCGGGCACATGAAAGGGCAAGGGGCGGCTGGTGGCGTTTTCAAAGGTGGTCTGAGCGGCGTGGCCTTTGGTGCGGATGTGCACCTGGTTTCCCGGGTCACCCAGGGGGCACAGCCGCTGGGTCAGGCGCATGTGATCACCGGGGTCGATGGCAATCTGGTGTTGGCGCTCGATGGCGAGCCGGCATTGCCGGTGTTGCAGCGCGAGCTGGGAATCTCGCTGGACAACCTGCCAGAAGCCATGCCCCGCCTGCGCAGCACGCTGGTCGGCCTGACACAGCCCAGCCACCGGCTGGACGACGCACCGGGTGCGCAAACGCGCTTCGCTCGCGGGCAGTTTGGACCCGATGTGCTGGTGCGCCATCTGATCGGCCTGGACCCGGCGCGTCAGGGCGTGGCCATTGGTGACTCGCCCCAGGAGGGCACCCACCTGGCTTTTTGCGAGCGCCATGTGCAGGCTGCGCGGGCCGACCTGATGCGCGTGTGTGCGGAGATCCGGGAGGAGCTGGAGCCCGAGGTGTTGAGCGTGGTTGCCGCCGCTGCACGGGCGGCCGCCGAGATGGACAACAGCGCCGCCGCACCGGCTGCGCAGCGCATGGTGGGTGCGGTCTACATCAGTTGCGTGGGTCGGGGTGGCCCCCATTTCGGGGCGCCGAGTGCCGAGCTGCAAACGGTGCGCCGCGCGTTGGGCGATGTGCCCCTGGTGGGCTTCTTTGCGGGGGGTGAGATCGCCCATCAACACCTGTACGGTTACACCGGGGTGCTGACGGTGTTCACCACCGCCGTTTCCTAGGGCCTCGGTCCCGGCGAGGTCAGAGGGAGAAGATCTTTCCCGGGTTGAGGATGTTGTCGGGGTCGAGGGCGCGCTTGACGGCCCGCATCATGGCAATGGCGCCTTCGCCGGCTTCGGCCCGCAGGAATTCCATCTTGTGCAGACCCACACCGTGTTCGCCGGTGCAGGTGCCGCCCAGCGCCAGCGCGCGGTTGACGAGCTGGTGGTTGAGCTGCTCGGCCACGCGCCGCTCTTCGTCGTTGTCGGGGTCGATGAGGTAGCCGAAGTGGAAGTTTCCGTCGCCCACATGGCCCACCAGGAAATAGGGGATCCCTGAGGCGTCTGCCTCGCTGACCGAGTCCAGCAGGCAGTCGGCCAGTTTGCTGATGGGCACACAGGTGTCGGTGGAAATGGCGCGGCAGCCTGGCTTGCTCTGGATGGCTGCGAAGTAGGCGTTGTGGCGCGCCGTCCAAAGGCGGGTGCGTTCTTCGGGCGTGGTGGCCCACTCGAATGCCTGGCCTTCGAACTCCGCGGCGATTTCCTGCACGGTCTCGGCCTGTTCCTGCACGCTGGCGGGTGAGCCATGAAACTCCATCAACAGCATGTGTTCTTCGCGCAGTCCCAGCTTGCTGTGGGTGTTGACCATGCGCACCGTGCCCGCATCGATCAGCTCGCAGCGCGCAATCGGGATGCCCATCTGGATGACCTGGATCACGCAGCGCACCGCGGCCTCGATGGTCGGGAACGAGCAGGTGGCCGCCGAGATGGCCTCGGGCAGCGGGTAGAGCTTGAGCGTGAGTTCGGTCATGACGCCCAGCGTGCCTTCGCTGCCCACCATCAGGCGGGTGAGGTCGTAGCCCGCGCTGCTCTTGCGCGCGCGGGTGCCGGTTCGGATGACCTCGCCGGTGGCGGTGACCACTTCCAGCGCCAGCACGTTTTCGCGCATGGTGCCGTAGCGAACCGCGTTGGTGCCCGAGGCGCGGGTGGCGGCCATGCCGCCCAGTGAGGCGTCAGCGCCGGGGTCGATGGGGAAGAAAAGGCCTTGGTCTTTCACGGCCTCGTTCAGGGCCTTGCGGGTGACGCCGGGTTGTACGGTGACGGTCAGGTCTTCGGCGTTGATGGAGAGCACCTGGTCCATGCGGCTCAGGTCGATGCTGATGCCGCCCTGGATGGCCAGCAGGTGGCCTTCCAACGAAGAGCCGACGCCAAAGGGGATCACCGGAACCTGGTGTTTTGCCGCCAATCCGATGGCGTCGGCAACATCCTGGGTGGATTGCGCGAAGACCACGGCTGTCGGGGGCGGCATTGAGAAGGCCGATTCATCGCGGCCGTGTTGCTCGCGAACGGCCATGGCCATGGAGAACCGGGCTCCAAACCGTTCTTGCAAAGCGGTGAGCAGCGCCTCTGGCGTGGCGCGCAGGGCGGGTTCGGGCAGCCAGGGCTTGAAGGGGTCGGGGGCGTTCATGGGTGTCTCCTGGGTGGTGCCTGATGGGCGCCCATTGGGCGTTTTGTAACGCCTCTCAGTTTACCGCCGACCGGCGCCCGAGCCCTGCGCCCGGTGGAAGCCCTTACGACTTCGCCGGTGCCAGCGAAGCCACGAATTCGGCCTGCGAAATCTTGCCGTCGCCGTTGGTGTCCACCGCCGAGAAGTTCTCTGCCAGAGCGGGGATGGCCTTGGCTTCTTCCGAGCTCAGGGACTTGTCGCCGTTCTTGTCGGCCTGAGCAAACAGGGCCACGACGGAGGCGTCACGGTCTGCGGGGGCGGCAGCGCTTTGCGCCCACACGGTGGCGGAGGAGGCGCCCATGGTGATTGCGGCAAACAGAAGCAGGCTGCGGCTGTCGAAGGGTACGGGTGCCGCGTGGTTGGTGCGTCTTTTCATTGTTGGGCTCCTTGCGTGTGTGGGCATTTCGTAATGCAGAGGGGTGCATTTCATAGCGGCCGGGTCAATAAAACCAGCGCTTTTGCCGCCTGTTGCTCGCGTGACAGCTTGCTTTCCAGAGTCACACATTGGCGCCTCTTGTTACGGTTGCTTGTTACGTTGTGCGATTCACGGACAATGGATGCCGCTTCCCGCTTCCTTTATTGATGAACGAGGTCTTTCATGGGCAACCGCCTTTCGCAGATCGCCACCCGCACCGGAGACGCCGGCACCACCGGCCTGGGCGACAACACCCGGGTTTCGAAGAACAGCCTGCGCGTGCACGCCATGGGCGAGGTGGACGAACTCAACGCCCACATTGGCGTGCTGTTGTGTGAAGACATGGCCGGTGGGGTGCGCACCTTGCTGGTGGAGATCCAGCACCAGCTGTTCAACCTGGGGGGCGAGCTGTCGATTCCTGGGTTCGAGCTGCTCAAGCCCGAGGCGGTGTTGGCGCTGGACGAGGCGCTGGCCACCCACAACGAGAACCTGCCGCGGCTGCAAGAGTTCATCTTGCCCGCGGGCAACCGGGCCGCCTCCCTGGCCCATGTGTGTCGCACCGTGGCGCGTCGCGCGGAGCGGGCCGTGGTGGCCCTGGGCAATGAGGAGGCCATTCACGAGACCCCCCGTCAGTATCTGAACCGCCTGAGCGACCTGATGTTCGTGCTCTCGCGGGTGCTCAACCGCATGAATGGGGGCGACGACGTGTACTGGAAGAGCGAACGCATGGCCGCGGCCGGCTCGACCGGCGAAGAGCCAGCCCCATGATCGGTCGGGTTGGTCGCCTGGTCTGGTTGGGTCTGGCCTGGCTTGGGGCGACACCCGCCTGGGGCGCCGATGCCGCACCCGACAACGCTACGGTCATGGCTTTGCGTTGTGAGCCGGTTTACATGCCTGCGCGAGAGGTCTGGCCGCGCATGGTCGAGCTGGTTGGGCGCAGCGGCCAACTCAGCGAGGTGCGCATCGATGGCCAGCGGGTGTACACCTTTTCGGTTCGCGGGACGGTGGTGTTGACCTCACAGGACAACGAGCGCATACAGATCGACATGGCCCAGCGCCAATGGACCAGCGACTTTCGCGGGCTGGCCAATGGCCAAGGTCGGTGCGAACTGGTCGGCAGCCCCTGAAGCAAGGCGGGCGCGACCTGCCGACCACCGTTGGCGGGCGACCGGGCAGCCCCTGGTTCAGCCTTTGCGTCGGTTGAGCAGCAGGTGCAGCAGCACCGCGCCGAAGGTGGCAGTACCGATGCCGCCGAAGGCGAAATCGCCGAACTTCAGTGTGTAGTCGCCGGTGCCAAGAATGAGGGTGATGGCGGCCACGAGCAGGTTCTTGTTGTCGGAGAAGTCCACTTTGTTGTCGACCCAGATCTTGGCACCGGCGATGGCAATGAGCCCGAACACCACGATCGACACGCCACCCATCACCGGCAGCGGAATGGCCTGAATCAGGGCGCCGAACTTGGGTGAAAAGCCCAGAACGATGGCGAACAGGCCGGCCACGAAAAACACGGCGGTGGAATAGATCTTGGTGGCGGCCATGACGCCGATGTTTTCCGCGTAGGTGGTCACGCCGGTGCCGCCCGACATGCCGGCCACGATCGTGGCCACGCCATCGCCCATGAACGCTCGGCCCATGTAGCGGTCGAGGTTGCGCCCGGTCATGGCGGTGACGGCCTTGATGTGGCCCAGGTTTTCGGCCACCAGGATGATGGCCACCGGCGCGATCAGGCTCATGGCCTTGGTTTCGAACACCGGTGCGGCGAAACGGGGCATGCCAAACCAGGCCGCGTTGGCGATGCCGGAGAGGTCCATCGGGGTGCCCAGGCCCAGACCGTTGGTGAGCACGGCGTAGACCAGACTGGCCAGGATGAGGCCCACCAGGATCAGCAGGCGCTGCACCATGCCCGAGGTGAACACGGCCACCAGGGCCACGCAGACGAAGGTGATGCCCTGCATCCAGGCGTCAAAGTTGGTGGGCGCCATGTTCTTGATCGGTATGCCGGCCAGGTTCAGGCCGATCACCGCGACCACCGCGCCGGTCACCACCGGGGGCATGAGCCGTTCGATCCAGCCGGTGCCCACCGCCTGCACCAGCGCGCCAATCAGCGTGTAGACGATGCCGCAGGCGACGATGCCGCCCAACGCCACGCCGATGTTGGCATTGGGACCCGGTCCTGTGTAGCCACTGGCGGCGATGACCACGCCGATGAAGGCAAAGCTCGAACCCAGGTAGCTGGGCACCTTGCCCCCGGTCATCACGAAGAAGATCAGGGTGCCGATGCCGCTCATGAGGATGGCCACATTGGGGTCGAAACCCATGAGGATGGGGGCAAGCACGGTGGCGCCGAACATGGCGATCAGGTGTTGCACCCCCATGACGCCGGTGGCGGGCCAGGGCAGGCGTTCATCGGGTCCGATGACACTGCCTTGGTTGAGGGTGGAAGGGGATTTTGGAGTCCAGTGGAACATGCCCATGAAGATGCCTGCTTGGTTGGGTGGGTGTGGTCGGGATTCTGCCGCGCACCACGGCGGTGCGCATTTTGCACTGCAGCAGTCCAGACGCGCACGGGACACCGGGGGCGCGGGCACAGCGCCCCACCGGGTGGCGGCCTTTCCGGCCTCTTTCAGGCGACGCGAAAGAGGGCGATTTCCACCCGGTCCGGGTAGCGTGCCCCGGTGCCCACGAACACGTTCTCTGTCATCCACGTGAGCGCGGGGTGCGAGACTTCGAAGGTGGGCACGCAGCGAAAGTAGATGGCAGCGGGGTCCACCGGTTCGCCGCGCACCAGGCGCGCGATGTCTTCGGCCGAGCCCCGTCGCAGCGCCCGGTTTTGCACAAACACATGGGCACCAGACCACTCGGGGTCGTCCAGTTCCAGCATGTAGCGGGCATCGAGGTCGGCGCATGTTTCGCTGACCACCAGCTGGAAGTCGGCGCCCCCCGGCATCACGCGGCCATTGATCCGCCCTGTCACCGTGCCATGGGTGATGGGAATGATGCGGCGCCGGCCGCGGCTGTTGAGGCCGGTGACCTCACCAGCCTCCACCCGGCTGCTGACGAAAACCGTGAGGGTGGCAACAGGCTCGAGGCCGGGTGTGGGCAGTGTGGTCATGGCCGTTTTATATCGCAATGCCGTGTGTGCAGGGGCCCCGTGGGTGTCACCTCGGCTGTGGCCTTTCGGGCTGTGCGCTGATACGCTGCGCTCGGAGACAGCCGCCTTGCCACCCGGAAAACAGAGAAGTCCACGCCATGAGTCCATCCGTTGATCGACAGCCTCCTTTTGTTCCCCAGATTCGCCTTTACCAAGACTGGCTCGCCGAGCGGCGCGGCCTGAGATTCGACGACTACGATGCGCTGTGGCGCTGGTCAACCTCCGACCTCGAAGCGTTCTGGCAAAGCATCTGGGACTATTTCGACCTGAGATCGCCCACGCCACACACGGCGGTGCTCGAGCGCAATGTGATGCCTGGCGCGCGCTGGTTTCCTGGCGCCCAGGTGAACTATGCCCAGCAGGTGTTTCGCCATGTCGAGCCGGCACATGCGGCGGGGTTTCCGGCCGTGATCAGCCGCAATGAAAAAGGGCGCCAGCTTGAGCTGAGCTGGCCTCAGCTTCGGCGCCAGGTGGCTTCGTTGGCCTTGCACCTGCAGGCCCAGGGTGTGCAGCCTGGTGACCGTGTGGCCGCCTATCTGCCCAACATACCCGAGACCATGGTGGCCTTTCTGGCGGTGGTCAGCATCGGTGCGGTGTGGAGCGTTTGTGCACCGGACATGGGCACCAACGCTGTGCTTGACCGCTTCAGACAGATTGAACCGGTGGTGCTGATCGCCTGTGATGGCGTGACCTATGGCGGGCGCGATTTTGACCGCCTTGCGGTGGTGGCCGAATTGCGGGCGGCGTTGCCTAGCGTGCGGCATGTCGTCTTGCAGACCAACCTGGCCGACGAGGCCGCTGCGCGCGATGCCGCGCTGGCTGCGGCAGCGCCGTGTTCCGCGTTTTCGGTTGTCACCGCCCGAGACGATGCGGCCACCGCCGCATTCGAGCCCCTGTCCTTGCCGTTCGACCATCCCCTGTGGATTGTCTACAGCAGTGGCACCACCGGCCTGCCCAAGCCCATCGTGCACGGCCATGGCGGTACGGTCATCGTGGCGCTGGCGCTCAAGATTCTGCACAACGATGTGGGTTGCAGCTACCACCCCAACAGCTGGGGCGAGCGCTACCACTGGTACAGCTCCACCGGCTGGGTGATGTGGAACGCGCAGGTCAGCGGCCTGCTCAACGGCACCACCTGTGTCATCTACGACGGCAATCCCGGTGGCTCGAAAGAGCGCCCCGACTGGACCACGCTGTGGCGATTCGGTGCCGAGCTGGGGGTGACCTTCTTCGGTGCCGGTGCGGCCTTCTATGCCAACTGTCTCAAGGCCGGCGTGGACTTGTCGGCTTGCGGCGATCTCTCCCGGGTGCGTGCGCTGGGCACCACGGGGTCTCCGCTGTCCGAGGAGGCGCAGAACTGGGGCACGGCCCAGTTTCGGCAATTCAGGGCGGGGGAAGACATCTGGTGGAGCAACATCTCGGGCGGCACGGATTTCGCCGGAGCCTTCATCGGAGGCAACCGGGAGCTGCCGCAAACGCCCGGGCGGATGCAGTGCCGCCTCATGGGCTGCGCGGTTGAGTCGTGGAACGAGCAGGGACAGCCGGTCATTGACGAAGTGGGTGAACTCGTCTGTGCCCAGCCCATTCCATCGATGCCTTTGTATTTTGTTGGCGACAAGGACAACCAGCGCCTGCTCGGCAGCTACTTCGACATGTATCCGCCAGGGCATGGCCGCAAGCCCGGCGGTGGTGACCTTGACGCCCAAGCCGGCGCCGTCTGGCGCCACGGCGACTGGTTGCGCATCTATCCTGATGGGTCTTGCGTGATCTATGGCCGCTCCGACGCCACCATCAACCGCCATGGTCTGCGCATGGGCACCAGCGAACTCTACAGCGCGGTTGAAGCGCTGCCCGAGGTGCTCGACAGCATGGTGGTCGACCTCGAATACCTCGGTCGAGAGAGCTACATGCCGCTGTTTGTGGTGTTGCGTCCGGGGCTGGCGCTGGACGGGGCGATGACCGCCAAGATCAACGCTGCCATTCGCACCGCGCTCTCCCCGCGATTCCTGCCCAATGCCGTGTTCCAGGTCGCCGAGATCCCGCGCACCCTCTCAGGCAAGAAGCAGGAGCTGCCCATCAAGAAGCTGATGCTTGGCCAGCCGCTTGAGAAAGTGATCAACAAGGAGGCGATGTCCAATCCGGGTTGCTTGGACTGGTATGTGGCCTTTGCCCAGGCGCATGCGGGCGCGAACGCCGCTTAGAGACCGGTCCGGCCAATGACTGGCCGAGCCGGATACCCGGGCCTGCTCGCATTTCAGAGCGATGTGTGAGCAGGCACCAACCATCAGAAGCATCGATCAGGAGCACACCATGACACCCAGCAAAGTGGCCTTCATCACCGGCTCAGGCACCGGCGTCGGCGCGGCAACGGCATTGGCGCTGGCCCGCCGGGGCTACCGCGTCGTCATCAACTATTCGAAAAGTCAGGCCGAGGCACAGGAGGCCGAGGCCGCTTGCCGGGCGCAAGGTGTGGAGACCCTGCTGTTGCAGGGTGATGTGGCCAGCGATGGCGACTGCCGGCGGATGGTCGATGCCACTGTGGCGCAGTGGGGCCGGATCGACGCGCTGGTCAACAACGCCGGCGTGACCTCGTTCGCCGGCATTGCCAACTGGGAGGCGCTCGATACGCCGACGTTTCAACACATCCTCGGTGTCAATGTGATCGGCGCCTTCCAGATGGTTCGGGCCTGTGTGGACCACTTGCGAAAGGCCAGGGGGGCGATCGTCAATGTGTCCTCGGTGGCGGGGGCCCTGGGTATCGGCTCGTCGCTGGCCTACATCGCCTCCAAGGGTGCGGTCAATTCCGTGACGCTGCACCTGGCGCGTTCGCTGGCGCCTGAGATTCGAGTCAACGCCGTGTGCCCTGGGCTCATCACCACGCGCTGGTTTGTGGACGGCGTGGGGCGCGAGAACGCCGAGCAGGGGCAGGCGCAATACGAGAAGTCGGTGCCTCTGCAAACCGCCTGCAGTGCCGAGGACGTCGCTGAAGCGATTGTGTGGCTGGTTGACGGCGCTCGCACGGTCACGGGTGAGCTCGTGATGCTCGACTCGGGCATGCACCTGGGGCGGGCCACACCGCTCTTCAAACCCCAGGGCGAATGATTCGGGGCGGTTGTCGGCTCAGACCCGGTCGCCGCGCCTGGCTGGCGGTTCGAACGCCGCCAGATGGGTTTGGGGATGCATGACCGGGCGCATTAGTGAGGGTGCTATGTCAAAGGCTGCTCAAGCATGGCCTTCAGCCTCAAGACGCCGACACTGGCGCGCCGCTGCACGATCCGTTTTGCAAATGGCAGGAGCAGCGCCTTGACCAAGGGATTCGCCGAGCGGCTGAACATTTGCCAGCTGATCAGCGTGGTGCCACCGTCGACCGGGGCCAGGTCGATCTCCATTCGTGGCAGCAGTGGCGGCAGCTGGCCTTCGGTCACGAACCGGCGGTTGGGTACCGACTCCTTGACCACGATTTCAATGGCCTGCGTGCCCCGCAGAGGCAACGAAACGCGCTCGACGTAGGTCTTGTTGACTTCGCCGTGTGGCAGCTTGTTTGCCGATGAGATGGACATGACTTTGGGGAACCAGTCCTTGAAGCGCTCCATGTTGCTGATGATCGAAAAGGCGTGCTCCAGGGAGCAGTCAGCCACTGCTTCAGCCTTTGCGATGGGGGTCATTGTTTGATCTTTCTGTCTCTTCCAAGGGTGACACGGTCTTTTGCCTGGTGACCGTGTGGCAGGAGGGCCCTTCTTCGAAGTGCGGCCCTCCAACCAGGGAAGCCGCATCTTCAGGCATTCAGAAAAGAGCGGGAATGGTGCAATTGCCCTATGGTCGCCAGCCTTGGTTTCGAGACAGGCCAGCCAGCGATGTGGCGAGCGCGGCGCGGTTGTTGACACCCAGCTTTTCATAGATGCGGCTGGTCTGGTTGCGCACGGTCGCCGGTGCGATGCCCAACTGGCGCGCCACGGCTTTGTGGTTGAGCCCGTGCGCCAGGAGGGTTGCCACTTCGGCTTCCCGAGGGCTGAGCAATCGTTTGGGTTCCATGGGTGTGACGCGGATGTCCCGCAGGTCACTCCCGGTGTCGGGCTTGAAGATGCTGGCGGTGACGACGATCCCCAGCTCTGTGGACACCACCGGTTCGGCGCAGACCAATGCTCGTTGAAAGGACATCCGCAGCGGGCCACCCAATGGGCCCTCCGTGGCCAGGCCCCATGTGCGCAAGCGAGCGCTGCCCAAGACGCAACGCCCGGTCGCCGTTACCAGCAGTTCAATCCCGTCAGTGTCACCGGGTTGCTGGCTTTCGGTGTGGGCGCGGACCTGCCTGTCCAACGTATTGACGGCGGCCCGCAGGAAATCCTTTTCGTCGACGCGCCAATGGCGATCGCGCGGACCCCTGGCCCGCAAGCAGGAGAGGAACAGGGTGCTCTGACCCGTTGCACGAGGCCTGCTGGCGGCGGTGGCAGTGGCAATGGCCCCCACACCGTATCGGTCTGCCATGGCGCACATGCCTTCAGTCTGTGTGACTTGCCTGCGCCTGTAGGTGGCGACCTCATGCGGTGCCGCTCTGAGTTGTGCCACAAGCAGATCTTCGTGGCACATGGATTGCCAGGCTTGACCGAATTCCGTTGGCAGGTTGATGGTTGCCGTGCCTTCGAGCGTTGGCGTTGGGCCCCCGCCGGATTGCGGCGGCCTGGCCGCAGGTCGAGAGTCGCTGCCGACAAAGCCATACCAGGCGGCATCAAGGCCCAAGACTTCGCCCAATCGCCTGACGCATCCGTCCAGCGCGGCGAGGGGCGAGGTTGAAGCCAGGAGCTGGTCTGCGTGGTCCAGATAGTCTGAAAAAGCCCGGATGGTCCAGGTCACTTGCCCGCCTTGTGTGTTGAACGAGGCGAGCATCTTGCCCCAATTGGCGGTCCCGTGTCTCCAGCACGCTGACCTGGGGGGCTTTGCCGGCGGGCTTCGACCTGCGCGCTGCAAGTGCCATGGTGCTGTCAGGTGCAGAGAACGGAGACGCCGTCAGCAGGCAAGCTTACGCCAGTCGCGAGATCTGCAGTCCGGTGCCACGCGGTCGCTGCGCATAAAGCCAAGGTGCGCCGGACCGATGGTGATGGGGGTTGTGGGGTGTGCCTGGGAGTCAGAGAACTGGCCGGGCCCTGGCGATCCCGACATCGCCACTCACCGCGGCTACACATTTTGATACGAGTTGAAACTGGTCTTTTCCCCACTTTTGGCGAACACTGGGCACTGATCGGGCCGTTGCCGGACCTCTCTGCCGGGCAGTGACACTCGATCAGATCGGAGGATCAAGATGAAAACCTCTCGCGCCACATTCCCCGATGTGTTGGTTGAGCCTCTGGATATCGATGTGGAGACTTTGGACAGCGCCTTGATGGAGCTGTTGACGAGCGACTGGCAAACCTTGGACGACGGCGAGCCGCCGCATGCCGAGAGCCGCAGCGATGTCGCCTGGCCGTCGCCACTATCGCCGTCACACCAGTGACCAGAGGCGGGTGAGCCACCCGCGCCGCGCCGGGCCAGTTGCCCGTGCCCCATGCCCATGCGGGGTCCACGCCACTTTGGACCCGTGCAGTGGTCGTTGCGGGCAAAAAAATGAGCGACGTCTTTTGCGGTAGGCATCCGTTGGGGTCGCTTGAGCGCGGGCGAGCGCTCAGGCTGATGCACCGGTGCCGCTGCGGCCGGAACCGCTGTCGCGCCACCTGATTTCTTGAGTTCCCGGGCCCGCCCATCTCGGACACTGGGCTTCAGCGCGTCTGGGCGAGGGTGCGAAGCTGCGCCTTCAGGCGCGCAATCTCGTCGCTGTTGAGTCCCTCGAGGGCCCTTGCTTCGTGGTCCAGCGACTGTCTGATCAAGGGCTCGATTTTGCGTTGTCCTGCAGCGGTGATCTGCACCAGGGTGCGGCGCTGATCGGTGGGGTCGCTGGTGAGCCGCACCCAGGTCTGGGCTTCCAGCCGTTGCACCACCTTGGTCACCGTGGGTTGTTGGCTCAGAACCTCTCGCGCCAGCTGGCCCACGGGAATGGCGCTCTGATCGCTCAGGGTGGCCAGCACGCGCCATTCGAGCGAGCCCAGGCCAGCTTGTCGAACGGCTTCGTCAAAGTCTTTGAACAGGGCGTGGTTGGCCTGGCCGAGCAGGTAGCCCAGGTAGTTGTCGATGAAGCGGGGAGAGCGCATGGTGGGGCGCGTGCGGCGCGCGGGCTGCGGGTTCGGTGTCGGTTCAGAGCGGGTGCTCGGCGTAGAAGCGCCCGCCGTGGAACAGCAGCGGAGAGGCCTGGGCGCGGTGGGCGCAGCGCTCGACCTCGCCCACAAAGATCACGTGGTCGCCTTCGGCATACTGGCTGCGGTTGAAACACTCGAAGGTGGCGGCGGCGCCCGTCAGCAAGGGCGCGCCGCTCACCCCTTCGGTGAATTGCACGCCCGCCCAGCGGTCGATGCCGCGTGTGGCGAACTGCTCGGCCAGGAGTTGCTGGTCGGCCGCGAGCACGTTGATGGCGTAGTGCATGCCGTTGGAGAACACGCCCATGGTGCCTGCCGCCTGCGCCAGGCTCCAGAGCACCAGTGGGGGTGTGACCGACACCGAGTTGAACGAACTGGCGGTCAGGCCGACCAGGGCGCCCTCGGCCGTGCGCGCCGTGACGATGGTCACGCCGGTGGCAAACATGCCCAGCGAGTCGCGGAACTCGCGGGCCGAGAAATCAGGTGGCCGAGCCTGATGGCCGGCAGATCGGGCTGGGGACATGGCTGCAATTTATATGAAAATTCATGAATAATGGGCTTTGTCGGAAATTTTGTGTTGGCATTGACCCTTTGGGTCTGTCGATATCTCCGTTGTGTGCGCTTGTGATGAACCTGGTCGGGCCGATGGTTTGGGTGCCGATTGCTTCTTCAGAGCAGGCCAAAGGCAACGCGGATGAAAGGAGTGTTCATGTTGCAAGAGCGGATCGAACCCGCATGGCTGGATGCCTTTGAAACGGTGCTGCGCCGCTGCGCGCTGGCATCGGGGGACACGGTGGCCATTCTCTGCGAAACCCAGAGCCGGCCGGTGCTGGTCGAACTCGCGCGCCTGTCGGCTGCGCGACTTGGCGCGCAAGCGTTTGTGCTCACCCTGCCCTCGGTGTTTGCCACCGCCGAACCCGCAGCCCGCTCCACGGGCGCTTGCGAGGCTGTTGGACAAATGGTACCTGTGATCGCGGCGCTGGCGGCGTGCACTTTGGTGATCGATTGCACGGTGGAGGGCCTGATGCACGCCCCCGAGCTGCCCGCGATCCTCAAGGGCAACGGCCAATCGCAGCCCCGGATCGTGTACGTGAGCAATGAACACCCCGAGGCGCTGGTGCGGCTGCTGCCCGACGATGCCACCGAGGCGCGGGTGAAAGCGCACGTGAAACGCCTGCGCGCGGCCCGCTCCATGCAGGTCACATCGGCGGCTGGCACCCGCCTGGAGATTGCCTTGACCGATGCGGTGGTGGGTGGCAACTGGGGCAGCACCACGCGCCCCGGCACGCTCACCCACTGGCCTGGCGGGCTGGTGCTGGCGTTTCCGGCCGCTGGCAGCGTCAATGGCCAACTGGTGCTGGACGCGGGCGACGTCAACCTCACCTTCAAGCGCTACATCGAACGCCCGATCACGCTGACCATTGAGCAAGACCACGTGACCCACATCGAAGGCGCGGGGGTGGACGCCGAGCTGTTGCGCTCGTACTTTGCCGCCTGGAACGACCAGGCGGCCTATGCCGTCAGCCACGTGGGGTACGGGCTCAACGACGCGGCCCGCTGGGACAGCATGGCGCTGTACGACAAGCGGGATTTCAACGGCACGGAGCTGCGCGCCTTTGCCGGCAACTTCCTCTACAGCACCGGCGCCAACGAAGTGGCCGGTCGCCACACGCGGGGCCACTTCGACTGGCCCATGCGGGGCTGCACCGTGCAGCTCGATGGTGAGACGGTGGTGGAACAGGGCAAGGTGGTGGTATGAACAGCCTGCCCAGTTTCATGTCGCTGGGCAGTGGCCCCACGGTGCTGATGCTGCACGGCATCGGTGGCGGCCACCGCGCCTTTGCGCCCCAGGTGGAAGCGCTGGCGGGCGCGGGCTACCGTGCCGTGGCCTGGGACATGCCCGGGTATGGCCGCAGCGCCCCCATTGAGCCTTACACCTTCAAGGCCCTGGCCCAAAGCGCGCTCGATCTGATCGACGCCTTGCAATGCGAGTCGGTCGCGCTGGTGGGTCACAGCATGGGCGGCATGGTGGCGCAGGAACTCATTGCGCGCCGCCCGGACCGCGTCAACCGGCTGGTGCTGTGTGGCACCTCGGCCGTGTTTGGCAAGCGCACCGACGGGCGGCTGGACAGCGCCTGGGCCGAGCAGTTCGTGGCCCAGCGCACCGCCCCGCTGGACGCCGGGCAAACCATGGAGCAACTGGCGCAGCGATTGATCCCGCAGATGGTCGGTCCCGGTGCGCTGCCCGGAGGCCTGCGCCTGGCCGAGTTCTGCATGGCCCAGGTGCCCCCGTCCACCTACCGGCGCGCGCTCGAGGCCTTGACCACGTTTGACCGCCAGAGCGCGCTGGCCGAGATTCGCGTGCCCACGCTGATGGTGGCGGGCGAGTTCGACCGCAATGCCGCCCCGTCGGTGATGCGGCAGATGGCCGAGCGCGTGCCCCATGGCCGTTTTGTCGAGATGGCCGCCACCGGCCACCTGATGAACCTGGAAGCGCCCGAGGCCTTTGACGCGCTGCTGTTGGGCTTTCTGGCCGAACCTCTGCCCAAGCCGCCACCGGGTGCCCATTGAACCGCGCACCGACAGCTGTCCGCTGACCCCCGATCACCCCATTCAGAGGAGACAAACCATGACCACCGCCAAGCTTGATTTCACACCCGCCGTGGGCGACATGCCGCTCACACCCCTGCAGGCCGATCTGCTCAACCGCGCCCACACGCTGGGGCGCGACCGGTTTGCCCCTCGCGCTGCCCAGTGGGACAAAGAGGCCAGCTTTCCGTTTGCCAACTACGAAGACCTGCGCGAAGCGGGCTTTCTCAAGCTGTGTGTGCCCACCAGCCACGGCGGCCTGGGCGCCGACTACACCACCTACATGATGGTAGCGGCCGAAGTGGGGCGGTTCTGCGGGGCCACCGCCTTGACCTGGAACATGCACATCTGCTCCACCATGTGGACCGGCGTGCTGGCCGATGGCATCGCCATGAGCGACGAGCAGCGGGGCGAACACGCGGCGCGGCGCGAGCTGCATTTCAAACGCATCGTCAACGATGGCGCCATCTACGCGCAACCCTTCAGCGAAGGCAGTGCCGCGGCCGCTGGCAAGGCGCCGTTTGGCACCACGGCCAAAAAGGTCGAGGGTGGCTGGCTGATCAATGGGCGCAAGATCTTTGCCAGCCTGTCGGGCGCGGCCAACTACTACGGGGTTCTGTGCACCGAAGACAAGGGCGACGAACACCCCGACACCCGCGACACGCTCTACATCAGCGTGCCTGCCACGGCAGAGGGCTTCGCCATCAGCGGCGAGTGGGACCCCCTGGGCATGCGGGGCACGGTCAGCCGCAACCTGGCCTTCAAAGACGTGTTTGTGAGCGACGCCGAGCAGCTCATGCCGCGCGGCATCTATTTCAAGGGCGCCCAGACCTGGCCCGCCATGTTCTTCACCCTCGCGCCCACCTACCTGGGCCTGGCCAACGCAGCCTACGATTTCACCGTGCAATACCTGCGTGGCGAAGTGCCTGGCGAACCCCCCATCAAACGCCGCATGTACCCCACCAAGCAGATTGCCGTGGCGCAGATGCGCATCCAGCTGGAGAACCTTCGCAGCATCTTCGTGCGCGCCATCCAGGAGGCCAAGCCCAACCCCAGCAAGGATGAGAAGATGCGCCTTTACGCTGCGCAGTACAGCGTGATGGAGGGTGCCAACGACATCGCCCGCCTGGCGATCCGCACCTGCGGCGGTCAAAGCATGATGAAACACCTGCCGCTGGAGCGCATGTACCGCGACAGCCGTTGCGGCGCGCTCATGCTGCCGTGGACGGCTGAACTCGTGCTGGACCGCATGGGCCGCGAGACCCTGTACGAGGCGGGCGAGAAAGACGCCTGACCACGCACCGCGCTGCCAACGTCGGCGGGTCCCGACCGCTTGGCGGCCCGGCGATCCGTGGGCATTCGCGGGCGGGCTTGCGCGCTTGCCTAGAATCCCCGGATGCGCTCGTTTTTTTCCTCTTTGATGGTGGTCGCCACCTTGGCGGCTGCCGGTTCGGTCGGGGCGGTGCCCACGCTGCCCGCTTTGAGCAGTGGGCCAGGACACCCCTACGCCGATGTGCCGGGCAGCGGCCCCTGTGTGGAGTTTGTGGCCCGCTTGCCCAACGTGAAAAAGGGGTTGTGCGCCGACGCCCAGCTGCTGCCCACGGTGGGGCGCTCGGTCAAGGGGCGCACCCTGTACGCGCGCGACGTGGTGGCGCCCGAGGCGCAGTTCAAGGTGTTGGTCGTGGGCGCGATCCACGGCGACGAGTTGTCGTCTGCCGCGCTGGCGCTGCACTGGATTCAGAACGCGGTGGAGACGCCCGCCAATGCCCATTGGCGGTTCATTCCGGCCCTCAACCCCGATGGGTTGCTGATGCGCCCCACGCGCCGCATGAACGCCAACGGGGTGGACCTCAACCGCAACTTCCCCACCCCCAACTGGGAACGCGACGCCAGGATCTACTGGGAAAAGCGCACCCGCAAGGACCCGCGCCGCTGGCCGGGTCCCAAACCGCTGTCCGAGCCGGAGTCCCGTTTTTTGTTTGACGAGATGGCGCGCTTCGAGCCCGACATGATCGTGAGCATCCACGCGCCCTATGGCGTGCTGGATTTCGACGGGCCCGGCACGCCACCGCCCAAGCTGGGGCGGCTGTACCTGGACCGGGTGGGCATTTATCCGGGCAGCCTGGGCAACTACGGCGGAGTGCACAAGGGCATGCCGGTGGTGACGATTGAGCTGCCCAGCGCGTTTCGCACGCCGCTGGACGCCGAGATGCGCCAGATGTGGCTTGATCTGCTGCGCTATATGAGCGAGCGGCTGGTGCCCAGCGACCCGGCGCCCAAGGTGATACCGGTCAAGGCCAGGAAGGTGGGGTGACCACGGATACCCCGGCTGGGGTATGAGTGGTGCCCGATGGGCAAAAAACCAACCCTCGGGTTGGTTTTGATTTCTCGTGGCGCCAGGCACCGTGGAAATCTGCTTGTTGTTGGACTGAGTGTCTCCTCGGTCCCCCGCGGTCGATGGCGAGCTATGCGCCGTGCGAGTGCCATTACTTTAATGGGATGCACTGCGGTTGTGCATTGGGACTTTCCCTTGGGCAATGCACCGCAGCGGGCGGGGCTGCGCCGCCCCTGTAGCGATCGTCAATCGCACCGGGTCTGGGCTGGCTGCTCCCATTTTGATGGCGCGACCCGATTTGGGGCGTCAAATGAGTACTTCTCACCGACTGCGCGTGGCTTCGCCTCGTTGGCACAGGAAATGCAACAAAAGGTGAATCGTTGGAAAGGATGGGACCATGCACCACTTGTGGAGGGCTGCCTCGCGCCGTCACGTCTTTGCGCCTCGGGCGCCTTGGCTTCTTGCGTTGTTGATGTCGGGCTCGGTGGCCGCCGCCTCCGCCCCCACCGAGCCGGGGCTGGTGGACATCGCCAGTCTGAACGGGGCAGACACCGTGTGGCTGATGGTGTCCACCGCGCTGGTGTTGCTCATGACCTTGCCGGGCATCGCGCTGTTCTATGGCGGCATGGTGCGCCGTTTCAATGTGATCAACACCATGGCCAGCGTGGTGGGTATTGCCGCGGTGGTGAGCCTGCTGTGGTTTGGCCTGGCCTATTCGATGGCATTCACGCCTGGCGTCTCCAGTCTGGCGGGCTGGATTGGAGGCACCGCCCGCATGGGGTTTGAGGGCATGGCCTATCTGGGTGAAAGCGGTAAGGTGGCGGTGAGCCACATTGCGCCGGCCGTCCCCGAGTCGGTGTTCGCGATGTTCCAGCTCACCTTTGCCATCATCACCTGCGCGCTGGTGGTGGGTGCCCTGGTGGAGCGCATGCGGTTTGGTGCCTTGCTGCTGTTTGCCGGTCTGTGGCTGGTGCTGGTGTACGCGCCGATTGCGCATTGGGTCTGGGAGCCGGGCGGTTGGCTGGCCCAGATGGGGGTGCTGGACTTTGCCGGCGGCTCGGTGGTGCACATCAATGCGGGCGTGGCCGCGCTGGTCTGTGCCTATGCGCTGGGTCCGCGCGAGGGCTATGGCCGCGAGCCCTTCATGCCGTTCAACCTGGGCATGACGATGGCGGGCACCGGTTTGCTGTGGGTGGGCTGGTTTGGCTTCAACGCGGGTTCGGCGCTGGCGGGTGACGGGCGTGCGGGCTTGGCCCTGTTGGTGACGCACATCGGCGCGGCCGCGGGGGCGGTCTCGTGGATGGGGGTCGAGTGGCTGACCCGGCGCAAGGCAACCTTGCTGGGGCTGTGCTCGGGCGTGGTGGCGGGGCTGGTGGCGATCACGCCAGCGGCCGGGTTTGTGACGCCGCGCGGTGCCCTGGCCATTGGCCTGGTGGCTGGTGCGGCCTGCTATTGGGGGGCCACCGCACTCAAGCGCCGGCTGGGCGCCGACGATTCGCTGGACGTGTTCGGGGTGCATGGCGTGGGGGGGCTGGTGGGCGCCCTGATGACCGGCTTGCTGGCCGATCCGGCCATTGCCGGGCAGTCGTCGAGCGTGATCACCCAGGCGCTGGGTTGCCTGGCGGTGGTGGCCTACAGCCTGGTCATGACCACGGTGGTGTTGTGGATCACCTCGCGTGTGATGGCTTTGCGGGTGCGGAAGGCCGATGAGCGCACCGGGCTGGATCTGGCCTTGCACAACGAACAGCTGGGCCATTGAGGCGGGCAGGGTCTGACCAATGTCCGATCAAGACGCCTTTGCCACCGCGGCCCACCTGCATGTGCTGTTGCGCCGCAAAACCGGTCGGGTGACCGACACGGAGTGGATGGCCACCAATCCCGAATACGCCCGTGCGATGGTGGCTTTTGCCAGCGAGGCCGCCGAGCGGGAGGGGTTGGACGATTTGCGGCGCCTGGCCCGCAAGCTGGCTTCGCTCATTCCTTCGATGGGCGCGCCGGTGCGCAAGCCACTGCTGATGGCGGCGGCGGAGCGGCGGGTACCGCCGCGCGAGCCCAAGGCGGCCGAACCGGTGAGCGGCTTTCGCGAGTCGACGCTGCCGTTTGCCGACAGCGAGTCGCCGGGAGGGCGCCGCTATGTGGGGGGCATTCGATAGGGCCCGTTTGGCATTCGTCAGGCGGAGCACCGTCTGACTGGCGTTGTCTCGGGTTTCATTGGCGCGCCAGCATCCAGCGCGCGGCTTTTTCCGCGATCATCAGTGTGGGGCTGTTGGTGTTGCCGCTGGTGATGGTGGGCATGACCCCGGCGTCCACCACCCGCAGACCGGCCACGCCGCGCACGCGCAGGCGGCTGTCGACCACCGCCAGCGGGTCGTCGTCGCGGCCCATCTTGGTGGTGCCCACCGGGTGGAAGATGGTGCTGGCGATGTCGCCGGCCAGGCGGGCGAGTTCTTCGTCGGTCTGGAATTGCACGCCGGGTTTGAACTCCTCGGGGCGGTATTTCGCCAGCGCCTTTTGCGCCACGATGCGCCGGGTCACGCGCAGGCTGTCGGCCGCCACCTGCCGGTCTTCGGCGGTGCTCAGGTAGTGGGGCGCGATGGCGGGCGCGTCTTCGAAGCGGGCGGAGCGGATGCGCACATGGCCCCGGCTGGTGGGGTTGAGGTTGCACACGCTGGCGGTGATGGCGGGGAAGCTGTGCAGCGGCTCGCCAAAGGCGTCCAGGCTCAGGGGCTGCACGTGGTATTCGATGTTGGGCCAGGGCTGGTCGGGGCTGCTGCGGGTGAAGGCGCCGAGCTGGCTGGGCGCCATGCTCATGGGGCCGCTGCGCTTGACCAGGTATTCCAGACCGATGCGGGCCTTGCCCCAAAGGGAGCTGGCCAGCGTGTTGAGCGTTTGCGCGCCCTGCACCTTGAACACGGTGCGGATCTGCAGATGGTCTTGCAGGTTTTCGCCCACGCCGGCCAGGTGGTGGGCCACCTCGATGCCGTGTTCCTGCAGCAGTGCGCCCGGGCCGATGCCCGAGAGCTGGAGGATCTGGGGCGTGTTGACGCTGCCCGCGCTCAGCACCACCTCGCGTGTGGCCGCCACGTGCACCTGCTGCCCGTCCCGCAGCAATTGCGCGCCGGTGCAGCGCAGGCTGCCATCGGGTTCGCGGATGAGGGCCAGGCGCTGCACCCGCGTCTCGGTCCAGACGGTGAGGTTGGGCCGGTGGGCCACCGGGCGCAGAAAAGCCTTGGCGGCGTTCCAGCGCCAGCCGGCCTTCTGGTTGACCTCGAAATAGCCCACTCCTTCGTTGCTGCCGCCGTTGAAATCGGTGGTGGCCGGAATGCCCGCCTCTTGTGCGGCAACGGCAAAGGCGTCGAGCACGTCCCAGCGCAGGCGCTGGCGCTCCACCCGCCATTCACCGCGCCCGCCCAGGCGGGCGTTGCCGTGCAGGGCGGCGAAGGCCGGGTCGTCCTGCTCGTCGAGGCGGTGGTGGTTTTCGTGGGCCTTGAAATCGGGCAGGCATTGGTCCCAGCGCCATTGGGCATCGCCCGTGAGCTGGGCCCATTGGTCGTAGTCGCGGGCCTGGCCGCGCATGTAGATCATGCCGTTGATGCTGGAGCAGCCGCCCAGCCCCAGTCCGCGCGGGTAGCGCAGGCGGCGGCCGTTGAGCCCGGCGTCTGGCTCGGTCTGGTAGAGCCAGTCGGTGCGCGGGTTGCCGATGCAGTAGAGGTAGCCCACCGGGATGTGGATCCAGTGGTAGTTGTCTTTGCGGCCCGCCTCCACGAGCAGCACGCGGTTGGCCGGGTCGGCGCTCAGGCGGTTGGCCAGCAGGCAGCCCGCGGTGCCGGCGCCGATCACGATGAAATCGAAGGTGGTGGGGTTCATGGGGTGTTGTCGTCTTCAGGCGGTGCGTCCGCCGGGGTGTCGTCTTCGGGCAGCGCATAGTCGCCCCTTTGGAAGGCGGCCAGCACCTGTTCGGCCTGGGCCAGCCGCTTTTCCGGCACCATCACCCGCACCGGGATCGCGCTGGCCAGCAGGGTGTGGGCCTGGACCAGGTGCGCGTCGGCCACCGCCGCCGCCACCCCACCCGCCTGCAGGCAGCCCCGCAGCAAATAGGCCTCGGTGGGGCTGAAGCAGGTGACCAGGGTTTGCCAGTCGCCGTCGTCGGGGTCGTAGGGGCTGTCGCCGTGCATGGGTGTCTCCGCTGGTCGTTCTTGCTATTTGCCAACCTCATGATTCGGGCGGCTTGTGGGTCCAAGTTTGTGAGCAATGGCGGAAAAAATCCAATGAAATCGGCTGAGGAACATCATTTGTCTGACAAATAATGGGGCATGACCGCACCGTCGTTGCCCACCCCCCTGGCCGCTGGCCCAGGCGTCGATCCGCAAACGCTGC
The DNA here is from genome assembly GCA_041396525.1 of Burkholderiaceae bacterium. Taxonomy (GTDB): domain Bacteria; phylum Pseudomonadota; class Gammaproteobacteria; order Burkholderiales; family Burkholderiaceae_C; genus Hydrogenophaga. Next base: position 276,619 of record JAWKYI010000004.1, read on the forward strand.
GGGCTTTCGTGGCCGTGGCCCGCGAAGGCAATGTGTCGCGGGCCGCGGTGCGCTTGCACCTGAGCCAGCCGGCCGTGAGCCTGCAACTCAAGACCCTGGCGGGCCTCACCGGCCTCACCCTGTTCACCCGCACGCCACAAGGCATGGCGCTGACCCACGATGGCGCGGCCTTGCTGCCAGTGGCCGAGAAGGCGTTGGCCTCGCTCGCCGATTTTTCCCTGGCCGCCGCCGGGCTGCACACCACGCTGCGCGGCATGCTGCGCATCGGCACGATTCTCGACCCGGAGTTCATCCGCCTGGGCGCGTTTCTCAAACAACTGGTGGAGACGGTGCCCCATGTGGGCACCGAGCTCAGCCAGGGCATGAGCGGCGACGCCCTGGCGCGCCTGTCTTCCGGTGCGCTGGACGTCGGGTTTTTTCTGGAGCCGCCCGATGAGCCGTTGGGGGCCCCGTATTTCCGCCAGCCTTTGGCGCGCTTCCGTTACAGCGTGTTGGCGCCCGCCGGGTGGGGGCCGCAGGTGCGGGGCAAAGACTGGAAGGCGCTGGCCGCGCTGCCGTGGCTGGACACGCCACCGGCCAGCGCCCACCACCGCCTGCAACGCCGCGTGTTCGGGCCGGGCTCTCTCACCGGCTTGTCGCCGCGCCGGGTGGCGCTGGTCGATCAGGAGGCCTCGATGCTCGATCTGGTCAAGAGCGGTGTGGGGCTGAGCCTGGTGCGCGACGCCATCGCCATGCGCGAGGCGCAGGCGCGTGGGCTGGTCCTGGCCGACCGGGTGTCGCTGGAGTGTGAGCTGAGTTTCATTTGCCTGCAGGCCCGGGCGAACGAGCCGGTGATCGCCAGCGCCCTGGCGGCCCTGGGCGCCGTGTGGGGCGTGTGAACAGCGCGGGCGCCCCCTGGCGTTGAGAGCGCCTTGCCGCACAATCGGGCTCCTCGTCCACAGGTGCCCTCTTCAAGGAGGCCTTGGTGGCTTTCTTCCTCATCCGACCCTCCGGCATGCACCCCACGCTCCAGCAAAACCAGTTCTTCGTGAAAGAACACCTCGGCATTCTGAAGGCCGCGAACAACTTCGACATCTACGACCCGGTGTCACAGCAGCTGGTGCTCACCTGCCGGGAGCCCCACCTCGGATTTCTCACCAAGCTCCTGCGCTTCACCGACTACAAGCGGATGACGCCTTTCGAAGTGGAGATCCGCACGCCCGAGGGGCAAAAGGTGCTGACGGTCAGGCGCGGCGTTTCGATCATCCTGTCCACGGTGGACGTGATGGACGAGCACGACCAGGTGGTGGGTCACTTCAGCGAGAAGCTGTTTTCCATTGGCGGCAGCTTTGACGTGCTCGACACGCAGCGCCAGGTGATCTGCACGCTCAAAGGCAAGTGGACCAGCTGGGATTTCCGCTTCGTGCGCGGTGAGCGCGAGCTCGCGCGTGTGACCAAGAAGTGGTCGGGGGTGGGCAAAGAACTGTTCACCTCCGCCGACAACTACATGCTGGTGATCGACCCATCGGTCGCGGCCCGGGATCCGGCCCGCCTGCTGATGCTGGCGGCCGTGATGTGCATCGACATGGTGCTCAAGGAGTGAGTGCCGAAGGCCAAGCTTGCGGTGCGCGCTTGGCGTTTCGTCCGCTTGAGGGTCAACGTCCGTAGGTCGCCTGAATCGAGGCCTGGCCCAGGCGGTTCGCATGAATCATGAAGCCCACCATGGCGGCGCTGGCGTCGGCGGGCAGGTCGAGCTTGTCGACCTTGAGCGCGTGCACCGTGAGCTGGTAGCGGTGCGGCTTGTCGCCCGGGGGCGGGCAGGCGCCGCCGAAGCCTGGTGTGCCGTAGTCTGTGCGCCCTTGCACCGCGCCCGCCGGCAGCGCGTGGCCGTCTGTCGCGCCGGCCCCGGCGGCCAAGGCGGTGGTTGAAGCGGGCAGGTTGTAGACCACCCAATGCCACCAGCCCGAGCCCGTGGGCGCATCCGGGTCGTACAGTGTGATGGCAAAGCTCTGGGTGCCGCTTGGCGCGTTCGTCCAGCTCAGCTGGGGCGAGACGTTGAGGCCGTCGCAGCCAAAGCCCTTGAACACGTGCGCGGTGGGCAGCGGTGTGCCGTCTTTGAATGTGGGGCTTTGCACCGAAAAATCGGCCGCCTGCGCGCCCAGCGCGGTGGCGCAAAGCATGGCGGCGGCAAAGAAGAAGCGGGTTTTCATGGGGAGGTCCTTGGGTGGTGAAAGAGCCCCCATGGTCGCGGCAACGGGCGATCTGGCCTACCCGGATCGCGTCATTCTTTGTTCAATTCGTTTCAAGCTGCGTGCGCGCCTTCACCACCGACGGCGCCACGCCCCAGCGCGCCTGGAACGTGGCAGTGAAGCGGCTGTGCGACTGCCATCCGCAGCGTTGGGCGATGTCGCCAATGGGCAGTTCGGTGGTCTGAAGCAGGCCCAGCGCGATCTCCAGGCGCACCTCCCTGACGATGGCCGCCAGGGTGGCGCCGCTTTCGGCAAGTCGCCGCCTCAGCGTGGACGCACTCATGTGGAAAGACCCGGCCAGCGAGTCCACCGTCCACTGCGCGTGGGGGCGCTGGGCCACCAGGCGGCGTATGCGCGCCTCCCATCCCAGCGCGCCGGGTGCGGCAAACCGGTGGCCGCGCTCGCCAAGCAACAGCAGCACCTCCAGGCAGCGGTGGTGCATGAGCCGGTCAGTGGGCAGCGGCTGCCCGGGCAGCGGAACCGTTCGCCGAACGGCGTTCAGGAGTTCGTCGTCTGCGGTCAACACCGCGGCGCTGTTGACCTCCGTGTTTTGGCCGCCCGGAAAGTGCGCGGTGGCCTCTTCGACCAGTGGGCCGCTGAAGGGCAACACCAGCGCCTCGTAGCGCGACTGGCCTGCCGGGTCGTTCACCACATCCCATTCGGTGCCCGCCGCCACCAGCATCGTTTGTCCAGCGGCGGCCGTCAAAGTTCGCTGCGCGCCCACCAGCGTTTTCGTGCCGCGCAGCACGGCAACCAGCAGGCTGTCTCGTACGGTCAAAACCCGCAGGCGGTAGCGCGCCGAGGCGACGACCACCGCACCGGTGAAGTGATCCATGGCGGGTGGCCCGCCTACCAGTTGCTGGGGAAATCGTAGTTCGGGTCGAGCACCCGGCCCGCCATGGCCGGCAGCATGTGGGCCAGAAACACCTCGCCCACCCATTTGCGCTCTGCCGCCGAGGCCGGGTCGCCCGAGCCGCCGTGCAGGGCCAGACTGGCAAACGCGGCAATGCCCAGCTCCAGCGTCAGCCCCGCAGGCACATGGGGCGGGCGCACATTGCTGCCCGGCACCGGCGCGGTCTCCAGGCGCCAGGCACCAATGAAACGGTCAAAACTGCCCACCGTGCCGGCGCGCCAGACCTCGGCCACATACACGTTCCACACCATGCCCGGCTCCTCGACCACGAAGCCCCAGTCGAATTCGTGGATGCACGCAGGTGCGCCTTCGGTGAACAGCTCCAGTTGAACCACCTCCTCGCGCGCGGCGAACTCGGCAAACAGCGCACCGGGGCCCGTGGGCTCGGCGGCCACAAAACGACGCACCTGCTCGGGTGCCACGCTGAACAGCGGGGTGGGCTCGGTCCAGGCGGGCTTGGCACGGTTGAGCAGGCGCGAGGTGGCGTCCACGCTCTTTTGCGCGTTGATGCACCAGTCCATGAATTGTTTGCGGCCTTCGTCGCTGGAGAGCTGGAGCAGCGTGGTCTCGAACTGCACGTCGTCCTGCAGATGACCGTCTTCGCGCAGGCGCAAGACGATGTCGAGCATGGAGTTGCGCGTCACGTGTTCGATGGTGTAGGCCAGATCGCCGCCCGGAAAACCCTGCATCGACTTCTGAATCCAGGCCATGGTCTCTTCATGACTGAGGCCTTGCGGTGCCCGGGAATGTCGTTGCTGAAAAGGGCGCGCATCACCCTCACCGTGTCCAAATCGCTTGCCATGTGTTCTCCGTGTCGCGGCGCCTTGCGCGCCCACTGGCGTCTAGGATAGAACGAAATCGCTCTTGCCCAGCGTGAAATGCTGGCACCTTTGGACAACATTCTGGCCATTTGCGCCGCCCTGTGAGCGCCGTGCAACCGTTTGCCGGGCCTGGATTTCCGGTGGCCCATCAAGACCTGGATCGGCAGACGGCGCTGAAACTTGAATCCTGCACAATCGGCCGCATGAACCCGCCTCCGTCTCCTTATCGCGTGCTTTTTGTCTGCATGGGCAACATCTGCCGCAGCCCCACCGCCCACGGCGTGTTTGAAACCCTGGTGCGGCGCGCCGGGCTGGCAGACCGCGTGCAGGTGGATTCGGCCGGCACCCACAGCTACCACGTGGGTGCGCCGCCCGATGCGCGCAGCCAGGAACACGCGGCCCAACGCGGCTACGACCTGTCGAACCAGCAGGCCCGCCAGTTGAATGTCAGCGATTTCAGCGAGTTTGATCTGGTGCTGGTCATGGACTGGGACAACCTGGCCCTGGCCAGGGCCCAATGCCCGCCCGAGCAACTGCACAAGGTGCGCCGGTTGGCGGAGTTCTTCCAGCGCCACAACAGCCCGGTGGTGCCCGACCCCTATCAGGGTGGCCCGCAGGGGTTTGAAGAGGTGCTCGACCTGGTGGAAGACGGCTGCGAAACCTTGTTGCGCCATGTGCGCCAACAAGTTGACGGGGTGGCCTGAGCCCCGGACCGGCGGGGCTTGGACCGAGCCGTTGCGAGCCTCGGTCAGGGCGCGGGTCGGTCTGCGCGCTTGCCCGTGAGGCGGGCGAGCGCCGGGGCAATCCAGCCATGGCCGCTCACCAGCACGATGCCGATCAGCACCGGCAGCGACCCCATGAGAAACGCGGGTTCGATGCGCTCATCGAGCAGCCAGGCACCCAGCAAGATCCCGAACATCGGGGTGAGAAACGAGAACACCCCCAGGCGCGAAGCCAGGTATTTGCGCAGCAGCCAGAACCACACCAGAAAACTCAGGAATGCCACGATGATGGCGTGAAACGCCAGACTGGCCCAGACCGTGGGTGTGGGGTTGAAATGGGCTTGACCGCTGAGCACCGAAAACACGGTCAGCACCACAAAGCCGCCCAGCAACTGGTACATCAGCGTCTGTGAGGCCGGCGCCTTGGACAGTTGGGTGCTGCGGACGACCACCGTCGTGGCGCCCCAGAAAGCACCCCCCAGCAGGCCCAGAAAATCGCCCCACAACACGTTGCCTGGCGCAGTGCCTGCCCCTTGATCCCGGCCAAAGAACGCGATGGCAATTCCCCCGAACGCCAGCAGAATGCCCAGCCATTGCAGCGGCGCCAAGCGCTCGGAGGGCAGCGTCAGGTGCAGGCCCAGCGCCGCAAAAATCGGCGCGGTATAGAGAAACACGACGATGTGGGCCGCGCTGGTGTGGCGCAGCCCTTCGCCCACCAGGCAAAACTCCAGTGCAAACAGGGTGCCCGCCAGCACGCCAGGCCAGGCCGTGCCGTCGGTGAACGACATGCGCTCGCCACGCCAGCGCATGAACAAGGCCAGGAACAGCGCCGCCGCCCCGGAACGCAGCCCGATCTGGAACATCGGTGTGATGTCCTGCGCCGTGTACTTGAGCACGATTTGTTGCAGCGCCCAGATCAGGCACAGCACCAGCATCAGGCTGATCGCGGTGGCGTCGAGGGATTGGCGGGAGTCCATGGGGTTCTCAGTGAATGACAGCGATTGGGCTGCCATTGTGCATTTGACCGAGACAATGGATATAGTGAAAATCAGTCAAGCCATAGCCAGCAACAGCCAACAGCCCGCCGCCAACCATCCAACGCGATGCCCGTGCTCAGCCCCAAGCTGGAGATCCCGCTCTCCAGCGCCGACCTCCCCGCACCGATGCTGTTTCGCAGCGCTGTGGCGCCCGCCGACGGCCTCTATCCCCACCACCAGCACGCCTGGGGCGAGTTCGTCTATGCGTTCCGTGGGGTGCATGAAGTGAAGGTGGCGGGCCTGCATTACCTCGCCCCGCCGCAGTACGGCATCTGGCTGCCCCCCCTGCTGGCCCACGAGGGCCTCAACCGACAGGAGTCCCACCACTGCTCGTTCTACGTGTCGCCCACCTTGTGCGACCGCTTGCCGCCAGAGCCTTGCGCCCTCACCGTCAGCCCCCTGTTGCGCGCCTTGATGGAGCACTTGCGCGACCATCCGCCTTTGCTGGCGCCCAGCGAGGCGCACCAGCGCGTGATGTGGGTGCTGCTGGACCAGCTGGCAGGCGCCTCGCGGGCCAACAGCTACCTGCCGCATTCCGATGACAGTCTGCTCGGTCCGGTGTTGGATGCCCTGCACCGCCAACCCGGGGACAACCGCACCCTGGCCGAGTTCGCGCAGGCGGCCCACACCTCCGAGCGCACCCTGGCGCGCCGTTGCGAACGCGATCTCGGCATGAGCCTGGCCGATTGGCGGCAACGCCTGCGCGTGGTCCGCGCCCTGCCCATGCTGGAGTCCGGCCAGAAGGTCGAAGCCGTCGCGCTGGACCTGGGCTACGGCAGCGCTTCGGCCTTCATCGCCATGTTCCGGCGCCTCATGGGCGTGACGCCCGATGAGTTCCGCAAAGGCGCTGCGACCTCGCGTTCCGCGCCGTTGGCCTAGTGTGCTGTCCCACAAATAACTTGCATATGACGCCTCGCCTTCACACCCATGGCTGCGTTGCAAATCCTCGCGGTAGCACGAGCCATCACTGCGGTTTGCGCCTTGCCCTGGGCGCGAATCCATCGGCTTCATTTCATGCAACCATTTGCGCGACAGCACACCAGATGACGGTCTGCGGGCAGGCGATGAGGGCCGGTGGGCAGTCGTGGCGCAAACCATGGGGGAGTCCATTCCGTCGGTGCCATGCGCGCGCAGACAATGGCTCCAGCTGCGCGCCGCTGGGCGCACGCGGGCCCGTGTCGATCTGAGGCCTCTCCATTTGTCCCGCATCCATCAAGCCAAGTCCTCTCCCAACGCACCATGAAGAATCCCCACCCGCCAGAATTTGTTGTTCTCTATCGATGGAAGCTGAAGGCCGGCAAGGAGGCGCAGTTTGTCGAGAGTTGGTCGGAAGTGACGGCTTTGTTCCGGGCGAAAGGCTCGCTGGGTTCGCGGTTGCACAAAGGGCCTGAGGGCTTTATGTATGGCTATGCACAATGGCCGAGCGCGCAAGCCCGCAGAAAAGCATTTGACGAGCCCATCGACTCCCCTTGGTTCGAGAAGATGTCGGAAGCGGTCGCAGAGTCGCTGCCCGAAATTGTCCTGGAGCCCGTTGCCGACTACCTGGTGTTGCCAAGGCCATAGAGCAAGCAACCGAGAGAAACGGTCCGCGCAAGGTGCGCATCGTTTGCCGTTCGAGCCGCTTCCGTGTCAACCCAGTAGCTGTTTTTGAATGGGTATCGAAGCGGGGATTTCCAGCGGTTTGTGGGAAGCCCGCCGGGGCGCCTGAGCGCGGCCTTGCCGCTGGTCGCTGGTACTGGCGCCATGGTGGACAAAGACGTTCTTGGCGAGACGCATCCCGGTGGCGACAATGGCGGTCTCGGATGCCCGCTTTCATCGCAGCGCGTGGATTGATGGGCGTTCGCGATCCTTGTCCTGGCATCTGGATGCCACATCCCGCAAAGGTGTGGGTCCCATGAACAGCGAGGTCGCAAATTTCATCGGGCTTCAAACGGAGGTGCGTGCCCATGTCAGGTTCAGATGCCTTCCCCGTCGAGGGCGGCTGTGATTGCGGTGCCGTGCGCTACCGCGTCGAATCGGCCCCACTTTTTGTCCACTGCTGCCATTGCCGCTGGTGCCAGCGCGAGTCCGGCGCGTCGTTCGCGCTCAATGCCATGATCGAGGCGGATCGCGTCACCTCTCTCGGTGTCGCCCCGGAGCTGGTTCCCACGCCCTCCGAAAGCGGCCGCGGTCAGTTGATCGCCCGCTGTCCGGCGTGCAAGGTGGCGGTGTGGAGCAACTATTCCGCTGCCGGGCCCCTGATCCGGTTTGTGCGGGTTGGCTCGCTGGACAACCCCGATCTCCTGCCGCCCGACATTCACATCTTTACAGCCTCCAGGCAACCGTGGGTTGTGCTTGCGGAGGACACGCCTGCGGTCTCGGCGTATTACGACCGTCAACACCATTGGCCCGAAGAGAGTCTTGTTCGCCACCGCGATCTTCTGCCGCGCATCGAGGCGTACCAGGCTGCGAGGCAGGCTGGTGCCTGACCGCCCAGTCGGAGGCAAGGCGCGCCTGGTTGGCGTTGGCTTGTCCACTCAAATGCCGGGCGCTCGTCGAGCGCACTGCGCATGCGCCAATCGGCATACAGATAGACTGGGCCTCAATCCATCAACAAAGGCTGTCCCATGAAAACTCTGCTCGTGGCATTTGTGTTGGCGTCGTCCCTGGTCGGCTGCGCGGTCCACACCCCATCCGGTTCGGTGGTCGTTGACCCCGCGGGGCGGCATGGTTCGGGTGACGGGAAGTTCTGCCCACCCGGTCAGGCCAAAAAGGGCAATTGCTGAACAGGCCCCCAGGGTCCGGCCGTTGGTGCCCGCTTGGGTGTGGTGGGGCGCCCGTACCGCCTTTTTGATGTCGAATCTCCGTGTGCTCGCTCGTCATGGCATTGATGGAGCGGCGTTGCGGCTCCCAGAGCATCGGCGCGCTCTCCCATTGCGCCCCATTGGTCCTGCCTCATGAAAATCGCCGTTGAAACACTCGTCAAGGCCCCGGTCGCCAAAGTCTGGAGCGCTTACACATCCCCTGAAGACATCCGGCAGTGGAACACCGCGTCCGACGACTGGCACACCACCAAGGCCGCCGTTGACCTGCGTGTCGGCGGGACGTTCAGTTCTCGCATGGAGGCGAAGGACGGAAGCTTCGGGTTTGACTTCGAGGGGACCTACACCAGAATCGTTCCGAATCAGCGGATCGAGTACGCATTCGGCGACCGCAACGCGGTTGTCGAGTTCGACGCTGTCGACGGCGGCGTGGTGGTGCGTGTCACTTTCGATGCCGAGCAAGAGCATCCCGTGGAGCAACAGCGTGGTGGATGGCAAGCCATTCTGGACAACTTTGCCCGGCACGTAGAGGCCGGGCAGTAGGAAGTGCCGCGCGCGCCTTTTTCCCGCGGGTCTTGCCCAATCCGGCCGCACATGTCAGGCTTGGGGTTGCGTGTGATTGCTCAGGCCAGACCAGATGGACCCCCAGACAAAGCTGCGTGCCGTGAAAGTGCTGCATACCCTGGTGTGGGCGCTTTTTGCGGGCGCGATTGTCGCGACCCCGGTATTTGCCGCGGCAGGGCGCCTGGCGGTGGCGTGGGGCCTGATCGGGTTGGTCTCCATCGAAGCGGCCGTGCTCCTGGTCAACCGGATGAAATGCCCGCTGACGGTTGTGGCTGAGCGCTACACCGCCGAGCGCCACGACAACTTCGATATCTTTCTGCCGCTCTGGCTGGCACGCCACAACAAGTTGCTTTTTGGTGCGCTGTACGTCGCCGGGACGGTCTACACCCTGTGGATCTCGTTTGGCGCAACCACCTAGTGTGCTGTCCCGCAAATAACTTGCATATGAAACCGCGCCTTCGCACCCATGGCGGCGTTGCAAATCCTCGCGATAGCACGAGCTATCACTGCGGTTTGCGCCTTGCCCTGGGCGCGAATCCATCGGTTTCATTTCATGCAACTATTTGCGGGACAGCACACTAGCGGTGTGCGATTGGCCTGGCCAAGCCCTTTCCAGACGAGCGACATGGGGCGTTCCTTCGATGTGCCCTGTTGGACAATCGACCACTGAGCTACCCATTTACAACCACATGAAACGGTATGAACAGCCATCTGGAATCCCAAATCATTGAGGTTGAAGAGCAACTGCGTCAGGCCATGCTGGCATCGGATGTTTCCGCCCTGGACGCGCTGCTGTCCTCGGATCTGGTATTCACCAATCACCTGGGTCAACGCGTTCCCAAAGCAGCGGACCTGGCCGCCCATCGATCGGGGGAATTGACGATCAAACGGTTGACACCTTCGGCGCAGCGGATTCAACCGGTGACCGATGCCGTGGCGGTGGTCTCCGTGTGCATGCTCATCGACGGAACCTACGCGGGACAATCCGCCGGGGGCCAGTTCATGTTCACGCGCGTGTGGGGGCTGACCGGTGCAGGACGTTGGCAGGTGGTGGCCGCCCATGCGGGCTTGGTGGTCTGAGAACGCGTTGCAGTGTGGTGCCTGCTGTGCCACGGGGCGGACCCGTGCGGGGAAGGCAGGTGCAAACAGTTTGTGGAGGAAACCATGAGGCGAATGGCAGGGAAAATTGCGCTGGTGGTCGGCGTGGCTGCGACGGTGGCGGCGCTGTCGTCTTGCTCGGCGCGGCAATGGTATTCGGCTGGCCAACAATGGCAGGCCAGCGAGTGCCGAAAGCGGCCGATTGCCGAGCGGGAGCGCTGCATGAGCAGCAACGCCATGTCCTATGAGCAGTACCAGCGGGAAGCTGCTGAGGCCAAGCCCGCCCAGTAGCGCCAGCCGGCGACGGTTTGCATGTCCGAAACCGGCGCGCAAACCCGTGCGTGGCACAGCACCATGGTGGCTCCAAACCAAGGAGTTGCCCATGTCCCGTTTCCATCTCGCCGGTCTGCCAGAAGCGCCGTTCGAATCGCTCTTCCTGTTGTCGGATGAGCAACTGCTTCCTTTGGGCGTGGTCAGGTGCGTTGCCACCGAACCCGACGCGTTTCCTTGTCGGGTCAGCTTGCAGGACGCCGCGGTGGGCGAGGAGCTGTTGTTGCTTGCGTATCCGCATCAGTCCGCCGCGTCACCCTACCGCGCCTCTGGTCCGATCTTTGTGCGTCGGGGCGCCAGACGGCGCGAGCTGGCAGCCGGCGTGGTGCCGCCCTATGTCACACGGCGGCTCATCTCTTTGCGGGCCTACGACGCTGCACACATGATGATCGACGCCGAGGTCTGTGAGGGCCCCACGGTGGCTGAGCGCTTGGAACAGATGTTTGCGAACGCCGATGTGAGCTACGCGCACCTCCACAACGCCAAGCGTGGGTGCTTCTCATGCACGGCGCAACGTGTCGCCCTGTAGGGGGTGTTGTCGAAGAACCTGATGAACAGGCCCTAGAGCAAGACCTGCTGGTTCAGCAGCCGCTGTACCAGGGGGTGTTGCACCTTGCGCGCGGTGCCGATGGCGAAAAAGTGCTCCTGGACGCCTTCGCAGGGGGCGAACCAGGTCAGGCCATAGCCCTGCGCCAGCTTTTCGCGCATCAGTTCGGAGGCGGGTATCACGCCGGTGCCACTGGAGCCGAAGGTGGTCAGCAAGGCGCTGTCTTCAAACTCACCGACGATCTTGGGCGCGATCCCCTGCGTTTCGAACCATTGATCGAGCCGCAGGCGCACGGAGGCGTGGGCCGTGGGCAGGAGGACCGGCACTTCTTGCAGGCTGTGGGGAAAGTTCTCCCGCGCTTTGGTCAGCCAGGCTTCGGGCGCATACCAGCCCAGGGGCGAGTGGCCCATGGCGTGGCTGTAGAGCTTGAGGTTGGGGTTGGCGGGGGCGGGGCGGTCCGAGAGAACGACGTCGAGCCGGTGCAGCGCCAGGTCGGCGAGCAGGTCGTCGAACTCCCCCTCATGGCACAGCAGGCGCAAGTGGGGCTCGGCCATGACGGGCTCGAGCAGCTCGCGCACAGCAAGCTTGGACAGGCCGTCCGAAATGCCCACCGCCAGGCGCACACTGGCCTGGCTGGTGGCGTCGTGGACCACGGTGTGCAGTTGCTCGCCCAACTGAAAGATCTGTTCGGCCACCTGCAAGGCCGCCTGACCGGCCTCGGTCAATGCCAGGCCTCGGCCCGCAGGCTTGAACAGTGCTGCGCCCAAAGACTGTTCGAGCAGCCGCACCTGCGCGCTGACGGTTTGAACGGCCATGCCCAGGCGGCTGGCGGCGTGTGACATGCCGCCCTCCTTGGCGGTGACCCAGAAGTAATAGAGATGCTTGTAGTTGAGGTCTTGGTTCATGGCGCGTCGGGGCTCTTCGCTTGCATTGTGCCGCCAACGCAAAAGCGGCACCCGAAGGTGCCGCTTTGTGCCGTCAGAAGCCGCCCGATGGGGCGGCTGCATCACCGGTCGATCAGGCCTTGGTGGCTTTCTTGGCCAGGTCCATGGCTTGCTTGGAAGCCGAGGCAAACTGGGCCTGTGCGGCGGCGTTGGCTTTCTTCACGGAAGCCTGGGCGGTTTCCATGGCGCTCTGGCTGGCGTTCACGGCGCTTTTGAATGCGGCCACGGCGGCTTCGGAGCCTGCGGGTGCGTTCTTGGCCAGGTTGTCGACGGCGGCGCCGAACGACTTCTGGGCTTCAGCGATCTTGGCTTCCATGGCGCCGGTGAATTCGGCCGAGTTGTCGGTGGCGATGGTCTGCAGGTGTTGCAGGTAGGCGGCCGACTTGCCAGCCAAAGGCTGCAGGAAGGCGGTTTGCAGCGCCACGACGTCTTTGACGTCTTTGGCGCCCATCAGGGCTTGCATGTGGTTGAACGATTCGCTCACGGCGGCCTTGGTGGCGGCCATGTTCAGCTCAACGAGTTTCTCGGCGCTGGCGCAGGCTTTGGTGGCCAGGCCTTCGGCGGTTTGCAGGTTGGCTTTTTGTGCGGCGGTGAGGGATTCGAAAACGGTGTTCATGGTGTGCTCCTTTGAAGGGTGGATGGGAAATTCACTGCCCCGTCAGAAACCCGTGGACTTCGATACCCGGGTTATGTTGCAGTGCAGCATGGGCTCAATTCTAGGGTAAACCCGAAATATTGCAAGCATTATGTTGCGCTGCAGCAAAACTGTGGTGGCGACACCAACGCACCCCCCTCGAAGCCCGGTGCACCGAGGGCTGCCAAGCCGTGGGGGAGGCGGGAAGCGGCGTTCCCGGGATTGCGGCAGCCCGGAAAAGCCGGAATGTAGGTCTATGGTTCATCGGTTTTTTCGAACAAATCGTCTGACCCCGAGCGCTTTTTCGTGTCAGGGGCGCGGTCTACCGTGTGGCTGTCCGAAGTGAATTCAGGAGATTGCCATGCAGATTCAGATCGAAAACCCCCACGCTCCCACGATGGAGCCCTCCGAGTGGCGCAGCCTGGCAGAACGCCGGGTGCGTTTCGTGATGCGGCGGTTGCGCAATGAAATCAGTTTTGTTCATGTGCGCCTGGTGGATGTGAATGGTCCACGCGGCGGGGTAGACCAGTTGTGTCAGCTCAAACTGGACACCGGCGCCCACGGCAAGGTGGTGGTGAGTGCGATCCAGGCCAACGCGGCGGCCGCGCTCAATGCCGCGCTGCGGCGCGCGGCGCGGACCCTGGTGCGCCTGTGGCAACGCCGCCGCCGTCCCGGTCGCGCAACGGCCCGCCTGGGCCTGGATGGCACGGCCATCGTGCCGGCCTGATTGGCCCGGACTGCGCCGGCCCACCGTCCTCAGATAGCCCTTTCGATGTTCATTGTCAGCCCATAGGAGTCTTGTGATGAATCCCTTGACCAAAACCCGCAGCGTGTCCCCAGGCCAGTCCCCTTGGGATGCCAACGGATCGCGTTCACTGAGCCGCGACCAATCGGAAGTGGCCCGGGTGCTGCGCAACACCTACGCGTTGCTCTCGCTCACCTTGCTGTTCAGCGCCGGGGTGGCGACGGCGGGCGTGGTGTTTGGCTGGCCTGCGCCGGGCCTGGTCCTGACCCTGGTGGGCTATTTCGGTTTGCTCTTCGCGGTTCACAAGCTGCGCAACAGCGGATGGGCCATCCCGATGGTCTTCGCTCTCACTGGCTTCATGGGTTACACGCTGGGGCCGGTGTTGTCGGCCACGGTGGCCCTTCCCGGGGGCGCAGGCGATCGTCACTGCGCTGGCGGCCACAGGCGCCACTTTCCTGGCCCTGTCGGCCTATGTGCTGACCACCCGGAAAGACTTCAGTTTCATGGGCGGCTTCCTGTTTGCGGGCATGGTGGTGGCGCTGGTGTTGGCCTTGGGGGCGGTTTTCTTCAACCTGCCCGGGTTGGGGTTGGCGGTGTCCGGCATGGTGGCGCTGTTGTCGGTGGGGCTGATCCTTTTTGAGACCAGCCGCATCGTCAATGGCGGCGAAACCAACTATGTGATGGCCACCGTGGGCTTGTTTGTCTCGGTATTCAACCTGTTCGTGAGCCTGCTCAATCTGATGGGCCTGGGCGCAAGCGAGTAAGACCGACGTCTGGCCTTCGAGAAGCAACCCATTGATGGAGAACCCGAATGCGCGCGTACCCCATTGACAGCCCGCAGGCCGCCACCCGGCTGTTGGCCATGGCTTTGGTGGCCGATGGCCACTTTGCCCCTTGCGAGCTCAAGACCCTCGACCGCCTGGACGCCAGCGCACGCCTGCGCATCTCGCACCAAGGCATGAAGAAGGTGATCGACACCTTTTGTGAAGACCTGCTTGAGGCACAGAAGGGCGAATGGCGGGGCACCGCCGCCCTCTCGCCGCAGCAGCGCGAATGCCTGTTCAACGAGGTGCGCAATCCGCGCGTGCGTCAGGAGGTGCGTCGGCTGTGCGAGGCCATCGTGAAGGCCGACGGCCACTTGGCCGATGGCGAGGTTGAACTGCTCGATGCGATGGCCTGCGCCTGGCGCCACAAACCCCCGTCCGTGGCACCGACCTGGACCTGAAGACCCGGTGACGGGGCTTCGGGTGCCTCGGTCGGCGGCACCTGGGATGGTCCGAACTCAGCGCCAAAAGAACAGGCCGCTCATGACCAGTCCTGTCGCGATCACGCCCGCGCGCACCCATTTCGCGGGCAAGCGTTTGGACCAGCGCGCGCCCGCAAAGCCCCCCGCCGTGGCCGCCACCATCATCAGCAGGCCCGGTTGCCAGGCGATGGCGCCGGCCACCACGAAGGCACCCACCGACAGCCATGAGAGCACGAGCGAGTTGAGGTTCTTCAGGGCATTGACCGTGTTGAGGCGCGTCTCGCCGCTCACGGTGTACAGCGCCATGAGCAAGATGCCCAGGCCGCCATTGAAGTAGCCGCCGTAGATCGCCACCGCCAGCAGGGCGACGTCGCGTCCGCGCGGATCGGGCGCGCCGGAATGGCGACCGGCCGCGCCGGCCCACCGGGCAATTGAAGGACCGGCTGCGAAGAGCAACGTGGCAAACAGCAGCAGCCAGGGCACGATGCCGGCAAACAGTTTGGCGGGCGTGACCAGCAGCAACAGCGCCCCGGCCACCCCGCCGACCGCGCAAATGGCCATCTCACGCATGAGCCGTCGCCGGGGCAGTTCTTGCAACTCGCCCTTGAATCCCAGGGTGCTGCCCAGATAGCCGGGGCTCACCGCCAACGCGCTGGTGGCGTTGGCGACGATCGGGGGTACCCCGGTGAAGACCAGCGCCGGGAAGGTGAGAAAACTGCCACCGCCGGCCACCGCGTTCAGGGCGCCGGCGAGAAAAGCGGCTGCGGCCAGCAGGCCGAACGAAGCAAGGAAATCCATTGAAACCAATCCATCGGCAAGGCCGTACGCAGGGGATGCCCATTATGGCCACGGCCCTGCCAGGCGATTCCGTGCATCCCGGTCACCACTGCCGTGACGGCGGCGCTCGGCGTGAGCGGCCGAGGCGGTGCTGCCCACGGTCCAGCACGTCGCCGACCGTTCCGTCGGCACTCTCGATGGCGGACAACCCCAGCGCCGCCATTCGAGAGGTTCAGGCGCACGTGGCTGCGGTCGAGCGCGTGGTGCGTGGCGAGCAATTGCTGGGCGATTTGGGTGCAGCTGGCGCGATCCTATGTCTACCCGGGTGGCATGCGCTGGCGCCCCCCACTGACCTCTGGATGGGACTTTGGATGTGCCTGTCACATTCTTCGGGGCTGTGTCGTCTTATGGGTATGACACCTTATGACCCACACCCCCCCTCATCCCGCTTGACGCTGGCACAACCAGTCGCGAGTCTTCGACGCTTTCACCAAATCGGTGGGGCCACCACGTTCGTGTTCGTTCTGATGCACCTGGGCAATCACATGATGGCGGTTGGCGGCGTGCCCACCCATCAGCGCTGGCTGGACTTGTTGCGTCTGTTGTATCGCCACCCGCTGGTTGAAACCGTGCTGCTGTGCATGCTGGTCGTTCAGCTGATCTCCGGCATGGGAATGGCTGGGGGTCTCCTCGGGCGTGGCCGTCCGGGGAGGGTTTTGGGCGCCGTGGCTCGATGGCAGGCGATCTCCGGCCTGCTGCTGGGCGCCTTGGTGCTGGTGCACGTCGGCGCGGTGCTCTTCGGGCGGATGGCATTGGAGCTGGACACCAACTTCTATTTCGCCGCGGCAGGTCTGCACACGCCATGGGCCTGGTTCTTTGCGCCTTACTACTGGGTGGGTGTGACCGCGCTGGGCGTGCATCTCGCGTGCGTGGCGCACCGCCGCCTGCCTGCGCGATGGGGAGCGTTGCGCAAGCTCATACCCATCTCGCTGGTGGCCGGGGGAATGGCGCTGGGAGCGCTGCTGGTGGCGCTCATGGGCGGACCGCTGGTGCAGGTGGACATACCGGCGCGGTATCTGGCGACCTATGGGTTCTAATTCTCCGATGAGCATTGCCCAGTTTGAAGTTCACCGCAACCGGCTGCGTGCGCTCGCCTACCGCATGCTGGGTTCCCGCAGCGAGGCGGATGACATCGTTCAGGAAGCATGGCTGCGCTGGCAAGCGGTAGATTCCACCACCGTGCAAGATCCTCAGGCTTACCTGTGCCGCACCACCACGCGTCTTTGCCTGGACCACGTCAAGAGCGCCAGGCGTCAGCGCGAACAATATGTGGGGGTGTGGCTGCCTGAGCCGCTTGTCGACGGTGCCATGGAGGGCTATCAGTTCACCACTCCGGAAGAGACCCTCAGCTTGCGCCAGCAACTCTCCCTGGGCTTCCTGCTCGCCCTTCAGCATTTGTCGGCACAGGAGCGGGCCACATTCTTGCTGCACGATGTATTCGACCTTGGATTTGACGAGATTGCAGCGACACTGGAACGCAGCAGCGCCACCTGTCGACAGCTGGCGCGTCGCGCCCGTCAACGCCTCAGTGCCAAGGGATTTGATGCGGGAAATTCGCCCTCGATCGCCGCATTCCCGCCGCCCACCGCGCCACCAAAGACCCACGCTTTGCTGGCCGCCTTTGCCCAGGCTTTGGCCAGCGGCGATGTCGCGGTCCTGGCGGGCTTGCTGGCGGAGGACGTCCGCCTTTACAGCGATGGCGGAGGCATGGTCAGCGCGGTACCCGTGCCACTCGATGGTGCAATGCCCGTGGCCAAGGCCTTGACCGGGTTCGCCAAAAGCTGGGCAAGCCGCTCAGGCGCGCAAGGCCTGCAGGCGGCTTGCGTCAATGGGCACCCAGGTGCGCTGCTTTGGCGGCCAGACGGGACGCTGGAACAGGTGTGCGCCTTGGAGCTCGATACCGAAGGGCGTGTGCGCGGTCTATATCTGCAGCGCAACCCGAAAAAGCTCCATGGGGTTCGTGGGGCGCTGAAGGACAGCGCTCACGCAAGGACCGAGGCAGCTTTCAGCGAGAGCGCCCCAAGCGTGTCTGCAAGCGGTCCAGCACCTCGCCCACGGATGGCGGGCTGAGGCCGTCTTCGCCTTGGCTGCGGGACAACTCCTGCTCCGCCACCGAGAGGTTCAGGCGCACATAGGTGCTGTCCAGCGCGTGGCGCGTGGCGAGCAATTGCTGGGCGATCTTGGTGCAGTCGGCGTCTTCCGCCAGCAGCTTCTGCAAGCCCCGCACTTGCCCCTCGGCGCGGCGAAGACGGTGCAGCAGCTCAGCCTTGCGTCCGTCGCTGAGGCGTTCGGCAACGGCGGAGCGGGTGTCGCTGGCCATGGGGTTCAGGCGGCCACGGGCTGGATGCTGGCCACCGGCTCCGGGGCCAGCAGCGTGCCGTCGCGCAGCCCGCGCACGGTCGCAAAGCCCAGCCACAGGATGGCGATGGAGGCGATCGCCAGCAGCAGCACACCGGCGGTTTCGAACCCGGTGCCCGCATTGAGTTCGGCCAGACGCAAGGTGAGCGCGGCGAAGGCGGCCAGCGGGAACGACAGTCCCCAGAACGCCAGTCCAAAGGGTAGCGCCACGATGCGCCGAACCAGGGGTGCCAACCACAGCAGGACAAATGCGGCGATGCCCCACAGTCCGAGGGCCAGTGGCAAAGGCGCCTGAAACTGGGTCAGTACCACGCCGATCACCGCTGGCGGCGCAATCGTGATGAACCAGGCGGGCAGGATGCGGTCGGGCAGCGGGCTGTGGGCGATGCGCCGCACCAGAACCAGCCCCATCACCACGGGCCAGAAGAAGCTGCCAATGCCCATCTGCACCGCAGACCAGCTGGCGTGGCCCAGCGGCAGCCCCGCCAGCGGCACCACCACGTTGCCCACCACCGGGATCAGCAACACGGGCGTCACCGCCGGCCACAAGCCGGTGTTGCCCGGGGCGCTGCCCGGCTTGACCGGGGCCAGCCAATGGCCCAACACCCAGACGGTGGCCCAGATTTGCGTCAGCGCGCCGAACCACCACAAGGCGTTCCACGCCGGGTGTGGGCCCAACAGCGCCACGCCCACCGCCGCCAGCAGCAGCGTGGCCACGGGAAACGCGGCCACGAAAGCGTGGCGCACCGGGTGTCTGAGGTCGTCCGCGAGCGCGGCGGGGTAGCGCGATGCCCGCACGATCGAGGCCACCACCAGCACGGTGAACACCAGGGCCGCCAACCCGCCGATCACCAGCGCAATGCCCCCGGCCATATCGCCCAGCACACCGCTGGCGCGGTGCCAGGCCAGGGAGAGGCCGCACAGGCCCATCACGACAGAGAACCAGCCAGGCATGAGGAACTTCAAAGGGGTGGGGCTGGACATGGTGCGCTCCTGCTGTGGCGAAATGGACGAAGCGACCAGCTTACCGGCTGCAGCTGCCGTTGCCTTCGGGCACGCCGAGCTTCCTGAGCAGGATGCCGGGCGGGCAGAAGCCGGTGATGCCGGACTGGAACAGGTTGAAGCCCACAAAAGCGGTGAAGGCGAGGAACCAGTGGCTCACGAAAATGGGGCTCACTTCGACGCCCAGCGCCAGTGACAACATCACAAAGAAACCGGCCAGGATGCGGATGTAGCGTTCAACGGTCATTTCAATCTCCTGAGTAACAAAGGGTTGGGTTGAATGGGGGGCAAGGTGCTTTGCCAGGCCTTGTGGGACCCGGCGAGCTTTCAGGGTTCGTAGCGCTTGCGGTAGGTGGCGTAATAGAGCACCGGAATCACCACCAGCGTCAGCATGGTGGACACGGCGATGCCAAAGATCAGCGAGACCGCCAGGCCGTTGAAGATGGGGTCGTCCAGGATGAAGAAGGCCCCCATCATGGCCGCCAGGCCGGTCAGTGCGATGGGTTGCGCGCGCACCGCCGCCGACTGCACCACCGCCTGGGCGAAGGGCACACCCCGTGCGGTCTCCAGCTCGATGAAGTCCACCAGCAAGATGGAGTTGCGAACGATGATCCCCGCCAGCGCGATCATGCCGATCATGGACGTGG
The DNA here is from genome assembly GCA_041396525.1 of Burkholderiaceae bacterium. Classification (GTDB taxonomy): domain Bacteria; phylum Pseudomonadota; class Gammaproteobacteria; order Burkholderiales; family Burkholderiaceae_C; genus Hydrogenophaga. The sequence continues at coordinate 296,093 of JAWKYI010000004.1, forward strand.
CGGTGTACTGCGCCCCCAGCAGCGCGTGGCCGGGCATCACCCCGATGATGGTCAGCGGGATCGGTGCCATGATGATCAGGGGGGTGAGGTAGCTCTTGAACTGGGCGACCACCAGCAGGTAGATCAGGATCAGGCCCACGCCATAGGCGGCGCCCATGTCGCGGAAGGTTTCATAGGTGATCTGCCACTCCCCGTCCCACTTCACCGCGTATTCGCGATAGGGGTCTTTCGGTTGGTTGATCCAGTACTCCCCCATTTCCCCGGTGTTGGGCAGGGCCGCTTGCGGCAGGTGGGTTCGGATGTCGGCCAGGCCATACAGCGGCGAATCCAGCTTGCCCGCCATGTCGCCAAAGACATAGGTCACCGGCAGCATGTCTTTGGTGAAGCGTGGCTGATCGATCACGCCGCGCTCGACCGTGACCAACTCCGACAGCGGCACCATGGCACCGTTGGCCGCTTTCATGGGCAATGCCAACAGGCTGTCGAGCCCGATCTGTTTGTCCAGCGGCAACTGCAGGCGCACCGGCACGGCGAACTTGGCGTTGCCATCGTGCAGGTAGGCTGCGTCAGAACCGGACAGCGCGGCGTACACGGTTTGCGCCACCACCTGCACCGGAATGCCCAGCGACTCTGCACGCTGGCGCTGGATGCGCAGGAAGGCGCGCGGCGCGGCTTCCTTCAAGGAGGTGTCCACGCCGACGATGTCGGGCGTCTTCCTGTAGGCCTCGGCCACGCGCTGTGCCAGGGCCGCGCGGCCTTCCTGATCGGGGCCATACACCTCGGCCACGATGGGAGACATCACGGGCGGGCCGGGGGGCACCTCCACCACCTTGATGCGTGCGCCATGGGCGGCGGCGATTTCCTCCAGCGCGGGACGATGGCGCTGCGCGATGGCGTGGCTCTTGTCGCTGCGGTGGTGGGCGTCGATGAGGTTGACCTGCAAGTCGCCGCTTTCCGCTTCGGCACGCAGGTAGTACTGGCGCACCAGGCCGTTGAAGGTGATCGGGCTGGCGGTGCCCGCGTAGCCCTGCACGTTGGCCACCTCGGGTTGCGCGGCCAGGAATGCCGTCATGTCCTGCAAGGCCGCGGTGGTGTCTTCCAGCGGCGTGCCGGCGGGCATGTCGAGCACCACCTGGTATTCGCTCTTGTTGTCAAAGGGCAGCATCTTGAGGACCACCCACTGCACCACCGCCAGACCCACGGAAAGCACCAGGGCGGCGGCAATCCCGGCGGCCAGCAACCAGCGCTTGCGCGCACTGGCCAGCAGGGGCGAGAGCGTGCGGGTGAAAAAGCCTTGCAGCGCGTTGGTGATCTTGCTCGGACCATGGTCTGCGTGGCCGTCGGTCTTGGTCAGCTTGAGGGCCAGCCAGGGGGTGACGGTGAAGGCGATGGCCAGCGATATCGCCATGCCCATGCTGGCGTTGATCGGGATCGGGCTCATGTAGGGCCCCATCAACCCGGTGACGAAGGCCATGGGCAGCAGCGCCGCGATCACGGTAAAGGTTGCCAGGATGGTGGGCCCGCCCACCTCGTCGACGGCGCGCGGGATGATGACCGTCAGTGGTTCGCCGGGGGTGAGCTGGCGGTGCCGGTGGATGTTCTCCACCACCACGATGGCGTCGTCGACCAGAATCCCGATCGAGAAAATCAGCGCGAACAGGGACACGCGGTTGAGGGTGAAGCCCCAGGCCCACGAGGCAAACAGCGTGGCCGTCAGCGTGAGGATCACGGCCGCACCCACGATCACGGCTTCTCGGCGTCCCAGTGCCAGGCCGACCAGAATGATCACGCTGGTGGTCGCGAAAACCAGTTTCTGGATCAGCTTGTTGGCCTTGGCGGCGGCGGTCTCGCCGTAGTCGCGTGTGATGGACACCTCCACGTCGTCGGGGATCACCGCGTTTTTCAGCGATTCAAGGCGTTCGCGCACGCCTTCTGCCACGTCCACGGCGTTTTCGCCGGGCTTCTTGGTGACGGTGATGGTGACCGCCGGATGGTTCTGGCCCTTCTCGGCGTTCAGCGCGGCGTCGCCGGCGGCGCCCGGGGTGAACCACACGTACCGCTTGGGTTGCTGGGCACCGGCCTCGACCCGCGCCACTTCGCGCAAATAGATCGGTCGACCCTGGCTGACACCCACCACGATGTCGCCCACGTCTTTCTCGCTTTGCAGGAACTCACCGGTTTCCACGCTGAGCATGCCGGGTTCACCCGGCGCTGGATTGGCGTTGACCACCGCACCGGAGGGCATGGCCTGGTTGGCCGAAGCGATGGCACCGTGCAGCGCCTGCACGCTCACGCCGCGCTCGCGCAGTTTGCCGGGGTCGAGCCAGACATGCACCGCCCGGCCAGGCCCACCGATGGTGACGACTTCGCGGGTGCCCTTGACGCGCTTGAGTTCGGTTTCGACCGAGTGCGCCACGCGCTCCAGATCCAGCGCACTGCTGGCGTCCTTGGCCCACAGCGTGGCGGCCACCACCGGCACATCGTCAATGCCCTTGGGTTTCACGATGGGTGTGAGCACCCCCAGGCCCTGCGGCAACCAGTCCTGATTGGCGTTGAGCACGTCGTACAGGCGCACCAGCGCCTCGGTGCGCGGCACGCCCACCTGGAACTGCACGGTCAGCACCGCCACGCCGGGGCGGGCGACGGAGTAGGTGTGCTCAATGCCTTGAATCTGCGAGAGCACGTGTTCGGCCGGCGCGGCCACCATTTTCTCGACGTCGGCGCTGGAGGCCCCAGGGAAGGGGATCAGCACATTGGCCATGGTGACGTTGATCTGCGGCTCTTCTTCGCGTGGCGTCACCAGCACGGCAAACAGCCCCAGCAGCAGGGCGACCAGCGCCAGCAAGGGGGTGATGGCGTTGTTCTGGAACATGCGCGCCACCGCGCCCGAGAAGCCAAGCTTCTCAAGGGGGGCGTTCGCGTCTTGGGAGAGGTGTGGGCTCATGGCGCTTGTCCTGTCCTTATTGGGCGGCTGGCACGGCGCCACTCAGACCGGCGCGGACCGGGTCGGTGGCCACGCGGTCTCCGGTCTTCAGCCCGCCCACCACCTCGATCACCCCGTTGCCCTGACGGGTGCCGGTGCGAACCGCGCGCAAGGCAAAGCCTTCGGGCTTGTCTGCGCCTTTGGTGGCCACCACGTAGACGGCGGTCAATTCCCCGCGGCGCAACAAGGCCGCCTCGGGAATCACCAGGTGGCGGGCCGCCGCGGCGCCTTCCGGGGCGCCCAGGAAGCGCACACGAACCTGTGTGCCTGGCGTTTGGTTGGCGCCGTCCTCGGCGCTCAGATCCAGGCGCCATTCCACGGTCTGCGACACCGGATCGGCTGCGGGCAGGCGCGTCTGCGATACGGGGGCCACCCAGCGTCCGCCGCCCGGCAACTGCACCTCGATCTTCTCGGCAGACTGGGCGAGCGCCTGTTGCGAGGCGGGCACATACACCACCGCGCGGATGGGCTGAGGCGCGTAGACGGTCACCACCGGCAGACCCGGGGCGGCCAGCGCGCCGGCTTCGGTGTGGGTTTGCAGCACCCAGCCGTCGTATGGCGCGGTCAGTCGCGTGAAGCCCTGGGCCAGAGACGACTGGGCCTGCCCGGCTCGGGCGGCGGCCAGCGCGGCCTGGGCGGCTTTCAACTGCGATTGCGCGGTGTCCAGTGCGGCCTGGGCCACGAAGCCTTTGGCGCGCAGCTCCCGTGTGCGGTCGAACTGTGCCTGGGCGTTGGTCAATTGGGCATCAGCCTGCGCCACGCCCGCCTGCGCCTGCGCCACGCCCGCCCGGGTGAGGCGGTCGTCGATGACCGCCAGCACCTGGCCGGCCTTCACACGGTCACCCGCCTTGACGTTGAGTTCGGCAATGCGGCCACTGGCCTGGGCGGAGAGTGTGCTCTGGCGCACGGCCTGCAAACTGCCATCGAGTGCCAGTGCAGCGTTGATGGCCTGTGCGCCCACCTGAATCACAGGCACCTGTGGCACCTGGGGCGATTGCGCCACGGCCTGGGCGTTGCAGAACAGGGCGCTGACGGCCAGCACGACGGCGGCTTTGACGGGGGGGGTGACGGTGAACAATGAGTGGGCAGGCATGGTTTTGCTCCTATACCTGCCCAAGTATATGCTTATACCCCTGGGGGTACAACAAGTGACCGTGTTTTTGCCGTCGGTTCCCGTGTCTATTGCGCCACTGAGGCCGGCGTTTGACGGGTCAAATCGGTGGGGGCGGCGCCTGGCGCGACGTCACCCGCCAGAAGTCAGTTCGTGGCGAAGGGCACCCGCTGGGCCACGGCACACAAGAGTTCGTAGGCAATCGTGCCCGCGGGCTCGGCCACCTCGTCCACCGGGAGCACCGCGCCAGTGGTGGGAGACACCCCCCAAAGAATCACCTCGGCGCCCACGCTCACCGAGTCTTCAGGCCATGGCGACAGGTCCACCGCGATCATGTCCATGCTCACGCGCCCCACGATACGGGTGCGTTGGCCATTGACCAGCACCGGGGTGCCTGTCGGGGCGTGGCGGGGATACCCGTCGGCGTATCCACAGGCGATCACGCCAATCCGCATGGTGCCGGGCGCGGTGAAGGCGGATCCATACCCCACGGTATCGCCGGCCTGAAGGGACTGCACCCCGATGACCTGGGTGGACAGGGTCATGGCCGGTTTCAGACCCCAGCTGGCCGCGGTGTTCTCGGGGTGGTCGGGTGCGCTGCCGTACAGCGCAATGCCCTCGCGTACCCAGTCAGCGGCCAGCGTGGTTTGGGCACCGTCTGCGCGCAGAGGCGATCCGGCGTGGCGCAGGATGGCCGCGCTGTTGCACAGGGTGCGCTCGCCGGGCAGATCGGCGGTCGCCGCCTCGAAAGCCGCCACCTGCTTGGCAATGCCCTTGGGGCCGTCGGCATCGCTGAAGTGGGTCATGAGGGAGATTTCCTCAACTTGCGGCAGGGCGTTGAGGCGGGCCCAGGCCGCGCGGAAAGCGCCTGGGGTGAAGCCCAGGCGGTTCATGCCGCTGTTGAGTTTGAGAAAGACCCGGTGCGGCACCTGGGTCTTGTGGGCGGCGAGCCAGTCAATCTGCTCCTGGCAATGCACGGTGTGCCACAGGTTCAGGCGGGAACACAGCTCCAGGTCGCGTGGCTCGAACACGCCTTCAAGCAACAGCACCGGACCGCGCCAGTCCAGCGCCCGGATGCGGCGCGCCTCGTCCAGATCGAGCAGGGCGAAGCCGTCGGCGCTGCGCAAACCTTCGAAGGCGCGCTCGATGCCGTGGCCGTAGGCATTGGCCTTGACCACCGCCCAGACATGGGCGTCGGGGGCGCGCACGCGAGCCTGGTTCAGGTTGTGGCGCAAGGCATCGGAGTGAACGGTCGCAAGTATGGGGCGGGGCATGGTGGTTCGAACGGCAGAGAGCAGGGTGGAGACGGGAGGGGCAAAAACGGTGGTCAACCACCCGGAACCCTTTCCTTGGTGCAATGGGCGTGGGGTGGCCTTGGGTATTACAGGTGGTCACAAATGGCGTGCTATAACCAGCATCCCTTGAGCCCGCACGCCGAACTTTCGCACAAAACAGCCGCCTCAAGCCCCGCGCTTGGACCCATCCGGCATTCAAATTCATCTGCATGAAGCGCGGCTTCTACACCATCATGACGGCGCAGTTCTTCAGCTCTTTGGCTGACAACGCGCTGTTTGTCGCCGCCATCGAGCTGCTGCGCAGCCAGGGCGAACCCAAGTGGCAGGCGGCTGCGCTGGTGCCTTTGTTTGCCTTGTTCTACGTGTTGCTGGCGCCGTTTGTGGGCGCTTTTGCCGACGCCAAGCCCAAAGGACAGGTGATGTTCATCAGCAACGCCATCAAGGTGGTGGGCTGTTTGCTGATGCTTGTCGGTGTGCACCCACTTCTTGCCTATACCCTTGTGGGCTTGGGGGCGGCGGCCTATTCGCCCGCCAAGTACGGCATCCTGACCGAACTCCTGCCGCCGTCCCAACTGGTCAAGGCCAACGGCTGGATCGAGGGGTTGACGATTGCCTCCATCATTTTGGGTGTTTTGCTGGGGGGACAACTGGTGTCGCCCTGGGTCTCGGGCGCCTTGCTCTCGATTGACCTGCCCGGTCTGAACACCGGTATCGACCACCCTGCCGAGGCGGCGATCGCCGCGCTGGTGGTGCTGTATGCGCTGGCGGCCTGGTTCAACACCCGCATCCCGCTCTCGGGCGTCACCCCCGCCCGATGCCCAAAAACCCGCTGGCCCTGCTGCCCGATTTCTGGCGCTGCAACATGCGCCTGTGGCGCGACCACCTCGGCAGATCTCCTCTCCACCACCACGCTTTTCTGGGGTGTCTCGGGCAACCTGCGCTACATCGTTCTTGCCTGGGCCGGGGTGGCGCTGGGCTACTCGACGACCCAGGCCTCCAGTCTGGTGGGGGTGGTCGCCCTGGGCACGGCGGTGGGCGCGGTGGTGGCGTCGATGCGCATGAAACTTGACCAGGCCACGCGCGTGATGCCGCTGGGCATCGCCATGGGCGTCTTGGTGATCGGCATGAACTTCATCCACAACGTCTGGGTGGCCGCGCCTTTTCTGGTTCTTCTGGGTGGGTTGGGCGGGTTTCTGGTGGTGCCCATGAATGCCCTGTTGCAGCACCGTGGCCACAACCTGATGGGCGCGGGCCGCTCGATCGCCGTGCAGAACTTCAACGAACAGGCCTGCATCCTGTTCCTGGGAGCGGCTTACAGCGCCTCCACCGCCGCAGGCGTGACGTCCATGGTGGCGATCACCGCCTTTGGCGTGGTGGTGGGTGGCTTCATGTGGGCCATCATGAAATGGCACCAGTACAACCTGCGCACGCACCCCCATGAGCTGGAGCGGTTGCTGGAGATTGCGCGCCGCGACGACCTGCACGGTTGAGCCCTTTGAACGCGGCGGATTCGCCCCGTGGCCCGTTCTCCCGTCAGACCCGTCAGGTCCTTCGCATCCTTCAGAACCCGACGTCGGTTTTCTGGAATCCGTCCAGACTGACCAGGCGGTGTTGGGCCAGCACCCGGTACAACTCCGATTCGGCGACCGAGCGCGAGAGATAGGCGTCGGCGCCGGCCAGGCCGGCCTTGAGCCGGTCCATGCTGCCCGCGGCGGGCGCGAACATGATGACCACCGAGCTGGTCCCGTTGGCCAGCTTGCGTTGTTTGGCGGCGCGACAAACGGCGTAGGCGTCGGGCGAGCCGCTGAGGCGGTCGATGACGACCAGGCGATAGGCGTGCGCCTTGAGCATGGCCAAGGCCTGCGTGGCTTCGCGCGACCAGTCGATGGCGAGATCGTATTTCTTCAGGCGTTTGTGCAGGATGCGCCCCTCCACCAGGCTCTCGGCGACCAGCAATACATCGCCCCGGCGCACCTCCGGGACGGGCTGTTGCCCGTCTTCGTGGCTCGAGCGGCGGCTGCGCAGTCGGCGAGAATGCCGCCAGTCGGTGGCCATGGGCAGCTCGTCGATGCCGCCAAAGTTCGTCACCCCCATCACACCAGGCCGCGCGGCCCGGACGCGCTCGATTTGCGCAGACTTCGCGGGCGCGGCCACCGGGGTGGTCAGGGTGGGCACAGGTCCGCCCAGGCGGCGCACCATCGGGCGCGTCCTGGGGAATTCGGAGTCGGCCACGCGTGGCGTATTCAAGGAAACCGCTGGCGCCATGGTTGCAGCATCCTTGTTCTTGACCTGGGTGCCGGCCGCCACGGGCTGACTCACCGAAGGGGTGGTGGCAGCGGCGGTGCTCACCGTCGGGCGCGTGGACTTGCGTGCGCCCACCAGTTCATCCAGCACGCCCAATACCGACACCAGCTTGAGGGGGCGGCGCTGCAATGGCCAGCCGGTGCCGCCGTCGTTCTGCCCCACCAACAGAACCTTGCCAGGCAACTCGGCATACCGCACCAGATGCAAGGCCTGGGCGTTGTCGGCATTGACCACCAGGAGCTGGGCGTCCAGCACCTCATCCTGCACCACATAGGCGGGCGGTCGGCGACTCGCCAGCCGGAAGAACGACTCGAAAGTTGCCGATTCGTGTTGTGCAAACCCCACCAGGGCCACTGTGTATGCGCTCGCCATGCCTATGTTTTTCTGATGTCGTTGTTTGTTCTTGCCAGGCAGTCGCCTGCGAGGCCTCAGGCGCATGGGCCGCCAGTCTCCATCCATCGGTCGCGCCGGAGTTTGCGCGATCCCGCCGCTGCAGTGCGCGCTGCGGGCCTGCCGGCAGGCCCACTCATGCGCAGTGCTTTCAAGTATGCCCGCTGGACTATCAAGATCCTTACATGAACGCGAAGCCGCCGCGCCCAGCGTGAGCAAAGTGTCAGATCGCGTGCAATTTCGCCACGGTTATGAGAAAGGGATTGTCGGGGCGGTCGCTGAAGCCGTGTGCCGATCCAGGTCTGGGTTGTTCACTGCGGGTCTTGCGCGCGTTGCGACGCCTCGTACCGGGGCTGGCCGTGTGCGGATGTCCGGGTGGCGGTTCAGCGGCAGCTGGCGTGCCGACCGAAGCCGGACCGCCCTGGGTTTTTGATGCGCTTGTGTGAACTAAGTCTCAATGTCGCCAGATTGGCAACTTCTTCGACCCAGGTGAGCTCTTTACACTTCACTTTCCCTGCGATCGTAACCGGTTGTAATTCGTGCAGTCCTGGTTTTCGCATTCATCCGTGCCGGTAGATCCGTATCGGCGCACAGCATAGGAGACGGTATGCGTGTCTTGAACGTGGAAGAAATGATGGAAGTGAGCGGCGGCTGTGGTCGCAAGCGCAGCCACTGTGGCAGCAAGGGTTGGAGCAAGAGCTGGAGCAAAGGTTGGGGCAAGGGCTCTGGCAAATGCGGTGGCAAAGGCTCTGGCAAGTGGTCGGGCAAAGGTTCCGGCAAGGGCTGCACCCCACCTCCTGTGGTCTGCCCCCCAGTGGATCCCGTTCCAGTTCCCGATCCAGTGGATCCGGGCGTGCCTTGAGTTGTTTGGGTCGGCTCAGTTCGTCGACCTTTCAGACTCGGAAAGAAAAGGACCCGTTGGGTCCTTTTCTGTTCTTCGCGGGCCAATTGCCCTGGGCCCCAGGGCGGGCGCCGAGACGCGCCGGCCCTGATTGCCCAAGCCTTGACCCGGCAATGGGTCAGCGATTCGAGTTCAATTCGGCGAGTCGCTCGGGTGTGCCCACATCCGTCCAGCGGCCGGTGTAGAGGCTGGCACCGACGCGCCCGGCCGCCGTGGCCGCGCGCAGCAAAGGGGCCAGCGGGGCGGCCACCCCATCGGGATTGCCAGGCGCCACATCGAACCAGGGTGTCTCGAACAGGCTGCGCTTGTACAGCGCAATGGTGCTGAAGGTGAAGCGCGTGGTGGCCTCGTTGAGCGCCATGCCTTCGCCCGAGAGGCCGAAGTCGCCCTTGGGGTTGTGGGCGGGGTTGGGCACCAGCCAGAGGTGGGCCAGTTGCTCGCTTTGGGCAAAGCGGCGCACCTCAGCGGGATCAAAAACAAAGTCTGGGGCGTATACATCGCCGGCCAGCACCCAGAAGACCTCGCCGAGCTGCGGCAGGGCCCGCGCAATGCCACCGGCGGTTTCCAGCGCGCCGCCAAAATCACGGCCTTCATGCGAAAAGATGAGACTGGCCTCCGGGTGGGCATCGGGCCACGCGGCGAAGCGCGCCTCAATCTGTTCGCCCAGCCAGGCGGTGTTGACCACCAGGCGTTTGAAACCACGCGCATGCAGTGCCTGCATGGGCCACTCCATCAAGGGGCGGCCGCGCACCTCAAGCAGTGGCTTGGGGCAGGTGTCGGTGAGGGGGCGCATGCGAGCGCCCCTGCCTGCCGCCAGAATCATGGCGGGAATGTCGGTCCGAAGGGCAGGGAATTCGGGGTTCACAGGGGCATTATTCCCGAGCCCCGCGGGCACCCATCAGACTTGGTGCGGGGCAGCCCGATAAAATTGCGGGTTTGGCGCCTGCGCGCTGCTTCCCCACACCACCACGGCGAGCCCATGTCCGACGCAACCAGCACCCCCCAGATTCCTTCCGTCACCGCACAAACCCAGGCCAACGCCATCCGCGCCCTGGCCATGGACGCGGTTCAGGCTGCCAACTCCGGTCACCCCGGCGCGCCCATGGGCATGGCCGACATGGCCGTGGCGCTGTGGGGCCGCCATCTGCGCCACAACCCCACCAACCCACAGTGGGCCAACCGCGACCGGTTTGTGCTGTCCAACGGCCACGGCTCGATGCTGATTTACGCGTTGCTGCACCTCACCGGCTACAAGCTGCCGATCGCCGAACTCAAGAACTTCCGCCAGCTCGGCAGCAAGACCGCCGGTCACCCGGAAGTGGGCCATACCCCGGGCGTGGAAACCACCACCGGTCCCCTGGGCCAGGGCATCACCAACGCGGTGGGCATGGCCTTGGCCGAAAAACTGCTGGCATCGGAGTTCAACCGCGAAGGCCATGCCATCGTGGATCACCACACCTATGTTTTCATGGGCGACGGCTGCCTGATGGAAGGCATCAGCCACGAAGCGGTGGCCCTGGCTGGCGCCTGGAAACTCAACAAGCTGATTGCGCTCTACGATGACAACGGCATCTCCATCGACGGCCAGGTCGCGCCCTGGTTCATCGACGACACCCCCAAGCGCTTCGAGGCCTGTGGCTGGAACGTGATTCGCGCCGTGGACGGCCACAACGCCGACGCCGTGGCCAAGGCCATCGCCGACGCCAAGAACAGCGCCCAAAACGGGTCGTCTGGGCCCACCCTGATCTGCTGCAAGACCAGCATCGGCAAAGGCAGCCCCAACCGCGCCAACACCGCCAAGGCCCACGGAGAGCCCCTGGGCGCCGAAGAAATCAAGCTCACCCGCGAAGCCCTGGGCTGGAGCCACGCCCCGTTCGTGATTCCCAAGGATGTCTACGCCGCCTGGGACGCCAAGGCCGCAGGCAAGGCCATGGAAGCCGAATGGAACGCGAAGTTTGCCGCTTACAAGGCCGCCTTCCCTGCGCAAGCCAAAGAGTTCGTGCGCCGCATGAAGGGCGAGTTGCCCAAAGGCTTCAACCAGTTGGCTTTTGACACGGTGGTCGCGGCCCACACCAAGGCCGAAACCGTGGCCAGCCGCAAGGCGAGCCAGCTCGCGCTCGAAGCCTTCACCGCTGCAGTGCCCGAACTGCTGGGCGGCTCGGCCGACCTGACCGGCTCCAACCTGACCAACACCAAGTCCACGCCCAACCTGCGTTTCGACCTGGCTGGCAACGTGGTCAAGAACGAGGCTGGCCAGGGCGGTCGCCACATCAACTATGGCGTGCGCGAGTTCGGCATGGCGGCCATCATGAACGGCGTCGCACTGCACGGCGGCTTCATCCCCTACGGCGGCACCTTCCTCACCTTCAGCGACTACAGCCGCAACGCCATCCGCATGGCCGCGTTGATGAAGCAGCGCGTGATTCATGTCTTCACCCACGACTCCATCGGGCTGGGCGAAGACGGCCCGACGCACCAATCGGTCGAACATGCCGCCAGCCTGCGCCTGATCCCCAATCTGGATGTCTGGCGTCCGGCCGACACCGCCGAGACGGCGGTGGCCTGGGCCGTCGCCCTGCAGAATGCCGACAATCCCACGGCCTTGCTCCTGAGCCGTCAGAACCTGCCCTATGCGCCCAAGAGCGACCTGGGTGACATCAGCCGTGGCGCCTATGTGTTGTCCGAGCCAGCCGATGTGGGCCTCAAGCGCAAGGCGCAGGCCGTGCTGGTGGCCACCGGCTCGGAAGTCCAACTGGCCCTGAAGGCGCAGGAACTCCTTGCCAAGGAACACAAGATTGCCGCTGCGGTGGTCTCCATGCCCAGCACCACCACCTTTGATCGCCAGGACGCCGCGTACAAAGCCAGCGTGTTGCCCCAAGGTCTGCCCCGCGTGGCGGTGGAAATGGGCTCCACCGATGGCTGGTGGAAATACGGCGTGGCCGCGGTGGTGGGCCTTGACACCTATGGCGAGTCGGCCCCGGCCCCGACGCTGTTCAAGCACTTCGGCTTCACGCCTGAAAACGTGGCCGACACGGTGCGCACCGTGCTGAAGAAATGACCCGTTCCGGCGGCGCCCTCATGGCGCCGTCCGCCGCAAGATCTGTTTTCATTGATTAGCAACTTTTCCAACTGAAGGAGTCAACGGACATGACCATCAAAATCGGTATCAACGGCTTCGGCCGCATTGGCCGCAACGTGCTGCGCAGCGCCATCCAGAACTTCGCCGACATCGAAGTGGTGGCGATCAACGACCTGCTCGAGCCTGACTACCTGGCCTACATGCTGCAGTACGACAGCGTGCACGGCCGCTTCAAGGGCGATGTCAAGGTCGAAGGCGGCAACATCGTCGTCAACGGCAAGACCATCCGCCTCACCCAAGAGCGCGACCCCGCCAACCTGAAGTGGAACGAAGTCGGTGCCGACATCGTCATCGAATCCACCGGCCTGTTCCTGACCAAGGAAACCTGCCAGAAACACATCGACGCCGGCGCCAGGAAGGTCATCCAGAGCGCCCCCTCCAAAGACGACACCCCCATGTTCGTCTACGGCGTGAACCACAGCACCTACGCTGGCCAGGCCATCATCTCCAACGCCAGCTGCACCACCAACTGCCTGGCGCCCGTGGCCAAGGTGCTCAACGACAAATGGGGCATCAAGCGCGGCCTGATGACCACGGTGCACGCCGCCACCGCCACGCAAAAGACCGTGGACGGTCCAAGCAACAAAGACTGGCGCGGTGGCCGCGGCATTCTGGAGAACATCATTCCTTCCAGCACCGGTGCGGCCAAGGCCGTGGGCGTGGTGATTCCCGAGCTCAACAAAAAGCTCACCGGCATGAGTTTCCGCGTGCCCACCAGCGACGTGTCCGTGGTGGACCTGACGGTGGAGCTCAACAGCGAAGCCAGCTATGAAGAGATCTGCGCGGAGATGAAGGCGCAAAGCGAAGGCGCGCTCAAGGGCGTGCTGGGCTACACGACCGACAAGGTGGTGGCCACCGACTTCCGTGGCGAGACCTGCACCTCGGTGTTCGACGCCGATGCCGGCATCGCGCTGGACAAGACCTTCATCAAGGTCGTGAGCTGGTACGACAACGAATGGGGCTACTCCAACAAGTGTCTGGAGATGGTGCGCGTGGTCGCCAAGTAAGCCAGCCTCTGGCGTCTCGCCGACCGGCCGCCCCGGCTCGGTGACGCAATGAATCGATGCCGATGGCGCCGGGCCGCACTGCACTGTGCGCCCCGGCGCTTTTGTTTGCTCGGGTGAGGGTGTTCCGTTCGAAGTTGGCTGGCGCGCAGCGTCCGGCGATCCCATCGTTGGCATGGACCACAACATGGCCCGCCTGAGACACCAGACAGTCCTTGCAGGCCCTAGCTTCTCGCCCTTGTGGGGGTGTTCATGAACGAGGCTTCAGGCAATGGTGCGCAACGCTTTGCCCCAACCGCCAGTCAAGACGAAGCGCGGAAAGGTCACCCATTGCTCAAGGAAGATGCGCCCTATCGCGTTCAATGGGCTTGTAAACGGCTCGGCCGGGTGGGTCTCTTTGGCGTGACCGACCCCTTGCGCAAGAAACGACACCGCCATGAGCAACAGTGCTCCCGCTGCTCTGCCCCACTGTCCCTCGGCGAGCATCAACACCAACAAGAGATTGCCGACCAGAAAACCCGGTACAGCGACGATGTGAATCAAAAGATTCAACTTTGCCGCGTGGTACTTCGGGTATCCCTCCCACTGCCAACGAAGAAGTTCACCAGGGTTCATTTGTCTCTTCCTGTTGCTGAGCATTTGCCGGAACGCTCCGGCATCGGCGTCAACCATACCGGCGGTCCACCATCTCTGCCGACTGCGCAGAAGTGGGTCCTCGCCCTCTGGGGGGTGACGCGCCACCAGCGCCGCGCGGAAAGAGCCCCATCACTCGCAGGCTTGCAGCGTCTTGCCCGCGAGGTACTCGGGCCCCAGACCCAGCACCGCACTGCGCTCTTCCAGCGTGACCTCGGACAACCGCAGCGTGTGGCTGACTGTTTCTTCGCGGTCCTTGGCCACCCTGGCCGAGCGTACCCCTTTGCGGGCGACTTCGCTCAGGCCCTGTTCGGCAGCCGCCTCGGTGGAGAAAGTGCCCAATGCCAGGCCTGGGCCCAGTGGGGGGTCGTTGAGCGTGCGGAACTCGACCTTCAATTCCTTGAGCTCCGCCTTCTTCTTGGCCATGAGCTCGTCGTTGTAGCGGCCCATGTACACCACCCAGCGGCCGCCTGAGCGCACTTGCTGGATTTCCCAACTGCCCTTGGGCAGAGCCAGGTCGAGGAGTTTTTTCTCCAGGGGTTCGATCTGGGCGGTGGTGAAGCCTTTGGCATACCAGCAGAACGTGGGTGGCAGCACCGGCTCGGCAGGGGTGGGCGGGGTTTCCCCAGGCGCCTCAGGGGCGTTGGGGGTGATACGGGCGTCGGCGGGTTCCTCGGCCACGGGCGGCGCCGGTTTGACGGGCTCAGGCGCATTGAGCAGGCGCATGGTCTCCGGGTGAATCTGGGCCTGCAGCCTCTCGGGTTCGCGTTGATCGGTGGGGGCGAGGCCGAGCGATGCCAGGTGGCCGTGGGTCCAGGCGTAGAAGCCCAGATTGGCCAGCACCAACAACGTGATCACCCACCTCAACATGGCCGCACACTCACTTCCGAACTCGTGACCGTCACGCTACCGTGCGCGGTCTTCAACTGCAGGGCGCCGCTGGCGTCCACCCCCATGCCCACGCCCAGGGTCCCATCGGAGAGCTTCAGCTCAAGCCCTGCCAAGGCATCGCGTTGGGCAAAGCGCTCGGCGAAAGGCTGGAAGCCCTCCCGTTCAAAGCGCAGCATATCGCGCACCAGGGCGGGCGCCACCAGCGCCAGGGTTTCGCCCGCCGTTTGTCCCATGCAGAGCTCGGCCAGCCCTGCCGGTTCGACCGATGCGAGGCTGCCCGGTGCGACAGGCAACCGCGCGGCCACGGGGCGCGCGATGTTGATGCCCGCCCCGGCCACCACCAGCCGCCGAGCCCCAGGCTGCTGCCCCATGTGGGCGGTCTCCACCAGAATGCCGCCCAGCTTGCGCCCTTGAAACCACAGGTCGTTGGGCCACTTGAGTCTCACCTCGGGGTGCAGAGATCCGGCCAGACTCACACCGACGGCCAGCGACAGCCCCGACCAGTCCTTCGGCGCCATCGGCAGGGCGAGCGAGAAGGTCAGGGATTGACCCGGCTGGCTGTGCCAGCCTTTGCCCATGCGTCCCCGGCCTGCGGTCTGATCCTCGGCCACCAGCAGCACAGGGTCCATCAGCCCAGCCCGGGCGCGCCGCATGAGTTCGCTGTTGGTGGAATCCACCGACGGCAAGACCTCCACCGTGAAGCCGGGCAGCTCGGGGGCGATGGCCAGCCAAAGGTCTTCGGCGCGAGAAAGCAGATCGGACATCGGGTGGGTGGGCGTCAGGTCCGGCGGGCCTTCTTGCCTTCGGGCTTGCCCCTGGTCTTGGGTTTGTTGTCGCCTTTGGGTTTGCCCTTGAGGTCTTTGGCCATGCCTTTGACCTTTCCTGTGGTGCGAGCAGCGTGCCCCGGCACTTCTTGCTGCCACACCAGCAGGGGTATTGTTGGAGCAGCTCAGGGTGTGTGGCTCGTCGATCACCAGGCCATAGTCGTAGAACAATTCCTCGCCCGCCGGAATGTCCTTTTGGTCCGGATGAAGACGCGGCCATCTTTCACCTCGGCCTTGCAGTTGGGTTTGCAGCTGTGGTTGATCCAGCGCGATGAGTTGCCACCCACATTGGCATCGATCACATGGTCTTCATCCAGGTGGAAGTAGAAGGTGTGGTTCGGGTCTTTGGGGTCGTGCGGGTGCCGGCGAAGGGCTTCTTCCCAGTCGATGATCTCGCCGACGTATTCGATCAGCGTTTCCGCTTTGGCCAGATCGGCCACGGCATACACCCCCTTGCCGTGCACGCCCGAGCGGCGGGTCTGGATGCGCCGGCCACCCGTGGGCGGGGCCGTGGTGGCGGGCGGGTGCGGCTTGCGGGCGGTTTTAGTCACAGCCAAAATATTTGGTAAGGTTGTTTCATGCAGGTGCGCGCGTGTGTGCGCGCACCCTTGTGTGTGCGCGCATGTGCGTGCGCGCGAGAAAACCGATTGTAGAGATGAAAACCCTGGTCATTGCCGAGAAGCCATCTGTGGCCCAAGACATCGTGCGAGCGCTCACCCCTGTGGCGGGCAAGTTCGAGAAGCACGATGACCACTTTGAGAGTGAAACCTACGTGGTCACCTCTGCGGTGGGCCACCTGGTTGAAATCGCCGCGCCCGAGCAGTTTGATGTCAAGCGGGGCAAGTGGAGTTTTGCCCATCTGCCGGTGCTGCCCCCGTACTTCGATCTCAAACCCATCGATAAAACCAAGTCGCGCTTGTCCGCCGTGGTCAAGCTGGCCAAGCGAAAAGACGTGGGCCGTCTGATCAACGCCTGTGACGCGGGCCGTGAAGGGGAGCTGATTTTTCGTCTGATCGAGCAATACGCCGGCGGCTTCAAGAACGGGAGCTACCAAGGCCTGGGCAAACCGATGCAGCGCTTGTGGCTGCAGTCCATGACCCCGGCGGCCATTCGTGAGGGCTTCGAGCACCTCAAGAGCGAAGAGCAAATGCAGGGGCTGGCCGATGCGGCCCGCAGCCGGTCGGAAGCCGACTGGATGGTGGGCATCAATGGCACCCGGGCCATGACGGCATTCAATTCACGCGACGGCGGGTTCTTCCTCACCACCGTGGGCCGTGTGCAGACGCCCACCTTGTCCATCGTGGTGGAGCGCGAGGAGAAAATCCGCGCCCACAAGAGCCGTGATTATTGGGAGATCCATGGCACCTTCCGGGCCGAGGCCGGTGAGTACCCGGGCAAGTGGTTCAATCCCGATTTCAAGAAGCCCACGGCGCAACAGATAGAAGAGGGCGCGGACGCCGAGCTGCGCGCCGACCGCATCTGGAGCCACCGCGAAGCGATGGAGATTGCCGATGCGGTGCGCGGCAGAGCCGCCACGGTCAAGGAGGAGAGCAAGCCCACCACGCAGGCCTGTGGTCTGCTGTACGACCTGACCAGTTTCGCGCCTGAGGCCAACGGCCGCTTTGGCTTCTCTGCGAAGACCACCCTGCAGCTGGCGCAAAGCCTCTATGAGCGCCACAAGGCACTGACCTATCCGCGTACCGACTCGCGTGCGCTGCCTGAAGACTACCTGCCCACCGTCAAGCAGACTTTCGAGATGCTGGCCGACAGCAGCATGAAGCACCTCGCGCCCCATGCGCTGACGGCGCTCAACAACGGCTACATCAAGCCGAGCAAGCGCATCTTCGACAACACCAAGGTGAGCGATCACTTTGCCATCATTCCAACTCTGCAAGCGCCCAGTGGATTGAGCGAGGCCGAGCAAAAGCTCTACGACCTGGTCGTGCGCCGCTTTCTTGCGGTGTTCTTCCCATCGGCGGAGTTCATGGTGACCACGCGAATCACCTCCGCGGTGGGGCACCATTTCAAGACCGAAGGCAAGGTGCTGGTCAAACCGGGCTGGATGGCGGTGTACGGCAAGGAAGCCGCTGAAGACGTGGCCGACGCCAAGGACGGCGACAAGGGCCAAAACCTGGTGCCAGTCCGGGAAGGGGAGACCGTGCGCGTCGAGAGTGTGGAGGCCAAGGCGCTGAAGACCAAGCCCCCGGCGCGCTATACGGAAGCGACCTTGCTGGGTGCGATGGAGGGCGCGGGCAAGTTGGTCGACGACGACGAGCTGCGCCTGGCCATGCAGGAAAAGGGCCTGGGCACGCCGGCGACGCGCGCGGCCACGATTGAAGGGCTGCTGACCGAAAAGTACATGCTGCGCGAAGGGCGCGAAATGGTGCCCACGGCCAAGGCCTTCCAGTTGATGACGCTGCTGCGTGGCCTGGGTGTGCAGGAGCTTTCCAAGGCCGAGCTCACCGGCGAGTGGGAGTACAAGCTTTCGCAGATGGAGCAGGGCAAGCTCAGCCGGGCCAAGTTCATGGGCGACATTGCCGCCATGACCGAGCACATGGTGCGCAAGGCCAAGGAGTACGACCGCGACACGATTCCCGGCAACTACGCCACGCTGGAGACGCCGTGTCCGAAATGCGGTGGCGTGGTGAAGGAGAATTACCGGCGCTACACCTGCACAGGCGCGGACGGCGCCGGCGAGGGCTGCGGTTTCTCCTTTGGCAAATCGCCTGCCGGGCGCACGTTCGAGCCAGAGGAGGCCGAACAGCTGCTCCGCGACAAGAAGATCGGGCCGTTGGAGGGTTTCCGCTCCAAGGCCGGCTGGCCTTTTGTGGCCGAAATCGTCATCAAGTACAGCGAGGAAGACCAGAACTGGAAGCTGGAATTCGACTTTGGTGACGACAGGAAAAACGAGGAGTCGGGCGAGATCGTCGACTTCACCGGGGCCGAGTCGCTGGGTTCGTGCCCCATCTGCGGCAGCCCGGTCTATGAGCATGGCAGCAACTATGTGTGCGCCAAGACCGTGCCCACCCAGGAGCAGCCGACGCCAAGCTGCAGCTTCAAAAGCGGCAAGATCATCCTGCAGCAGCCCATCGAACGAGCCCAGATGCAGAAGCTGTTGGTGGAGGGGAAGACCGACCTGCTCGACAAGTTTGTTTCGATGCGCACGCGCCGTCCGTTCAAGGCGTTCTTGAGTTGGGACGCCGAAGCCGGCAAGGTGAACTTTGCCTTCGAGCCCCGCACCTCCAAGTTCCCTCCGCGCAAAACGGCGGCCGGTGCACCGGCGAAATCCGGTGGGGCCAGGAAAACGGCCCCGGCGAAGAAGACGGCCGCGGCCAAGAAGACCCCGGCCGAGAAGAAGCCCAAGGCGCCCCGCAAAACCACCGCAGCCACTGGCAAGCAGCCCAGCGCCGCACTGGTGGCGGTGATTGGCGAGGGGCTGGTGTCGCGTCCGGAGGTGACGAAGAAGCTGTGGGACTACATCAAGGCCCAGGGGCTTCAAGATGCGACCGACAAGCGCAAGATCAATGCGGACGCCAAACTGGAAGCCGTGTTTGGCAAGCCCCAGGTGACGATGTTCGAGATCGCCAAGCTGATCGGTCCGCACCTCAGCTGACCGCCAAGATTCCGAACTTTTTTCCAGGAGACATTCAATGAGCTTGAAACTGTACTTTGCCCCCGGCGCCTGTTCTTTTGTGCCCCATGCCATGCTGGAGATCGCCGGCGTGAATTTTGAACCTCACATGGTCAAGCTGCACAAGGGCGAGCAGCACACCGCCGATTACCTGGCGCGCAGACGCGCGGTCAGGTGCCCGTGTTGGTTGACGAAGGCGAGGTCATCACCAGATCGTGGCCATCCTGCTGCACCTGGACAACAAGTTGCCCGGGGCGCACATCCTGCCAGCCACTGGCGTGGCCCGTACCCATGCCCTGTCGCTGCTGGCGTGGATGAACAACACGGTCCATCCCATTCACCCGCTTCTTCATGCCGCAAAGTTCAGCGACGACGCGCGGGCGCAGAAAGCCATGCAGCAATTCGCCGTCGAGCGGTTCCGGAATGCCTGCAGGAAGTGAAGCCCTGGCCGCCAAGGCTTCGCCGTGGTTGTTTGGTGCCTGCGGGGGCGGTGGATGCCTATTCGCTCACGCTGCTGCGGTGGGGCGGCTTTGCCGGTATTGACCCGACCTCCATGCCTGCGACCTGGGGTCTGGTTCAGCGTTTTGCGGCGTTGCCGCCCGTGGCGCAAGCGATGGCCCAGGAGCGCCTGGAGCTGAACGTTTACAAGCCCGCTGCCTGAAGCAGTTCTGTCAGATGGTCAGGGTGCGGCGCCCTGACCACCGGTGTGCGCCGCTTGCAGCGCCGCCTTGAAGGCCTCGGCCATCACCCCGGCAAGCCAGGGGCGTGGCGCCAGATGCAGGCGAAGCGGCAGGAGTGTAGCGCAGCACGGTTGGCGAGATGGCGCGCATCTGCCCAGCCTCGACAAAGACCGCGCATAGTGGTCTGTGGGAAACCCCACATAGGCCCCGGAGAGAATCAAGGTGGCCACCGCCTCTTCGGTCTGGCGGTGGCTGCCCTTCCAGGCAGCGGGCGTGGGTGAGGGCCATGTTGGGGGAGTGGTAGCCGAGGGCGGCCAACGGTTGCTTTTGCAGCGCGCTCCAGTCGCGCGTCTCGTTTGCCGAGGTGTCGCCCGGGCTGTTGAACCATGGGTGACCCCAGGCCGCGTAGAAGCTGCATGGTTTCGCCAAACAGATCGAGGTAGTCCAGGCTCTCAGAACGGCGGTGTTCGGGAATGATGCCCAGGTGATACTGGCCGTCAATCACGCCGCGCTCGATCATGCCGATCGGGCCCACGTGCAGGTGCAGGTTGACCTGAGGTGCGCGCTGGCATGGGCGATGGCCTGGGGGATGCGCGAGGCCGGGTTGGTGGCGGTTTTTCGAACAGGGCCACGTGCAGGTCGCCGCCCATGCGCCGGTGGATGTCGTGGAGCTGACCCCGAAGGCGTCGGTGGCGGCGAGCAAGTGCAGGGCCGCAGCGTAGGCCTGACTGCCCTCAGGTGTCAGCGCAAAGCCGCTGCGGCCACGCCGACACAGCACGAGACAACCGGGTCTCCAGGTCTTTGACGTGGCGGCTGATGGTGGACATGGCCAGATTGAGTTCCAGTTCGGCCGCCGCCATGCCACCGCAGTCGGCCACCGCCTTGAACACGCGCAGCAAGCGCAGGTCCACGTCGCCAAGCTGGCCAATCAGGGGGGCGCTGGTTGCTTGCATCTGAACGTGTCCAAGTAAGGTGGTGTGAGGCGTCATTTCAGCGAGTGTCGCTCTGACAATGGCGCTTTTCATTCGTTCTTTCTCGAGAGCATCTCCATGGACCTGAGCGATACCCAGCAATGGCAGCAACCCACCCCCCGCACCGACGCCGAGTGGCTCTCCAGCGCACTGGATTCCCTTTACCGGCAACCGCCAGTTTCAGCAGGACCCGCGGCTCATCGTGCGCGGCGAGGGTGCCTACTGCGACGCACGACGGTCGCCAGGTGTTTTGACAGGCTGTCGGGCCTGGTGCACCGGTCTGGGCCATGGCCGTAGAAATCGTGCAGGCGGTGAGCCAGCAAATGGCCACGCTGGATTACTCCCCGCCTTCGCTTTGCCCACCCGCTTTCGTTTGAGTTGGCCAACCGCGTGGTCGAACGCATGCCCGCCGGGCTGAATCGGGTGTTCTTCACCGACTCGGGCTCGGAGTCGGCCGACACCTCGCTGAAGATCGCGCGCGCCTACTGGCGCGCCAAAGGGGCAGGCCAGCAAGACGCGCCTGATCGGGCGCACCAAGGGCTATCACGGTGTGAATTTCGGCGGCATCTCGGTGGGGGGCATCGTGGGCAACCGCAAGCTGTTCGGGCAGGCGGTGGAGGCCGATCTGCCCCACCCAGCCGCCAATGGGACGTTTGCCCGAGGCTTGCCCGAAGAGGGCGCCCACCTGGCCGATGAGTTGCTCAACCTGATCGCCTTGCACGACGCCTCCAACATCGCGGCGGTCATCGTTGAGCCTTTCGCCGGGTCAGCCGGCGTCATCCCTCCGCCCAAGGGGTATCTGCAGCGCCTTCGGGAGATCTGCACCGCCCACCACATCCTGCTGATCTTTGACGAGGTGATCTCGGGTTGGCCACACCGGTGCGTGGACCGGTGCCGAACCCCAGCGTCACACCCGACATCATCAACTTTGCCAAGCGGGTCACCAACGGTGCG
This sequence comes from Burkholderiaceae bacterium, assembly GCA_041396525.1. Classification (GTDB taxonomy): domain Bacteria; phylum Pseudomonadota; class Gammaproteobacteria; order Burkholderiales; family Burkholderiaceae_C; genus Hydrogenophaga. The sequence continues at coordinate 317,804 of JAWKYI010000004.1, forward strand.
CAGCCGCTGGGTAATGGCGTGGTGGTACGCCAGGAAATTTGCGACACCTTCATGGCCTTCGGCGGCCTGACTGCGCCATCGAGTTTCCGCGGCCACCTACTCAGCCCATCAATGGCCTGCGCTGTGGTATTGCCTCCCTGGACCTGCTCAGCCGCGACAACGCCCTGGAGCGCTCGCGCGAGCTCGCGCCGGTGTTGGAGAACGCGGTGCACCCGGACTCAAGGGGCTCGGCACGTGGCCGATGTGCGCAACATCGGCCTGGCCACCCGAACATCTCATCGAGGCAGTACCGGGCGAGCCGGCCAAGCACGTCCGTTCGAGATCGCGATGGCGATGTACAAGAAGGGTTCCTATGTGCGCAACGGCGGCGACACGATCCAGCTTGCGCCACCTTCATCAGCACGCCCGGCAGATCGAGCGCATGGTGAGCGCGCTGGGTGACACGCTGAGCACAGCCAGTCCCGCTGACCTGGTGTGCTGCCCCACAGATACCTTGCATATGAAACCTCGCCTTCACACCCAAGGCTGGTGCAAATCCTCGCGATAGCACGAGCCATCCGCGGTTCGCGCCTTGCCCTGGGCGCGAATCCTTCAGCTTCATTTCATGCAACTATTTGCGGCGCAGCACGCTAGCCTCAGTGCTGGGCCTGAGTCGGGGTGGGGTTGGGGCTGAAACGCACCGACACCCGTAGGCCCCGTGGGCTGCGCTCGACTTGGGCGTCTTCCATGTGCACGGTCGCGCCGTGCTGTTGGGCAATCTCGTGCACGATGGCCAAGCCCAGCCCTGAGCCGTCGACGTTGGTGCCCAATGCCCGGTAAAAAGGTTGCAACACGAGCTCGCGTTCGCTTTCGGGAATACCCGGGCCGTTGTCTTCCACTTGCAGGATCTGCACGCCGCTGAAGCGGTCGAACAGCACGCGCGGTCACGATGCCGCCCGGACCTGAATAGTGAATGGCGTTGTCGACCAGATTGCGCACCATTTCCTGCAGCAGCGTGCGGTTGCCTTCCATCATGCAATTGGCCGGCATGGAGTCCGGGCCGTCGTAGCCCAGATCGATGCCCTGTTCCATGGCCCGGGGCACAGAGTCCTGCACGACGCCTGTCACCAGCTCGGCCAGGTCGATGGGCACGGTGGGCAAGGTTCTTCCGGTGGTTTCAGCGCGGGCAAGCGCCAGCAACTGGTTGACCGTGTGGGTGGCGCGCATGCTGGAGCGCGCAATTTGCTGCAAGGAGCCATGGACTTCCTGCGGGTTGCTTTCCCGCTGGGCCAGTTCGGCCTGCATGCGCAAGCCCGCCAGAGGGGTTTTGAGCTGGTGGGCGGCGTCGGCCGAAGCGCTTTTGGGTGGTGAGCGACGCCTTCAGGCGGGTGAGCAGGTCGTTGATGGACGACACCAGGGGGGCGACTTCCTGTGGAATGAACGACTCTTCGATCGGGCTCAGGTCATCGGGCTTGCGCGCCCGTATGCGCTGCTCCAGCTCGTTCAATGGGCGGATGCCGCGCACCAGCGCCAGCCACACCAACAGCACCGCCAGCGGCAGGATGATGAACTGAGGCACCATCACGCCTTTGATGATCTCGGTGGCCAGCGTCGAGCGTTTTGCCTTGGTTTCGGCCACCTGCATGAGAACCAGATGGCCAGGATCGTCGGTGCGCGCCAGCCAGGCATAGGCCACCCGCACTTCGTCGCCCCGCAACGTGTCGTCGCGCAACATCACCTGCCCGGGCTCGGGCGTCTGGTTGTCCTGGGGCAATGGAAAGTCGACTTCGCCACTGATCAGGGTGCCGCGTGGATCGACCACCTGGTAGTAGACCAGATCGCTGTCGTCGGCGCGCAGCAGGTCGCGCGCCTGCGGGGTCAGTTGGAAGCTGACCACATTGTCCTTGGCGACCACAAACTGGGTGAGTGCCAGCAAGTTGAACTCGAGGGCGCGGTCAAAAGGTTTGCTGGCAATGCCCTGGGCCACAAACCAGGTGAGCGCGACGAGCAGAACCACAGCAGCAACAAGGCGTGAGCATCCAGTCCGAGATCTCGCCGAAGAGCTGCGCTGCTCGCGTTGAAAGAGCCCGGGTGACATGGCGCCAAAGCGCTCGTCGGCGGGCACCGGCGCTTCGCCCGAGCCCTGTGGGGCGCTGCCAGCTTCAGCCAGGGATTTTTTCAAGGCAATAGCCCAGTCCGCGCACCGTGGCGATGCGGATGGGGCCCTTCTCGATTTTTTTGCGCAGGCGGTGGATATAGACCTCGATGGCGTTGTTGCTCACCTCTTCCCCCCATTCGCACAGGCGCTCGACCAACTGGTCCTTGCTCACCAGGCGCCCCGAGCGCTGCAGCAACACCTCAAGCAGGCCGAGCTCGCGCGCGGAGAGCTCCACCATCTTGCCCTCGATGGTGGCCACCCGGCCAGCCTGGTCGTATTCGAGCGGGCCATGCTTGATGGTCGAGCTGGCGCCGCCCATGCCGCGGCGCGTCAGTGCCCGCACCCGGGCCTCCAGCTCCTGCAGCGAAAACGGCTTGGCCATGTAATCGTCGGCGCCGTAGTCCAGCCCCTTGACGCGCTCCTCGATGCTGTCGGCGGCCGTGAGAATCAGCACCGGCAGGGTGGACCCGCGCGAGCGCAACCGCTTGAGCACTTCGAGCCCATGCATCTTGGGCAGGCCCAGGTCGAGGATCAGCAAATCGAACTCGTTGTTGGTCATCAGGGCCGCGTCGGCCTCGCTGCCGCTGGCCACGTGGTCCACCGCGGCGCCCGCTGTTCGCAGACTGCGCAAAAGGCCATCGGCCAACACCTGATCGTCTTCAGCAATGAGGATGCGCATCTCTGTCTCCGGTTGTCTTGTCGGTGCGATTGGGCGCCAGCCATGCGGGGAGGGGTATTCCACGCCTTTGAGGCAATTATCACCAAAGCCCGCGCGCCTGCACGGCGGGGCAACCCTTGGGTGGGCCGGCGTGTGGCTGCCACTCATTGAGCGCCGTAGGCTTCAAGTCCCAGGGACACCACGGTCGCCACGTCATCGCCCACCAAGGCACGAAACTCGGCCTGGGCCTGCGCCACCGCTTGGCGAAACGCATCAAGCCAGAGCAGCCCGTCGGGGGTGAAGACAATGCGCCGTGCCCGGGCATCGCGCGGGTCGGGTTCGCGTCGCACCAGGCCCCAGGCCTCGCACTGGGTCACCAGATCGCCCATGGCTTGCTTGCTCATGTCCGCTGACTGCGCCAGGTCGGTGAGCCGGGATCCCTGGCGGCTGAGATGCCGTGTGATGTGGATGTGGGCTGCGCCGACCTGGTCGCGGGCGGCCAGGTTTGACAGCGCCAGGGGCACCTCCGCATTGCGCGCCATCAACGTCAGCACCCGCTCGTCGAAGCGCCGCAGCGCCAGGCCCATCAGCCGCCCCAGGTGGCTCAGGCGCCAACGATCGTCGTCTCCAGGGTGGTTGGCGGTTTCGGTCATGGTGGTGGCATGTCGGGAGGGGCGTTGAAGCAAGGGCGCTGGTATGGCGCGCTCGGGGAGGTCGAAAGGCGCTGATTGTCCGCGAGCAGATTATGGTAAGGCAAACTGACGAAAAATTCGATGGTAGAGTTTGTATTGCGCGATAAACTCCTGTGCAAGCATCCAGCCTGTACGTAAACCCAAAGGCTTGAAGCGAATGCCCACTCTCATCAAATCGCACGATATTCAAGGAGTCTGAAATGGACGCAGCCGTCAAGCCCAACCCACTCAACAGCGAAAAAGCCAAGGCCTTGCAGGCCGCACTCGCCCAGATCGAGAAGCAATTTGGCAAGGGCACCATCATGCGCCTGGGCGAAGGCGAGGTGATCGAAGACATCCAGGTGGTCTCCACAGGCTCCTTGGGACTCGACATTGCGCTGGGCGTCGGAGGCTTGCCACGTGGTCGTGTGGTGGAGATCTATGGCCCCGAGTCGTCGGGCAAGACCACGCTCACGCTGCAGGTGATTGCCGAGATGCAAAAGCTCGGTGGTCAGGCCGCCTTCGTCGACGCGGAACACGCGCTGGACATTCAGTACGCGCAGAAGCTGGGTGTGAACCTTCAAGACCTTCTGATTTCCCAGCCCGATACCGGTGAGCAGGCCCTGGAAATTGTCGACAGCCTCGTGCGCTCCGGTGCGGTGGACCTGATCGTGGTCGACTCTGTGGCCGCACTCACGCCCAAGGCCGAGCTGGAGGGCGAAATGGGGGACTCTCTGCCCGGGCTTCAGGCGCGCCTGATGAGCCAGGCCCTGCGCAAGTTGACCGCGACCATCAAAAAGACCAACTGCATGGTCATCTTCATCAACCAGATCCGCATGAAGATCGGTGTGATGTTCGGCTCGCCCGAGACGACCACGGGTGGCAACGCGTTGAAGTTTTACTCGTCGGTTCGCCTGGACATCCGCCGCACCGGCACGATCAAGAAAGGCGATGAGTCCATCGGTAACGAGACCAAGGTCAAGGTGGTGAAAAACAAGGTCTCGCCGCCTTTCAAAACCGCGGAGTTCGATATCCTGTTCGGCGAAGGCATCAGCCGCGAAGGCGAAATTCTGGACCTTGGCGTGGCCAACCGCGTGATCGACAAATCGGGTGCATGGTATGCCTACAACGGCGAGAAGATCGGCCAGGGGCGTGACAACTCCCGCGAATTTCTGCGCGAGAACCCCGACCTGCGTTTTGAAATCGAGAACAAGGTTCGAGCAGAGCTGGGTGTGCCTCTGCTGGCGAGCACCGAAGCCCCAGCCAAAGGTGGCAAGAAGTCATCCAAGGCAGCCGACAAAGCCGAAGCTTCGTCGGCTGAGTGAGGTGCCCTTGAGGGACCTGTTGCGGGCCAGGGTGCTGGCGGTGTGCGATGCCAAGATCAAAAGCCGGGGCTCGCAGGTGGGGCTGTCGTTCTATGCGTTCTTTGCCAACAAGAACGACGACCCCGAGCTGTTGATGGAGATGGCCACCTGGTGGATTCGCACCCACCGCCTCAACCACTTCGAGAATGCCGAAAAGGTCCGGCAGTTGGTTCAACTGCCGTGAACCGGTTGGACCCTCCCATCGAGCGCAACCCCTTAACTGGCTGATCAGGAGCTGCTGCAATGGCATTCAACGCACCCTCACTCAAAGGCCGCGCACTGCGGCTGTTGGGACAGCGCGAGCACTCCCGCGCCGAGTTGGAGCGCAAGCTGCGCCCGCACGAAACAACCCCCGGGGAACTCGCGCAGGCACTCGATGAGCTGCAAGCCAAAGGGTTCATCAACGAACAGCGTGTTCTGGAGTCGGTGATCTTTCGCCGGGCACCTCGCCTGGGCGCCCAGCGCGTGCGTCAGGAGCTGCAAGCCAAAGGGTTGGCTCCTGAGGCCATTTCACAGGCGGTGGCCGATCTGCAAAGCACCGAGGTGGCGCGTGCCAGGGACGTCTGGCAACGCAAATTCGGTGAGGTGGCAGAAGACCCCCAAACCCGGGCCAAGCAGTTGCGGTTCCTCGCTTCACGCGGTTTTGGCGCCGAAGCCATCCGGCGCGTGGTGAAAGGCGCTTTCGAGGAGGACTGAAAGATGGGCAGGTGGGGTTCGAGGCTCGACCCTCAAAAGCGCGCTGGGCTCAGACCCCCAGCATCAATCGCAGGTTCTGCACCGCCGCACCGCTGGCCCCTTTGCCCAGGTTGTCCAGCCGCGCAATGACCACGGCATGGTGGTGTGCCTCATTGGCAAACACACGAATCTCCAGCAGGTTGGTGTCGTTCAGGGCCGTGGCATCAAGTTTGCCGTCGGTGGTTGCCGGTTCGACGCGCACAAACCCGCCTGCCGCCACGCTGGGCGCATAGTGTGCGGCCAGTGCGTCATGCAGGTCGCTGGCCTTGGGTTGGCCGGGAAGCTGGTCGAGGTGCAAGGGCAGTTGCACCAGCATGCCTTGCTGGAAATTGCCCACGGCGGGACTGAAGATTGGGCGGCGGCCGAGGCCTGAGTAGCGTTGAATCTCCGGAATGTGTTTGTGCGCCAGCCCAAGGGCGTAGGCCTCGTGCAATGGCGCTGTGCCTTTTTCGTACGCTTCGATCATGGCCCTGCCGCCACCGGAGTAGCCGCTGACCGACGGCAGCGAAACAGGGAAATCGGCAGGCAAAAGGCCTGCATCAATGAGGGGGCGCAAGATGGCAATGGCGCCGGTGGCGTAGCAGCCGGGATTGGCCACCCGCTCCGCCTTGGAGACGGCCGAGGCCTGGTCGGCACACAGCTCGGGGAACCCGTAAACCCAGTCGCCGTGGCAGCGGTGCGCGGTCGACGCGTCGATGATGCGGGGCTTCTTCCCAGGTAGCCCATTGATCATGGCAACCGATTCGATGGCCGCGTCATCGTGCAAGCAAAGGATGACCAGATCGGCCTGGGACATCAGTTCCCGCTTGGCTTCGGGGTCTTTGCGCCGCTCAGGCGCGATGCTCAACACCTCGATCTGCGGCAGCCCTTGCAAGCGCTCGCGAATCTGCAATCCGGTGGTGCCCGCTTCGCCGTCGATGAATACCTTGCTCATGCCGCTGCGCCTCGTCAGTTCTGATTCAGGGATCTGCCAATATAATTATGCATTACGCTTGCGCGTGATGATCGCTTTGGTGCGTCGCAGCATGATACATTCATGGGTTGCTGTGTCCAGTGCCTGCGTGCCGGCTGCCTGCGGTTTGGCCGGATCGAGAAACCCCCGTCGAGAGAGACCTCATGAAAATTCACGAGTACCAAGGCAAGGAAATCTTGCGTCAGTTCGGCGTGCCCACACCCCGTGGCATCGCTGCCTTCACCGTGCAGGAAGCTGTTGAAGCTGCACAAAAACTGGGTGGACCCATCTGGGTGGTCAAAGCCCAGATTCACGCTGGTGGCCGCGGCAAAGGCGGTGGCGTGAAGGTGGCGAAGTCGATCGACGACGTCAAGCGCCTGGCTGGTGAGATCCTGGGCATGCAGCTGATCACCCATCAGACCGGCCCGGAAGGTCAGAAAGTTCGCCGCCTCTACATCGAAGACGGCGCAGACATCCAGAAAGAGTACTACCTCTCCGTCGTGACGGACCGTGCTTCGCAGAAAGTGGCTTTCATTGCCTCTAGCGAAGGTGGCATGGACATTGAGGAAGTGGCGCATGCCACCCCCGAAAAGATCGTCAAGGTCTTTGTCGACCCGCTGGCCGGCATGACCGAAGCGCAAGCCAAGGAACTCGCCAAGGGCATCAATCTGCCCGCCGATTCCGAAGCCCAGTTTGTCGAGGTTTGCCAGAAGCTCTACAAGTGCTACATGGACACCGACGCCTCGCTGGTTGAAATCAACCCGCTGAACCGCGACTCCAAGGGCAACATCATCGCTCTGGATGCCAAGTTCAATTTCGACTCCAACGCCCTGTTCCGCCATCCCGACATCGTGGCCCTGCGCGACCTGGACGAAGAGGATCCCGCCGAGATCGAAGCCTCCAAGTTCGACCTCGCCTACATCTCCCTCGACGGCAACATCGGGTGTCTGGTGAACGGCGCCGGTCTGGCCATGGCCACCATGGACACCATCAAGCTGTTCGGCGCCGAGCCGGCCAACTTCCTGGACGTGGGCGGCGGTGCCACCCCCGAGAAGGTCACCGAAGCCTTCAAGATCATGCTCAAGAACGACAAGGTCAAGGCGATCCTGGTCAACATCTTCGGCGGCATCATGAAGTGCGACACCATCGCCACCGGTGTGATCACCGCCTGCAAGGCGGTGAACCTGAGCGTGCCGCTGGTTGTCCGCATGAAGGGCACCAACGAAGAAATGGGCAAGAAGATGCTGGCCGAGTCCGGCCTGCCCATCATCTCTGCCGACACCATGGCCGAAGCCGCTCAAAAAGTGGTCGCCGCCGTCAAGTAAGCCCAGGAAAGCGAGAACACGTCATGTCGATCTACATCAACAAAGACACCAAAGTCATCACCCAGGGCATCACCGGCAAGACCGGTCAGTTCCACACGGAAAAGTGCCAGGAATACGCCAACGGCAAGAACTGCTTCGTCGCCGGCGTGAACCCCAAGAAAGCTGGCGAGACCATCTTTGACATTCCAATCTATGGTTCCGTCAAGGACGCGGCTGCCCAGACCGGCGCCACCGTTTCCGTGATCTACGTGCCCCCGGCTGGCGCCGCTGCAGCCATCTGGGAAGCGGTGGAAGCCGATCTGGACCTCGCCATTTGCATCACCGAAGGCATTCCCGTCAAGGACATGCTGGAGGTTCGCAACAAGATGAAGGCCAAGGAAGCCGCTGGTGGCAAAAAGACCTTGCTGCTCGGCCCCAACTGCCCCGGCCTGATCACGCCGGAAGAGATCAAGATCGGCATCATGCCCGGTCACATCCACAAGAAGGGCCGCGTGGGCGTCGTTTCGCGTTCCGGCACGCTGACCTACGAAGCCGTTGCGCAGCTCACCGAGCTGGGCATTGGCCAGTCCAGCGCCGTCGGCATCGGTGGCGACCCGATCAACGGTCTGAAGCACATCGACGTCATGAAGGCCTTCAACGACGATCCCGATACCGATGCCGTCATCATGATCGGCGAGATCGGTGGTCCGGATGAGGCCGAAGCCGCCATGTGGTGCAAAGACAATATGAAGAAACCGATCGTGGGCTTCATCGCTGGCGTGACCGCGCCTCCCGGTAAGCGCATGGGCCACGCTGGTGCTTTGATCTCCGGTGGTGCGGACACGGCCGATGCCAAGCTGGCCATCATGGAAGAGTGCGGTTTCAAGATCACGCGCAACCCGTCTGAGATGGGTCGCTTGCTCAAGGCGATGCTCTGATCTCAGGCGCTAACAAAAAAGGCAACGCTTGCGTTGCCTTTTTGCGTTTTGGGACATTGCGTGCGATCAAGATGCCATCGCTTGGTTGACACTTCCGCTTCGAGCGCCCGAATTCCCCTCAGTCCAAGTCTGCCGTGCCCAAACCCCTGCCCGCCACCAAACAGCCCAAACGCTCTTCTTCGGATGCGGCGCTGGCGGTCATGGTGGGACTGCTGGTGGTCCTGCTGCAGATCGGCACCCCGCTGTTTTCCGGTTTGGAACGCCAGCTTTACGATGCCGCCAATGGCCTGACTCCGCGCACCCCCAGCGAGCGGATCGCGGTCATCGCCATTGATGACACAAGCATTGCCAACCTGGGCCGGTGGCCGTGGCCGCGCGAGCTGCATGCCCAGCTGATCGATCAACTCTCTGCCGCGGGAGCCAAAACCATTGCCCACACGGCATTGTTCTTCGAACCCCAGACCGATCGCGGGCTCGAGAGCCTGCGCAAACTGCGAGAACGACTGGAGGTGGGGAATGTGCAAGCTTTACCGCCTGACTTGGGGCCGACAGCGCGCCGGCAATTGCTGGACTTCGTCACCACGGAAGAGGCGCGCCTCGACTCCGATGCGAAACTGGCCGCAAGCATGCGCGCATCCAAGCGGGTTGTGATTCCATCTCTGTACGCGTTGGGTGCGGCCGTCGGCCGCCCCGATCAAGCCCTGCCATCCTTTGCGCTTGCCAGCAGTTGGCAGGACGATGCCGGACTGGGTCTGCCGGCACAGGCGTCGCAGCAGCCATTGACGTTGCTGGGGGAAGCGGCCCAAGCCGTGGCCCACCTGAACCCAGCCCTGGATGTGGACGGCGCGGTGCGATCCGAGCCGTTGCTGATCCGGTTTGACGGCCGTGCCATTCCGTCCATGGCGCTGGCGGTGGCGGCCGTCAGCCTCAACTTGTCGCCGGAAGACATCCGGATTCTGCAGGACCAGGGGTTGCAGTTCGGTGCCAGACGGATCGACACCGATGAGGAAGGGCGTGTCTTGCCGCAGTTCTACCCTCGGCACGATGGCAACCCGGCCTTCCCGGTGGACTCGTTCTACGACGTGGTGGCCGGCAAGATCCCCGCAAGCAAATACAAGGACAAGGTGGTCATTGTGGGCGCCACCGCAGCCGGCGTCGGCACATTGTTCAAGACGCCGGTGTCGCCGGCGATGTCTCCAGCGGAAATCCTGGCGCACACAACGTCCAGCCTGATGCAAAACCAGTTTGTCGCATCGCTCCGCTGGAGCGCTGGGCTGGTGCTGGTCCTGGTGGTGCTGTTGACGGGCTACCTGGCTCTGGTGCTGCCGAGGCTGTCCGCGCTGTTGGGGGCCGCCGTTTCCGCCGTGCTGATGCTGGGCTTGCTTGGTGCCGAGGCGCTTCTGCTGGCGCGGGAGGCGGTTTGGTTGCCACTTGTGTTCCCAGCCATGTTCGTGCTGATTGGACATCTCGCCTTGGTGACCCGACGGTTTGGCGTGACCGAGTCGGGCAAGCTGAGCAGTGAGGCGGAGTCGGCTGAGACCAACCGGCAGATGGGGCTTGCGTTTCAAAGCCAGGGTCAGCTCGACATGGCTTTTGATCGCTTGCGCCGGGTTCCTTTCGGTGAACACCTGATGGAGAACCTCAAGAACCTGGCGCTCGACTTTGAGCGCAAGCGGCAGTTCAACAAGGCCGAAGCCGTCTATGCGCACCTGTTGGAAATTGGCGGTGCCAACAGTGAAGTCCAGCAACGGATGGAGCGCACCAGGGCGTTGTCAGAAACCGTGGTGCTGGGAGGGCGAGTCAAGCATCCCGGGGGCACAGCCCTGTTGGCGGACGTGGGGATCGAAAAACCCATGCTTGGTCGCTACGAGATTGAGAGCGAATTGGGCAAGGGTGCCATGGGCGTGGTCTACCAAGGGCGGGATCCAAAGATCGGGCGGGTGGTGGCCATCAAGACGCTGGCCCTGAGCGCGGAGTTCGAAGGCAGCGAGTTGCAGGAAGCGCGCACTCGGTTCTTTCGTGAAGCCGAGACCGCTGGCCGATTGCAACACCCCAACATCGTCACCATCTTCGATGCAGGAGAAGACCACGACCTCGCCTATATCGCCATGGAGTTTCTTCGAGGGCAGGACCTCGTCGCCTACGTCCGCCCGGGCCATCTGCTCCCGATACCCACGGTGCTGGATATTGGCATCCAGGTGGCAATGGCACTGGACTACGCCCACCGCTGTCAGGTTGTGCACCGTGACATCAAGCCTGGCAACATCATGTTCGACGCCACGACCGGGGTGGTCAAGGTGGCCGACTTCGGGATCGCGCGCGTGACCGACGCCAGCCGCACCAAGACAGGCACCGTTCTGGGCACGCCCAGCTTCATGTCGCCAGAGCAGCTTGCCGGTCGAACGCTGGATGGCCGAGCCGATCTGTATTCCCTGGGCGTGACCTTGTTCCAGTTGTTGACCGGTACGCTGCCTTTCAGGGGCGAATCCCTGAGCTCCCTGATGTACGACATCGCCAACCGCGACCCAGCCGATCCCCTTGATTTCAGACCTGACTTGCCACCGGCCTTGGCAGATATACTTGAGCGAATTCTGAAAAAAGTGCCAGAAGACCGTTATCCGACGGGCGAGGCCTTGGCGACAGCGCTCCGCCAGGTGAAGGTTTCTGAATTCGAAGGGGTGGCGTCGAGGGAGTGGACGTCACCATCCGGAGTGGAGGCAATGGTCTTTGAAGCCACCTCCGTGCAAACCCAGCGTTTCTTGGAAGTTGAAAGCACGAACATCACCGGCCCAGAGCCACCGAGAAAGTGACAGGTGCAAACCGTGTTTGAACAGCGGACAGGCCCCGCGATCCCTGACCAAGTGACATGAACTTTGAGCATTTCGCCCAAACCGACCCGGGCCTGATCCGCGACAACAACGAGGATTCGGTGGTGGTCGATGACGAGAACCAGGTGGTGGTTCTTGCCGATGGCATGGGCGGATACAACGCAGGAGAGGTTGCCAGCGCCATGGCGACCTCCTTCGTCAAAACCGAACTTGGGCGTTGGTTGCTTGAAGGGGGCAGCGAGGCCAGTTCACGCGAGCTGAAGCGCGCCATGGAGATTTGCATCGACAATGCAAACCGCTCCATATTCAACGCCGCCAATGCCAATGTGGCTTATTCAGGCATGGGCACAACGCTGGTGATGGGGGTTTTTCTCGGCCCCAAGGTGATGGTGGGTCATGTGGGGGACTCGCGCTGCTACCGCCTGCGAGGCAACACCTTGCAGCAGCTCACCCGCGACCATTCCTTGTTGCAGGAGCAGATCGACGCCGGGCTTATCTCCCAGGAGCAGGCCCAGTTCGCCACCCACAAGAACCTCGTGACCCGGGCCTTGGGGGTGGAAGATACGGTGTTGCTTGAAGTCAACGAATTCCGGGTCGAAGACAACGACATCTTTCTTTTTTGCTCGGACGGCCTGAGCGACATGGTGTCCGACGATCGGCTAGCAGCGATACTTCTGCCCGAGGCGCCGCTTGAGGAGAAGGCCGGCGCGCTGGTTGACGCGGCCAACGACAGTGGCGGGCGCGACAACATTTCGGTGATACTGACGCAGGCGCGGGCCAAACCTGTTCGCAGGGGGCTGTTGTCGCGCATGCTGGGGTAACATGATTGCTTACAAATTGGATTTCAGGTTCCAGAGGAGTCGGCCATGCCGAAAATGATTGTTTCTATTGATGGTGTGGTCATCAAGGAAGTGCAGTTGACGAAAGACCGGACGACCTTGGGTCGCCGTCCTTACAACGACATCGTGATCGACAACCTTGCCGTCAGCGGTGAGCACGCGGTCATGCAGATGTCGGGTGCCGATGTGTTCCTCGAAGACCTGAACAGCACCAATGGGACATATGTCAACGGCAAGGCCATCAAGAAGCAGCAACTCCAAAACGGCGACACCGTTGAGATCGGCAAGTACAAGATCAAGTTTGTCCACGACGGCGCCTCCGACAACTACGAAAGAACCACGGTCATCAATTCGGGCAACGTGGAGAATGAGGCCGATACCGCTGGCAGCGCCGCCATCAAGGTGATGTCTGGCGCTGCAACGGGCCGTGAGGTGCCTCTAGTGAAGGTGGTGACCACCATCGGCAAGCCCGGCGTGGCTGTGGCGGCCATCACGCGGCGCCCCCACGGGTATGTGGTGGCTTTGGTGGAGGGGGCTGTGAAGCCCACGGTCAATGGCACGCCCATGGGCACCGAGGCGATCAATCTCAAGAATGGCGACATGCTTGAGCTGGCCGGGACCCAGATGCAGTTCATCCAGCACTGATGTCTGCTTTGGCCGCCGGGTCCTCGGGCTCGGTTTGGTCTGCTGAAAACCGCTTTCTCCCCTCTCGGCCGCTCAAGCGATGACGGCACTGAGCAAACACGGCCCGCGCATCGCAGTCACGCTGGTGCCGCTCATTCTGGCGGTTCTAAACGCTGTGGGCTTGATGCCCACGGATGTGTTCCAGCGTCTCGATGACTGGGCCTACGACGCCCGGTTGCGTGCCACCATGCCCTCCACGCGAGATGAGCGGGTGGTGATTGTCGACATCGATGAAAAAAGCCTTGCCGTGGTGGGACGCTGGCCCTGGGGTCGCGACCGTGTGGCTGCGTTGGTTGACCAGCTCTTTGACCAGCAGAAGATCTCGGTCTTGGGCGTTGACACCGTTTTTGCCGAGCCCGATGACAGTGGCGGGCTGGCTCAATTGCGGCGTCTCGCTCAGGCTGAATTGGCACACCAGCCCGGATTTGCCGAGCGGGTGGAAGCTCTGGCACCGCGACTGGACCACGATGCCCATCTGGCTCAGGCGCTCAAGGGGCGCGCCGTGGTTTTGGGCTATTACTTCACCAGTGATCGAAGCGGACGCACCAGCGGCGTGTTGCCTCGGCCGGTTCTGACGGGAGCGTCGATGGTCGACGGACGCCGGATTCCGGCGACCCAATGGGACGGCTATGGCGCGAATTTGCCCGGGTTGGCGGAGGCGGCGCCCCGAGCGGGCTTCTTCAACGCATTGACCGATGGAGATGGTGTGGTGCGTTCGCTGCCGCTGCTGGCCGAATACGGGGGCGACTACTACGAGTCGCTGGCGCTGGGGGTGTTTCGGGTCTTGCTGGGGGAACCCGACGTGGTACCGGGTTTTCCCAGACAGCGGTTTCTGCCCGGCGACTACCAGGCATTGGAAAGCGTTCGCCTGGTGAGGGGAACTGGGAGTCTGTCGATTGGGGTGGATGCACGGGCGGCGGTGCTGATTCCCTTTCGCGGCAGGGGGGGGCCTGAAGGGGGGTCGTTTCGGTATGTGTCAGCGTCCGATGTGCTGAGCGGGCGCTTGCCGCCGGGGAGCCTGGCCAACAAGATCGTGTTGCTGGGGACCACCGCGCCGGGCTTGCTGGACCTGCGTGCCACGCCGGTGGGTGAGGCCTATCCGGGCGTGGAAACCCATGCCAACCTGATTGCGGGCATGCTGGATGGCGATTTGCTGACCCGTCCCGACTACGCGCTCGGGTACGAGCTGGTGATGCTTGTTGCTTCAGGGCTGCTGCTGGCCTTCGGCTTGCCGTTGTTGAGCGCGGCAAGGGCAGTGGCGCTGACTTTGGGTGTGGTTGCGGCGGTGGTGGGCTTGAACACGTGGCTTTTGCTGCCCATGGTCTCGTTTTGCCGTTGGCCAGCACCCTGGTGACCTCGGCGCTGGCCTTTGCGTTGAACATGAGCTATGGCTATCTGGTCGAGTCCCGTGCCAAGCGCGACCTTGCCCAGCTGTTTGGCACCTACGTGCCGCCAGTGCTTGTGGAAGAAATGGTGAAAGACCCCGCCAGTTATTCCATGCAAGCGCAGATGCGTGAGCTCACCGTGCTCTTTTGCGACATGCGGGGCTTCACCCAGATTTCCGAGACCATGAATCCGGTTGATCTGCAGGGGCTGCTCAACCGGGTGTTCAATCAGCTGACGGCTGTCATTCGTGAGCGCAGTGGGACCATCGACAAGTACATGGGTGACTGTGTCATGGCGTTTTGGGGCGCGCCAGTGAAAATGCCCGACCACGCCAGTCTGGCGGTGCATGCGGCGCTTGAAATGGCCCACACAGTCAGGACGCTCAACGAAGCCCGGGTGTCCCGTGGGGAGGCCGCCATTGCGCTGGGGCTTGGCCTGAACACCGGTGAGATGTGTGTCGGGGACATGGGTTCGGACTTGCGCCGGAGCTACACGGTGATTGGCGACGCGGTCAATCTGGGGTCCAGGCTGGAAGGTTTGTCGCGCCAGTACGGTGTGGAGATCGTGGTCAGTGAAACCACGCGGTCCCAGGCGCCCGCCTTTGTGTGGCAGTGGCTCGATCGCGTCCGGGTGAAAGGCAAGGCCCACGCGGTGGATATCTACACACCCTGCTGCGTCTTGGGTGCGCAGACCTCGGCGCTGGCGCACGAGCTGGCCGTCTGGGACCAGGCCGTGTCCGCCTGGCATGCGCGTGACTGGAATGCTTGTGAGCAACGCCTGGACGAATTGCTGGGCCTGAGTGAGGAAAAATACCTTTACCGGCTGTATGCGGAGCGGGTAGTCTCCATGAAGGCTTTTCCGCCAGGCTTGGAATGGGATGGCGTTGCCACTTTTGATAGCAAATAGTGCAGATGGTCCATGGGGCCACATCAAATACAGGGAACGGTTCCTCCATGAGGGTAAGAGTCTTGGGATGCTCTGGCGCGATCGCGCAAGGGTGTCGAACCACGTCTTTTTTGCTGGACGATGACGTCTTGATCGATGCAGGGACAGGCGTGGGCGACCTCAGCCTGGAGGAGATGGCGCGGGTGCAGCACGTTCTGCTCACCCATTCCCACCTGGACCATATCGCCAGCCTGCCCCTCATGCTCGATGCCGTGGCCGCAATTCGCATGGGATCGGGTGTGCCGCCGCTACAGGTGCACGCCTTGGCCAGCACCATCGCGGCCCTCAAAGCCCATGTATTCAACAATGTGATCTGGCCGGATTTCTCGGCCATTCCAAGCGCAGATACGCCGCTGGTGCGGTTTGAGCCTATCGTGGTGGGCCAGGCCTTGTCGGTTGGCGGCAAGGAAGTTGAAGTCTTGCCTGCTGTGCACACGGTGCCCGCTGTGGGCTATGCGGCCGCAGGCACTTCGGGATACTGGGTGTTCAGCGGTGACACCGAGCGAAATCCCGCCTTCTGGCAGCGGGTGAATCAGTTGCCGGTCGCAATGCTCATCATCGAGACCGCGTTCAGCGACCACGAAAAAGACCTGGCCCAGCGGAGCAAACACCTCTCGCCCAGCGTACTCGCCACCGAGCTCGACCACATTGCCGCCGGGCAACGGTATCCCATCTACATCACCCACACCAAACCGGCCGAAACCGGACTGATCATGACCGAGGTACAGCGCTTTGATCAGACGCCCAGCCGCGTTGGCGACGTTCGTCATGACATTCGCTGGTTGAGCGCCGGCCAGACGTTCGAGCTCTGAGCAGCGGGTGACAATTTGTGTTCCCGACAGCCTGAGTGACAAAAAATGTCACCCAAATTCGGGTCTCGGCGCATAAAACGTCACCCAAAGGGATTAAAACCCCAAAAAACACACGAAAGATGGGGCAATTCGGGTTGGCACGCTACCTGCTGAAAAGAACCCGTCTCTTACCCCTCATTGTGTTTTCCCCTTCCATAAGGAGTTTTTTCATGAAGCGTTCCATGCAAAAAGGTTTCACCCTGATCAATTGATGATCGTGGTGGCCATCATCGGTATTCTGGCTGCTGTGGCTCTGCCGGCTTACCAGGACTACACCATCCGCGCGCGTGTGACGGAAGGTTTGGCTGTGGCGTCTGATGCTAAGACGCAGATTGGCACCAATGCCAATACGGCAGCTGAGTTGCTCGCCACGGCAACGACTTGGAATGCTCAAGCTGGTGGCGATGGTGCCAAGAGCAAGTATGTTGAGTCTGTCCAAGTTGACGGAGTGACGGGCAACATCACTGTGGAGTTCGATGAGGCCAACGTCAGTAGCATCGCTGATGCCAGCACCTTGATCCTGAAGCCCTATATCAATGCAGGCGGTGCAGCTCCCGTGGCGCTGGATGCTTCGTTTACATTACCGTTCACGCCAGTGACTGGTAGCATTGACTGGGGTTACCTCAGCCACCAATGCTGTGTCGGTTTCTCGTGCACTTACCACCCCAGTAGGTACCCTGCTGGCCAAGTACGCTCCAGGCTGATGCCGTTGATCTTTCCGGCGATGGCGGGCTGAAATCACTGCTACCAGCGTTCTAAAGGGCACTCCTGGCTTACCACCTTTCGTTGACGTCATTGCGCGTTAAATGAGACGGAAGAACACGCATCCGTAATTTTGAGTAAATGAATACTTTAATTTTCTATCATACACTGACGATGAAATAAAATTTGCCTTCGATAACTCAAGAAACGCTGCTTTTTGTATGAGCTTTCCGAAAAACCTTTAGCACGATAGATGCAACTGGATGTGACGTGTTTCTTTTTATCATCATTCAGGATCGACATGAAATATCAGCGTAGCCATGGTTTCACTTTGATCGAGCTGATGATTGTGGTTACGATCATCGGTATCTTGGCGGCGGTTGCATTTCCTGCTATCAAGACTACGTGATACGCGCCCGTGTTGTGGAAGGACTTTCCAGTTGCCGCAGGTGCAAAGGCGTTGGTTGCAACAGCTGCGTTGACACAGACTGATTTGGCGACATCAGCTGGCTCGTTCAGTGCCCAAGCCGGTGGTTCGGGCGCTTCAGCAAATATGTCAGTAGGGTTCAGATAGACTCGATCACCGGAGGTGGAAATCACCTTCAACGCCGTTAATACCGGCCCAATTCCTGTGAGCAGTTCGATGATATATACCCCCTATGTGATGGTGAATGGAGCTCCGGTTCAGTTGGGTACCGCTCTGGCAATTGGGGGCTGGGCACCATTGACTGGGGGTGCGCATCGAACTCTTGTCTCGGGTGGCAGGGGATTGCCAATTGTAGGTGCACATAGTGTCGTACCTGCCGGCGAAGTACGCGCCTTCCGAATGTCGGTGAGTCGGTTTGATTTAGCTAGTCCCAAGTTGGTGCTTTTCGGGTTAAGTGAATGGTGATCGTTGATTGGAAAACCCCGGGTCGGAGCTGCTGGCGTGCATCTCGCGCTGAGCCTGAGGGTTGCGGTGTTGGCCGCTGGGATCGTATTCCGCCTGTGGTACCCAAATCCGTTTTGGGACATCTCAGTGGACAGTCCCTTGTTTGCACTGATTGTGGCGGTCGATCTGGTACTTGGCCCTTTGTTGACTTTTGTGGTATTTAATCGCCGCAACTGAGTCGAACTGGTACGTGACCTAGCCACCATTGCCGCTGTTCAACTCGCAGCTCTGGGTTATGGGTTTTGGTCGCTGTTCTTGGCGCGCCCGGTGTACCTGGTGCATGAAGGTGGATCGTTTGGTGGTTGAGTACGCTGACATCGACCCAGCAGACCTACCAAAAGCAAACCTCAATTTCAGCGTTTGCCATTCGCGGGCGTGAAGGTCATAGGACTGCGTGAATCGCAGGCAGGCGAAGAACGCTTGCAGTCAATGCTGCTGGCTGCCGCAGGCAAAGACATGTCTGTTCGGCCCAAACTACTGGCAATCGCTTAGCGAAGCCAATCGTGAAGTTATGCGTAAAAGGGCCAAGCCACTGGCCAACTTGCGAAACCGTTCGGAAGCCGACCGGGTCAAGGTGGATAGCTGGTTGAAGGCAGAGAAGCGGCCGCTTGAATCGCTGGTGTACTTGCCACTGGTGGGGCGGGGGCCGGTACTGGACTGCGGTCATGGCGCAATCTGATCTGGAGATTGTGGGCTACCTGCCCGATGATGCGTTCTGAGTTGACGCAGCTATGAAAGCTTACCGAGATACAACACTTAGCTCCCACTCTTCCCCCCCCGCTTCTCCAGCAACCGAACCCCGCTGAACACCATCCCGCGGTCGACCGCCTTGCACATGTCGTAGATGGTCAGCAGCGCCACGGTCACGGCGGAGAGCGCTTCCCATTTCCGCGCCGGTTTGGCCGGAGCATTCGGCCGTTGCCTGGCACCGCACGCTGCACGAAGCTTCTTCCACCTCAAACTCCGGCACGCGGGTAAGGCGATCGGGTGGCGCACAGGGGGATCAGATCGCTGGTGCGCTTGGCGCCCGGAATGCCGGCGATGCGGGCGATGCCCAGCACATCGCCTTTCTTCAGCCGGTGCCGCTTTGGATCAAGGTCAGTGTACCAGGCTGCATGGTGATGCGGCCTTCGGCCACCGCGACCCGGTGGGTGTGTGCCTTGTTGGCGACGTCGACCATGTGGGCCTGGCCTTCGGTGTCGAAATGCGTGAGCTTGTCCCCGTCGGGTGAGGGAGCGGAAGTGAGAGCGTGGGTCATGCGGCTTTTCCAGTGCTTTACAGAAACTTGGTGGGTTTGACGGCATCATACGGGGATGCAAAAGCCTGTCTATTCTGGTTCCGTGGGTCTGGCGAGGGGCTGGGCAAAGCCCCGTTTGAATGCCTTGGTGGTGGCTGCGGTTCTGGCGGCACAGCCGGTCGTGGTGTCCCATGCGCAGTCGCGGCCGGAGGCCCGCGCCCGACCCCTTCCCAGTTCTGTTGCCGAGTGGCGCGGCTTGCCTGGTCTGGGCGATGGCTCGGAGCTCACCATCGCCGATGAGCGGCGGCTGGGAGACAGCATCGCGCGGCAGATCTACCGCGATCCGGATTATCTGGATGATCCGGTCATCGGGGACTATCTGCAATCGATCTGGCGGCCTTTGTTGAACGCGGCCAGGGAGCGGGGGTGATGTGCCGCCCAGACACTATGACCGGTTTGCGTGGACGCTGGTGATCGACCGGACCAAGCAAGTCAACGCTTTCGCCTTGCCTGGTGGCTACATGGGGGTGAACCTGGGTTTGCTGGCCGTGACCGAAAGCCCGCAGGAGTTGGCGAGTGTGTTGGCACACGAACTCAGTCATGTGTCTCAGCGCCACATCGCAGGGCTGATCGCCCGTCAGGGCGTGACATGCCACTGGTGATGGGGGCGTTGATTCTGGGGGCCCTGGCTGCGCGCAACCCAATGCGGATGTGGCCAATGCCGCCTGTCGGCAGTCAGGCGCTGGCGATTCAAGCCAGTTGAATTTTTCGGCGCGACATGGAGCGCGAAGCCCGATCGCGTGGGGTTTGGGGTCATGACCGAGGCGGGTTTTCAGGTCAAGGGTTTGTCAGCATGTTTGACAAACTCCAGCAGGCTTCGCGTTTGAATGATGATGGCAACTTTCACCCACCTCCACCAGCCACCCGTTGACCACGGAGCGAATCGCAGACATGCGCTTGCGGCTGGCTTCGGGAGCCTGGTGCTAAACCCCTGCCCAATGGGCCGCGGGTTGAAAACCTGGCGCACACGGTTCAGTTCCCTTTGCCTTCCGAGCCAGCTGCATGCGTTGATGGCGGCGCGCTCCCAGGTGTTGGCGGAATCGGTGCCGGACCGCTGGCGAGCCTGGTTCCGCGCTGGCAGCGACGCGAAAGCCAGCCTGGGTGACCGATACGCCGCCGCGCTTTCGGCGCACCGCCTGGGGTTGCATGCCGGGGCCCTGGCATTGGCGGTCAGTAGGGACCAGGAGGCCGCCGGACACCATGCCGACGCTGGATGCTTTGGAGCTCGAGTTGTTGCTCGCGGCGCCTGGCGGGACGGGCGACGCACGATTTGCAGCCTTGCGCGACGCGGCGCTGGCAAGCGAACGTCGGGCGGGGGTGATGCAGGGGGCGTTGGCCGCGCTGGCCTCTGGTCAGGCCGCGCCCGTGGCGGCGCGCTTGCAGCGTTGGGTGGTGCTGCACCCCCACGACGCGTTGGCCTGGCAATCCTTGTCGCGAGCCCAGGGCGCGCTGGGGTATCGGGTTCGGGCCTTGCGCAGCGAAGCCGAGGCGTATGCGGCCATGTTGGACAACGAGGGTGCGCTGGAACGGCTCAAGGCCGCGCAAGCTTTGCCCGCAGATGTTCGCCGTGGCGATACGATCGAGGTGGCAATTGTGGACGCCCGCCGGCGTGAAATCGAGCAGCTGTTGCGCGATTCAGCTCGAGAGAAGTGAGTTCACGGCCGAGTTGACCACCAGCATCAGGGCCGAGTAGATCAGGGAGCCCAGCATGGCGGCCCAGAAGCCATTGACGTGAAAGCCGTCGAGCACACCCGCGGCGGCCCAGAACAACAGGGCATTGATCACGAAGAGAAACAGGCCCAGCGTCACCAGGGTCACTGGCAGCGTCAACACGACCAGCACCGGGCGCAGCAGCATGTTGAACAGGCCAATCACCGCCGCCGCGATCAGGGCGGAGCCGAAGCTCACCACCTGGACCCCGGGGTAGAGGTAGGCCACCGCAAGCAATGCACAGGCCGACAGGGCCCAAGTCAGCAGAAGTTTCATCGCTTCAGCATAGCATTGCCCCGTGAAACTTCAAGTCGCGTCTGCGTGGCGTTGGCGGCCCGCGACTGTCTTGCCAATGGCCAGCACCAACAACGCGCCCGCCAGTGCAGCCCCGTGTTTCACCGCGTCGGACTGGGGGATTTTCGCCATCCATTGCCACTCGGTGGGGTTCGCGAATACCGGGTCGCTCACCACCATCCCGCCTGCGATCCAGCCCAACAGCATGCCCCCGGCCACCACCACCCAGGGGAAGCGGGCCATGAGCTTGATGACCAGTTGGCTGCCGGCCACGATGATGGGGATGGAGATCAGCAGACCCAGCACCACGAGCAGGGTGGCGTGCTCGCCAGCGTGCTGTGCGGCGCCAGCGATGGCGATTACGTTGTCAATGCTCATCACCAGATCGGCCACGATGATGGTCTTGATGGCTGCCAGCAGCTTGTCACTGCCGGAGATGTCGTCATGTCCGTCTTCATCGGGTGCGATGAGCTTGATACCGATCCAGACCAGCAAGACGGCCCCCACGAATTTGAGAAAGGGCAGTTTCAGCAGGGTCATCGCAAACAGGATGAGCACCACTCGCAGCACAATGGCGCCGATGGTGCCCCAGATGATGCCCTTGGTGCGCTGGGCCGGGGCCAGCTTGCGGCATGCCAGCGCGATCACGACGGCGTTGTCGCCGCCGAGCAGGATGTCGATCACCACAATTTGGCCGAGGGCGATCCAAAACGCAGGGGAGGTGAAGAATTCCATGGGTGGTGCGATAGCGTCGTGTGGGGTCTGCAGGCAGGAATCAGGGCCCCACCGCCCGGAAACAGGGCAGATGCCGGTCTTGACTCGGCCGATGACAGGCGCGCCCAGATCGACCTGATGAGGTCCATCAGGTCGCGCTGGCGGGGTTGCCCGGCGCGGCGAACCGCCGGAAGCCTTCCGGGCTTCGTGTTGACGACGATTCAAACGCCCCGCATTGTCCACCGTTCAATGGATGCCACGGGATTGGAGAGCTACTCCCCTCGAGTAGGCCGATTGTATCGGCGTCTGGCATGCCGGCCGGGGCCCTATGGCGCTGATTGACATGCGTTGAGCTGGCACCAGGCTGGCTATCATTCACCGCATCGCAAAGACCGTTCCATAGCAGGTATCCACATCACCGACATCGAGTCGGCCATCAACTTCTGGCGCCAGCGAACGCCCGCTGGCCACGGCCTGGCGTTGTGCCCGGAGTTGGGTGCTTTGGCCGAGGTGTACGGGCAGTTGGTGTATTTCCGCCAGGTTGAGGCCGACGAGGCCACGCTGCCCGCTGCGGCACGCGCCGCCTGGATGGTCTGGTTTGCCAGCCAACCCGACACGCCTTGCATTGCGATCTGCTCCACCAGTCAGGGCGATGAGGTCTGCAAAGGCTGCGGGCGTTATTTTGATGAGGTGCAGCGCTGGACGGAAATGTCGCCCGCAGAGAAACGGGTGACGTGGCGCCGCATCACGCTGGAGGGCAACTCTTGGCGGTTCAACCGCTATGCGGAGCGTGCGCTGGAAGAAAGCACCGGGTCGCAGACCTGAGTCGGCGCCAGTGGTTCAGTTTGGCAGGGTGTAATTGGCCTGCGTGAAGTGGTCAACGCCGCAGCTGAGGTCGCTGATCCATTCGATGAACTCGCCGACCGCGGGCCCGGCCAGCGGGGCGCCGTGTTGCGGCACGATCATGCGGATGGGCAGCTTGCGCGCCATGTTGGCCCACAGTTTGAGCACCTTGTTGGAGACCATATAGCGCCGGTGGAAGCCTTCCATCCGGGGGATATGGGCGGCAAGCGACTCGATGGGGCGGCCAGCGTCGGCCGAGCTCACCATGGAAACCGCCAGGTCGCCCGAGAAGAGGATGCCACTGACCGGATCCCAGAACTGGAAGTTGCCCTCCGAGTGCATGAAGTGTGCGGGAACCGCCACCAGCTCGGCCGTTCCCAGTGGGATGCGCATGCCAGGATCGGGGATGCCAACGATACGACCCTGCGTCTTGCCAGGTTTGCAGAAGTGGGGGGCGAATCGTTCCCACAGGCGCGAGATGTAGAGGGTGGCCTGCGTGCTGGTCATCCACCGGTCCAATGACGCGATGATGTCAGGGTCTGCGTGGGACGCCAGGATTTTGTCCAGACGGCTGGGCGGAAAGTAGCGCCCGATGGTCAACAGCAGTTCGTTGTAGGCCATGTTGCCACCCGGATCGATGATGGCACCCGCATCGCCATGAATGACCAGAAACTGGTTCGCTTGCACGGCTTCCCCGCCCTCGTCGCTGAGGTGGGCGAACATCAGGCAAACGTGGCCGTCTCGGTTGAAAAGTTCTATGGCCATGAACGGGTGCCTTTCTTGATCTTCTTCGGGGGCCTTCTCGCCCTCGGCGGCGCAGGCATTGCGATGTCTGGTGCCCGGGTCACTTGCCTAGCAGACAGCCAGAGCGTGACTCTAGTTTTGACCGGTGTCAATCGGTTTGAGCCAGATCAAACCGATGGCGTTTGTCGGTTCAGGCGATCGGGAGAATCTAAGAAGAAATGCGCACTTCCATGGAAGTGTGTACGAACAAACTTTTCATGCAGGAAAAAATGGGCGCCGATGCGCCCAGTTGTTTCTAGGACGCTATCGGGATTTGTCAAACCCGGCGTGCGAGGGCGGCGGCCATGCCCACGTAGCCGCCCGGGGTCAGGGCCAGCAGTCGGGCTTTTTCGCTTT
Organism: Burkholderiaceae bacterium; assembly: GCA_041396525.1. Taxonomy (GTDB): domain Bacteria; phylum Pseudomonadota; class Gammaproteobacteria; order Burkholderiales; family Burkholderiaceae_C; genus Hydrogenophaga. Next base: position 341,727 of record JAWKYI010000004.1, read on the forward strand.
GCGGAATGTCCAGGCTCTCGATCAGGCCATGCAGCGCTTCTGCCGTGACCGTCTTGCCGCGGGTGACCTCCTTGAGCTTTTCGTAGGCCCCGACCACGCCGAAGCGGCGCATCACGGTCTGGATCGGCTCGGCCAACACCTCCCAGGCAGCGTCCAGGTCTTCCGCCAGGGCCTCCTGATTGAGTTCCAGTTTGCCCAGGCCGACGCCCAATGAGTGGTAGGCCAGAACGGCATAGCCCATCGCAACGCCCATGTTGCGCAACACGGTCGAATCGGTGAGGTCGCGCTGCCAGCGGCTGATGGGCAGCTTCTCGGCCAGATGTTTCAACAGGGCATTGGCCAATCCGAGGTTGCCCTCGGCATTCTCGAAATCGATGGGATTGACCTTGTGAGGCATGGTTGACGAGCCGATTTCCCCGGCTTTGAGCCGCTGCTTGAAGTAGCCCAGGCTCACATAGCCCCAGATGTCTCGCGCCAGGTCGATGAGGATGGTGTTGGCGCGGGCCACCGCATCAAACAGCTCGGCCATGTAGTCGTGTGGCTCGATCTGGATGCTGTAGGGTTGGAAGGTGAGTCCCAGACCGAGGGGCTCTGGCGTTTCGATCACGTTCTTGCTGAACGCTTCCCAATCGAAATCAGGCCAGGCGGACAGATGGGCGTTGTAGTTGCCCACCGCGCCGTTCATCTTGCCCATGAGCTTGACGCCGGCGATCTTCTCGCGTGCCGCGTTCAGGCGCACCACGACGTTGGCAATTTCCTTGCCCACGGTGGTGGGGCTGGCGGTTTGACCGTGCGTGCGGCTGAGCATGGGCACATCGGCAAAACCGTGTGCCATTTCGCGCAATTTGGCGATGATGCCGTCCAGCGCGGGCAGGAGCACGGTGTCGCGCCCGCCTTTGAGTTGCAGCGCATGGCTGGTGTTGTTGATGTCTTCGCTGGTGCAGGCGAAATGCACGAACTCTGCGGCCTTTTGCAGCTCGGGCCGGGCTTCAAATTTGGACTTGATCCAGTATTCGACGGCCTTTACGTCGTGGTTGGTGACCTTTTCGATCTCCTTGATCGCCAGACCATCGGCCTCGCTGAAGTTCTTCACCAGACCCAGCAGGTAGGTACGGGCGCCCGGCGACAGGGGCTGGAACTCCTCGAACCCGGCGTCGGACAGGGCGATGAACCAGGCAATTTCGACCTGGACGCGCCGGTGCATGTAGCCGAGCTCACTCATGAAGGGGCGCAGCGGGGCCAAGCGGCCTGCGTAGCGGCCGTCCAGTGGAGAAAGTGCGGCGATAGAGGACAGTGGGTTCACGGCGGACGGGCTTGAATGGGAGGTTGAGGCGGATGAGTTTGGGCGCATGGCGCGATTGTAGAAGGGTGGGTGTTGCTGGCTGGCGCCACGCGGCGCCCTGGAAGCCCCCTGTCAGACCTTCGGGGCCGACTGCTGGATAAAATGGCCGGCCGCGGGAAGCTCTTCCTGCCCATTCGATACACATCCATGAAACTCATCGGCGCCATCACCAGCCCCTACGTTCGAAAAGTGCGCATCGTCATGGCCGAGAAGAAACTGGATTACCAGTTTGTGACCGAGGACGTGTGGTCGGCTGAGACGCAGATCGGTACCTCCAATCCGCTGGGCAAGGTGCCTTGCCTGGTGATGGATGGGGCCGATGCCATGTTCGACTCGCGCGTGATCGTGGAGTACCTCGACACGCTGTCGCCCGTGGGCAAGTTGATTCCTCCTTCCGGGCGCGAGAGGGCCGAGGTAAAAACCTGGGAGGCCTTGGCCGATGGCCTGTTGGATGCCGCGTTGCTGGCGCGTCTGGAGGCCACATGGGCTGGTCGCGGTGAGGGCGAGCGTTCGCAGGCCTGGATCGATCGTCAGATGGGCAAGATCAACGCCGCGCTCAAGGCGATGGCCCGGGGGCTGGGCGACAAGCCGTTTTGCTCGGGCATTCATTTCAGCCTGTCCGATGTGGCCGTGGGCTGTGCGCTGGGCTATCTGGATTTCCGCTTTCCATCGGTCGACTGGCGAGCCGACCACCCCAGTCTGGCCAAGTTGCAGGCCAAACTCGCGCTGCGGCAGAGTTTCGCCGACACCCTTCCCGAATAACCCTGCCGCTTTTCGCGTTTGGGCCCGAGCCTGTGGCACGGGTTGCGCGCCACTGCGCGCGGAGGCTGTGGGTGATTTTCTGCGTTTGCGATGAGGTCGCGTTGCGAACGCGGGGAAAGAAAAAGCCTGCAAAGCGCCCCGCGACGAAAGAGGAGGGAGGGAGGAGGAGGAAGTACCGCCTCGGGATTTCAATCGGGCTTTCGCCCGAAAGGCTTTGCAGTGCCAAGAAACTTGGGGGATGTCAGCGAGGCCCGTCTGCCGCATCCACGCGGTGGTAGAGCGGCCCGTGCGGATTGAAGTTCCCGGCGGTTTGGTGCCTCCCTGTTTCTGTATGTAACTGCCTGTCGGCATGCCCGCCCCGCATGGCCTCCTTGGCCGCAACCCGAAGGGGAGGGGGCGGAAACAACGCCACTCGTTGTTGTTCGCCCAGGTCAGACGCCCAGCCTGACCATCCTCCCGCGCCCGGATTGCTGCTGCTCCCACCTCTTTCGCACTTGGAGCAATCGTGGGAACAGGTCCTAAAGGGGCGAGGACTTTCCTTGGCCGATGGAGCCCGGTGGGGCCGTGGCCTGTTGGCGTTGTCGGATCGTGAACAGGTTCAGGAGCAGGGCCATGGCGACGCCCCAGACCGCACCCATCAAGTGCGCTGCGCGCACCACCGATATGTCGTTGGCGTTGTCCCAGACCACAGGGTGGCTCCAGGCCTGCTCCAGCGCGAGTTTGATCAGCACACCCAGGGCCAGCATGCCACCCCAGCGCCCGGCCTTGGGCACAGCCATGCGTTGAAGCAGCAACTGCACCGCCAGAATCATGGCGCCGGCATGCAACGGCCCCGACAAGCCCACGGCGTAGCCAATGTGCGGCCACCACAGCAGGCTCGCCTGGGTCAGCGGCCAAGCCAGCAGCCACGCCAGAGTGCAGGGCCATGAGGGGCGCACAACCCAGGCGAACGCCGCCAGCATGCCCAGCGCGATCTGGTTGACGATCAGTTGTGGCGTGCTCAGATGCACCCAGGCACTGGTCCAAAGCGTCCAGGGGCTGTCTGGCCATGTGTCGGCACGCCAGATCATGGTTTGCACCACTTGGTCGCCGGCCCACCAGAGCAGCATGCTGGCCACCCCGTGCACGGCGCAAAGCAGCAGCCAACCGGATGAGCGGTTCATGAACGGGGGGCTTGGCCGAGCACGTGGTGCCACAGCGCCTGCACCGCGGTCGACTCTTCCTGGACGCTGGCGGGATCCACCTGGGTGGGCGCTTCGTCCAGGCGTGCCCGGTGCTGGATCCGGCGCAGTTCGCGGTAGGCTTTGGCGGCGGCCTCGCCCATGCCGGGGGGCAGCAACCCGCAGTCCTGGGCGCGCTGCAGGAGTTTGATGTTGCCGGTGTTGTCGCGCAGCGGCAGGTGGGTGCGCGACTAGGCCAGCACCAGATATTGAACGACGAATTCCACATCGACCATGCCGCCGACGCTGTGCTTGACGTCAAAGCGGTCGGTGGGCAGCCGGTGCGCGGCGCGGACTTTCTCTCGCATGGCCACGATTTCCTCGATCAGCAAAGCGTTGTCCCGCTCGGCGGTGATCACGGTTTGTCGAACGGCCTCAAAGCGCTGGGCCAGGTCTGCAGGCCGGTCATCGCTGTGTTGGCCTGCGCTGGGTGCAATGCCGCAGCGCGCGCGCGTCATGGCCTGGTGTTCCCAGGTCCAGGCGGTGTTGCTTCCGCGCTTTTCCTGGTAGGCGGCGTAGGCCTCGAAGCTGGTGACAAGCAAACCGGAGTTGCCATTGGGTCGCAACGCCGTGTCGATTTCATACAGGTCCCCCTCGCCGGTTTTCACCGACAGCCAGTTGATCAGCTTGCGCACGAAGGCGGCGTATATTTCGCCGGCATTCTCGTCGTCGTCGTCGAACACGAAAACAATGTCGAGGTCGCTTCCATAGCCCAGTTCTTTGCCGCCGAGCTTGCCGTAGCCAATGATGGCGAACCGGGGCTTCTCCCGGTGACGGTTCTTCAGCCGGCTCCAGCACCAGCGCGCAGCCACATTGAGGACGGCATCGGCAAGGGCCGACAGGTCGTCGGCCACCTGTTCGACGGTCAGGATGTTCTCCAGGTCCCGGGCCAGTGTGCGAAACACTTCGGCATGGTGGTCGCGGCGAAGGAGGTCGAGCAGCGCTTCCTCGTCGTCCTCCTCGGTGGAGCGCAAGGCAGCGCGGCGCGCCTCCAGGTCTTCTTCGAACTGCACCGCATCGAAGCGGTCGGTGAGCAACTGCTGGCTGGCCAGTTCGTCGATCACGCCGGGGTGCTTGACCAGGTAGCGCGCAGGCCATTTGGCCGCGCCGAGCAACCGCAGCAGCCGCTCGTGAACGGAAGGCCGTTCTTGCAGCAGGGCCAGGTAGCTGATGCGCCGCAGCAAGGGCTCGATCCAGTCGGCCAGGCGAAGGGCCGCCGTTTCACTCACGCGGCCTTCTTCCAGCCAGGCGCCGGTGCGCTCGACAAGACGGACCACCCGCATGAATGCGTCGTCGCGCAAGGCCTGTACGCGGGGGTTGTCGCGCCATTGCGCGATCTTCTCTCCAAAGGCCTCGGGCAACTGGGGCAACAGGTTTTCGAGTTCTTCCGCAGGCGTTCGCGAGCCACCCTTGCGACAGCCCTTGCCATTGCACTGGCCGTGGCCCGATCCGCCCAGAAGGGTGTCGAACTCTTGCGCTACGGTTTCGCGGTGGGCATCGAGCGCGTGCAGAAACTCGCAGAGGTTGGCGCAACCCATGCTGGCAGCGATCCAGTTCAGGTCGTCGTCCCGCGTGGGCAAGACATGGGTTTGCTGGTCGTCCAGGTATTGCACGCGGTGTTCGACGCGGCGCAGGAACTCGTAGGCCTTGGCCAGTGCCTGGGCAGTTGCTGCGGGCATCAGGTTGGCCTTGCACAGGCGCTGCAGGGCGTCCAGCGTGGGGCGGGTGCGCAGCTCGGGGAACTGCCCGCCGCGCACGACCTGAAGCAGTTGCACGGTGAACTCGATCTCCCGGATGCCCCCGCGCGAGAGCTTCACATCGTTGGCCCTCCCCGGATTGCCCGCCGCACGTTTGCTGGCGTGGTCTCGGATCTGCCGGTGCAAGGTGCGCAGAGCCTCGAAAACGCTGTAATCCAGGTACTTCCTAAAAACAAAGGGCAGGACCGCACTGCGAAGCGCATTGGCCGAGCCATCGTCCACGCAGGCGCGCGGTGCGATCACCCGACTTTTGAGCCAGGCAAAACGCTCCCATTCGCGTCCTTGCACCAGGAAGTACTCTTCGAGGGCATTGAGCGATACCGCGCTGGGGCCTGAGTTGCCGTTGGGTCGCAGCGCCAGGTCAACCCGGAACACCTGACCGTGCTCGTTGGTTTCGCCCACGGTGTTGTAAATGTGTTTGACCGCCTTGCTGAAATACTCGTGGTTGCTGATGCGGTTGCGGCCTTCGGCGTTGCCGGTGGTCTCGCCATCATGGTCATAGACATAGATCAGGTCGATGTCGCTGGACACGTTGAGCTCGCGGGCGCCGAGCTTGCCCATGCCGATGACCCACATCTGGGCGCGTGGCGCGCTGGTGGGCGCGGGCGCCTCATCTGCCAGGCTGTTGAAGGCGCTTTCCCGCGAGAGGTCGGCCAGGGGTTGGCCGTAGGTGGCGTCCAGGTCCGTCCAGGCGAGGGTGCACGCCGCGTCGAGCGCGAGCTCGGCCAGTTCGGTGACCGACCGGGTGATCACCTCAAGTGGGGCTTGCTGTTCGCAGTCGAGCGTGACCAGGCGCTCCAGAACCAGCTGGCGCAAGACGCGCAATGCCGAAGGCGTGTCCAGCCCCCGTTCTTGCAATGCGGCCAAGCCCGCTTGCATGGTCTCCATAACCGGTGCCCCGGGTGGCAGACAGGCGAGTTCGTTGGCGTAGCGGCGGCGAATGCGCTGCACAAAGCGGGCATGTTCGGCCAAGGCCGGTGGCAGCTTGGCGGTGGGTGCGGGCGCGGAACCCTCGGGTGATTGCACAGTCATAATTTGCAGTGGATATGAATCAAAACCCGGCTCCTCTCGCAACCGCCCCGCGAATTCCCAGAACCCTCTCGATGACCGCACGGCTGTTGTTGTGGGTGGTACTGGCCGTGTGGGGCTTGTTTGCGCTCACACTCGGCGCCATCCATCTGGTGATTGTGCCGCGAATCGATGAGGCGCGCCCTGCGCTGGAACGTTGGGCAGCTCAGGCGCTCGGGGTTGTGGTGAAGGTCGGTTCCATCGAGGCACAGTCCGATGCCCCGCCGGGTGAGGGCTTGGGCCGTTTTCTGCCCGCCTTGGTGCCGTCGTTCGGATTGCGCGATGTGCGCCTGTATGACCCCGCTGGGCGCGAGGCTTTGCACCTGCCTCAGGTGGATCTCGCGATTTCGGTGCGCTCGCTGTGGCGCCTGGGCTTCGAGCGGCTCGTGATCGACTCGCCCACGCTCGATGTGCGCCGCACTGCCCAGGGGCGGATCGAGGTGGCCGGCCTGGACCTCTCGGGCGATGCCAGCGACGACAGCCGCGCCACAGACTGGTTTCTTTCCCAGACGGAGTTCCTGATCCGGCACGGAACGGTTCGGTGGACCGACGACCTCAAACAGCAACCTGTGCTGACCTTGAGCGACGTGGGCTTGCTGGTGCGCAATGGACACCGAAGCCATGCTTTTCAACTCGATGCCACGCCGCCGCCGCAGCGGGGCGAGCGTTTCAGTCTGCGGGGCCGCTTCCGGGAGCCGTTGCTCGACCTTGCCTCGGCGGTTGGGGGCGACAAAGGCAAGTTGCCGTGGCACAACTGGAGTGGTGAGCTGTACGCGGACTTTGCCCGTGTCGATGTGGGCCAGTTGCAGCCGTATGTCGATCTGTCCGAATGGGGTGTGAGTTCGCGCTCGGGACCGGGCGCTTGCGGGCATGGGGCGACATGAAACAAGGCCAACTGGTGGCCGCCACGGTGGATGTTCCCGCTCAGTGCCCTGAACACGACTTGGGGCATGACCCGCCGGAACTGCCATTGCCGGTTTCTTCACCGCCGCCTGAATGCCCAATGGAGTGACAAGGGCTTTGATGTGTCCAGCGACAACCTTGCTTTTCGCACCGCCGATGGCCTGACCTGCCTGGAGGGGCATTGAGGTTGAAGCATGAGCGCGCAGTGGGCGGGCGAGCGGACAGCACCTCGCTCAGCGCGGATCGGCTGGAGCTGGCCGCGGTGGCCGCCATCGCCACCCGTTTGCCGTTGCCGGGGAGCAGCCGTGAGATGTTGCTCAAGCTGCAACCCGAAGGTCGCGTGGAGGGGCTCAAGGCACGCTGGCAGGGCAAGCCGGCTGTGTCGGGCGGCGAGCCGCAGGCATGGCAACTGGACCGCTACAGCGCGGCCGGCCGGGTGGTTGGTTTGGCGCTGCAAGGCGGCGATCCGCGAACCGAGGCTTCGGTGGACCATGTGTTGCCTGGGCGGCCGGGTATCCGCGGCGCGCAGGTGAGCTTCGACCTCAACCAGGACGGGGGGCATGCGTCGGTGCAGGTGGCGCAAGGCTCGCTGGATCTGCCAGGTGTGTTTGAGGAGCGTCAGATTCCCCTGGAGCGCCTGGAGACAGAGGCGCGTTGGCGCATTCAGGGTCAGCGCATCGAGGCGTGGCTGGAGCGGTTGAAGCTGGTGAATGAGGACGCCGAAGGCACCGCCAACGCCCATTGGTCCACCAGCGACCCGGCCTCCAGCCCGTCGGGCTCGCGTTTTCCTGGACAGCTGAACCTGGAGGCGCGGCTGACGCGCGGCAAGGCCGATCGGGTGTATCGCTATCTGCCTGTTGTGGTGGGGCCACTCGCGCAACGCTATGTGCGCGAGGCGGTTCGTGGGGGCACGGTTGGGCCGGTGGATTTTCGAATTCGGGGCGACATGTGGGACGTGCCCTTCAACCAGCCGGGGACGCAGGGCGAATTTCGCATCGATGCCCAGCTCAAGGATGTGGATTTCGCCTACGTACCCACCTACCTGCAAGGTGAAAGCGAGGCGCCATGGCCGGCACTGAGCCGCGTCAATGGACATTTGGTGCTGGAGCGGGCAGGCCTGCATTTGACGGAACTGCAATCTTCGCTGGATGGCATGACCGGGATAGCCTTGCGCCAGGCATCGGTGGATATCGCCGATCTGGTGCACGAGCCGGTGCTCAAGGTGTCTTCCAAGGTGCAAGGGCCGGGGAATGCCGTGTTGGACTTTGTCCGCGCGTCGCCCGTCAACCGTTTCACAGCGCAGGCATTGCAAGAGGCCACCATGAGCGGCAATGCGCAGCTGGATTTTCATTTGCAGGTGCCACTGAATGAGGTTGACCGCACCACCGTGCAGGGCACGGTCGAGTTTGCCGGCAACGACGTGCACATCAACCCGCAAGCCCCGCGTCTGCGAAACACCGTGGGCACGCTGAGCTTCAGCGAACAAGGTTTCCGGATCCCCACGGCCAGGACCCAGGTGTTCGGGGGGGAGTTGCAGTTTGAAGGGGGCATGGTGCCCACCGCACAGGGGCCGTCCCGTATCCGCTTCACCGGCCAGGGAACGGCCACCGCCAGTGGCCTGCGCGACGGTGACCTGGGCTTGGTGTCACGCCTGAGCGAGAAGGCCGAAGGCAGTGCCCGCTACAAGGTGGAGCTCGGTTTTCGCGCTGGTGTGCCCGAAATCCTGGTCGATTCGGATCTGGTGGGCATGGCGGTCAATCTGCCGGCGCCGCTGAACAAGACAGCCGTGGCGCCTTTGCCGCTACGGTACGACAACAAGGTGCTGACCGTTTTGGCCGACGCCGCGGGCGAGGTGGCCCGGACCGATCGCTTCTTTCTGCAACTGGGCGGGCCCACCAGACCTCTGGCAACGCTCGATTACGAGCGCGATCTGATCGGCGCACAGCCTCGGGTGGTGCGTGGCAGCGTGGCCGCGGGGTTGGACGCTGGTGAGTCCGTGGCGTTGCCACCCCAAGGGGTGCAGGCCAATATTCGCTTCGACGAGATCGACAGCGACGCCTGGGACCGCGTGTTCAGCCAGATGACCGGGGTGGATCCCCGGGGGGCCATGATCCACCCTGTGGAAGATGAAGACGCCAGCCTGCGCTATTTGCCCACCAGTCTGGCGGTCCGGGCGCAGGCACTGAAGGTGGGGGGGCGCACTTTCAACAATGTGGTGGTTGGTGGTTCGCGGGAGGGCAACCAGTGGCGCGCCAACATCGACGCCGAGCAGCTCAACGGCTACATCGAGTACCGGCAACCCTCGGGCAACTCTGCTGGCAGTGTGTTTGCGCGCCTGGCGCGCCTGAATCTGGCGCCTTCGGTGAAGGCGGAATTCGAGGAGTTGCTGCAGCAACCCAAGAGCATGCCGGCGCTGGACATTGAGGTGAACGATTTCACCCTGTCGGGGCGGCAGTTGGGATTTGTGGCCATCGCGGCGCGCAATGAAAGCGCAGGGGGCAGGCACGGGAGTGGCAGCTGACCAAGCTCAATCTAAGGGTGCCCGAAGCGCGGTTCAACGCCATCGGCCACTGGGCCATTGCACCCGGTGCGGGTGCCGATGGGCAGCGGCGCACAGTGTTGCAGATCGAGCTCGATGTGCGTGATGCGGGAGCCTTGCTCACGCGCTTTGGCCACGAAGCGACGGTGCGCGGCGGCGAGGGCACCATTCGTGGCTCCATCGGCTGGGTGGGCTCGCCGATGTCGCTCGATTACGGCAGCCTTTCCGGGCAGCTCAACGCCAACATCCGCAACGGGCAGTTTCTCAAGGTGGAGCCTGGTGCGGCCAAGCTGCTGGGCGTGCTCAGCCTGCAATCGTTGCCGCGCCGTCTGGTGCTGGATTTTCGCGATGTGTTTTCCGAAGGCTTTGCATTTGACTTCGTGCGCGGCGATGCCACCATAGAGCAGGGTGTGGCGCGCACGAACAACTTGCAGATGAAGGGTGTCAATGCCGCCGTGCTCATGGAAGGCAGCGCCGACATCGGGCGCGAGGAGCAGGATCTCAAAGTGGTGGTGGTGCCCGAGATCAACGCGGGAACGGCCGCCCTGATCGCCACAGCCATCAACCCGGCCGTGGGCTTGGGCACCTTTATCGCCCAGTTTCTGCTGGGCCAGCCGCTGCAGAGCGCCGCCACGCAGGAGTTTCGCGTCACGGGTCATTGGGCCGATCCGCAGGTGGAGAAAGTGGAGCGCAAGCCTTCGAAGAAGGCCCCTGCGAGCGCCCCAGGTGCGGGTGGCTTGCAGTAAGCTGTTCCAGGAGCCGCAGGCCTCAACGGAGAACCAACATGAAAGTTGCCGCCATTCAAATGGTGTCGGGCGTGAGCCTCGATGCCAACCTCAGCGAGGCGTTGCGTTTGCTGCGCCAGGCCGCGCAAGCCGGGGCGGACCTGGCTGTGTTGCCCGAGTACTTCTGCTTCATCGGGAACAAGGACGAAGACAAGCTCGTGCTTGCCGAGCAGCCGGGTCTGGGCAAGGTGCAGGATTTCCTGTCGGACGCGGCACGCGATCTCAAGATGTGGGTGGTGGGCGGCACGCTGCCGATGGCGGTGCCCGACCCCACGCACGCGGCCAATGCCTCGATGGTCTACAACCACAGGGGCGAGTGCGTCACGCGTTACGACAAGATCCATCTCTTCCGTTATGACAATGGCCGGGAGGCCTACGACGAGTCGGTGGTGCTGCAGGCGGGCGATACCCCGGTGGCCTTCGACATGAAGGACCGCTCGGGCGAGGTCTGGCGGGTGGGGATGAGCGTCTGCTACGACCTGCGGTTTGCGGAGTTGTATCAGGCGCTGGCCGCACAGGTGTTGCTTGTGCCGTCCGCGTTCACCTACACCACGGGACAGGCCCATTGGGAGGTGTTGCTGCGGGCCCGGGCCATCGAGAACCAGGCTTTCGTGATCGCCAGCGCGCAAGGGGGCGTGCACGAAAATGGTCGCCGCACCTGGGGCCACAGCATGGTGATCGATCCCTGGGGTGAGGTGTTGGCGATGCAAGCCACGGGGCCAGGTGTGGCGATGGCCGACATCGACATGGCGCGGCTCGTTGCGGTGCGACAGCAGCTCCCCTCGTTGCAGCACCGGCGGCTGTGAGGCGGGTCAGCCGGGCGGGGCCTTTGGTGGTGGCGGCGGCGCGGGCGGCTCGCCCTCGTGTGGGTCTTGCTGGCGCAGCTCGCCTTTGTCGCGGCCCGAGAACATGGTCCACCACACGATAAACACCAGCAAACACAGCGCGCCCAGCGCCTCAAGGAACAACAGCAGCATGAACAGAACGGGAGCGATCAAAGGGCGCTGGGCCCAAGCGGTTGAGATGGCGCAGGGCGCGGGGCTGGCCAGCCGCGGGTGGGCGGGAGTGTCCGGGGGCCCGGCGCTGCGCAATCTCTGTATGGCGGTGATTGTAGGCAGCCTGGCCGCTTGTGCGTCCGGGCCCGTCACTGACGCGCCGCCAGGGGGCGCGACACGGGTCGACAACCTTCCGTTGCCACCAGCCATTGCACGCGGCAACAGCCGCTGGACGCCGGTGCGCTGGTCGGAGTTGCCTGGCTGGGGGCGCGACAGCCTGCACGAGGCTTGGAACGCCTGGGTGTTGGGCTGCGAACGGCCGGCACCGGCCCAGGCGCGCTTGTGCGCCGAGGCGCGTCCGCTGGCCATCGCCACCGCGGCCGAGCAGCAGGCCTGGGTCGAGAGCCGTTTTCAACCCTATCGGGTGGACGAAGCGGACGGATCCGCGGCCAATGGATTGCTCACCGGCTACTACGAGCCCATTCTTGAGGCCACCCGGTTGCCCTCGGCCACAAACCGCACCCCACTCTACGGCCCGCCGCCAGGGCTGCGCAATGGGCAGGTCTGGTACAGCCGAAGAGACATCGACACCCGCGCCGATGTCCAGGCGCAGTTGCGCGGACGGGAACTCGCCTGGTTGGCCGATCCGATTGACGCGCTGGTGTTGCAGATTCAAGGCTCCGGACGTTTGAACATCACCGAGCCCGATGGGCGGCGCCACCAGGTGCGTCTGGCCTTTGCGGGCCACAACGGTCAACCCTACCGCAGTGTGGGACGCTGGCTGCTCGATCAGGGCGCGATTCGTGACGGATCCTGGGAGGGTATTCGCGGCTGGGCGGCACGCAACCCGTCTCGGCTGGAAGAAATGTTGTGGAGCAACCCACGCACCGTGTTCTTTCGTGAGGAGGCGCTGACCGATTTCAGTGCCCAACTCGGTCCGCGCGGCGCGCAGGGCGTGCCACTCACGCCCGGGCGATCGATCGCGGTCGACCCGCGGAGCATCCCTTATGGGACGCCTGTGTGGCTGTCCACGCAAGGCAGCGCGCTGAATGCGCAGCGGTTGGTGTTGGCGCAGGACACCGGTGGGGCCATCGTGGGCGCCGTGCGCGCCGACCTGTTCACCGGTTGGGGCGGCTGGAACGACGCGGCCTATCTGGAAGCCTCGGTGCTCAAGCAGCCGCTGCAGATGTGGGTTTTGTGGCCGCGCGCCGGGTCTTGAGGGTCACCACCGCGGGTCGAAACACGCCCCTATGCGTTGGTGAGCAGCCTCTTGCGCAGCGCGGCCAGCCAGCCTGATCTCTCGGGAGCGCGTTGGGGCAAGCTGACGTCGTGCGGGGGCAGGTTGTCGATCACCGCCCGAGGGCGGTCGACCACCAGGCGCCGGGCTTCTTCTTCACCCAGCCAGGCGCGGGCCAGATCGTGGGCCTCTTGGAGGCGGGGGACGCGCCGGTTGTCTGAGTGTGCGTCGCTGGCGATGAGGTGGGTGTGGCCTTCGGCCAGGAAGCGCCGGCCCCAATGCTGGGCGCGGCGACCAAAGACGCCACTCAGTGCGCCGGCGGTGATTTGCATCCAGGCGCCTTGTTCGATCAGGCGCAGGAACACCGGGAAGTGCCATTCCACCCAGGTGAGGCGCTCGGGGTGCGTGATGATGGGCGTGTAGCCGGCTTCGATGAGCTCGACGACGGCGGCCTCGAAGCGGGGTGGGGGGGTGGTGTGAGAGGGCTCCAGCAGAAAGTAGCGCGAGCCGTTCAAGGTGGGGATGCGTCCTGTGCGAAGGCCGTGGGTCAATCCCGGCACCAGATGCACATCGGCGCCGACCACCAGCCGCAAGGCAATGCCATGGCGGTCGAGCTCGACCTGCAATGACTGGACAGCGGCCTGGATGCCGGGGCCATCGTTGAGGTACATGCCCGGGTAGATGTGGGGCGTGCAGGCCATGGTGTGAATGCCGTCGGCGACCGCGATGCGTGCCATCTCCAGCGCCACCTCCAGTGTTTTGGCGCCGTCGTCGATGCCCGGAAGAATGTGGCTGTGCAGGTCGATCATGCGAGGCCTTCCAGGCGTGGCCCTGGCTTGGTGGACCGGGAGGCCTTCGGTGGGACGGCGTGGGGCTGGGCGTTCATGGTTGTTGAAGCACCACCTGGGTCAGTTGGGCCTGGCCATTGTGGGGCCTGAAGTGGGCGCTGAGCCGCAAGGCCTTCATCTCAGTGCCATCGGTTTCGCCTTGCAGATAGAGTTCCACCACGCCATCGACCACCAATTGGTTGTCCGCGGCGCTCGAGCGCAGCTGCACTTTGCCCAGGCGCACCACGCGCCGTCCGTCCAGCGCGCGTTGGTAGCTCGCGGCAAGAGCGCTGGCGGCGGGCTGGTCGCGCCACTCGCTTGCGAGGGCCTTGAGCACCTGGTTGCCCTGGCCTGATCGCAAGCCGTTCAGCAGGCGGTTCAGTTGGGGTTGCACCTGGGCCATGGTGAGTTTGCTGGGCGCAGGGGCTTGGACAACGTCGCTGGCGGCCTCATTGAGGTTGGCCTCATTGGCGCCGGTCGTGGGTTGGGGCTTGCCGGGTGCGGCCCGAGGTCTGGTGGTCGGGGGCGGTGGATTCTCTGCCAGCCAAGCCTTGACGTGGGCGAGTGCCATGGTGTCCACCCCCACCTCCACCGGCACCGCGGCCGGAGCAAGCGATTCGCTCTTGCTGTTCGATCGGGGCCCCTTGGCCACGAGGGTGTTGTCTGCCTCCTTCGGGGTGAGCAGCCACAGCAAGCCGACACAGGCCAGGCCGCCCAGGGTGGTCAGTGCCCAGGGGCGGTGGCGTTGGAAGAGGTCCAGACCGGCGTCCAGGAAGTCATGGAGCCGCTGGGTTGGCGGCGTGGTGTCGGGTTGGACTTTGTTGGCCGTCTGAGGTTTCGACGGCGTTGTGCGGGAGCGTGGTGCCTGGACGGTTTCGGTGGGCGGTGCGGTGGGTTTGAGACTGGCGTCGTAGCGGGCTTTTTGTTCGGCCGAGCCGAGCACATCGTTGGCGATGTTGATGCGCGTGGCCGCGTCGGGTGGCCAGATGTTCCCTGCGCCGGCAAAGTCCGGGTGGGTCAGGCGGATCATGAGGCGGTAGTGGTCGCGCAGGTCCGCTGGTTGGAAACCGGGTTTCAGGCCAAGCACGGTGTAGTGGTCTGCGCCCGCACGCAACAAGGCGGTGCGCACAAAAAACTGAGCCGCCCGCTGAATGCGCTCGGCCGAATGGGTGGGGTGGGGCGACGGCAGGTCTGGCGCCGCTCGCCCGGCGGCCAGCAGCATCACGCTGTGCGAGGCCTCAAAGAGCTGCTCGGGTTGGCGCCGAGCAAGCGCATACCCCCCGGGAGAGCGTTTGAATTCGATCAGCGCGCTGGCAAGGTCCAGCCGCGCTGCAGACGCGCCGCCCGAGGCTGCCATGTGGTGACCTCTGGTGTCAGCCACCGGCGACCAGGCGCGGTTCGGACTGGCCCACCATGTGGTTCAGGCGGATGAAGACCAGGGGCAAGGTGCTGCGCTGGGTGGGCAGGCCCTGTTGTTTCTGGAACTGGCGCACGCGGGCCGCGAGGCTGTCTGCGGAAGCCTCGAGTTGCTGGCCGGCCTGCAGCGATTTGAGTTGCGCGTCGAGCCAAGCGCCAGCGGCGCTGCTGGCCTGGAGCGTGGTCACTGGCGCTTGCTGGCCGGGCGGCAGGCGCCACAAGGTGGAGTAGCGGCCTGTCCATTGCTGGTTGAAGGTGTCGGTGGGGAGTTGCCAGAGGCTGTCGCCCGACGCCAGGGTGACCGAGGTGTCGTCAAGCGAGCGCAACAACACCCAGCGTTGCACGCGGCCTTGTTTGAGTTGCACCAGGCCCGGCTGGTCGAGTTTCTTCAGGTCGTTCAGTGTGGCCCGGTTCAGGCGGAAGCACTGCAAGTTGACTTCGTTGGCTTTGCCGCAGCCTCCTTGTGGATCCAGGGTTTCGCTCCACAGCGCTGCCAGCGGGGCCCATGTGTCGGCGGTCCCGTCTTTCAGCGTGGCAAGAACCGGAGGGGTGTTCGAGGGTGCGGGCAGAAGCGGTGCGGTCGGGGTCATTGCCACGGTGGCCATTTCGGGTGGCGTGGCGGGCAGCGGCGCCGTGTCGGCGGCAACGGGTGTGGCTGGTGTCGCTGTTTCACTGGCCGTGGGAGTGGCGGGCAGGGTGGTGGGGCTCTCGGTGATCTTGCCGGTGTCTTGCTTGGCGCTGACGTCGCGAGGCACGGTTTGGGTGGAGGTGGTGAACCACCAGGCCACCGCGCCCAGCGACAGGGCCACCAGGGCCAGCCCGGCGGCCCAGCGGCGTGCCTTGGAGGGCGGATTCGCGGGCAGGCCATCGTCAAGGCGGTGGGCGCCTTGTCCATGGGCGGCAGGAGGTACCGGGGCTTGCAGCAGTTGTTCGGCGCTGGTGGCACCGAGGTGGATCTCTGAAACCGGGCCTTCGGCAGATGCCGCTGCGGCAGCGCTTGCGCTCAGGCCGGGCTCGATCTTGGCTTTGGCCGGGGCGGGCAAATGCAGGCCGTAGCCGTAATAGGATTCGTCGGTCGTGTTGCTGGAATGCTCAGCGCGGGCGTGCGTCATGGCCACACCCATGGGCTGCAGGCCAGCGTTGCGCAGGCGGCGCAGGCCGTCTTTGATGCTGCTTTTCTTGGTTGCCGAGGCCTTCAGGGCGAAGACGATGTGCTGGATCTGGTTGCCCAACACCACGGCGTCGGCAAGTCCCAGCAGGGGCGGGCCATCGATGATCACCTGGTGGAAACCCAGAGCCTGGGCTTTGTCGAGCAGCATGCCCAGTTTGGGCCCCATCAGCAGTTCCACCGGGTCGGGCGGGGTGGGACCGGCGGGCAGCACGCCGAGGTTGGGTACCGGGGTGGCGAGGATCAGTTGTTCGGTCCCCGAGTCGCCGGTGAGCAGGTTGGACAGCCCGCGCTCGTTGGGCAGACCCAGCGCCTTGTGCATCGATGGCTTGCGCATGTCGGCGTCGATCAGCAAGACGTGCTGGCCGAGTTGCGCAAAGTTGATCGCCAACGCCAGGGCGGTGGTGCTCTTGCCTTCGTTTTTGCCGCAGCTCGTCACCATGAAGCGCTTGGGCGCGCCGTCGTTGGTGGAGAATTGCAGGGCGGTTCGCATGGAGCGGTAGGCTTCGGCGAATGCGCTTCTGGGGTCGCTGTGGGCCAGCAGGGCCACGGCTTCGTTGCCGCCGCGTGGCTTCTTCGTGAAGGGAATCAGGCCCAGCAACGGCAGGCCAAACAGACCCTCGACCTCGTCGGCGTTCTTGATGGAGTCGTCCATCTGCTCGCGCAGCAACGCGATCAGCACCCCCAGGAAGCCGCCGAGCACCATGCCCAGTGCAAGATTGACCATGGGTTTGGGGTTAGCCGGGTACAGCGGCGCACGGGCCTCGTCCACGATGCTGACGTTGTTGGTCGTCAGGCCGCCGGTCACGCTCACCTCTTTCAGGCGCTGCAGCAGGTTGTCGTAGACCTGCCGGTTGCTGTCGAGTTCGCGCTGCAGCAGGTTCATGTCGACGCTGCGGTCCTGCACAGTCAGGACTTCCTGGCGCGATGTGGCCACGCGCTGGCGCAACAGTTCTTCCTGCCGCTTGGCCACTTCATATTGCCCTTTGATGGAGGCCAGGATGGTGTTGACCTCGTCTTTGATGCGCGCGTCGAGATCGGCGATCTGTGCCTTGAGCTGGACCATGGCCGGATAGCCTGGTTTGTAGATGCTCAGGTTCTTGGCGTATTCCGCATCAAGCTTGGCTTTTTGTTCCTTGTAGGTCTGAATGGCCAGGTTGTCGAGCACGCGCGGGGCGCTCTCGAGGTTGAGCCGCACTTCGTTGTATTGGCTCTCTGCCTTGATGCGGTCTTGTTCGGCCTTGGCCAAGGCAGAGGAGAAGTCCACGTAGTTCTGCGTGGTGGCGCTGTTCTTGTCGCCCAGCGAGAGGATGGAGTTGCGCTTGGCGTACTCGTTGATCACCCGCTCGCTCTCTTCGAGTTTGGCCTTGGTTTGCTTGATCTGCTCCTCCAGGAACTGGCGCGCATACACCGACGACTCCATCTTGCGCTCCAGGTTGATCGCGATGAAGGTCTTGGCCATGGTGTTGGCGATGTTGGCCGAGAGCGCGGCGTCGCTGTTGAGCACCCGGATCTCCACCAGGCGGGAGTTGCGGATCGGCTCGACGCTGACCGATTTCTCGAACGCGCGCAGGGTTTCGGCACGGGTGAGGTCGCGCGAGTTCTGGGTGGAGGGGGTGAAGAGCTGCAGGAAGTTCTTCGAGAACTGGTCGATGACGCCCGGGCTGGTCGCATCTGTGGTGGTATCGGTCTGCTGCGTGGTCGCGGTGGTGGCTGGGTCGCCGGGACGGGGCGCGTCTTCGCCTGGTTGCGGCGCCGCACGTTTGGCCAATCCAAGCTCATCAATGACGCGCTCGGCCAGCGTGCGGCTGCTCAGCAGTTCGATCTGGGTGCGAAGGGTGAGGGCTTCGGCACTGGTGCCCTGATCGAGATCTCGCTCGGAATTGAAACCCACCACCTTTTGCGCGGCGCGCTCGATTTGCAGCAGCGCCGTGGATTCGTACTGCGGTGTGACGCGCAAGGTGTACAGCGCAGCGGCCAGCATGCACAACAAGGTGGAGCCCACAATGGTCCATTTGTGGCGCATCAGGGTGCGCACAATGGCCTTGAGGTCGATTTCGTCGCCGGCGTCCAGGCCGTTTTGCGCCTCCTGGTGGGCGCGCAACTGGGTTTGCAGGGCGCGGGGCCGGTGAACCGCGATGGCGCCCGAACCCGCTTCGGGGGGCGCAGGCGGCTCGTTGGAGGGCGGCTGAGCGGGCAGGGAGTCAGGGTTTTGCATAGGGCGAATTCAATGGAAGGCGGTTCGGGCAGCGGGCTGCGTGGTCAAGCGGCGGGCGTCGGACCAGGCGCCCCTTCGGGGTGGCGCTTGGTCCTGCTGCGCCGCGCAAGGCAGACACCACTGGCGCAAGGGGTCATTCGCGTCACTTGAACGGGTTCAAGGTACTCAACAGGTCACCAAAGAAGGAGTCGCGCAAGGCGGTGCGCTTGGGGTCGCGTTTGACCACGATCACATCGTCCGCATTGATGGCGGGGTCGGGAATCTCGCCATTGCGGATTTTTTCCAGGTCGAACATCTCGGTATTGCTCGCCGCCGAACTGCCGCTGCGAAACAGCATGACTTCGGTCAGCATGGCGTATTGCGCTCCCCCGCCGGCCAGCGCCAGGGCGCGAAGCAGTGTGAGCTCGCCCGTGACCGGGTAGATGCCCGGGCGGGCCACGGCCCCTTCGATGGTGATGCGCTGGGAGGTGAACTCCTTGATGAACAGCGAGACTTGCGGGTTTTGCAGGTAGTCGGCCTGGTAGCGTTTGGCCAACATGGTCTCTGCCTGGCCGGTGGTCATGCCGGCCACCGCGACCGGGCCGATGAGCGGCAAGGAGACCACGCCCGAGGCGTTCACGCGAACCGTGCGCTTCATGTCGGGCACGCCAAAGACGTCGAATTCGATCAGGTCGTTGGGGCCGATGCGGTAGTCGGCGCCCACGCTGGCGGCCGAGTTCAGCGGCTGTGGGCCATCGGTCAATGCGGTGGCGGTGCCAGAGGTGGCTGCGGCAACGGGCCCGCTCGCGCCACCCACGGGCTGGCGGGCGGCGTCAACCGGGCGTTGCAGGGGCTCGATGGGCTGTGCGCCATCGGCGGTGCTGCCCATTGGCGCGCCCATGGGGGCACCCATCGGGCTGCCCATGGGCGTTGGCACCACGGGTGAAGAGGCCCCCGGCGTGGCATCGGTCGCCCCGGTGGCGGCGTTTGGCGGGGTGGCAGTCTGGGCGATGGCGGTGCCTGTCAGTGTCAACAGCAGCGCGGCATGTGCCGGCAGTTTGCGCCATTGGCTGGAAAGTGAACTCATATTGAAATCCCTGGAATCGTGGTGGCGCGGGCCTGAGATGCCGCTCCATGGCGAAAAGGCTGGTCGCATCCTCGGATGGTCCCCCCAACGTGCGGCCATTGGCGATTCGTTTTGTAAATATCCCGTGGCAGCCCGGCGGCCGACACCGTCCAATTGAAACACTTTGTCCTTACAAAAAGGTGTCGATTCCCCGTTTCGGCCCGGTCCTCGCACGCACGGGCCGCGTGGGTGGTCGTGTGGCGGTCGCGGGTTTGTTGCATGTGGTTGCCCTTGTTTCGCGGGCCAGGCACTGGTGCGACGGCATTGCCACGCAGGCAGACGGCGGCATTGGTCGTGCCGGATTGCAGGGCACTGCGCTGGCGTCTATGGCGTTCGGTAGCCATCGGGATTGCCTTTCTGCCAGCGCCAGGCGTCAGCGCACATGTCTTGCAGTGTGTGCTGCGCCCGCCAGCCCAGCAGTTGTTGGGCCAGTGTGGGGTTGGCGTAGCAAGTTGCCACGTCGCCAGGCCGCCTTGCCTCGAACCGGTAGGGAATGGGTTGGCCGCTGGCCGCTTCGAAGGCCTTCACCACATCCAGCACGCTGCAACCCACGCCCGTGCCCAGGTTCACGGTGAAGTTGCGGGTTTCGGGGCGGCCACTGAGCAATCCGCTCAATGCCGCCACATGGCCTCGCGCCAGGTCTTGCACATGGATGTAGTCGCGCACCCCGGTGCCGTCGGGCGTGGGGTAGTCGTTGCCGAAGATGCTCAGACAAGCGCGTTTGCCCACCGCGACCTGCGACACGAAGGGCATCAGGTTGTTGGGGATGCCGCTGGGGTCTTCGCCAATCAGGCCGCTCGGGTGCGCACCGACCGGGTTGAAATACCGCAGCACGCCCACCCGCCAGGCGCTGGACGATTTGCACACCGCGGCCAGCATTTCTTCGATCACCAGCTTGGTGTGCGCATAGGGGTTGGTGTGGCTGAGGGGGAAGTTCTCGCTGACCGGGCTGCTCGCCGGGTCGCCATACACCGTGGCGCTGCTGGAGAACACCAGCGCGGGCATGTCGCGTGCGCTGTTTTCGGCGTGCAGCCGCTCCATGACCTGCATCAGGCCGATGGCGCTGCCCAGGTTGTTGTGGAAGTACTTCAGCGGGTTGCTGGTGCTTTCGCCCACGGCCTTGTCGCCGGCGAAATGCACGATGCCGGCTGGCTCGTGCCGCCGCACCACCGCCTCCAGCCAGGCGCCGTCCAGGAGGTCGCCGCGCTCGAGCGTGAAGGCTGTTTCGGGCCGGATGGCCTGCAGGCGTTGCACGACCGCCGGGTGGCTGTTGGCGAAGTTGTCCAGCAGCACCGGTTCAAAGCCTGCCTCGGCGACCGCCAGCGCAGTGTGGCTGCCGATGTAGCCAGCGCCGCCGGTCAGGAGAATTTTGAGTGGGTTTGTGGTCATGACTCGCAATGGGAGGGAACTGCGGAGAAAAATGAGCGCGCCACCGAGGTAACGCTCGTACGCAAGAAGCTTGCCAATTCGCTGGCCCGCCCCTGCACAGGGGCGCCGTCGGCTGCGCCGGGGGAGAGCGGGCCGACCAGCGGTGGGGTGGTGGAAGGCCGTGGGGGTGGGAAGGTGGTCGACATGTTGGGGAATCACCCGGCCTGGTGGTTCGTGGCGATGAGTCTGGCAAGGCGGTGGAGTTCGGTCAGCGCTTCCCGGGCGGCAGCGGCATTGCGGGTCGAGTCCACACCGCTGGTTTCCGCCAGCAAGGCTTCGACCACATCGGCGGCCGAGGTCGAATGGGGCTCAAACAGGCAATCCGGTTTGTCGATCTGCTTGAGAAATTCCACCACTTTCTTGTCCCACATGAGGGCCACGAAGGGCACGCGGTAGGAGAAGGCCGCCACCACCGCATGCATGCGAAAGGCCACGATCCCGCCCTGGGCCTGGATGAAGCGGCACAGGTCGGTGGGTGTCTGGATCTCGGGTGAGCAGTCTGTCAGGCGCGGGTTGCCTTGGCCGGTGTTCTCCCTGAACTGCATGAAGCGCTGCGCAAACTCCCGGTCGTCCGGGTTGCCGTTGGTGAAAATGTTCACCCGCCTGCCGCAAGCCAGCATCTCGTCGGCAATGCTGGAATAGATCTGAATTAGCCTGTCGTTGGTGAGCGCGGTGGCGCCGTGGTAGCGCAACTCCTTGGCGCTCATGATGCCAATGGCGAACGGGGGCGCCTCGTTGGCGCTGCTTCTGGGTGGTGAGGCTGGCACCGCCAGCGAGGCGCACAAACCGGGGTCGGGGACCACGGCAACCTCAAGCGGTTTCTGCGCTGTGGGCAGCAGGC
The DNA here is from genome assembly GCA_041396525.1 of Burkholderiaceae bacterium. Lineage (GTDB taxonomy): Bacteria > Pseudomonadota > Gammaproteobacteria > Burkholderiales > Burkholderiaceae_C > Hydrogenophaga. The sequence continues at coordinate 363,338 of JAWKYI010000004.1, forward strand.
GTTCCAGCAGTTGCTGGGAGCGTTCGTCCCGAACAGAGATGCTGCGGATATCGGACCGCGCAAAGGCGTCTCGAAACAGCCGGGCGCCGGTCTTGGACCAGCCCGCCGAAGCGCCCACCGCCCAGATGTGGACAGGCAGGTGCCGTTCCCTGGCGGCCTCAAGGGCTGCGTGGATTTTCTTGGGGAAGTTCAGGTCGTGGTCGGCGATGAGGTTGCCGCCACCCACCACCAGCGCGTCGATCTGGCTCATCTTCCCGCGGTAGAAGGCCTTCAGCCGCGAGCGAATCAGCAGTTCGAGGAAGACCCGGGCCGCCAGCCGCCGCAGCACCGGGGGCAGAGCGGACTGGATGGCTCCATAGAATTGCTTCTTCTTCAGGCCGGTGGCGAAGTCGTCGCGGCCGGCCAGGTCGATGAGCACCACCTCAAGGTCGGCGTGGCCACCGGTCAGGCCAAAGCGCATGCATTCCGCGATCAGGCCGTCGCCCAGGTTCGGGCTGTAGGCCACGTTCAGCAGACCCACGCGAAGCTTGCTCATGGTCCATCCCCTTCAATGGTTTCTTCGTACAGCGCACACAGTTGCGCGGTCCAGGATTCGTTGGTGGAGGCGATCGCCTTCCATTGGCTGAAACCGTTGTGGCTCATGGTGGCGACCAGATCGTCTGACTCGGCCAGGCGGTGCAGGGCTTGGGAGAGTGCTTCCAGGTCACCGCTGGGCACGGAAAGGCCCATGTCGAGGCTGGCCACCTGCCCGGCAATGGCCGAACTGGTCGAGACCACTACCGGCAAACCCGAGCCCAGGGCTTCCACGGCCACCAGGCCAAAGGTTTCGCGCAGACGGGAGGGCATCACCACCGCGCGCACATCGGTGAGGTGTGCCTGGATGGTGGTCTTGTCCTGCCAACCCACGAATTCGGCTTCCGGGTGGCGGCTCTTGAGCGCCTCCAGTTGGGGGCCATCGCCAATGACCCGGGCGGCGACCCCCACGGTGCGGGCGGCCTGCAGAAAGAGATCAACGCCCTTTTCCGGCACCACGCGCCCGATGAAGGCAAAGCGTTGTTGCTTTTCGGCCGCGATGCGCGCCGGCAGAAAGGGCCTTACCGGGTTGGGAATGGTGTGGATCAGGTCGTCGTCGCAGCCGCTTCTGACGAAATAGGGGCGCATGGCTTCGTGGGGCAGCACGATTCTGAAGCGGGTGTCGCTCAGGTCGAACCATTGGTTTTTGACCCAGTGGCGCGCCACGCGCCAGACTTTCTGGGGGTAGCTGCGCTGGTCGCAGTTGGCCGTCAGGCAATTGAGCTGGGTGGGCAGATAGGGGCATTCGGCGGCCTTCGGGTAGTTGATGAAGGCGCCGTTCGGGCAGGCGGGGAAGTAGTCGTGGGCGTGCACGATCACGCGCTCGGCCCGCTGTGACAAGGGGCGGAAGATGGAGGGGGAGAAGATCTTGCTCCAGCCGTGCAGGTGGTAGACCGTTTCGGCGGTGTCATTCCTGTCCATCCATTGCCGAAGGAAGCGCTCGCACGCCGCGTTGTACAGGCCTTTTGCCATGCCTCCCATAGGCGATTTCGGGTCGATGGGCGATTCGCCCACGCCCAGGCACTGCACGCCATGCTCGGCCAGGTCGTTCTGGCCCGGGGCCTGGGCGGCGATGAAGGTGACTTGCCAGCCTTGCCCTGCGGCCAGCTTGGCGTTCTCCAGGGCGAGGGATGACGCACCGCCCTTGGCATAGGCAAAGTCGTTGAGCACCACCAGGCGTCCCGGATGCGCGGGCGCGTGGTGCCCGATTGTTTCGTGGTCGGCGAGGTTGCTCATCAAAGATCAAGAATCCGTTTGGGGTGGCTTTTCATTCGGAGAATGTCGAAGGCGGCCAGCAAATTGCCGAAGAGGCGGCCGGGGTAGTCGCGAGTGCGGTTGAACAACACGGTCTTGGTGACGTTGGACGCCACGTTGCGCAACAGCACCCGGCGGCACTTGGCCAGCGGCACCGAGCCTTTGCGGTACAGGTAGAAGGGGTTGGCCACCTGGGAGTAGCCAAAGCGCACGCCGCTGGTTCTGCCGGAGGGGGAGCCGAGGTGCACGCCTTGGCAATCGGGCAGGTAGCGCAGGCTGCCGTGGCGTGCGGCCCGGCATGAGTAGTCCACGTCTTCCAGCCAGCTGTAGAAGGGCAGGTTGGCGTCCAGCCGTTCGCGACTGGCAAAGCTGCCGCGGTAGGCCATGTTGCAGCCATAGAGGTCGGGGACCTGGCGCGCCGTGGCGCCCGACCAGGCATGGGGCAACGCAGGAAGCTCTGCCCCCAGGTATCGCTGGGCGTCCGTTTCCGAGATGACTTGGGACGTCACGCCATCGGCCAACACCTGCCCCGAGGCGCCCATCAGATGCGGGTCGGCCTGGAAGGCGCGGGCGCAGTTTTCAAGCCAGTCCGTGCGCGGCCTGAAGTCGTCATCGAAGAACACCACCACCCAGTCGCCGGCCGTTTTGCCTTTGGCGTGGCTGGCCAGCCAGTCCAGCCCCGCGTTGCGCTGCACCGAGGCGCCGACTGCCGCGGTGAACACCGTCAGGCGGCCCGCGCCGACATAGGGCAGGTCGGCCAGACCCTCCACGTCGGCGGCTTCGCTGCCCACCACCACCACGTGCGCGGGCGGGAGGGTCTGCTGGAACAGCTGATGCATCAGAACGGCCGTCGCATCGGGGCGACCCTTGGTGGCGACGATGACAAAGAGGTCCATATCTTGGCTGAGCTTTCCGATAAGCGGGGGCTGTTTTCAACGCACCGGCACGCGTTCACACGAGGGGGCGTGCAATGGCGGGTCGTTGGGCAAACAGGTTGTGGCGTGGCTTGTGCACAGGATCATTTTTTCACCGGGAGCAAATTCAGCAAGAACCCCTTCTTCCATGCGGTCAAGACGAGCAGAAGCAGGGTGATGCTGTCGCCCAGCAGCCTTGCATGGATCACGCCAACCCCGCCCCATGCCCTGGACGCATAGATGGCCACGGCGACGTTGATGGCCACGCCGACGAACACCGCGTAGGCAAGCGGCTTTTCGCTGTGGTTGGGGATGAAGATGTAGGCACTGAACCCGATGATGAGGGCATTGATCGGGAAAACCGGGGCAAAAGCGGTCAGCAGCGGGATGGCGCTGTCAAAGTTGTGGCCGAAGATGAGGCGGATGATGAAGGGGGAGCTGGTGAAGCACAGCAGCGCGCCGGTCAGGGAGATGCCCAGCAGCAGGAGAAAGATCTTTCGCGCGAGTTGGTAGGCCGCAACCGGGTTCTTGGCAAACTTCGCGGTCACTTTGGGGATGAAGATCACCCCGATGGGGGCCATCACGCCGAGCCCCAGGGACACGAGCCGATCGGCCGCGCCATAGGCGCCCACCAGGGCAGGGGTGGACGCCAGCCCCAGGATGTAGGTGGAGGAGGCGCTGATGAACATGGCGCTGCTGGCGTACAGGAAAAGATAGCCGGAGGAGCGGATGAGTTCGAGCCCTTGTGTGGGCTGGAACAGGTTCTTCCTCGGCAGCTCCTGAAAGATGCTGCCATGGGCCACGGCGGTCACCGCAATGGAAGACAGCAACAGCGAAAGCAGCGCCAGGTGGGCGTCCTGCGGGGTTTTGACCAGCAGCAGGATCAGGCTCAGGCTCAGAATGAAACCCAGCACCTCCAGCTTTACCGCCGAGCGTGAGCGGTTGGAACCGGTCAGGTACCAGCCCAGGTTGAATGCCGAGAGGACGCCCAGCGCCAATGCAAATGCCGATGTGAGCAGGTTGCCGGAGAGGATGGGGGAGAAGTAGATGCTCACCAGCGCCACCACGCTGGCCACCAGCGAGAGCAGCACCCGCGCGGAGAAATGCTGCGCAAACAGCTGGCCGTATTCGGATTCCTTGGCCACCGCGATGGCCCTGACCCCGGCGGCCGAAAACCCCCAGCCGGTGATGATCCAGGCCAGGTTCATGATCGACATGGCCGACAGCACGATGCCGTAGCCGTCTGCGCCCAGGACGCGCCCGTAGTAGGGGATCAGGATCAGCAGATAGACATACCGAAGCGTGTAGGCAACGTAGACGAACAGGAAGTCGTACAGGGATTTGGATCCGCCGAGTTTCATCTTTTTGGGGCTCAGGCGAGGCGGTATGGCTGGGGTTTGGGCAAGGTCTTGTCGGCAATGCCCTTGCCGGCCAGCGCGATGCAGGTGCCGTAGATGTAGGCCGTGGTGATGCCGAAATCGGCGACGGTGCCCACCAGGATCTGGGCAACGAATGGGGGGATGAACGCCAGCATCAGGCCGCGTTGAATGTTCCTGACGGGTGGCGAGTGGGGGTTGAGGCGCGCGCGGTAGACCGTCTTGAACATGAACAGCAGGTACAACATGCCGCCGAGCACGCCGGTGTTGCTGAACAGCGCGGCCAGAAAATTGGAGGGTCTTGTGCCACCCACGCCCACGCCCAGGCCGTAGGTGTCTTTCAAGGCCTGCAAACTGGTGGTGGTCCACATGGCCCGCTCCTCAAAAGACACCGATTCGGTTTTGTGCAGCACCATCTTGTCGAAGATCTCCACCAGGTTGGCGAAGATCGCGGGGTTGAGGACGAACACGGTGACCACGATGCCGAAGAGGGCGGTCCAGATGATCGTGAACCGGCTCAGGGGATTTCGCTTGATGCTGACGTCTTTCCACAGCCATTCGAACGCCACCAGCGCCAGAAAAACCAGCAGTGTGGCATAGGCGGCAGACGACGTGGAAAGGATCGCCATACCGATGAGCGCCAGCGTGGTCATCACGTTGGCCGTGTTGTCAAAGCCCTTCTTCGCATCGCGTGGCCGCAGAAAGTACATGAGCGAGAGAAAGTAGGTGCAGATCGCGCCGTAGGAGGAGGCTTCGGGCATCAGCCCAACGATGCGCTTGCTGTCGAACACCAGATCGGACGTGAGCAGCGCGTAGGTGGCTGTTCTGAACGGGCTGAGCACGGCATCGAGGGACACGAACTGGCTGGCGTAGTCCGCCATGCCGGTGATGATGGCGCAGATGGCCCCGAACCGGATGGGTTTGAGAAAGGTGTGGGCTTCAAAGTAGCGCTCGTGGTACCGGGCGAACGCAAAGACCGAGATGGTCGAGATGGTGAGATAGACCAGTTGGGAGAAGTTCTGCGTGGTTGGGCGCAAGCGTTCGGCGAAGGCCAGTTGTTCGGCGCGGACCGGGATGACAGCCACGCTGCCCTCGAACAGGCGAGGCAGCGTCAGGGTGGCAATGAAGGCCACCAGCCAGAACAGGGTGAGGTAGACCGGCCCCCGTTTGGAGAGCGCGGTCTTGAGCAGGTAGGTCGGGCCACTGCCGCGAAGCAGCAGCTTGAGGGCGATCAGCAGCGCGACGATCGGAGAGGGGGTGAGGGTGAGGCCGCCGGTCAGGTTGGTGGGCACCACCGCAAAGGCCCCGAACGAGAGTGAGCCAAAGAACAGGTAGATGAGTACCTTGGGTCGCCCGATGTAGCCCCAGATGGCCAGCGCCCAGAACAGGGCAATGGCTAGCGCGTCCATGCGATGACGGCGATCTCAACCGGCGTGGCCTGGGCACGCCGCGACAGCGTCCAGGCGCACGCCGGGCGGGAGTGGTTCGGTGGCCTGTGACCGCCGCGGCGGTCGTGGGCGCTGGATGGCGTGGCGATGTTCATCGTTTACCGCAGCGGGGTGGGGCCGGACGGGTTGGATCGCTGGTGTTCTTCGATGCTCTTTTTCAGCTCAAACTGGAAGATCGACTTGTCGAACTTCTCTGCGTGCTGCCGCAATGCGTCGGTGGAAAACACCGCGGTGCCCGCTTCGAAATCCACCACCGCGTTCTCCAGCGCGGCGTTGGTCTGCTCCCCGAAGAGAAGGCCAGTAACGCCATCGACCACGGTGTCCAGCGCGCCGCCCTTGCCATAGGCGATCACGGGCGCACCGCTGGCCATGGCTTCCACCGGCACGATACCGAAATCCTCCAGGCCAGGGAAGACCAGTGCCTTGCACCGCTCCAGATGGTCCTTGACCACGCTGAAGGGCTGTCGCCCCATGAGGGTCACGTTGGGCTTGGCCATCGCGGCGAGCTTGTCGTAGAGCTCGCCTTCGCCAATCACCACCAGTGGCAGCCCCAGCTTGTTGAACACCTCCACCACCATGTCGGCCCGTTTGTAGGGTACGAGCTGACCCAGGCAGAGGTAGAAGTCCGAGCGGTCCCGCTGGTGATTGAATTCAGTGACGTTCACGGGCGGAAAGACCACGTCGGCCTCGCGCCGGTAGAACTTGCGGATACGGCTGGCCACGAAGGATGAGTTGGCGATGAAATGGTCCACCCGGTCCGCAGAAGCCCGGTCCCACACGCGCAGCCAGTGGGCCACCGCGGGGAAGAGGGCGCGGATGAGGCGGCCGGCCCCGCTGAGGTAGGCGTGGTACATGTCCCAGACGTAGCGCATCGGGGAGTGGCAGTAGCAAATGTGCAGCGCATCAGGTCGCGTGATGACGCCTTTGGCCGGCCCCGATTCGCTGCTGATCACCAGGTCGTAGTCGCTCAGGTCGAGCTGCTCCAGGGCCAGGGGCATCAGGGGAAGGTATTTCTGGTAATGGCGGTTGGCGCCCGGCAGTCTGGAAATGAAGCTCTTGACGATGCGGCCTTTGAAGCGCTCGCCCAGGGTGCTGCGAATCAGCGGCTCATCGGCCACGTGCACGAAGAGGTCGGCTTCGGGGTAGAGCTCTGCAATGGCGGCGACCACGGCTTCTCCGCCGCGGTTGCTGAGCCACCAATAGTGAACGATCGCAACTCTCATGCTGGCTTGTGGTGGGCGGGATCCGTCTGCTTGCTCATGCGGGGGTCAGTTTGGCTCGGCCGTAGGTGTCTTCGAGGCGCACGATGTCGTCTTCGCCCAGGTAGCTGCCCGATTGCACTTCGATCATTTCCAGCTCCAGCTTGCCTGGGTTGTGCAGGCGGTGGATCTCGCCGATCGGGATGTAGGTGCTCTGGTTTTCCGAGAGCAGGAAGGTTTCGCTGCCGCGGGTGACTTCGGCCGTGCCCTTGACCACGATCCAGTGCTCGGCCCGGTGGTGGTGCTTTTGCAGGCTGAGGCTGGCCCCGGGCTTGACCCCGATGCGCTTGACCTGGAAGCGCTCGCCCAGGTCGATGCTGTCGTACCAGCCCCAGGGGCGCGCCACCTTGCGGTGGGTGGCCGCCTGGGCGCAGTCCTGCGCCTCCAGCAGGCTGACCACGTCCTTGACCTGCTCGGCCTGGTTGCGGTGGGCCACGAGCAGGGCATCCCGTGTGTCGATGATGAGCAGGTCCTGCGTGCCCAGCGCGACCACCGGGCGGTGGGGCGCATGAACAAAAGTGTTGCTGGCGTTGAGCACGTGGCCCTGGCCTTCGATGCGGTTGCCCTGGGCATCGGGCGGGCTCAGGTCGGCCACGGCATTCCAGCTGCCCACATCGCTCCACTGCCCGCCAAAGGGCACCACGGCCACGTTGGCGTGGTGCTCCATCACCGCGTAGTCGATGCTCTGCGAGCGGCAGGCGGAGAAGGCGCCGGGCAGGGGCTGCACCCATTCCAGCGGCGCCAGCGCGGCCGGCTCAGGCGCGCGCTCGGGCATGGCCGCGCGGCAGGCCGAGAGGATGTCGGGCGCGTGCTGGTGCAGGGCCTGGAGCAACACGCTGGCGCGCACGAGGAAGATGCCGGCATTCCACAACACGTCACCTTCGAGCAAGAGGGCCTGGGCCTGCTCGGCGGCGGGCTTCTCGATGAAGCGCTCCACGCACAGGGCCCCGTCGGGATGGGGGCCGCCCTGGCGGATGTAGCCATAGGCGGTGCTGGGAAAGCTGGGGACCACGCCAAAGGTGACGATGGCACCGGCTTGCGCGGCGCCCACGCCTTGCTGCACCGTCTGGGCGAAGGCACGGGCGTCGGGGATGTGGTGGTCGGCCGGACAGAACAGCAGCAGGTCATTGGCATGGCCGCAGGCGCCGGCCTGCAGGGCAGCTAGGGCCATGGCTGCGGCGGTGTTGCGGCCCACGGGCTCGAGGATGACGGTGGTCG
>JAWKYI010000005.1:0-337253 GCA_041396525.1 Burkholderiaceae bacterium
ACATTCCGGTCCGTCCGGTAAGAGTGGTAACGGGAAGCACGCTGATCGCTGCTGCGTCATGAGGGCCGCCGTGGGGAGGCGTGGTGGCGCTGGTCCAGCGTTCACCTGCGTTACAGTGCCTGGCATGTCCAGCCATTGGGAATGGGGCTCGCGCCCGGTGCCACCCGTCAACCTGTCGCTCACGCAGGTCAACGCCTTGCTGGCGCGGCTGGGTCAGGCCGACCGGCACGCGGTGGCGCAGGACCTGTTGCAGGTGGTGGGCGCCCACGTGGCCTTGGCCCAATGCACCATTTTTGCTTTTGAGGCGGGTCGCCGACCGCGCGTCGTGGCGGTGGGGGACCGCTCGCGCACGCAGGAGTTGCCCGACATTGCCGAGGCATATGTGGAGCGCTTTTATCGCCTGGATGGCAGCACGGCCGTGATGGCGTCGGCGCTGGCCGATGCGCGGAAAGCCGGGAGCGAAACGCCTCGTATCCTGCTGCATTGCCAGCGCGCTCAGGACATCACACATCAAACGTATCGACGCGTTTGTTACTTGCAGCCGCAAGTTGCCGAGCGTTTGTCGGTCATGGCGCTGTACGAAGGGCGGCGATGGCTGTCAGTCAACTTCTATCGTGGGCAGGAACACGGCTGGTTCGATGAAGCCGATCTGGCCATGATCGAAGCGTTTGCGCCATTGATCGTGCATGCGGTGCGCCTGCACCACACGGGCCAGGCGGTGCACCAACATCTGGCAGACCACGTACTGACCCGATTGGCCAGACGGCACCCTTTGCTCACCCGGCGCGATCTGGATGTCGTGGCGGCCATGATGGACGGCCTGTCCTCGCAGGCCATGGCGCAGCGCCTGGGGTTGACGGAGGGAAGTGCGCAGACATACCAGAAGCGGGTCATGCGCAAGTTGGGGGTGGCGGGGCAGCGCGAACTGCTTGGGCTGCTTATGCGCGGTGCCGATTGAGCGCCGGTTGGTTGTGGCAGCAATCACCCACCAGGTGGGTGCAGATGTTCCCATATGGGGACATATTCTCCATGGGCATTGCCTAGCAGGCCGTTGAAAAAATGCTTATCGAACGCGCCAGGGTCGAGGTTTTCGAAGAAGAGACACGCCATGCACCAGCCCCATGCCCAGCCCCGGCCTTCGATTTACTACCCATACCAAGTCTTTGACCCTTGGTTGCCCGCCGCCGGCGAAGAGCAGCACCGCGTGGTGGTGGTGGGTGCGGGTCCGATCGGACTGGTGACGGCCTTGTTGCTGGCGCGCCATGGTCTGCCCAGTGTGGTGCTTGAGTCGGAGCTTCAGGTCTCCGAAGGCCGCCGCGCCATCGCGTTCACCCGGCGTTCGATGGAGATTCTCCAGCAAGCGGGCATTGCCGACCAGGTGACGGCCATGGGCCTGCCCTGGCGTTTTGGCAACTCCTACTACCGTGGCCAGCGCGTGTTTCGCATGGAGAATCCCCACGACACAAACGACCGTTTTGCGCCGCTGATCAACATCCAGCAGCAGTACCTGGAAGGGTTTTTGATTGACGAAGCCCGGGCCAGTGGGCTCATTGAACTGCGGTGGGGCAACAAGCTGGAGCGCCTGTTGGCGGACGCTGATGGCGCCACACTGGAAGTGGACACGCCCAGCGGACCGTACACCATGCGAACCGATTGGCTGGTGGCGGCCGATGGCGCGCGCTCGGTGGTGCGCAGCCAGATGGGGCTGAAAATGGAGGGGGCGTCTTACGAAGGCCGGTTTGTGATCGCCGATATCCGGGTCGATTTGCCGCTTCCGACCGAGCGCCTGGCCTTTTTTGATCCCGACTGGAACCCGGGCAACACCATCCTGATGCACCGGGAGCCCCATGGCCTTTGGCGGCTCGACTACCAGTTGCCACCCAACGAGACCCCCGAGGAGGCGCTGCGCCCAGCGTCCTTGAAAGCCCGCATTGATGCCCAACTGGCGATGATCGGGCACCCGGGCATTGCCTGGACGCTGGACTGGTCGTCGATTTACGCCGCGCGGGCGCTCACCCTGCCGGATTACGTGCACGGACGCGTCGTATTCACCGGCGACGCGGCCCACCTGTTGCCCATCTTCGGCGTGCGCGGCGCCAACACGGGATTCCAGGACGCGCAGGCGCTGGCCTGGCGGCTGGCGCTGGTGGCGAAAGGCGTGGCCCGGCCCGCGCTGCTGGCCAGCTACAGCAGCGAGCGCGTGGCCGCGGCGCGCGAGATCATCGACGAGGCGGGGAAAAGCACCCGCTTCATGACGCCACCCACGCGCGGCTTCCGCCTGCTGCGCGACGCGGTGCTTTCGCTCTCCCTGAGCGAGCCCTTCGTGGGGCCGCTGTACCACTGGCGCACCTCGCGGCCGCACGAATACGGCGCCTCGCCGCTCAACAGCGTGGACGACGACGACGCGCTGTTTGACAAAGGCCCGGGGCATGGTGCACCGCCTCGCAACGTTCGCCTCGGGCCTGATGAACACCTGCTTGATCATCTGGACCACCGCTTCACGCTGCTGCTGTCGACTGAGGCCGCAGCGATGCCCGCCGAGTTGATGGCGGTGATCGGCGAGGTGCGGGACCACGGCCTGCCGCTGCAGGTGATCGCCGTGGGCGCGTCGCAACCTGTGCCTGGTGCCGACCAGAGCCTGCCCGACGCCGACGGCCACCTGCGCGAGCGCTATGGCCTGCAGAACGGGGGCCTACCTGCTTCGGCCCGACCAGCACGTCTGCGCGCGCTGGCTGCGTCTCGATGCGCCCCGCCTTCGCGCCGCCCTGATCAACGCCGCTGGTCTGAACAAGGAGCTTTGAACATGAGCCAGAACACCCTCACCATTCCTGGCCTGGAGCAGGTCTACGATGCGCTGGCCGCGGCCGTCGATCAAGTGGGCCCCGAGCACACCGAGCGCTTCCTCGTCAAGCTCGCGCTGATGAACGCCAATGCGCTGGCCGACCCGGCGCTGTTTCAGGCGCACATCGACATAGCGCTGAAAGACCTGTGAGGTCAGGTCGAGCCAGCGACTGTCGATGCCGCCAGCGGCAGAAAGATGTCGGTCAGCAGATTGGCCGGCGCCGTGTCTCGCGGGCTGTTGAGGTATTCCTCGAACACTGGCTGGTCTGCCAGCGCGTGGCCCGTGGCCACCAGCCAGGTGCCGTAGAGCCACTGGTAGGCGTCGCGCATGTTGGGGTAGGGGCCTTGGTAGCGCAGCACGGCGCATGGCGTGCCGCCCACGGTGAATCGCTGCAGTGGTGGTGCGGTCTCGGCGCCGGCGGGCACCGACAGCCCAGCGCGCGAGTTGAGCTGGGTCTCGGGGTAGGCGAACGGGTCGTCCAGGTACTGCGCCAGCCAGCGGGTTTCTGGCCGTATCAGGCCCTGCGCCGCAAGGTGGATCTGCGCGGTCTCGAAGGCTTTGCCGACCCGCATGTAGCTGCCCCGATGAGCCATGCCGGCCAGTTCGATGGGCGGCACCTGCCTGATCTCGACCGGCCAACCATTGGTGGCCTGGGCTGCGGTGTTTTGCCAGGGCAATGCATCGGTCCTCGTTTCACGCCAGATCTGTGGGCTCTGGCCGAAGGTCTGGCGGAACGCACGGGTGAACGACTGCGCGTTGGGGTAGCCGCAGCGCCGGGCGACCTCGGTCACGGTCAGCGCGGTCTGCGCCAGATAGCCCGAGGCCCGGTGCAGCCGCACGCGCCGCACCGTGGCCGCCACCGTTTCACCGATCAGCGCGTGGTAGATGCGGTGCCAGTGGTAGGGCGAGAGGTCGGCGACCAGGGCCAGCTCGTTGAGGTCCAGCGGTTCGGCCAGCCGGTCGTGGATGTGGGCGGTGACACGGGTCAGCTGCGCCCGGTAGTCGGTCCATTGAGGCTGGGGGTTGGTCATGGCGTCCCGGGGGGTGGCGTAAGGCCGATGTGGATGTCAATGCTGCCGTCCGGCTGGTAGCGCTCGTAGTCTGCCAGAGTGGTTTTTTTCAGGTCGGTGCGCTGCCAGATGGCTTGCCATGCGGCACCCACCCGGTCGAAGCGGCCCCTTTCTACCGGGAACACCGCACGTGTGGAGGCCGGCGCCACCACGTGCGTCAGTCCCTCCGGCGGCAGTTCGGCCCAGTGACCGGGTACCGCGTGGCCGATGACCAGCGTGTAACGCCCGCTGTTGTCGATGCCAGCGTTCTCGAAATTCGTGTAGACCGCGTACACGTCGTCCGACAGACGGTGGGGCAGGCGAGCGGCGAGCTGGGCCTGGCTGAAAGCAGCCCAGTGGGCCGGGATGGTCTCAAAGGCTTCGCCGTTGTGGGTGCGCAGGGCGATGCCGACGACGTGAAGGGCCTGGGGCTGGGGGTGACTTGCATGGTGCTGCTCCGGTTGGGGTTGGGGTCAGGCCATTCTGGATATGCGCCATGCGGACAAATCTTGCGGTCAGCACGCCCGCGTTCCCGGAATTGCAGTGGCCAGCATGGAGACAAGGTTGATGGTCAACCCCTACACTCGGGGTTATTCCCCGATTGCCTCTATGAACGCCCCCGTCGACGTCTCCTTTTTCGCGCGCGCCGCAAAGCCGCTGCCCAGCTACCGTCCGTACTGGGCCAAGCGCTTTGGTGTGGCGCCGTTTCTGCCCATGAGCCGCGCCGAGATGGAGCAGTTGGGCTGGGATTCCTGCGACATCGTGCTGGTGACCGGGGATGCCTATGTGGACCACCCCAGTTTTGGCATGGCGGTGATCGGACGGGTGCTGGAGGCGCAGGGGTTTCGTGTGGGCATCATCGCGCAGCCCGACTGGCAGAGTGCCGAGCCCTTCAAGGCACTGGGCAAACCCAATCTGTTCTGGGGTGTGACCGCGGGCAACATGGACTCCATGATCAACCGCTACACCGCTGACCGGAAGATCCGCAGCGACGACGCCTACACGCCTGGCGATGTGGGCGGAAAACGGCCTGATCGCGCGGCCATTGTCTACAGCCAGCGGTGCCGTGAAGCCTTCAAGGACGTGCCCATCGTCCTCGGTGGCATCGAAGGCAGCTTGCGCCGCATCGCCCATTACGACTACTGGAGCGACAAGGTGCGCCGCAGCATCGTGGTCGACGCCAAGTGCGATCTGCTGCTGTACGGCAATGCCGAGCGTGCGCTGGTGGAGGTGGCCCACCGCCTCGCGGCCCGTGAGCCCATCGAGCAGATCACCGATGTGCGGGGGACCGCGTTCGTGCGCCGCCCGGGCGACCCCACCGCCGAGGGTTGGATCGAACTGGATTCCAGCGAGGTGGACCAGCCGGGCCACGTCGAAGACCACATCAACCCCTATCTCACCACCAGTGAGCAGGCGCAGAGCCAGGGGCAGGCCTGCCAGAAAGAGGACGGAACGGCGCCCGCCGCCGATCCAACGGTCAAACCCATCACCATCCACCGCCCTCAAGGCGCTGGCGGTGTGGCCAAGCTGCCGCGCGAGCGCACAGTGATTCGTCTGCCCAGCTATGAAAGGGTGAAGAGCGACGCGGTGCTCTACGCGCACGCCAACCGTGTGCTTCACCTGGAGACCAACCCCGGCAATGCCCGTGCCTTGGTGCAGGCCCATGGTGAGGGGTCTACAGCGCGCGATGTGTGGATCAACCCGCCGCCCGTTCCGCTCACCACGGCCGAGATGGACCATGTGTTTGACCTGCCATATGCCCGCAGCCCACACCCGGCCTACGCCGACGAACATGGGCGGCACGATGGCGACACCAAGATTCCCGCCTGGGAAATGATCCGCTTCAGCGTGAACATCATGCGCGGTTGTTTCGGTGGCTGCACCTTTTGCAGCATCACCGAGCACGAAGGCCGCATCATCCAGAGCCGCTCGGAAGACTCCATCATTCGCGAGGTGGAGGAGATGCGCGACAAGGTCGAGGGGTTTACCGGTGTGGTGTCGGATCTGGGCGGGCCCACGGCCAACATGTACCGCCTGGGCTGCCGCAGCCCGGCCATTGAAGCGGCCTGTCGCAAGCCCAGTTGTGTCTACCCGGGCATTTGCCAGAATCTGACCACCGACCACGGACCGTTGATCAAGATCTACAAACGTGCCCGCGCGCTGCGTGGGGTCAAGAAGGTGTTGATCGGGTCTGGCCTGCGCTATGACCTGGCGGTCAGAGCCCGGAATACGTGAAGGAGCTGGTGCAACACCATGTGGGCGGCTACCTGAAGATCGCGCCCGAACACACCGAGGGCGGGCCGCTGTCCAAGATGATGAAGCCGGGCATTGGCAGTTACGACCGCTTCAAACAGCTGTTTGACAAATACAGCGAAGAGGCGGGCAAAAAGCAGTTCCTCATTCCCTATTTCATCGCCGCGCACCCGGGCACCAGCGACGAAGACATGATGAACCTGGCGCTCTGGCTCAAGCGCAACGGGTTCCGGGCCGATCAGGTGCAAACCTTCTACCCCAGTCCCATGGCCACGGCCACGGCGATGTACCACTCGAACCTGAATCCGCTCAAGGGCATTCACCGCGATGAGCGCGCCGAGCGCGTGGACATAGTCCGGGGTGAGAAGCGGCGGCGCTTGCATAAAGCCTTCCTGCGCTACCACGACCCGAACAATTGGCCCCTCCTGCGCGACGCCCTCAAAGCGCTGGGGCGCGCGGATCTCATTGGCAATGGCAAGCACCACCTGATTCCCACCTTTCAGCCGCTGACCGATGGCAGCTACACCAGCGCTCGCCGCAAGAACAGCACGCCGGTGGGCAAGGCCGCCAGCCAACCCTCCAAGGGCCGCATGCTGACCCAACACACCGGGTTGCCGCCCCGCGACAAGGGGGGCGGGCAAACCTGCGGCCTCCGGCAGCAAACGGCGCAGGTCCTGAATGCGAGGCTGTACCGCGTGACCAGCCTTTGGTGGCTTGGCCCTGGCCTGGCTCTTGTGGCGTGCGCCCTGAAGCGCTTGTGGCTTTTGTTGCCGGGTCTGGTGGTGGCAGCGGCGCCGGTCTGGGCGCAGCCACCGAATCAGGACTGCCCTCCGCAAGCCAGCTACTCGTCGGCGCAGATGGCGCAGGCACGGGAGGAGGCCGCAGACAGGGGGTTCCTCTGGCGCATCCAGCGGGGTGGGCACACGTCTTTTCTTTATGGCACCTTGCACCTGGGTCGGGCCGAATGGTTCAGCCCGGGACCGGCGGTGCGCGCGGCGTTGGACCATGCAGATGTGGTGGCGCTGGAGGTGGACATGAGCGCGCCCGAGGTGCAAGAGACCATGCAGGCCGAAGTCCGCCGCTCCGCCCACCAGCTTTCCCCCGAGTTGAATGAGCAACTGGAGCAGTGGTGGCGGGTCGAATGCCTGCCCGTTGCCCAACTCCACGTCGGCCCACCCGAATTGAAAGCCATTGCGCTGACTCTCCTCATTGGGCGGCGGGATGGGTTTGATCCTGCCTATTCCGCCGAGGCAATGCTGACCTTGGCTGCGAGGGAACGAAAACTGCCGCTGAAATCACTGGAATCCATGGCCTTGCAACTGGAGATGCTGACGGCGGCCAATCCAAATCAAGCCCAAGAAACGGTGGCGACCATCTTGCAGCAACTGGACAGCGGCCTGTCGCGCAAGCTGCTCAAACGCCTGGCCAACGCGTGGGCAGACAGCGACCTGGATGTCCTTGGGTCCTATGCCGCTTGGTGCGATTGCGTAAAAACCGACCAGGAGCGGGCCGATATGAAGCGCTTGCTGGATGACCGCAACCCTGGACTGGCCGATGCCATCGAGCGCCTGCACACCGGCGGGGAGCGGGTCTTTGCCGCTGTGGGGGCGCTGCACATGGCCGGCCCCATGGCATTGCCACGACTGCTGGCTGACCGCGGTTTTAAGGTGGAGCGTTTGTTCTGATCAGCGCATGGGCATGCCCAGGCAGTGTCAGACTGTGGATTGGGTCCGCAGGTAGGGCCAAAGCAGCAATGCGACCACGGCGGCAAAGTGAAGCACGACCATGCCCCAGTAGGTCGCCTGGAACGGTGCTTTGCTGATCTTGTGGTTGAACATGCGTTGGGCAAACCACGCTGCGGGCCACCCCCCCATCAGACTCAGAGCGTGCAACTGGTTTTCGCTGATGCGCCACGCGCCTCTCTCGGCGGCGTTCTTGTCGTGGAGGTAAGTGAAGAAGGTCGAAAGGTTGATCACGGTCAGGCCAGCAATCGTCCCGAAGGCGGGCAATCGCGTCAGGCTGATGGTCACGATCACCAGCACCACCCATGTGAGCATCAGGGCAATCGTGGCCCAGGTGAGTTGGCGGTGCGATTGGGAGGCGTGGGCTGGAGGGGTTCGTCTTGTCGACTTGCCCTTGGGAAGAATGGCAGCCCTTGGGTCTTCGGGCAAGGGTTGGGCCTCTCGAATGTCGTTGCGCACCGACTGGACTTTCAAGGCACGCGGACCTTTGCCACCCACATGGATTTCGTCGAAGCTGACCTCCATGCCTTCGAAAGGAGACCGGTTTTCCTCGTAGTCGCGCACGTGGAAAAACACCTCGGCCACTGTGTCCGGGCTGCGGATAAAACCGAATCCGCGTTGTGCGTCCCAGCGCAGCACTTTTCCTTTTTTCCTCATGTGACGCCCGGCTCCCAAGCTTTTCTCAATGGTTGTCAATTGCTTCTTTTTGGCGCAAAATGCGCCAAAGGGGTTCATATGTCATCTGCCAATCAGACCACCCGTTCGAATTTTGCCTCAGTCAAGCTGCCGGCTTCGTTGGTGCAGCAGGCTCGAGAGGCCGCCACGCCACAACGGCGCTCAGTGGCCGGGCAGATCGAGTATTGGGCCACCCTGGGGCGCATTGCCGAAGAAACCGGGCTGACGGTGCAAGAGGCCCGCGAAGCCATTGCCCGCTACGACGCCAAGCGTGATGCGGAGAGCGGCTTGCCTGAAGAGTCGCTGGATGCGATTGAGGCGCGCTTTGCCCAAGCCGAGCAGTCCGGGCTGCTTGCCCAGGCGGTGCGCAGCACAGTGCTTGAAAACCGCCAGCGCGCCGCTTCCTCCAGCCGCCGTGCGGCCTGATTGGCCTGACGGGTCGACACCCAGGCGTGACCAAGCCGGTTTTTTACCTGCTGGCCGGTCCGAACGGCGCCGGGAAATCCACCTTGTACCGAAGCGCCGTGGCGCAAGGACTCATTCCGGACCGGGTGCCGTTTGTGAATGCGGACCTGTATGAAGCGTCGTCGCTGCAGCATTTGAGCGATCCGATGCTTCGCTCTCAGACCGCCCGGGCTTGGGCAGATGAAGAGCGCAACCGCCTTCTGAGTGCGGGCCAGTCTTTTGTGAGTGAGACGGTGTTTTCCCACACGTCCAAGCTCGATCTCATGGCCGCTGCCAAACGCGCCGGCTTTGCGGTGGTGTTGCTGGTCGTGTGCGTGGACGAACCCGACCTGCTGCTGTTGCGTGTCGTGCAGCGGGTCGAGGAGGGTGGCCACCCGGTGCCGCCCGAGCGCGTTCTTTCGCGGTATCCGCGCACCGTGCGCCACTTGGCTGTGGCCATTCGAAGGGCCGATCTGGCCATGCTCTACGACACCTCCTTGCCCACCGAAGCCGTGATTCAACCGCCGCGCATGGTGGCCAGGTTTCGGGACGGTCGATTGGTGTGGCGCAGCAACAGCTTGCCGAACTGGGCGCAAACGATGCTCGGGACATGATTCGTTGCGAGGCATCGAGGTATCTTGTCGTGCCTTCGAAAGCCGGCGCGGTTTTCTCACCATGGTGCTGAAAGCGCCGGTATTTCATCACGCTGGGTTATTTGATTCGTGGTGTGCTGAGCCGCTTGTCTGCTCGCCCTGGGCTGCATCCCCCTAATGGGGTAAAAAAGAGTTATGCTGCAGTGCAACATGGAGTCGATATGAACAACCCTTGGGCACTCGACGATCTTCTGGCAGACCTGTACCACGCCCGCAACCAGGGTGACCTGGGTCGCATGGCCTTTGTGGCGTACTGCGACGTGCGCCGATGGGCGCGGGAAGAAGGGCGAAATGTGTTGGCTGAGCAGGCCGCAGGGCTCATCACCCAAAGTCCCCATCAAAGCCGTGAAGATTTCCTTGAGCAGATAGACAAACTGATTGCGCAACTGGAGGCTCTAAGGCGGGCGTCGAACGAACAGGACGATGCGCCAGCACCACCGTCGCTTTGGGGGGTGAATCCCATCTGCCCCACCTGAGCCGCGCCTTCTGGCCTCTCGGACTGCGCGAGCCATATCACGGCCTGCGCGATGCGTGCTGGCCCTCGGTGCGCAAACGGGGTGCTCACCTGAGCGCTCTTGTGATTCAGGGCGCCGTCCAAGCCCATTGGACAATCTGTTGCCGGCTCATTTGCCCAAGGTGTGCATCGGAATGTCGTTTGCCGCCGCCAATGTGTCGAGTTGTCGCCGGTTCTTGCTGGCCAGAAAGGCGGCGATGGCCGCGTGGGTTTTGGGCTTCATCAGGTCGCCCAGGTCGCTCAGCTGCACACCGGCCACTTTGCACAGAGACAGCGCGAAATGCGGTTCCAGCGCAGCCACGGCCACCCGACCACCTTTGCAGGGGTAGACGCGGTAGCCAGCGTGTGCGCCGCCGACAGCCCCATTGGATTGCGTGAGTCCCCATTGGCGGGGGAGGGCCAGCCACTGTGCGGCCTCGGACAGGGCAATTTGCTGAATACTGCTTTTGCCAGAGAGTTTCTGGTGGAGCACCGCTTGCAAGGTCGCTTCGCTGGCCATCAAGGCGCCGGCCATGTCGGCGAACAGCGTTGCTGGCAGGTCGACCCCGGTGACCAGACCGGCTTCGGCCAGGTAGGTGAGGTCGTGACCCGGTTCCTCGGCCCGGGCGCCGGGCGCGCCAACGATGGCCACCACCGACAGGGCGGGGTGTTGCTGGTGCAGCGCCCTCCAGCCCAGGCCAAGCTTTCGCAAGGCAGAGGGCCGAAACGAGGTCAACAGCACATCGGTGCGCGCCAGCGCCTGGTGCAGGGCTTGTTGTCCCTTGTCGGTCTTGAGGTCGAGCGACAGAACCCGAATCCCTCGGTGCATGCTCTTGTAGGCTGCGGGGTTGTACGCGCCCATGGGGTCACCGCTGCGCTCGCCTTTGCCAGGCGGTTCGGCCTTGGTGCAGATGGCACCCATGGCCTTGAGGCGCATCAGGGCGGCCGGACCAGGCAGGTTGAGGGCCAGGCTCAAGACGCGCACGCCCCGCAGCGGTTTCAAAGCGAACGAGGGCGTGGTGGTTGGTGGGGTGGGGTGGGTCATGGGCTGGGCTTCAACGGGCCTGTGTTTGAAACGGTTCAAACAATTTAACCGCAAGCCAGGCCTCACCGCCGTTCCCAGGTGACAGCGCTTGGGTCTGGCGCCCAGCTCGGGCGCCTCATGGCCCCACAAGCCACCTTGTTGTTGTGGGCGGAGCCAAGGGCCTGATCGGGCGCACTCGATCGGTGCACTCCGAGTCGCGCCAGGGTGGTCCAGGCGCTCAGACGCCCCCGAAGTCCAGGGGAAGACCCACGTAGTTCTCAGCCAGGGAACGCGACGCCGCTTCGGAGTTGACCAGATACTCCAGCTCGGCCTCTTGAACCTTCTGGCCGAAATCGCCGGTGTCGGGGAAGCGGTGCATCAGGGAGGTGAGCCACCAGCTGAAGCGCTCGGCTCGCCACACGCGGGCGAGGGCGCGCTGGGAGTAGTGATCGATGCCGACATCGCTCTTCTCGGCGTAGTGCTCGATCAACGCACTGGAGAGATACTTCACGTCGCTGGCGGCCAGGTTCAACCCCTTGGCGCCCGTGGGCGGCACGATGTGGGCCGCGTCGCCAGCCAGGAAGAGGCGGCCAAAGCGCATGGGCTCGGCCACAAAGCTGCGCAAGGGCGCGATGCTCTTTTCGATGCTCGGCCCGGTGACGATGCGCGAGGCAAGGTCGGGGTCCAGGCGCCGGCGCAATTCGTCCCAGAAACGCTCGTCGCTCCAATCTTCAACCTTGTCGTCGATGGGGCACTGCACGTAATAGCGGCTGCGCGTGAGGCTGCGCATGGAGCACAGCGCGAAGCCGCGTTCGTGGTTGGCGTAGACGATGGCATGGCTGGAAACCGGCGGCACATCGGCCAAAACCCCCAGCCAGCCAAACGGGTACACCTTCTCGTATTCCTTGATGGAGCCTTCGGGCACACTGGCCCGGCACACGCCATGGAATCCGTCACAACCTGCGATGAAATCGCAGTGCAGCTCCTGGGGTTGGCCGTCGACTTCAAAGCGGACCGACGGCCGCTCGCCGTCGAAGTCATGAATGCTCGCATTGGCAGCGCTGTAGATGGTCTGCAGGCCGGCAGCGGCCCGGGCTGCCATCAGGTCGCGGGTCATTTCGGTTTGGCCGTAGGCGGTGACGACCTTGCCACCGGTCAACCCGCTCACGTCGATGGGGCGCCGGATGTTCTTGTACACCAGCTCGATGCTGTGGTGTACCGTGCCCCCGGCTTGCACGCCTTCGCTCACGCCCGCTTCGTGCAGGAGGTCGACCGTGATCTGCTCCAGAATGCCGGCGCGGATGCGCCCGAGCACGTAGTCGCCAGTCTGGCGTTCGATGATGATGTTGTCGATGCCGGCTTTGTGGAGCAACTGGCCGAGCAGTAGGCCGGAAGGGCCGGCGCCGATGATGGCAACTTGAGTTCGCATGGTGTTGACCCCTGCACCGCCTTTGCCCTCGATACCCGCCTGGGATCGAGCTCTCGCCCGTGCCACAGCGGGGCGGGCGGGAATCCGGAAGCGTGGTGGCGTTGCGGCGCGGGGATTGTCTCTGGTAGGTTGATGATCTGGAGAGGTTAGGTGGCGTCCTCGCCGGTGGCAATCGCTATCCAGTCTGCTTGCGCGATCATTGGCCGAACTGTGCGATCATCGCGCAGGTATTCGTTTGATGGAGGCAGCTTTGAGCCACCCACCCATTGCCAAGGCCGATCTCATCGAAGGCATGGCCAAAGGCATGGCTGTTCTGGAGAGTTTTGATACCGAACGCCAGCGCCTCAACGCCACCCAGGCGGCTGCACGGGCCGGGCTCACGCGGGCGGCTGCGCGCCGCCACCTGCTCACGCTGGCCCATCTCGGCTACCTGGATACCGACGGCAGCCACTACTGGCTCTCAGCCAAGGTGCTGCGCTTCTCCGGCAGCTACCTCGCCTCGGCCCGGTTGCCTCGCCTGTTGCAGCCCACACTGAACCGGCTCGCTGCACAGACCCGTGAGTCGTTCTCAGCGGTGGTGCTCGATGGCGACGAGGTGGTGATCGTGGCGCGCAGCGCCTCGGTGGGCGGGCAACGCCTCATGGCCTATGGCCTTCACCTCGGGGCACGCCTGCCGGTCCACGCGACGTCCACCGGCCGGGTTCTGCTCGCAGCCTTGCCGCGCGCCGGCTTCTCTGCCTGGCTCAAGGGCCGGGAACTGCCGCGCCTTACGCCCCACACGGTGGTGGAGCACAAGGCCTTTCGTGCCGCCATTGCTCAAGTGCGCAGCGACGATTTCGCGGTGGCGAACGAAGAACACGAGTTGGGCGTGCACGCTTTGGCGGTTCCGCTGCGCAACATGCAGGGAAAGACGGTGGCGGCCCTCAATGTGGTGGCTTCGCCCGATCGGCTCGCGCCCAAGGCAATGCGGCAGGATCTGCTGCCGTTGTTGCTGGAGGCGGCTCGGGAGTTGAGGCCTTTGTTGTAGCTTGCGGCCGTACCCCTTTCCCTCGTAATCCCTATAGAGCGCTTAAACCCTTTTGCTCATAATGTTTCTAGTTGTATCAGACATTGGGAGTGCTTGAACTTCGGTACCTCGACAACAACATTAGGAGACAGTTCATGAAGCCCTCAAGCCGAGAGCCACTTGGTCGTGCGCATTGGCCGCGATTTCTTCTCACCGCCTTGGTCACCGCCGCGTTTGCAGGCAGTCCTGCCTGGGCCAATGGCATTTGTGAATCGATGCAGGGCATGACCGTGCCCGCCGCGTCAATTGCCTTGCCAACCCGGGGCGCAACGATCGATCACGCGACCATGGTCGAGAGTGGTTCAGGCCTCCCCTTGGGGCAGGGTCCGAAGACGATCAGCTATTGCAAGCTGGAGGGGCGCATTCTTCCGGTGGAAGATGTGGGGCCAGACAACACCGCCGCCACCGGGGGCTTGCCGATCACCTTCCAGGTCAACCTGCCAGAGCGATGGAACCGACGCTCGATGCAGTTTGGTGGCGGGGGATTTGACGGCAAGTTGGTCACCGGAGAAGCCAACGTGATGCATGCCACAAGCGGTTCGCTCACACCGCTGCAGCGTGGCTATGCCACGATGGGCAGCGATGGCGGGCATGTTCAAGCCAACATCCACGACGGCAGTTTCGCGCTCAGGCCCGAGGCACTGCGCAATTTCACGGGCGACGCGCTGAAGAAACTGCGCGACACCGGCGCCTACCTGATCAAGGCTAGGTACGGCGTTTTGCCCGAGAAAGCGTACTTTTCCGGGGTATCAACCGGCGGACGCGAGACCTTGGCCGTGATCCAGCGTTGGCCAGAGGATTTTGATGCCGTGATTGCGCACTACCCCGCACTGCAGTTTCTCGGGTTGATGTTGCATGCCAACGTGGTGTCCAAGGCCATGTACGCCAAAGGTGGATTTGTCAGCGCCGCCAAGATGAACCACCTCAACGCCGAGGTGGTCGAGGCTTGTGACGGCCTCGACGGCGTGCGCGACGGCCTCATCAACAACCTGGCCGCCTGCCACTTCGATCCGGCCAAATTGCGTTGCAAAGCCAACATTGATTGGGGATTCCATTGCTTGACCAATGCCCAGATTCGCACGGTTCAAGCCATTGGAGAGAACAACAACCTGGCGTTTCCATTGGCCAATGGACTGACCTATGGTGTGGGCTATGAAATCCTGGGGGGCGCCAACTTTGGCAGCCCGTTGGGCTCGGGCTTGCTGGGCATTGACCCCTATTCCGATTCGTTGCTCGACAACGGCTACATCCACATCATGCACACCGAATACCTCAAGTACATGATCACGGGTGATCCGAACTACGACTTCCGCCAGTTCAATCCGGAAACCGGTGGCGAGTGGATGAGCCGTGTGCAAGAACTCTCAGCGATGCACGACGCCATGAACACCAATCTCGATGCCTTCAAAGCCAAAGGCGGGAAGGTGCTGCTGGCCCATGGGACCAGCGACACCATCGTGCCGCTGCTCAGCAGCATCGACTATTTCGAGCGCTTGCAACAGCGCTATGGGGCACAGCCGCTGCACGATTTCTTTCGTTTTTATGTGGTGGCTGGATTGGGCCACGGCGTGGGCCGCTACCAGTTGACCTGGAGCGCGCTGGATGCCATGGAAGATTGGGTGGAGCGGGGCGTGTCTCCGGAAAACCTGGTCAGCAAGGACGCGCTGAGCCTCGTGGGTCGAAGCCGCCCCATGTGCGAATACCCGGCATTTCCCCGCTACCAGGGCGGTTGGCCCAATCAGGCGTCGAGCTACAGCTGCTCGACCAACTGACGCGCAAAGGCAGGGCAGGTCGCGGCGAGGGGCTTCGCCGCCTCGCTGCCCTGTGTGGTCCGCCAACAAGAACCTCGGACCTTGCGCGACAGTGCTGGTGCTCTTGCACGTCGTGTGAGCGCAGTGGCGGCGCGACCTGAAACGGGTTGCAGCCGAAAAGGCCTTCGGCACGGCCTCTTGGACCACAACGCATCTTCCAAATACCCAAAGGTGAGAACCGCCTCGGGGATGTTGGGGGAGCGACAAAACCGTTCGAAACAACTTGACCACACCTGCGGCGCAAGCATGATCGCGCCCCCGATAGACTGCCACAGCCCATCGGCGCCACCGATGTGGTGGGTGCGCGGTGCACCCGGGTGAACAATCGAAATCAACGGGAGTGTGGTCTGTGAAAAATGGTGTGTTTCAAAGGAAGCTGTCGGTCGCCCTGGCGTTCGCGGCAGTGGGGGCACTGGGCGGTTGTGCCCTGGGGCATCCAGGTATGACAGTCCCCTCGACTCAACAGACAGTGGCCACCTCCAAAGGCCTGAGCGTGGAAAACGCCCTCACGTGTGTGGCAGTCACCGTGGCGTCGTTGCACGCACACGACGACCGGTGGATCGCAACGATCACCACGCGGCAACCCCATCACGGCCTCATTGAAACCGGCAGCTTTCCCGACGACAACGTGGTCGGCTTTCGCGTGCGAGGGGTGTTCCACCCAGACCGCCAACACCTGGTGCTCACGCTCAAGGGCTCTGGCGCTTACCACACCGATCTGGGCGTTGAAGCGGCCGGCCAGCAACTGGCGCGGGAACTCACCCCCTGCCTCGATGCGGCGGCGAACCCCAACTGAACAAACACCAACAACAGGCGGGAGACACCGTTTTGGCGGACTATTCCATCGAGGCCAGGTCGCTGCGTGTGGCCGGCATCGGCAGCCACGATTTCTGGGTCATGCGCGACGACAGCGGGCACATCATCGCCGAGCTTCACGGCTTGGCCACCAGCCGGGAGACCGGACAGCCGGTGCCGATCGGCACCAATGCGAGCCGATTTTCTTTGCAGGTCTGGCACTACGCACACGACGCCGAGTACGCGCAAGCGCAGGGTGTTGCGCCAACCGCCATGAGCTATGTTCGAGACGACCAGGACAGCCGCGTTGTCCTTCAAGCACCTCGTGAAGAAATACTTGCCCGCTGGCAATCTGCGGTGGATGCCGCAGCGCCGTTGAACCGGCTTGACCTGGACTACCCGGCCTATGGCGTGAAACTGTTTGGCCGCACGATCAACAGCAACTCCACCTACCGAACCTTGGGCGAAATCATGGGCGTGGACATCCAGCCCTTTCCTGGCGTGGCCGAGCCTGGGGTGCGCAACCGAATGGTGGACCGGGAATCCATCGAAAGACAGCAAACCCACGGGTACCCGACGCTGACCGAACCGGCCAATCGCGTCGGTGGCGCTTACAACCGCCGCGCCTCACTGGACCCGCACAACCCATACGCATGGAACGACCGGAACCCCGATGGCCCGCCGTCGCTGTACCAGCTTGCCCACACCGCCTTGAACCCCAGCTTGCGGGCCAAGGGATTTGATGAAGAGGCTGTGAACCGCATCTGCACAGGCCTGGCGGCCCGGCACCAGGGGCAAGGCCCCCTTGAATGGCCCAGCGACTTCCGTGCCAGCAAAGATGGACAACGCCTGGCCCTGTGCTATGGCGACGGCCCGTTCACCGAAACCACCCTGGCCGGACTGATGGTCACCGAGGGCGGCCCCGGTGCGACAGACGCCCACACCCATCACCCGAAGGCCATTGCCGCCTCAGAGGCGACCGAAGAAACCCGGCAAGCCACTGTACGGCGCTAGCTGTTGAGTTGCAATAGGTTGTTCCCACTGAGGCGGAAGCCGGGCGTGACGAGTGCCGTGTGGGGCCTGCGGTGTTGTAGTAGCTCAGAACATGGCAACATGCGGTGCGCTCTGAGCTGTGTTGCAAGTTCTGCCATAGGCCCATTCGCGCAGACAGGTCTGGATGACCGCTCGGCCTTGCCATTGGTTTGTGGGTGGAGGCTTGGTGAGCAGTGTTTGTGCCCAGCGCCTGACATCTTGAACAACGCGAGCGGTAGGCCGAGCCGTTGTCGGTCAGCAGGCTCGATGCGCACACCCAGCGGCATAGTGGGCAACTGCGGTTGCAGGAAGTCCACGCCGAGCCCTGCGCTCATCAGCTGCATCTGCACGAAGCCACCCGGCTGTGGATCGATGGCCATGGGCGAACTCCCAGCCGGCGCCATCGACGGGTCGCGGCGGTTGCCGACGCGGTGGCTGGGGCGCCACGCCCAAGCTTCTTGGTGTCCATGGCATGGCCCCGGGGTGGCGTATTACGAACCAGGGCAGCGGGCTGCAGTGCTTTCAGGCGGAGAGGCGCTTGGCCGCCAGCGGCTGATGGTGCCACGCTGCGCCGACCACCGAGGCGATGCGGCGCATGGGCATGCGACTGCGTCACTGCTCGATGCGTGGCCAGCGCCTCATCGATGGTGCTGCGCGTTCTGGCTGGCCGTGAGCTGCTGTCCAGGAGGCATCGACTCGCCAGCCTCGACGGCTGCGCCACTGCGGGCGTCCACGCTGATGCCAGCGGTGGGCCGCTGCATCGCCCATGACGGCAATGCGCTCGATGAGCAATGCGCCTTCAAACGTCAATCTGGCATTCGGCTGTTCATCCGACGGTTTCCCGTGATGCTAGCTGGTAACTCCAGTCTCCCAGATGCCGTCGGGTGAACAATATTGAAACATCACAGCTAGCGAGCGCCCAGCCGGTGCGAACAGGCGCTAATCTCTGGCGGCTTCGACGATGGCCGTGGCCAGACGTTCCGGGGCGGTGAACATCACTTCGTGGCTGCCCTGAGCTGAACCAGCCTGAACAGGCCGAGGCGGCTGGACATGCGGGGGTGCCACCCCCACTCGCCCTGGGGCAGGGCGGTGTCTTCCGTGCAATTGATGTAGCTGCGGGGTGTTTGCAAGGCATAGAACTTCTTGAGGTCCAGCTTGTCGCGGAAGGGCTGGTACGGCTCGGCAGAAAGCGACTTGTAGGTGCGTTCGGCGGTCTCGAGGTCTGCGTCGTTGATGAAGGCCTCGCGCCAGATGGGGAAAGGCAGCATCACGGTGTCGTCGGACGATGCCGCCGCGATGCCGTCGAAGAGCTCGCGGTAGTGGGCGGGCACATTGTCGTTGAGCGATTGGCCGTCGGCCGGGACAAAGGCGTTCCAGTAGACCAGGCGTCGCACGCGATCAGGGATCTGTTCGACGACCTTGGAGATGATGGTGCCGCCGTAGCTGTGGCCCAGCAGGGCAAAGTCTTGAAGGTCGTGCTCGATGATGAAGTCGACGATGGACTGGGTGCATTGCGCGTGGTTGACGCGCTTGTCGACGCCGACGCCATGTCCCGCAACAGTGGGTGTGTGCACCTCGTGACCCGCTGCGCGCAGGCTGTCGGCAACCGGGGCCCAATGTTCGCCGGTGTGCCAGGAACCGTGTACCAATACGATGCGCATGGTTGTCTCCAAAGGGAAGTTGTTGAAGTGGGCAGTGTGGTCCTGGGGACTGCCCACTTCTATCGGTATTGCGCTGCGATTGGCGGATTTGCGCCGGCAGCTGGATTTTTTGTCTTGCTTTTGCGCCCGGACGATCCGGCGCCGTCCGGTTGACCGTCCGCGGCGGAATCAGTATGGTTTTCGAGCCCACCCGGGCGTCGGTCGGGACACCCGACCAATGGAGACAAAACCATGCCGCATACGCCGCTGCCCGCCTTTTCGGGCCTGGACTTCGGTCCCGGCCAGCTGTTTCAGACAAGCGACCTGGATGAGGCTCGGATTCTGTGTGGTCGCGTATTGAACCCCCATGATTTGCGCGTCACCGGACGGGCCCAGCCATTTCGTTCCCGCATGCACCACCTGCGGCTGGGGCAGCTTTCATTGAACCGCCTGACCTGGGGCGCGCCGGTGGCGGTGGACCCGGGGCGGCTGGACAGCTACTACCTGCTCAGCATGCCGGTGAAGGGGCAGGCGCGGTTCAGCCTTGATGGCCAGGAAACCGAGGTGTCGCCCGGTTGCGTAGGCGTGGTGAACGCGGCGCAACGGTTTTGCTTCGTGGCCTCGGCTGGCTTTGAGCAGATTGCACTGCGCATCGAACGCCGTGCGATGGATGCGGGTTGGGAGGCATTGACTGGCGCTGCGCCCAGCCGCGCGATCGACTTTCAATGCGCGCTGGCGACTTCAGGTGCGACCTGGCGGGCGGTGGAGCCTGTCATGCGGCTGTTGGCGCAGGCGCTGACCCAGGCCCGCCCTGGGCCACAGATCGCGCACCTGCAGGCAAGGCTGGAAGAACTGGTGGTGACCACCTTGCTTTTGAACCAGCCCCATTCGCAAAGCGATCAGCTGTTTCGGCCCGCAGTCGATGGTCGGCCTGCTGTGGTTCGGCGCGCCGAGGCGTATATGGAAGAGCGCCTGGGCGAGCCTCTCACGGTGTCGGAGGTGGCGCGGGCCTGTGGCGTGGCGGTTCGCACCCTTCAGGCGGCCTTTCAGGCATCCCGAGGCTGCGGTCCCATGGGATGGTTGAAGGCGCAGCGCCTGCATGCGGTGCGAGAGGCTTTGCAGGCAGGCGGCGGGGGGCGGTGTCCGGTGACCGAGACCGCGCTTCAATATGGCTTCACCCATCTGGGCGAGTTTTCGAAGGCTTACCGGCTTCAGTTTGGGGAAACCGCCCGGGAGACCATGCAGCGCGTGCGCCGAGCGCGGCAACGCGGGCTACGCCACCTTCAGGTTCTTCGTGCGAATGAAGTAGACGATGCCCCCCAAAGCCGCACCAATGATCCAGGCGTAGCCCGACAGGGCGCTCAGCATGGGAACCCAGACCGCCGCAACGGAGAACACCGCGCCAACGCCAAACGCAATCACGGCGTTGTCGTGCCAGCCGTTTTTGTAGTGGTATTGGCCAGATTCCATGTTGTAGAGGTCTTTCAGGTTGAGCACTTGCCGGCGCACCAGGTAGTAGTCGACGATCAGGATGCCGAACAGCGGTGCGAGTGTGGCGCCCAGGGTGTTGACGAAACCACCGATCCCGATCTGGCTGATCACCGCCGTCCACAAGCCGCCAATCACCAGGGCGAAAGCGGAGGTGATCAGGCCCGCTTTGCGAAAGCTGATCGTTTCGGGAGACAGGTTGGCGATGCCGTTGGTGGCCGGAATGAAGTTGGCCACCAGGTTGATGCCCACTGTCGCCGCAAAAAACGTGATGGCAGCGATCACGCTCAACAACACGCTGTCGGCGCGCTCGACGATGTCGGTGGGGTTGATCAGGGCCTCACCGTAGACCACCGCGGCGCCGGCGGTGGTGAGCAGCGCGAGGGCAGAGAAGAGGATCATGTTCAAGGGCAGGCCGGTGAAGTTGCCCTTGACCATGGCGGACTTGTCGCGCGCGTAGCGCGAAAAATCGCTGAAGTTGATCATCACCGCAGCGAAGTAGGCCACCATGGTCCCAAAGATGGCCACGAAACCCGAGAGCTCCGTTTTCAAGGTGGCTTGCGGGTTGGCGAAGATGTTCTGCGCAGCAGAGAGCAACTGGCCATCGGATTTCGACCACAACACCACGACCAGCGCAATCATCACGACATAGACAAACGGCCCGGCCAGGTTGAGGAAGCCTTCCACCCAGTTCATGCCCCGCCAGAATATGAGGATGTGAAATGCCCAGACAAAGAGGAAGGCCACCCAGTCAATGCCGCCAAGACCCAGAAAGGTGGCACCGGATTCCGCGCCGGTGAGTGCCTTGATCAGCAGTGCCAGCGCGGTCGACGCGAAATACACCTGGGCACCGTACCAGAACACCGCCACCACGGCGCGCAACACGGCGGGCAGCTTGGCGCCTGCGGTGCCCATGCTCGCTCTCGCAAAGACCGGGTACGCAATGCCGTAGCGCTCGCCTGCGGCGCCGGAGAGGTTGACCATGAACATGACAAACAGGCCGGCGGCAATGAGGGCAGCAAATGCGGTCCAGCCGCTCACGCCAAACGAGACGAAGAGAGACGCCACCAGGGTGTAGCCGAACAGCGATTGGATGTCGTTGGCCCACACGTTGAATATGGCAAACCAGCCCCACGATTTCTCCTCGCGGGTGACGGGGCGCAAGGCGCTTTCGTCGTTGATGGGCTCGTTGTGGGTTGCGGGCATGCCTGTCTCCTGTTGTGCAACTCGTCAGTGGTGATTTCCCCCATCCGCCACGATGGGCAGACTGGGAAACGCGTTGACCATCTGTATTCGAATTTTGTATACAAACTATGGGAAAGGCATGATAAACCGCCAACATCGCTCTGGGGTGTGGGCCTAGGGAAATCACCCATGTGGTGCCTTGCGGACCGTGCGAACCCCTTATGCCCTACCGGTTTTGGGCAAGGGAACTCACTCCGCACCGAAAGGGTCGAGCGACGGCGGGCACCAGCTTGCACAAGGGATGTCGCCCGAATACCTGCCTTGCCACGAGGTCTTGGTTATGACGGAATGGGGCGCTGGCCCATGCAGGCGACCACAGAAAACCGTCTCGACCCATCAACATGGTCGCGGGGACAAGTCGCCTCGGAGACGCAAAAAGAGGGCCCCGCGAAAAAGAGAGAAGGCGGCGTGTTGGTCGTCCCGAGGCGTGATGTCAGTCAAGGAGAGGAGAAGAAGGTGCGCTACTCAAACCCCCAGGTGCTGCTCCAGCAAAGTCGGCTTGGCCAGCAATTCATCGGAAGCGCCTTCAAACGCCACCTCGCCCTTGACCAGGATGGTGCAGCGGTCGGCGATCTGGGTGATGTGTTTCCAGTTCTTGTCGACGATCACGCTGCTGATGCCGCTTTCCCGAATCACCCCGCAAATGCGCCAGATCTCACGGGCGATCAGAGGCGCCAGCCCCTCGGTGGCTTCGTCGAGGATGAGCACATCCGGGTTGGTCATGAGGGCGCGGCCGATGGTGAGCATCTGCTGCTCGCCGCCGCTGAGCTGCTGGCCGCCATGGGCCAGGCGCTCGGCCAGGCGGGGGAAGGTGTCGAGCACGCGCTCGTAGGTCCATTCGCGCTGGCCTTGTGTGCCGGGGCGCGCGGCCATGTTGAGGTTTTCCTTGACGCTGAGGTTGCCGAAGATGCCACGGCCCTCGGGCACATAGGCGATGCCCTGGCGGGCGATGTCGAACGTGGCTGCCCCGGTCATGGGGCGGCCTTTGATGGCGACGCTGCCCGCGCTGGACTTGACGATGCCCATGATGGATTTGAGCAAGGTGGTCTTGCCCATGCCATTGCGGCCCATGAGGCCGATGGTCTCACCAGGGTTCACGGTGAAGTCGATGCCGCGCAGGATGTGGCTCGCGCCGTAGTGGGTGTTGAGGCCCTGGGTCTGGATGATCGCTTGGGTCATGGTCTTGCCCCTTCCGAGCCAGATTCCCGCAGAACCGGCTTTGGCGAGCTGCTGGGAATGCCCCCTTGAGGGGGAGGCGCCAACGGCGCATCGGTGGTGTCTCCTAGATACGCCGCTTGTACGTTGGCATCGGCGCGCACCTCGGCGGGTGTGCCGGTGGCAATGACCTGGCCGTTGACCATGACGGTGAGTTGATCGGCCAGTGCGAACACGGCGTCCATGTCGTGCTCCACCAGCATCATGGCGTGGTCCTTCTTCAGTCTTTGCAGCAGCTCGATCATGCTCTCGGCCTCGGCCTGGCCCATGCCGGCCAGCGGCTCGTCAAGCAGCAGGACGCTGGGCTCGGTGGCCAGCGTCATCGCGATTTCCAACTGGCGTTGCTCGCCGTGGCTGGTATTGCCGGCCACGGCGCGTGCGCGCGGCGTCAGGCCCGCGAGTTCCAGGGCGCGTTCGCAGCGCTGGTTGACGGTGCGGTCGTGGTGGGCCTTGCTCAGCCAATGCATGGGGTTCCAAGGCGCATGGCGTTGGACCGACTGCGCCGCCAGCCTCACGTTGTCCCACACGGTGAAGGGCAGAAAGATGTTGGTCTTCTGGTAGCTGCGCCCCAGGCCCAGGCGGGATATGCGTTCGGGGTTCTTGCCGGCGATGTCGGTCTGGCCCAGCTTGATGCTGCCCGAGGTGGGCGGCAGGTCACCGGAGAGCAGGTTGGTCAGGGTGGATTTCCCGGCGCCGTTGGGGCCGATCACCGCGTGGATGCGGTCGCGGAACAGGTCCACCGAGACCTTGTTCACCGCAGCCAGGCCACCAAAGCGTTTGGTGATTTCGCTCGCGCAAAGCAGCAACTCGCTCATGGCGCCTCCTTGGCGGCTTTTTCCTGGCTTGGCCCGGTGAACCGGTGCAACAGGCCGAGCAGACCTCGGGGCGCAAACAACACCACCAGCACGATGAAACTGCCCATCAGCAACTGCCAGTGTTTGGTGAGGTCTTTGAAGAAGTGCATCACCCATTCAAAGGCGAACGCACCCACGATGGCGCCGGCAAAGTTGCCCATGCCGCCCAGAATGATCATCATGATCGCGTGTGCGCTGAGGTGAAAGCCCATGAGCTCGGGATTGACATAGCCGGTCTGCGCCGCCCAGAGGTAGCCCGCCACGCCCGCCAGTGCACCCGCCAGGGTGAACACGGTGAGCTTGTAGCCGAAGCTCCCGTAGCCCACGGCGCGCATGCGGTGTTCGTTGACGCGGATGCCCGCCAGCGCGCGACCGAAGGGTGAAAACAGCAGCCGGCGCAAGAACACGTAAACCACGATCAGTACCGCCAGGGTGAAGTAAAAGAAAGTGGTCTTGTCTTCCAGATCGAACGGCATCCAGCCAAACAGCGTGGCGTCGGGGCGGAAGTTGACGTAGAGCCCGTCCGATCCGCCCAGGTTGGCGTTGTCGAAGAAGAGGTAATACACCATCTGCGCAAACGCCATGGTGACCATGATGAAGTAAATGCCGTGGGTGCGCACCACGAAAAAACCGATGACCAGGGCAGCCAGGCCGGTGGCCAGCGCGGTGACAGGGAGCGACCACCACAGACTCACCGGGACATCGGGCGGGGTGAGGTAGGCCAGCGCGTAACCAGCCAGTCCGAAGTAGGCGGCGTGCCCCAGCGAGACCAGGCCGGTCACGCCTTGCAGCAAATCCAGGCTCATGGCAAAGATCGCCAGGATCATCATCTGGGTGAGCAACTGGGTATAGAAGCTGGCGCTCTCCAGCGGCACCAGGGGGAAGGCGGCGAGGGCGATCGCGCCGCTGGCCAGCAGCGCCTTGACGCTGGTCGGCAGGATTTCGAGTTGGGCCTTGGCGGTGCTCATGGGCGGCAGTTCCCCAGGCTTGCGGTGGCGAGGGAGGCGGATTTCATGATTTAAACAAGCCTTCGGGTTTGAACAGCAGGACCGCCGCCATCAGCATGTACACCGCCATGCCGGCAATTTGCGGAATCAGCACTTTGCAGAACGTGTCGACCAGGCCGACCATGAGAGCGGCCACCAAAGCGCCGCGCACCGAGCCGATGCCACCGATCACGACAACCACAAAACACATGATCAGTACCGAGCTGCCCATGCCGGGGTACACGCTGGAGATGGGTGCGGCCACCATGCCGGCCACCGCAGCCAGGCCCACGCCCAGGGCAAAGACGATGGCGTGAATGAAGCGGATGTTGATGCCCAGCGATTCGGTCATCTCGCGGTTGAATGCCCCCGCGCGAATCTTCATGCCCAGGCGGGTCTTGGAGATCAGCAGGTACAGCCCCAGCGCCAGACCGGCGCACACCGCAGAGACCACCAGCCGGTACACCGGGTAGGAGAGGTTTTCGGTCAACTGGATCGCGCCATTGACCATTTCAGGCACGGCCACGGCGTGAACGTCATCGCCCCACAGAATGGAGCGCGCCTCCTGAAAAATGTAGATCAGGCCGAAGGTGAGCAAGACCTGGTCGAGGTGGTCCCGGTGGTAGAAGTGCCGGATGAGCAGCCATTCAAGCGCCCAGCCAAACGCCACCGCCAGCACCGCGCCGACCACGATCGCCAGCGCCAGGCTGTCGAACTGTTCGGTGAGTGACCAGGCCAGATAGGCGCCGAGCATGTAGAAGGTGCCGTGGGCGAGGTTCACCACGCCCATGATGCCGAAGATCAGGGTGAGGCCTGCGGCGAGCATGAACAGCAGCAGGCCGTATTGCACGCCGTTGAGCAGCTGAATCAGGAAGTTGGCGAAATCCATGGGGGCAGGGGTCAGGAGGGCATGCAACAGGCCCGCAACCTTGCGGGGGTGAGGTCAGCGGTTTGTTTGAACATGGGCTTGGCCGGCGCAGGGGAGCGCTTCCATGCGCAACGCTTTTTGAAGCGGGCCGGGGAAGCGCCAACCGCTTCCCCGGCCGTGTGGCTCATGTCTGCACAAACACGCCGCCCGACCCCATGGGGTGCGAGCGCGTCGGGGTTGATGGTGCCGATAGGTGGGAGGAATCAACCCATGCGGCAACCGGCGCCGGAATCGGCCACGGCTTTGCCCGCGATGCCGATCACCTTGTTCTCGCCTTTGACGACTTCGCGCAGGTAGATGTCCTGAATCGGGTTGTGGGCCGGGCTCATGGTCCACTTGCCGCGTGGGCTGTCGATGGTCACGCCGTTCATGGCGGCGTAAAGGGCTTTCTTGTTGGACAGGTCGCCCTTGACCGCGTTGGCGCCAATGACGAGCAGTTGACCGGCGTCATAGCCCTGCACCGAATACACATCGGGCTGCGATTTGAAGGCCTTGGCGTACTCCAGACGGAAGGTCTTGTTGCGCGGGGTGTCGAGCGAGTCGCTGTAGTGCATCGTCGTCAGCACGCCGTCGGCGGCCGGACCGGCCGCTTCGAGCACACCCTCGGTCAGGAAGCCCGAGCCGTACAGCTGAATGGTCTTGCTCAGGCCGGCTGCGTGGAAGTCTCGCAAGAACTTGGCGGCGCCGCCGCCCGCAAAGAAGCAGGCCACGGCATCGGGTTTGATGGAGGCGATCTGGGTGAGCAGGGCCTGGAATTCCACGCTCGGGAATGGCACCGCCAGTTTTTCGACGATGGTGCCGCCGGCTGCGGTGTAGCCTTTTTCAAAGCCTTCAAACGCCTCGGCACCGGCTGAGTAGTTCCAGGTGATCCACACCGCTTTCTTGTGGCCGCGGTCCATCATCGCCTTGCCCAGCGCCAGGGTGGGTTGGGAGTTGGAGAACGAGGTGCGGAAGACGTTGGGCGCGCATTGAGCCCGGGTGGCGGCGTGCACACCGGCATTGGGGATCAGGCTGAGCACGCCGCTTTCGCGTGCGACCTTCTGAATGCCCATCTGCACCCCGGAATGGACCGTACCGACCAACACATCCACTTTGTCCCGCTGCACCAGCAAGTTGGCGTTTTCGATGCCCTTGGCCGGATTGGACTCGTCGTCCACCTTGAAGAACTCGACTTCCCGCCCACCCAGCTTGCCACCTTGCTCATTGAGCGCCATCAGAAAGCCTTTCTCGATGGACGCGCCAAGCTGGGCATAGGTCCCGGTGTAAGGCAGCATGAAACCGACGCGGACCTTGTCCGATTGGGCCCGCGCCAGCGTGGGCAAGAGCAGGCCGGTCGACGCGGCGCCAAGGGCGGCGGCGCTGTGGGTGATGACGGTGCGACGGGTGGTCATGGTGAGTCTCCTGTTATGGGTGGGGATGATGCTAGTGGGAGGCGAGGCAAGGAGGGAATAGCGACTTCCCCGAGTGTTTCCCTGGGAACACCGTGGCAGCGGTGGTTTCAGAGGGCTACTGCGGGCAAATCAGGCATTAAATTTCCGATCCGAATGTGCACTATATTTCATTTTTTCCGGGTGAGAAACACGGGGAAACCCTGAAGCGAACCCAATCGGCGCCGATTGCACGCTGGTTTTGGGCCAACCACCCCGCTCCGCATTCGAGGGCGTTTGCCATCGGGCGGGAGCGATCATGGTGAGTTTCACCGTATTGGTAAATGCATTGGCCTGGATATGCCGTATTCACAAACGAAATAACGAGCGACGTGGCTGCGCTAGGGCCTGTTCACACTATTTTTCCGAGTGCGAAAGGGGCGCAAACAACGCCAATCTAGCAGGCCGTTGAAAAAATGCTTATCGAACGCGCCAGGGTCGAGGTTTTCGAAGAAGAGAGTCGCCCTGACGCTCCTACGAAACGAAGGCGACGGCCATTTCGGCCCGTTTGCAGGCCGTCTCCCCGTTTCGGGCGCACGTATCCCAGGGCTCACGCATGATGAGCGTCCCACCAGCCGCCGATGCGCCATGCGCACCAGGTTGTAGGTGGCAAAGCACAGCAGCGCCTGTCCGCTGAGCTTGGCCGCCGATGCCGGGTCTTGGCCAGACCACCCACCGTCTTGATCCAGCCAAAGGCCTCCTCGATGCGCTTGCGCACTTGAGCTGGTCTTGTAACCCTCGTGGCGCTTGATGCGGCCATCGACGGCCGAGTGCTTGTCCTGGCCGCCACGTGTGGCGTGACTTTGAGCTTTCTGCAGCCCTTGATGAAGGCCTTGCTGTCGTAGCCCTTGTCGGCCCCGACCGTGGCTCGCTTGGTTTTGTTGCCCCGGCGTTTGAGCATCCCCAGCGCCGCCGCGCGCGCGGCGGTTCCGTTGGCGTGGGTGATCTCGACGTCACGATCAACCCGTTGCGGTTCTCCGTGAGGATGTGCCCCATGTGGCACAGGCGGGACTTGTCACCCGCGCTCTTCTTGAACAACCGTGCATCGGCGTCCGTGGTGCTTTGGTGGGTGTCGTTGCAGCGCTCCTGCCCTTTGAAGTCCACCTCGGGGTTGCGTCCGGGCGGCGTGCCGCTGTCATCGTCTTTGCGCTTGAAGCTTTTGTGCGAGGCCCAGGCCTCAATCAGGGTGCCGTCCACGCTGAAGTGCTCGTCGCTGGCGAGCTTGCTCCACTGGGCGCTGAGCTTGACGCGCTCGAAGAAGGCACGGGCGAGGTCTTCGTTGAACAGGCGTTCTCGGTTGGCGCTGAAGGTGGGTGGTCCCAGACTTATCCTCGATGTTCAGGCCCACGAACCAGCGGTACAGCAGGTTGTAGTTGATGGCCTCGACCAGTTGCCGCTCACTGCGGATGGAGAACAGGATCTGCAGCAGCAAGGCCTTGAGCAGCATCTCGGGCGGCACCGAGGGGCGCCCACGGCGGGCATACACCGCCTCGAATTCGTTGCTCATCGTCGCCAGCAGCGCATCGACCACTGCGCGCAACTTGCGCAGCGGGTGGGCCTGCGGCACTCGCTCTTCAAGGCTGATGTAGCTGAACATCGCCCCTGGAAGTCTGGTTACCTCTCATCGTCCTCGTCTGGGTCGTTCTCGGGTGGCTTCAGATCGTAGCGGCCCACGGGCGGTGGCAGAAATTTTTCAACGGCCTGCTAGGCGCGGGACGACGGTCAGACTGGGCGTCTGACCTAGGAGCGTAACGACGAGTGGCGTTGTTTGCTCCCTTTCCCTTCGGGTTGCAGCCAAAAAGGCCATGCGCGGTGTTGCAAAACCTCGCCGGGGAGAACCCCGGCTGCGTTTTGCGCCTTGCGCATGGCCTTTTGATCTGCAACGCATCTCGGAAAAATAGTGTGAACAGGCCCTAGCCAATCAGTCCGGGATCACGGCGGTGACCTCGATCTCTACCTTGGCCCTGTCTTCGATCAGGGCCTTGACCTCCACCGCCGTCATCGCGGCGTTGTAGCAGCCAATCAGTTCCTTGTAGGCCGCGCCAATCGCCTTGCCCGACGTGATGTACTCCTGCTTGTCCGTGATGTACCAGGTCATGCGCACGATGTGCTCGGGGCGCGCGCCCGCTTCTTTCAGCACGGCGACCACGTTTTCCAGCGCCTGGCGGGTCTGCCCGGCCATGTCGTCGCAGTGGAACACGCCTTGCGCGTCCCAGCCGATCATGCCGGCCACGTAAACCTGTTGGCCGCGGGCGGCCACGCCATTGGCATAACCGCGCGGGCGGGGCCAGCCGGGGGGAAGCAGTACTTGCATGGGGGGATGTCTCCGATGGTTTGGGAATTGATGGGGCAGGGACGCGCGGCCCCCTGGTTCATTCGGGTTGGTGGAGCTTGAAGCGCTGCAGCTTGCCGGTCTGGGTGCGGGGCAGCCTGTCGGTGAATTCGATGGCGCGTGGGTACTTGTAGGGCGCCACCGCCTGCTTCACGAAGTCCTGCAAGGTCTTGACCATGGCGGCATCACCGCTTTGCCCCGGGCGCAACACCACAAAGGCTTTGACGATCTGGCCGCGCTCTTCGTCGGGAACGCCGATGACTGCGCACTCGGCCACCGCAGGGTGACCCATCAGGGCGTCTTCCACTTCCGGGGCGGCGATGTTGTAGCCCGCCGAAATGATCATGTCGTCGGTGCGGGCCTGGTAGAAGAAGTAGCCATCGGCATCCATCACGTAGGCGTCGCCGGTCAGGTTCCAGCCGTCTTTGACGTAGTTCTTCTGCCGCTTGTCGTTGAGGTAGCGGCAGCCCGTGGGGCCCTGCACGGCCAGTTTGCCCACCGTGCCCGGGGGCACTTCCTGCCCCGCGTCGTCGACCACCTTGGCGCGGTAACCGGGCACGGCTTTGCCGGTGGCGCCGGGGCGCGCCGTGGCCTCGTCGTGGGAGATGAAGATGTGCAGCAACTCGGTGGCGCCGATGCCGTCGATGAGTTCGATCCCGGTGGCCTCCTTCCACAGTGCCCGGGTGGAGGCCGGTAGGGCTTCGCCCGCGGAAACGCATTTGCGCAATGGCGTGCGGCGAAGTTCCACATTGCGTGTGGCCAGCGTGCGGTAGGAGGTCGGGGCTGTGAACAGCACCGTGGCGCCAAAGGTTTGGATGCCTTCGAGCAACTGCGGCGGGCTCGCCTTCTCAAGCAACACGGTGGAGGCGCCCACCGACATCGGGAAAAGCAGCAAACCACCCAAACCGAAGGTGAAGGCCAACGGTGGACTGCCGATGAACACGTCGTCGGGCGTGGGGCGCAGCAGGTGGGGTGGCCAGCAGCGGCAGATGGCCATCACATCGCGGTGGAAGTGCATGGTGGCCTTGGGCACACCGGTGGTGCCCGAGGTGAAGCCGAACAGGCAGGTGTCGTCGGCGGCGGTGTCGACGTTCTGAAACGTGGGCGCCACGCGATCCATCGCCGCTTCCAGCCCGTCGGGCCCGGCGTCGTTGAAGTGGCGCAGGTGCCGCAACTGGGGCGTGTCGGGCAGGGTCAGGCGCAATTCTTCGGCCAGCGAGGCGTCACAGAGCGCGTGGGTCGCCTGGCTGATCTCGACGATGGCCTTGAGCTCTTTGGCGCGCAACAGCGGCATGGTGGCCACAGCGATGCCACCCGCTTTCATCACCGCAAACCAGCAAGCCGCCAGCATGGGGTTGTTGGGCGCCCTGAGCAACACGCGCTGCCCGGGCACCAGGCCCATTTCGATCACCAGCACATTCGCGATGCGGTTGGCCTTTTCCTGAAGATCGGCATAGGTCCAGCTCAAGCCGGGCGCGCGGATGCACATCCGGCCGCCGCGTCCTTCGGCCACGTGGCGATCGAGCAGTTCGGTGGCGCAGTTGAGCTGCTGGGGGAATTGCAGCTCTGGCAGCTCGAAGAGGTAGTCGGGCTGGTCCTCCAGCGGCGGCAGGTTGTCGCGGGCGAAGGTGTCAACGTGGGCGGTGGGCATGGGCTGGCTCCAGGTTAAGCAGGCAGGTTCTTCAACAGGTCGCGGCCGATGATCAGTTGTTGCACCTCGGTGGCGCCTTCGTAGATGCGCAGCGCGCGGATCTCGCGGTACAGCCGCTCCACCGGCACTTCGCTGACCACGCCCATGCCGCCCCAGATCTGCACCGCGGCGTCGATCACCTTCTGGGCGTTCTCGGTGGCGGTCATCTTCGCCATCGCGGCTTCGCGGGTCACGTTCTTGCCTTGGTCGCGCAGCCACGCGGCGCGGTAGGTGAGCAGGGCGGCGCTGTCGATGGCGGTGGCCATCTGGGCCAGCTTGGCCTGTGTGAGCTGGAAGTCGGCCAGTACGCCGTTGAACATCTTGCGGGTGGTGGCGCGGTGCAAGGCCTCGTCCATGGCGCGCCGCGCAAACCCCAGCGATGCGGCAGCCACCGAGGTGCGGAAGACGTCGAGCGTGCGCATCGCCACTTTGAAGCCTTCCCCCGCCGCACCCACGCGGTTCGCGGCCGGCACGCGGCAGTCGGTGAAGCGCAGGCGGGCCAGCGGGTGGGGCGCGATCACGTCGATGCGCTCGGCGATCTCGAAGCCGGGCGTGTCGGCCTCGACAATGAAGGCCGAGATGCCTCGCGCGCCGGGCGCCTCGCCCGTGCGGGCAAAGACCACGTAGAAGTCGGCAATGCCACCATTGGAAATCCAGGTCTTCTCGCCATTGAGCACGTAGTGCTCGCCGTCCTGTTGCGCCGCGCAGGCCATGGCCGCCACGTCGGATCCGGCGTCGGGCTCGGACAGGGCGAAGGCCGATATGGCCTGGCCATCGGCGACTTTGGTCAGGTAGGTGGCGCGCTGTTGCGGCGTGCCGTGCAGCGAAATGGCGCCCGAGCCCAGGCCCTGCATGGCGAAAGCAAAGTCGGCCAGGCCGCTGTGGCGCGCCAGGGTTTCCCGAATCAGGCAGATGGAACGGGTATCGATGGTCTCACCCGCGCCACCCACGTCGGTCCCGGCCACCGCGTGGCGCAGCCAGCCTGCCTCACCCAGCGATTTCACGAGGGCACGGCATTCGGCGTCCACATCGCTGCCGTGGGCGTGGGGGAGGTGTTGTTCGGCCCAGGCATCCAGGCGTTGGGCCAGTTCGGCATGGCGCGTCTCAAAGAAGGGCCATTGGAGATAGGTGGTGTCGCTCATGGGGGGTCTGTTCAGTTGCCTTGGAACACCGGCTTTTGCTTGGCCACGAAGGCCTCATAGGCGCGGTTGAAGTCTTCGGTGAGCATGCAGATGGCCTGTGCCTGGGCTTCGCTCTCGATGGCCTGCTCGATCGTCATCGCCCATTCCTGGTGGAGCATGGTCTTGGTGATGCCATTGG
Organism: Burkholderiaceae bacterium; assembly: GCA_041396525.1. Classification (GTDB taxonomy): domain Bacteria; phylum Pseudomonadota; class Gammaproteobacteria; order Burkholderiales; family Burkholderiaceae_C; genus Hydrogenophaga. Next base: position 32,434 of record JAWKYI010000005.1, read on the forward strand.
CAAAGGTGGGCCCGGCAGCCATGTCGGCGGCGAGTTTCTGCGCCTGTCCCACAACGTCTTCGGGGGCGCACAGGCGGTTGAAGAAACCCCAGCGTTCGCCTTCCTCGCCGCCCAGCGAACGCCCGGTGTACAGCAGTTCGCTGGCCCGACCCTGACCAATCAGGCGCGGCAGGATGGCGCAGGCGCCCATGTCGCAGCCGGCCAGCCCCACGCGGTTGAAGAGGAAAGCCGTCTTGCTTCGCGCGGTGCCCAGCCGCATGTCGGAAGACATGGCCACGATGGCACCGGCGCCGGCGCACACGCCATCAACCGCGGCCACGATGGGCTGCGGGCAGGCGCGCATGTTCTTCACCAACTCGCCCGTCATGTGGGTGAACATCAGCAGCTCAGGGGCCTTGAGCGCTACCAGCGGCCCGATGATTTCACGCACATCGCCGCCCGAGCAGAAGTTGCCCCCAGCGCCGGTGACCACCACGGCCTTGATGTCGTCGGCCCACTTGAGCTGGTGAAACAGATCGCGCAGCTCGGCGTAGCTATCGAAGGTGAGGGGGTTCTTGCGGTCGGGCCGGTTCAGCGTGATGGTGGCCACCTGGTCTTGCACCTCCCACAGAAAGTGCCGGGCCTGGTACTGGGCCATTGGCTTGCGGTTGCCAGCGAGGAGGGTGGGGTCGATGTGGTCGGTGTTCATGGGTGTGGTTGAAAACGTGAACGAGAAAGTGAGATGAAGGGTGGACCTGCTCAGAGCACTTCGCCGCCAGCGACCGAGATCGCCTGGCCCGTGACGGCGCCGGCCGCGTTGCCGCTGAGCCAGACCACCGCGTTGGCCACCTCGTGGGGCTGCACCAGGCGGCCCTGGGGGTTGGATTTCACAAACTCGGCGCGGGCTTCGGCTTCGCTGCGACCGGTCTTGGCCACGATGCGTTCGATGCTGGTGGTGACGATGTCGGTTTCGGTGTAGCCCGGGCACACCGCGTTGACCGTGATGCCCTTTTTGGCGAGCTCAAGGGCCAGGGACCGGGTCAGGCCCACCACGCCATGTTTGGCGGCGCAATAGGCCGAGACATAGGCATAACCTGTCTGCCCGGCGGTGCTCGCCACGTTGATCACGCGGCCCCACTGGGCAGCCAGCATGTCAGGCAGCACCGCCTGGGTGCAGAGCATGGTGCCGGTGAGGTTGACCGACAGCATCTGTTCCCACAGGGCCAGATCGGTCTTCAGAAATGGCGCGCTGGCCGCCTGTCCGGCGTTGTTCACCAGAATCTGCACCGGGCCAAAGAGTTCGCGCGCGCTGGCCAGCGCCTGGGCCACCTGTTGCGGGTTGCTGACATCGGCCGCCACAGCGTGCATGCGCTGGGGGTATTGCTCCGCCAGTTCCTGCACCACCGCCAGCCGGCGCCCCATCACCGTGACCACGCAACCTTGCTGCACCAGCGCCTGCGCGATCGCCGCGCCAATGCCTTGTCCACCGCCTGTGACCACGGCGTGGCGGCCTGCGCTGGCTGTTTCTGTTGACATCGTCGCCTCAGCCATTCAGTTGGCCGCCGCTTTTTCGCGGGCGAAGTTGGCTTCCATTTGGGCCTTGCCCGAGCGGTACTGTTTGGGCCAGTCAACCAGGGTGAACCCGATCTTGGCCGCTTCAGTCAGTGTCCAGGCAGGATTGGCCAGGTGGGGTCGGGCCACGGCACACAGGTCGGCGCGCCCGGCCGCCAGGATGGAGTTGGCGTGATCGGCTTCGCTGATGGCGCCCACGGCGATGGTGGGGATTCCGGCTTCCTGGCGGACGCGGTCGGCAAAAGGCGTCTGGAACATGCGGCCATAGACCGGCTTTTCCAGCTTGCTCACCTGGCCCGAGGAGCAGTCGATCATGTCAGCCCCGGCGGCCTTGAAGGCCTTGGCGATCTCAACGGCGTCGGCGGGGGTGATGCCACCCTCGACCCAATCGTGGGCCGAAATGCGCACCGACATGGGCAGGTGCTCTGGCCAGGCGGCCCTCACCGCCCCAAACACCTCCAGCGGATAGCGCAAGCGGTTCTCCAGGCTGCCGCCGTATTCGTCTTCGCGGTGATTGGTCAGCGGCGAAATGAAGCTTGAGAGCAGATAGCCGTGGGCGCAATGCAGCTCCAGCCAGTCGGCGCCAGCCTGGGCGGCCGCCTCGGTCGACGCCACGAACTCGGCTTTCACCCGATCCATGTCGGCGCGCGTCATGGCGCTGGAGGTTTGGCTCACGCCCGGCAGGTACTGCTGTTGCGAGGCAGAAATGATGGGCCAGTTGCCATCGCTCAAGGGTTGGTCAATGCCTTCCCAGGCCACCCGGGTCGACGCCTTGGCGCCAGCGTGGCCGATCTGGATGGCGAACTTGGCATCGGTGTTGGCATGGATCCAGTCGGCGATGCGCTTGAAGGCCGCCGTGTGTTCGGGCGCATAAAGGCCGGGGCAGCCTGGCGTGATTCGCCCCTGCGCGCTCACGCAACTCATCTCGGCAAACACCAGCCCCGCGCCCCCCATGGCGCGGGCGCCCAGGTGAACCAGGTGGTAGTCGCCCACCAGGCCGTCCACCGCCGAATACTGCGCCATGGGCGAGACAACGATGCGGTTCTTGAGCGTCACGCTGCGCACGGTGTAAGGCGTGAACATCGGTGGCGGTACCTGCGCGTCGCTCGCCAGTGTCATCCCGGCCTGCTCGGCAAACCAGCGTTCGTAGCCACCCAGCCATTCGGGGTCGCGCAAGCGCAGGTTTTCGTGGCTGATCCGCTGGCTGCGCGTGAGCATGGAGTACATGAATTGCTCGGGCGGCAACTGGTCGCAGTAGCGCTGGCCACACACCTCGAACCACTCCATGGCGTTCCAGGCCGCATTTTGCAAGCGCAGCGTTTCGACCCGGCGCAGGGCCTGGTAGCTGTCGAGCACTTCCCCGATCTGTGAGGGGTTGGTGCCATGTTCCTTGAACTGGCGGGTGAGTTCGATGGCGTCTTCGATGGCCAGCTTGGTGCCCGAGCCGATGGCGAAGTGGGCGGTGTGCACCGCGTCGCCCATCAACACCAGGTGGCTGCCGTTGTCGTTCTTCAGCCACCACTGCTCGCAAGCCACGCGTTGGAAGTTCAGCCACGCCGAGCCGCGCAGGTGGCGCGAATTGGTCAGCAGCTTTTCGCCTTTCAGGTTGTCGGCAAAGATGTGCTCGCAAAAAGCGATCGACGCATCCTGATCCGCCGCGTCCAGCCCATGGGCCAGCCAGGTGGCCTCGGTGCATTCCACGATGAACGTGGTGGTGCTTTCGTCGAACTTGTAGATATGGGCCTGAAACCAGCCGTGCTCGGTGCGCACGAAATCGAAGGTGAATGCGTCGTAGAGCTTCTTCGTGCCCAGCCAGATGAAACGGTTGGGGCGGGTCACGATGTCTGGCTTGAAAACATCGGCATGGCGGGTGCGGATGCGCGAGTTGATCCCGTCGCTGGCAATGATCAGGTCCGCATCGGTGTAATCCGCGTCGCTGGCAACTTCGGTCTCGAACACCAGGTTCACACCCAGGCGCTCACAGCGGGCCTGCAGGATGTTGAGCAGCTTCTTGCGCCCAATGCCCACGAAGCCGTGCCCACCCGATCGAATCGTTCGCCCCTTGAACAGCAACTCGATATCGTCCCAGTGGTTGAACGCCTCCTGAATCTCGTCGGCGGTCTCCGCATCCCACTCGCGCATGTTGTCCATGGTGGCGTCGGAGAACACCACCCCCCAGCCGAACGTGTCATAGGGTTTGTTCCGTTCGACGACCGTGATGTTGTGTGAGGGGTCCTGCTGCTTCATGAGCAGGGCGAAATACAAGCCGGCCGGGCCGCCACCAATACAGACGATTTTCATGTTGCGGGTCGATTGGAGTTTAGTTATAAACAGTTTAGTCCTAAAGTAAATGGGCAAACCTAGTACAAACCCTGAAGCATGGGGCGCAGGCCTTCGATCAGGCTAAAAAGGGGCCCCCAGTGCGCATCAGCCTTACATTCACCGCCAACCATGAAACAACCGACCCCAAGGGCCGCCGCCCCGACCCTGAGCGATGCCCACATTGGCAAGGAAGCGGGCGTGTCTGGCGACGATCATCAGGCGATACGCCTCTGGCTGCGCCTGCTGGCCTGCAGCACCCAGATCGAACAGCAGATCAGCCAGCGCCTGCGCAGCCGCTTTGGCACCACGCTGGCCCGCTTCGATTACCTTGCCCAACTCAGCCGCCACCGTGAGGGGCTGCGCATGAAGGTGCTTTCGCGCGACCTGATGGTCACGGGCGGCAACGTGACCGGACTCACCGATCAACTCGTCTCAGAAGGCTGGGTGCAACGCGAAGAAGATCCCGACGACCGCCGTGCGCTGGTGGTGCGCCTCACGCCGGCCGGCGCCCAGCATTTCAAGAGAATGGCCGCCGAACACGACGAATGGCTCAACGCCTTGTTTGCGGGCCTGGGGCAACCGGAGCAGGAAGAGCTGTATCGGCTGTTGGGGCACCTGCGGTCGGTGTTGGCCGATGGCTGAGAGGTGGCGCTAACGTCGCGTCGTTCGAGGGCAATCAGCCATGCTTGCTGCTTCCCGGGAAAGTGCGTTATCCAGAAAATTCGACATCCACAGCCTCGAACACACTCTCGAACTCGGCAGGAACCGAGCTGTAAATCGAATCCATCAAACGCCGGAACATGTGGGAGTCTGTGCGTTACAAACGGGGAGGGGCGGCGCGCAAGTGACCAATCAACGGCTTTGAGGGAGCTTGCCCAAAGCACCCGGCCCAGGCACGTCTTTCCAGCCCATCAGAGCGCTTTCCACTTCAAGCCATTGTTTGAGCTTCATCTCTTTTGTCCCACGATGAAACGGATGCCCGTCGAGCCACCCAAAGAACCCACACCCTTTGCCCGACCCAAAGTATCAAAAGGCGCACCAAATAGGCGCACCATTCACTGGGTGATTCAATCAGGCTGCTGCCCATCCCCGGTGATCGAAATCCCATCTGGAGTTGCCAGACGCGTGCGGGCGAAGGCTTCCGGTTGGTTGACCGCCAGCCAGTCCAGCATGGCTTCGCGGATTTCGCACCGCAAATCGAACAACACCAGCGAATCCTTGGCGCTCATCAACAAGCGCAGTTCGATCGCATCGCGCTCGGCCCCCGTCACCTGGGCGGCCTGGTAGCGCCCATCCCACAACCGGTGGGCCTTGATCAGGCGTTCGAACTCCTGGCGAATCGGTTCGATATGCGTGGCGGGGTCAAGGTAGAGCTTGACCGCGCCGAGCAGTTGTGCGGTGGATTTGGTCCAGTTCTGGAAAGGCTTTTCGAGAAAGTAGGTGGTGGGCACGATCAGGCGCCGCTCGTCCCAGATTTTCACCACCACATAGGTCGTGTGAATGTCTTCAATCCAGCCCCATTCGCCCTCCACGATCACCACGTCGTCGATATTGATCGGCTCGGTCAAAGCCATCTGCACGCCCGCAATCAACGATTTGAGCGCGGGCTGCGCCGCCGCGCCCACAGCCAGCCCAGCCAAACCCGCGGAAGCCACCAGCGTCACACCCACGTCCCGCACACCGGGAATCGAAAGCAACACCAAGCCGATCACAACAAACACCACGATGAACGTCACCAGCCGGTTGAGCATGGTCAGCTTGGTGCGCCGGCGCCGGGCCTTGAGGTTGTCTTCAACCGCAATGTCGGTCCGCAGCCGCATCGACTCGATCAAGGCGCGCAAGATGGCCAACACCATCCACCCCACCAGAATCGGCATCACAAAGCTCGCCACCTTGCCCCAGACCGCCGACAGCATCGGCACCTCTCGGGCCACCAAAACCAGCGCCAGCGCCACCAGCGAAACCCGCGTCGGACTCGACAGACGCCTGATCAACACGCCATCGCTCGCACTGTCGCCGCCCAGGGCCACACGCTTCAAAACCCGAAATACCACCGCATGCAACACCAGCGCAACGCCAATGGCCAGCGCGGCAGCCAACAGGGCGGCGAGCGGATCGGGGAGGAGGGTGGTCAGGGGCATCAGTTGCGTTGGATCGGAGGTTCGTTGGATCGGTGGTTCGGAGGACCAGTTTAAACAGGGCTGAAAAAGTCCCCTTGGTCTGCAAAAAGCGCCAACGGCCAAGAAGGTGCCTTGTACAACGGCGATTTCCAGATTCCCACGCGACACTGATCACAACACCTCCCAGCAGGCATGTGCAGCCATCGATCACAAGATAATGGCTGTCCGCTGCCTCGGTTGCGTTGATGCGACCACCCACCAAGAACAGAAACCAGACCAAATGATCCATATCGAACCAGTAGATTGCGTCGTCATCGGTGCAGGCGTCGTGGGCCTTGCCGTGGCCCGCGCCTTGGCCCTGCGCGGACGCGAACTGATGGTTCTGGAGCGCGAAGCAGGCATTGGCATGGGCACCAGTTCGCGCAACAGCGAGGTGATCCACGCGGGCATTTATTACCCCGAAGGTTCATTGAAGGCGCGGCTGTGCGTGGAAGGGCGCAAGGCGCTGTATGCCTATTGCGCCAAGCGCGGCATTGCACACAAGGCCTGCGGCAAGCTGATCGTGGCAACGAATACGGCTCAGGCGGCGGGATTGCCGGCGATCCTGACCAAGGCCACCCGCAACGGCGTGGACGACATGCGAATGCTCAGCCGCGAGGAGGCGCTGGCTTTGGAGCCGGCGCTGGCCTGTGTGGCCGCATTGCTTTCGCCCTCCACTGGCATCGTCGACAGCCACGGCCTGATGCTTGCCTTGCAGGGCGATCTGGAAAACGCGGGCGGCATGGTGGCTTGCCATACCGAGGTGGTGCGGCTGGCCGCGAATGCCGATGGCGTGTTGGTGGAAACGGCGGACGGCACGCGTTTGCAGGCCAAGACGGTGGTCAATGCGGCGGGCTTGCACGCGGTGGCCATCGCGCAGCGCACCGAAGGGCTGGCCCCAGAGCACATCCCGCGCGTCTATTTCGCCAAGGGCAATTACTTCACTTTGTCGGGCCGCTCACCGTTTGAGCGCCTGATTTACCCGGCGCCCGATCCTCAGGCGCATCTGGCGGGCCTGGGCATTCACCTCACGGTCGATCTGGGCGGGCAGGCCAAGTTTGGACCGGATGTGCAATGGGTGGACAGCTCCGACGATTTTCAGGCCGATGCGTCGCGGGCGGCCGAGTTTGAAGCCGCTGTGCGCAGCTACTGGCCGGGTTTGCCGGCCGGTTCGCTGCACCCGGGCTACGCCGGCATTCGCCCCAAGATCAGTGGGCCGAACGACGCAGCGGCGGATTTCCGCATTGACGGCCCGGCCACGCACGGCGTGGCGGGTTTGGTCAACATGTTTGGCATCGAGTCGCCCGGCCTCACCAGCTCGCTGGCCTTGGGCGACTACGTGGCGAACCTGATCAGCGCTTGAGTGCCTTGATCGCCTGGGCCGATTCGCGGACCAGGGCAGGGCCTTATAGATCAACCCGGTGTAGATCTGCACCAGATCCGCGCCAGCCTGCACCTTGCTCACCGCGTCGGCCGCGCTCATCACGCCGCCAACGCCCACAATCGGGAACCCGACGCCCAATTTGGCGCGCAGTTGTGCAATGACTTTGTTGCTCATTTCAAGCACGGGTGCCCCCGAGAGCCCGCCCGTTTCGCTCGCGTGAGGCAATCCCTGCACCGCGTCGCGGCTGAGCGTGGTGTTGGTGGCGATCACGCCCCAGGCATTGTTGGCCTGACCGTTGCTGTCGCAGCCATAGCGCTGCAAGGTGGCGGCCACCACGTCGATCTGGGCGCTGTCCAGGTCGGGCGCGATCTTCACGAAGATCGGTGTGCGCTTGCCGTGGCGCTGGGCGAGCTGTTCCCGGCGCTCGGTCACGGCGCTCAGCAGCGCGTCCAGGGCCTCATCACTTTGCAGGCTGCGCAGGTTCTGGGTATTGGGACTCGAAATGTTGACGGTGACGTAGTCCGCGTGCGGATACACCCCATCCAGACAAGTCAGGTAGTCTTCGGTGGCCCGTTCGATGGGGGTGACGGCGTTCTTGCCAATGTTCAACCCGAGCAGCATGGGCAGGTCGTGACCCTGCTGGCGAAACCGCGCTTGCTGCACGTTGTGCAGAAAGGCTTGCAAACCCTCGTTGTTGAAGCCCAGCCGGTTGATCAGGGCGTTCGCCTTGGGCAATCGAAACATGCGCGGTTTGGGATTGCCCGGCTGCGCCAGCGGGGTCACCGTGCCCACTTCGACAAAACCAAAGCCCATGGCGGCCAGCCCATCAATACAAAGGGCGTTCTTGTCCAGCCCCGCTGCCAGACCCACCCGGTTCGGAAAACGCAACCCGGCCAGCATCAGCGGGTCATCGACACGGCTCTCGCCATAGAGGCAAGTCAGCGGCGACCGTTGCACCGCAGCCAGGCCGCTCAGTGTCACTTCATGGGCTGTCTCAGGGTCCATGCCAAAGAGAACGGGGCGTGCGAGGGCGTAGGGAAGCAATGACATGGTGATAATCAAGTTTTGACCCCCGATTGTCTCAAATGACCCAAGACGAATTGAAAACCCTGGTGGGCCAAGCGGCCCTGGCGTACGTGACCCCTGGCGAGATCGTCGGCGTGGGCACCGGATCCACCGTCAACAAGTTCATCGATGCGCTGGCCACCATGAAAGACCAGGTGCCGGGCGCCGTGTCCAGCTCTGAAGCGTCCACCGCGCGATTGAAAGCGCTCGGCATTCCGGTGCTCGAGGCCGCTGAGGTCGAGGAACTGTCGGTGTACATCGACGGGGCCGACGAGATCGATGCCCAGGGCCACATGATCAAGGGCGGCGGAGCCGCATTGACCCGGGAAAAAATCGTGGCGGCGCAATCGCGCCGGTTTGTCTGTATTGCCGACGAAACCAAGTTGGTCAAGGCGCTCGGCTCGTTTCCCTTGCCCGTGGAAGTCATCCCCATGGGCGCAGCGCGCATTGCTCGCCAATTCGAAGCCAAGGGCGGCAAAGCAAAGCTGCGCTTGAAAGACGGGGCTCCATTGGTCACCGACAACGGGCAACACATTCTTGACGTCACCGGCCTGCAGATCACCGAGCCACTGGCCTTCGAGAGCGAAGTCAACCAATGGCCAGGCGTAGTGACCGTGGGCGTCTTTGCCCATCAACGGGCACAAGTCTGTTTGCTGGGAACCCCTTCGGGCGTGCGCACCCTGACTTTTTGAACGCCGCCCGGCTGGCGGACCCAAATGAAAAAAGGCGCCCAAGGCGCCTTTTCTTCTGTCCAGACGCAGCCCTTGCGCTGGAAAGACCTCGCTTGTCAGAAGCGAATGCCGGAATTGGTCGGCGTGACCGGCACTTCCGGCTCGGGCTTGGCCGCCTCGGCCGGGGCTTCTGCCGCTTTGCCAGTGCTGGTGGGCGCGCCGGCCTGCTTGGCTTCCGCCAGCGGCGTGGCATTCGGTTGGCGGTAACCCCTGGGCAACGCCGAGGTTTCCGGGTAGCCCGCGGCCTTCAGGTATTGCGCCCAGGTGGTGTCCGAATAGCCTTTGAGCTGTTGGCTGCCAATGGTCAGCAGGGGAATCGAGGTCTGACCACTGAGCTGTTTCAGGGCTGCGGTCGACTCGTTGTTGTCAACCGTCTTCTCGGTGAACGGGATACCGCGACTCGTGAGCATATTGCGCCCGCTGTTGCATGGAGCACAATCCTTGCCGGTGTACAGCACAACCGGGTACTCGCTCACCACTTTGCGCAGCTCCAGCGGCAGGCGGGTCCCAGACGCGCCGGCGGCCTCGCCGCCACCCGCCTTGGCCACTGGCGTGGCGGCTTTGGCCGCAGCGACCGGTGGTTGGTCCGAAAAGGTCACTTTCCCATCGGGGCCCACGATCCGGTACACCTGCTGGGCCTGCGCCAGACCGGCAGCGGCCGTCAACAAAACGACACCAATGGCGGCAGCCTGGCGGCCACCGTGGCTCAGATCAAGAAGGGTTGGGACTCGTTTCATATCGGCATCTTTCTCGTCTGTCGTTCACATGAAAAGCAATGGAAAACGGCTTCTGCTGTGGGCAGGGTTCAGGCCATTCCCTGGTGGCGCAACAAGGCATCGATGCCCGGCTCACGCCCACGAAACGCCTTGAACGATTCCATGGCGGGGCGGCTGCCACCAGCCTCCAGAATCGCTTCCCGGTACCGCCGACCAGTGGCCACATCCAACGTGCCTCGGCCGGAGATTTTGCCCGCTTCTTCAAACGCGGCATAGGCATCGGCTGACAACACCTCGGCCCATTTGTAACTGTAATAGCCAGCCGAATACCCGCCCGCAAAAATATGGCTGAAGGTGTGGGCGGTGCGGCTGTAGGGCGGCGGCATCAGCACCGCCACCTCGTCGCGCACCGCTTGCTGCAGCGCCAGAATCGCCTCGTTGCTCGCCGGCGGTGTCGGCTGGCTGTGCAGCAGCATGTCAAACAGGGAGAACTCCACCTGTCGCAAGGTCTGCCAACCGCTCTGAAAGTTCTTGGCCGCCAGCATCTTGTCGAACAATTCGCGGGGCAGGGGCGCCCCCGTGTCCACGTGTGCCGTCATGTGCTTGAGCACATCCCACTCCCAGCAGAAGTTCTCCATGAACTGGCTGGGCAGCTCCACCGCGTCCCACTCCACACCGCTGATGCCCGACACATCGTGCTCGTTCACCTGGGTGAGCATGTGGTGCAGGCCGTGTCCGAACTCATGGAACAGCGTGATCACGTCGTCGTGTGTCAGCAGGGCTGGCTTGCCGTCCACCCCATCGGCAAAATTGCACACCAGGTGCGCCACCGGGGTTTGCAACTGCTTCGTGTCCGGACGCATCCAGCGCGCGCGCACATCGTCCATCCAGGCGCCACCCCGCTTGCCATTGCGGGCCGATGGATCCAAATAGAACTGCCCCACCAGTTGGGCGCCATGATCGGTGCGGCGTTCGATGCGGAAGAAGCGCACGCTGGGGTGCCACACCGCCGCCTCATCGGGGCGAATGGCCACTTCAAAGAGGGTCTCCACAATCTGGAACAAACCCGCCAACACCTTGTCGAGCGGAAAGTAGGGTTTCACCTCTTGCTCGCTGAAGGCGTAGCGCGCTTCCTTCAGTTTCTCGCTCACATAAGGCCAATCCCAGGGCTGTGGGTCTTTCAGGCCCAGTTCGCCCGTGGCAAACGATTTGAGGTCTGCCAGGTCCTTTTCCCCATAGGGCTTGGCCTTGACAGCCAGCTCACGAAGAAACGCCACCACCTGCTCGGGCGACTCAGCCATCTTCGGAACCAGCGACACATCCGCAAAATGGCGATGCCCCAGCAGGCGGGCTTCTTCCTGGCGCAAGGCTAACAGTTCCACCATCACGGCGGAGTTGTCCCAAACCTTGGCATCGTCGTCGGCCTGCTCGCTGGCACGCGTCACGTAGGCCCGGTAGAGTCGCTCGCGCAGCCCGCTGTTGTGCGCAAACTGCATCACCGGCAGGTATACCGGCATCTTCAAGGTGATCTTGTGACCCGTCTTGCCGTCCGACTGGGCCGCGGCCGCCGTTGCCTTCAAGACATCATCGGGCACGCCGGTCAACTCTTCAGCGCTCACAAAAAGGGCAAATGCGTCGGTGGCGTCCAGCGCGTTCTCGCTGAACTTCTGCGTCAGCTCGGCCTGGCGCTCTTGCAGCCATGCAAACCGCTCCCGGTCAGCTCCCTGCAGCTCGGCGCCACCAAGAACAAAGCCCCGCATGGCGTTTTTATGGGCCTGGCGTTGCTCATCGGTCAGCAGCGAAACATCCATGGACTTGTACTTGGCATACAAGCGTTCATCGGCCCCCATGCGCGTGTAGAACTCGGTGACGCGTGGGAGCGCTTCGTTGTAAGCCGCGCGCAGAGCCGGGGTGTCCGCCACGCCATTCAAGTGGCTCACAGCGCCCCAGGCGATGCCCAGCCGCTCGGTGGCCACATCGAGCGTGGCCGCCATCGTCGTCCAGTCCGCAGGAAAATCGGCTTGAACCACGGTTTCCAGCGCCTCGCTCGCCGTCTTGAGGAGCTCATCCACCGCCGGTGCCACATGCTCTGGCTTGATGGCATCAAATCGCGGCAGGCCGGAAAAGTCGAGGAGGGGGTTGGCGGTGGCAGAGGGGTTCATGCGGTCTCAGATGGTGCCCTTGGCACGAAGTTTCAAGACTGGCGATCGGTTGCGGGCGGCCACGGCGGCCCCTGCAGAATCAAAGAATCGGCTCAGGGGGCCGACTTCTTGATGCTCTTTTTCAGAACCTTGGCACGTTTGACCTGGCCCCCGGGCGTCAGACGTTGGTTGCCCAGCACGCGGACCATCTTCACCTCCGGGCGCTGTCCGCCGCGCTTGCTGAACTTCAGCACCTTGACATCGCGAGGCCCTGGCATCCGGTCTTCATCGGCGGCCTTGGCTTTTTCGGGAATGGGGCGCCACAGCACCAGCAACTTACCAATGTGCTGAATCGGCGCTGCACTGAGTTCCTCGGTAATTGTTTGAAACATCTCCTCGCGTGCCACGCGGTCGTCGCTGAATACGCGCACCTTGATCAAACCGTGGGCGTTCAGGGCCGCATCGATCTCTTTTTTGACCGACGGGCTCAAACCGTCGCCTCCGATGAGCACGACGGGGTCGAGGTGGTGGGCATCGGCGCGGTGAACTTTGCGCTGGGCGGGGGTGAGTTGAATCTGGGGCATGGGACAATTATCGTTGTTTACACCGCATGGAAAGTCCTTCATGGGCATGAAAGTCAAGACGCAGAGCAAGAAGGTCAACAAGGCGTGGCTCAATCAGCACGTGAACGACCCTTATGTGCGCCTGGCACAAAAGGAGGCTTCCGGGCCTGAGCGGCCTACAAACTCAAGGAAATTGACGAAGCCCTGGGTCTGATTCGGCCTGGGGACACCGTGGTGGACCTCGGCTCGGCCCAGGCGCCTGGAGTCAATACCTGCGCGCCAGCTTGAGCCCCAGCGGCGCTGCTGTGGGCGCGTTGAACGGCCATATCGTGGCGCTGGACATCCTCCCCATGGAACCGGTCGAGGGCGTGCACTTCATTCAGGGCGATTTTCGTGAAGCCCCCGTGCTGCATGCATTGGAATCGGCACTGGAGGAACGAAACCTGTCCGCCGTCGATGTGGTTGTCTCCGATATGGCGCCAAACCTTTCGGGAATCGGTTCGGCAGATGCCGCGCGCATCTCAGACCTCATCGAACTCGCCGTCGAATTCAGTGTGAACCACCTCAAACCGCATGGGAGTCTGGTGGTCAAACTGTTTCACGGCGGCGCTTATGACCCCATGGTGGCGCTGTTTCGCCAGACCTTCAAGGTGGTGAAGCCGTTCAAGCTCAAAGCCTCTCGCGACAAGTCATCTGAAACCTTTTTGGTGGGAATGGGTCTCAAAACAGGCAAGTAATTCATTAGCAGACCTATGGTTCCGATAGCCATTGCCATGGCATTCATCAGTGGCAGGGCTTCTTGAAAGTTCTAAAATGAAGCACATATGTCATTTCTCGACAAGTTTGTTATAGCCAGGAGCCGGATTTGAACAACCAGTGGTTTTCGAAAATCGCCGTGTGGATGGTCATCGCCATGGTGTTGTTCGTTGTCTTCCAGAAATTCGACGGACGTGTTGCCGCGGGAACCGGCACGATCGGGTACTCCGACTTCCTGCAGCAGGTGAAAGCCGGGCAGATCAAGTCCGCCACCATTCAGGAGTCTCCCAGCGGCACCGAGATCGCGGCCGTCACCCAAGACGACCGCCGCATCCAGACCACCGCCACCTACCTCGATCGCGGCCTGATCGGCGACCTGATCAACAACAACGTGAAGTTCAATGTGCGCCAGCGCGAAGAACAAAGCCTGTTGATGAGCATTCTCATCAGCTGGGGGCCCATGCTCTTGCTGATTGGCGTCTGGGTCTACTTCATGAGACAGATGCAGGGTGGAGGCAAGGGCGGTGCGTTCAGTTTCGGCAAGAGCAAAGCCCGAATGCTGGATGAAAACAACAACGCAGTGACCTTTGCCGATGTGGCTGGCTGCGACGAAGCCAAGGAAGAAGTCAAAGAGGTTGTCGACTTCCTGAAGGACCCTCAGAAATTTCAGAAGCTTGGCGGTCGGATTCCGCGAGGTCTTCTGCTGGTGGGACCTCCCGGTACAGGCAAGACCCTGCTGGCCAAAGGCATCGCGGGCGAAGCCAAAGTGCCGTTTTTCAGCATCTCCGGTTCGGATTTCGTGGAGATGTTCGTCGGTGTGGGCGCCGCACGGGTGCGCGACATGTTCGAGAACGCCAAGAAGAATGCCCCGTGCATCATCTTCATTGACGAAATCGATGCCGTGGGTCGCCAGCGTGGCGCTGGCTTGGGCGGCGGCAACGACGAACGCGAGCAAACCCTCAACCAGATGCTGGTTGAGATGGACGGGTTCGAAACCAACCTTGGCGTGATCGTGGTGGCCGCGACCAACCGCCCTGACATTCTGGACGCTGCTCTGTTGCGCCCAGGGCGATTCGACCGGCAGGTGTACGTCACGCTGCCCGATATTCGTGGCCGCGAACAAATCCTGAATGTGCACATGCGCAAAGTGCCATTGGGCACCGATGTCAATGCCAGCGTGATCGCCCGCGGCACGCCCGGCATGAGCGGCGCTGACCTGGCCAACCTTTGCAACGAAGCGGCCCTGATGGCGGCTCGCCGCAATGCGCGCACCGTCGAAATGCAGGATTTTGAGAAGGCCAAAGACAAGATCTTCATGGGCCCGGAACGCAAGAGCATGGTCATGCCGGAAGAAGAGCGTCGCAACACGGCCTACCATGAAGCCGGTCATGCCCTCATTGGCAAGCTGCTGCCCAAGTGTGACCCTGTGCACAAAGTGACGATCATCCCCCGCGGCCGTGCCCTCGGAGTGACGATGAGCCTGCCTGCGCAAGACCGCTACAGCTACGACAAGGAATACATGCTGAACCAGATCAGCATGCTGTTCGGTGGTCGAATCGCCGAAGAGGTTTTCATGAATCAGATGACCACCGGCGCGTCCAACGATTTCGAGCGAGCCACCTCCATCGCCCGCGACATGGTCATGCGTTATGGCATGACCGATGCGCTGGGCCCCATGGTGTACGCAGAAAACGAGGGCGAAGTGTTCCTGGGTCGCTCGGTCACCAAGACCACGAACATGAGCGAACAGACCATGCAGAAGGTTGACGCCGAGGTGCGCAGCATCATCGACGTGCAGTACAAACTTGCACGCGACCTCATTGAAGAGCACAGCGACAAGATGCACGCCATGGCCAAGGCCCTACTGGAATGGGAGACCATCGACTCGGATCAGATCGACGACATCATGGCTGGGAAGCCTCCGCGCCCGCCGAAAGACTGGACGCCGCGCAACCCCAGCGTCGGCGGTGGCGACGGAAGCGGTGGCACCCCCGCCGTGACAACCGATCCAGCGCCTTCAGCGGCCTGATCGAGAGTCGGGCACTGCTCATCTTGTTTGCAGAGCAAACGGGGCCGATGGCCCCGTTTTTCTTTGCCTATTTGAACCGCATCGCTGATCAAGGCTATCCCTATGTACTGGCAAACCGCCAACTTTCGCATCGACCTCTCTCAGCCCCGGCTGATGGGCATCGTCAACGTCACGCCCGACTCCTTCTCGGACGGTGGCGCCCACGCGACGAGCCGCCTGGCGCTGCGCCACGCGGAACAACTGTTGAAAGAGGGCGCAGAGATTCTTGACATCGGCGGTGAATCCACCCGCCCAGGCGCGCCGGCGGTGCCGCTCGACGAGGAGCTCGGGCGCGTGGTTCCGGTGGTGCGCGAAGCGGTGAAGCTGGGTGTTCCTGTCTCGGTCGACACCTACAAACCCGAGGTGATGCGCACCGTCTTGGACTTGGGGGCGGACATCATCAATGACATTTGGGCGTTTCGACAGCCCGGAGCAGAAGCGGCGGTGGCCTCACACCCTTCTTGCGGCATTTGCGCCATGCACATGCACAAAGACCCACAAACCATGCAAATGGCGCCGATGAAGGGAGATGTGGTTGAAGACGTGGCTGTTTTCTTGCAGCAACGTGCGCAAGCTCTGGAGGCGCAGGGCATCGAGTCGGCGCGCATTGCACTGGATCCCGGCGTCGGCTTCGGAAAAACGGTGGAGCAGAACTTTTCGATGCTCTCACGCCAGGCGCACTTCGTTTCGCTCGGCTACCCCCTGCTGGTTGGATGGTCTCGCAAATCTTCTTTGGGCGCAGTGACAGGCATTCAGGAGCCCGAGCGCCGCGTGACAGCCAGTGTGGCCGCGGCTCTTCTGGCTGCTGACCGTGGCGCCCATGTGCTCCGTGTGCACGATGTCAAAGCCACGGTAGAAGCACTCGCTGTCTTCCATGCAGTGGGAGCCACCGAGATAAGGCATTGAAGCCAAGGGTGGCACACTGTAACAATGTGTACCGCATACCCAATGCAGGGTAAAAATGTAGTCCCAAATACCCAGTTAATGACTGCAGGGTAAGTTGTAAGATACAATTCGACGCGTACAACTTTTGTTCACGTCCTCTTACAGCATGTTCGCCAATCCCTCACCGACGAAGGCCTTGTCCGCCGATGGACCGGGCAGGGCCTGTGGGCGTTCTGTCAAGCGCTAGACGCCATGCTCGATTGCCCAGATCTGGCCGTCCCCAAAGAGGTCATGCAGCATGTGGTGCGCGTGGAGTCCTCTCGCAACCCGTTTGCCATCGGTGTGGTGGGCGGCTACCTCGCTAGACAGCCCACCAATCTTGAAGAAGCGCTGGCAACCGTCCGCCAGCTCAAGAAAGAAGGCTACAACTTCTCAGTGGGCATTTCCCAAGTCAATCGCTACAACCTTGCCAAATACGGCCTGAACACCTACGCCGAGGCGTTCGACGTCTGCGCAAATCTCAAAGCGGGCTCACGCATTTTGAGGGAGTGCTACGACAGGGCGCAAGACTGGGGCAAGGCGTTCAGCTGTTATTACTCCGGCAATTTCTCCACCGGCTTTGAACACGGCTACGTCCAAAAGGTCTTCGCTTCCATTCGCAAGGCACAACTCGGCCCAACAAAAAGCAAGACGCGATTCGTGGCGGTTACTGCTTACGGCAGCTAAGTCTCGAAAGCCCGCCAGGCAGGACGGTGTCCCGCTCAAAGTCGTTTCATCGGCTGAAGCGACGCAGTTCCACACGGGCAGCGAATACCCCGAGCCGTATGCGATTCGAGAAATTCCTTCCCTCGACGTCGCTGGCCACCACTGCAGATGCAATTCAGGCTTCGGCCGCCCATCACGCTAAGCAAGAGGTTGAGACTGGCGAGAAGGCCGGTCTGCCATACCTGTGCCTGGTCCAGGTGCGGTAAATCCTTCAATTGGGCCGGTATCGGACCAGGCACTCAACTCGATTCCCACTCAGTTGGTGGGAGTGGGCGAGAGATCCGTAAAACGAGATTGATTCAATCAGCGACTGCTCCTCGTGGGCCGCCCGATATTCCGATGCGAATCGACGCATTATTGGTATCGCGTGAGGAACCAAAAAGCAGTGCATTGAATTTCGAGTGAGAGCACATCCGTTGTTGCCCAAAAAGGGGCAGGGCTTTGCTTCATTCAACTGTGTCTTCAGGGGGGCCTGAAAAACCAGCGAAAGGCGAAAGACCAATCGCTGAATCAACCCAAAGGGGCGAAGCATCTTCAAACGCAGATGCGTCGTTTGTTTTTTAATTTTTAATACTAAAAATGACGTCAAAATACCTGACCCGCCCCGGATCCGAATTCAAAGTTCTTATCCTGATCACCATCGCCATTTTGATGGTCGCATATACGCCCGACCTATGGGCGGCTTCTTTTGAAGAAGCCTGCGACAAAGTGACAGGATTCTTCGCTCGTTTTGAAACAATTCTACGAGTAGCTTCCATCTCAATTGTCACCATCGCCGTGGTCTTTGCCGGGTATCAAATTGCATTTGCGCACAAGCGCTTGTCCGATGTTGCACCAGTACTCATTGGAGGTCTGCTGATCGGCGGTGCCGCCACGATCGCCGGCTGGTTTGTTGGCGATCTACAGGATGGTCGCGCCGGTGGTGATAACTATATTGCGGATTGCAGTAGCGGTGGCAGTGACTCTGACGACGCTGGCACTTAATTAAGTATGCAAAAGGATGTTCTCTTTAGAGGATGTACTAGGCCGCCCATGATTCTGGGCGTGCCGTATGTACCTTTTCTTGTAGGGGCAGGTGGACCGCTCCTGCTGGCCATGTATCTTTCGTTGTACATTCTTCTGGCAATTCCGTTGATAATTTTCCTTATGCGACTTGCAGCGAAAAAGGACGAAATGATATTTCGTTTGATTGGCCTGAACTTGGTTTTTCGATTTTTACCGAAAAATCTCGCCGACTACGACGGCGCTTGGGTGTTTGGACCCCATAAAGAGGCGGGCAAAAAAAGAAATATGCAGCCGTATCGAGAATGACCTTGTCCTGAATATCAGCGAAACCTCAAAAGGTTTGAACTCCCATGTCTTTTGTGTCACACGATGCCAGCTACGCCAATTTCATACCATTCAGTTCACATGTAGACGTTCATGTAGTGAAGTCGCGCGAAGGGGACTACCTGGTTACGTGGTTGCTCAGCGGCTTTCCTTTCGTTGGACGCGAGGATTGGGAGCTTGAGCATCGTCATAAGACTTTCAATAGCTTGTTGCAGAGCCTTCGCGCTCCAGACTTTGAAAATATAGCATTTTGGGCACACGATGTTCGTCGGCGGCGGCCCATCAAAAGTGAAGGGCGGTACGCACACCGATTCAGTCAACAATTGCATGATAGCTACATGGAGCGCTTGACAGGCAAGCGTCTAATGCAAAACGAGCTGTACTTGACCATGATCTACCGACCGGTGGTGAGCGGGAAACGTTTTGCAGCGATATCCAGGGACATCAATGTATTACAAAAAGAGCAAAAAGCCTACCTCGAAAAAATCTATGAACTGGTGGGCAATGTCGAGGCACTCCTGCAGGATTACTCCCCTTATCGGCTGGGTCTCTATGAAAGCATCCACAAACAGGTTTTTTCCGAAAACCTCGAATTACTTTGGCTATTTGGTGAATCATGTGGATGAGCCAGTGCCTGTTCTGACTGCGCCAATTTACGATTGTTGCCACCACCAGCAAACACATGTTTTCACTTGGGAGTGGCGATTTCGCTATTCGCGGCGCGAATGGAATAATTTTTGGCGCCATTCTGAACGCATAAAGGAGTATGCGGACAGCTCCTGGCCTGGTATTTGAATGGACTTAAATATCTCGAATTCGAGTACGTCATTACTCACTCATTTACACCTATGAGTCGGTACGACTCCATGAAGACATTGGAGCGCACGAAAGGGGCTATGCTGTCTTCAGAAGACAAAGCGGTGAGCCAGATTGTGGAGTTGGATTTTGCGATGGATCAGCTTGCTTCCGGCAATTTTGTGCTGGGTCAGTACCATTTCAATATGGCAGTCTTCGCATCCGATCAAGAAGAACTATACAATAATATCGCACAAGCTCGTGCTCAATTGTCGGGGGCCAGCTTTGTGACAGTTAAGGAGGATGTCGCTGTCGCTGCGGCGTTTTGCTCACCCAGCTTCCCTGCAATTGGCGCTTTCGGCCGCGCATCGTAACCTGAGCTCGCTGAATTTTCAGGTTTGAGCCCATTGCACAACTTCGCCACCGGAAACCGAATTTCAACCCGTGGGGGCCATCGGTCAGCATTTTGCAAACGCTGAACAACCAAGCCTACCATTTCAACTTTCATGCCACGCGCCCTCATGAATATTCTTTGGGCGAAAAGGCCGTGCCTTCATGGTGATTGGAAAATCGGGTACCGGTAAGACCGCCTTGATTAACTTTCTGCTGGCGCAAGTGCAGAAGATCGAGCCCGAACCTACGGTTTTCTTCTTCGACAAAGACAGAGGTGCCGAAATTTTCATTCGAGCCTGCGGTGGTCGCTACTTCACATTGGAGAAGGGGCGCCCAACGGGTTTCAACCCCCTGCAGTGTGAAAACACACCCAGAAAAACGAGCAGTTTCTTGTCGAGCTGGTTGAAACCCTGTGTGGCAAGGAGGAAGTACTCACCTTCCGAGCAGGAAGACCTGATACATTGCCCGTGCGTGCCATTCTCGACACGCCCATACATTTGCGCACCATGAGCAACTTACCCGAAAAGAACCTGCCCAATATGGGGAAGACAGTCTATGAGGCGCTTTCCCTCTGGTGCAAGGGCAGCCCAGCCGCCTGGGTGTTTGACAACCCAACCGACAACATCGATCTTGAAGGCGCCAAGATCATTGGGTTCGACTACACCGAAGTCATCGAAGATAGCAAGACGCGCGAACCCATCATTCAGTACCTGCTTCACCGCATGGAAAGCTTGATCGATGGCCGGCCCTTCATTTATGTGATGGACGAGTTCTGGAAGGTTCTGGAAGGCAAGGGGGTTGAAGGACTTTGCCAAGAACAAGCAAAAGACCATTCGAAAACAAAATGGTTTAGGCATCTTTGCCACGCAAAGTCCGCAGGATGCGCTCAACAGCGACATCTCAGCCGCGCTCATTGAACAGACCGCCACACTGATTTTGCTGCCCAACCCAAATGCCGACGCCAAAGACTACCTCGAGGGCTTGAAACTCACCCAGGCCGAGTATGAACTGGTTGTTGGTCTTGACGAGCTGTAGGTGCTTTCTGGTGAAGCAGGGTCATAACGCGGTGCTGTGCCAACTCAATCTAAATGGGATGGACGACGAACTGGCGGTTCTCTCTGGCTCCAGTGACAACGTGGAGGTGTTAGCGGCCTTGCTCAAAGAGCATCATGAGCCCGACAACCCCGATTCAGCTGGTTACCGGAGTTTCATGCCAGACGAAAAGGTCTGCGAACAAACCGTGGGACAACTGCTGCCGGTACCAAGGAGTTCTTGCGCCATGCGCCTACTGAGTACCCGGTGAAGTATGAAACAGGCCCATATGGCAATGCGGCTTCTCGTGGTGTGTCTTTGAAAGAGATTGATCGATTCTGGGAGGATTGAAAATGAAAAAATAACTGGCTTTTTGGGTCTGGGGCTTTGTTTCAGTGTCTCATGTGTGTGGTCTGCTCAAGGACAATCGGAATGTGGAGGCTTGCCCGCCAGGAACCGGACAGGGGACGGCATTCTTCGACGACGATCTCCCAGCCGGTCAAGACGTATTTTTCATTCTGTGCCTTTGGCTATCCTCCCCATTGTTGGGTGGGAGTGGAGCCGATCTCAGGAACCTGGAAAATCGTCAATCATGTGCTTCAATCCACAGTGGACGCAGAAATATGAAAAGGTCTGCCCAATGGCCAGATCGGCGGGAACATGGAAGGACCCTGGGAAGATGCCATTTAGCTACAAGGCAAGGAAGAGGCGCCCCCAATGGTCTGGAGCAGTGTGAGCACCTGATGGAGCAATAGGTTCCGCCATTTGTAGGGGGCCTTGCTCAGGGATGGTAACGGCGCTATTGGACTTAAGTAGCATGGCAATCCACCCCGTACCCGGAATGATGGCATCCCTATTTGATAAGATATATTTAAAACGTGAGAGTCAATGAGCTATCGTGTACATCGTAGAGCATTCGCCGTCGGTTCAACCGCCCTTTTGCTAGCATTTTCTATTGTCCTCGGCGCACGCCTTTGGGCCCTATGCCAACCATCAGCCTAGGCGAAAAGCCTGAGTTGCCCGAGCACATTGACCCTGCAGACCTGCTACCCGATTCCCCCAAGCTTCCCAAACTTCCATTGGGTTTTGAAATGCCAGAGCCGGGGTCCATGCCGGGACAGCCCGTATCCTGCTTGCAAAAGGCAAGTTTGATATCGCCCGACCGTCTTTACCACTGATCACATGCGGTGAAACCTATCCCTTAGGGAAGGCCACATCCACTGCCCTTCCCGAAGCGTGTACAGAACACCTTGAGCCGATGAAGCTGAGTGGACCCTGGATATCAGGCCATCACAGTGCCTCGGTGCCCGACTGCGCCTGCGTCTTTGGGCACCTGCATTTGGAGCAAAAGGCGGGAGCGTTGATGGTAGCATCACGATTTCCAATCATTATCACTACACCCGCAGAATCTATTTGAATGGATTAAAGCTCGAAAGCGCTGCGAGGAAAGCCGAAGGAACTGGTATGGCTTGGGCAGTGTTTTCGGCTTCTTTTAATTGAATACTCAAAAATCGACGGGTCTATCGCATCGTATCTGAAACCTATTCTTCAGGTGGATTTCCCAATCTTAAAGGGATATCGGGTTGTAGATCAGATAGATATTAATTGAGCTCGCGCTCATGGATAAAATCGGAGTATAAAACAAGCCAATCAACTCAGTACCCCAAACAACGGTGCTTCATCAATGATGAGCCGCCGCCGAATCGTGGGGCAGGTGGTGTTGGGTGGCGCCGCGGTAATGGCGCTGAGTGCATGTGGAGGGTGGGAGCGGCGACAGTTCCAGCGATGCCTCGACGGGCCAAGCCAAACTGATTGCGGCTTATGACAAGCTGGTACAAGGCATGGATTGGACAGATGTGGAGGCGCTGGTGGGTGTCCCGGCGAATAACGAAAGACATTACTCGTTGTTTATCGGGGTTGTTGGTGATGTGCGCTTGAGTGTGGATTTCCACACGAGGTCCTGGCTGATTACATCTGCAACGCTAAAGGCAGGAAAGAAACGGAATTGGCCCAAGCCAACTTGATTTGCGATTTTTCTCGCTTGATGCAGAGGTTTTTGTTGAGCCTGGTATATCGTTATCATAGGTCTTTGGAACCAGCTCGACTTGACCATGTTACAGCGGTCAGCAGGGCTGAACAGATTCTTGGCACCGGCGGTCGGGCCATCACCACGCCCACTCAGAAAAGCGCTTTTTCTAGTGTAGCTAAGGAGTTCAAATAATGAATTCGAGAAGTTTCGAAGAGCACCATATTTGCTGCGTCTGCTCTGCATTCGAAACCATGCGCAGGCGCAGTGGGCTGTGTACGATGTTGAAGTTAACAAGGCAAACGGGATCCAGGTCTTGCCTTTTGTCTGCGTGAATCATTCTTTGACCGAATTACTCGCCATCACCCTTGGGCAATTTCGACCAAGATGTGAAACGCATCCCTCAAACATAACATTTTTTCCAAAAATTAATGGCTCCCGAATTGAGTTCGTGGCTATTTGAATTCCATGAAACCATAAAAATCACTGCCGAATCCTGAGTTTTCGTTTGCAGGTACAGCTTTTTAATGGAAGCCTACGACATTCTCAAAATGGGTTCCATCCGTGCATTGGCGCCAGTCTGAGAAGTTGGCCCGAATCTTTCGTTCACGAGGCGCTATGTTCAAACAATTTCACGCATTGCAGTTCATCTCTCGATTTCACCTTGGCACAGTTGGTTTCGCGGCTGCGCTTGTGCTGTCGGCCTGCGCGCCCAGCGTACCGCGCTTTGGCAACTTCGGTGGGCCGGTGGGGGCGCCGTCCACGCAGGCACAACCTGCCAGCGATGACATCTGCGCCGTCGCGCAACCACGTCCATTTGCTGGACGCCGGTGCAGGCGATTCCACCCCAATGGCGACCACATGGTCGTGAATCTCTGCAGCAACCGCCGCGGCGCCATCTACTACTGCCGCATGGTCGAATACCGCTGGGCCGAGCAGCGCTGGCGCCTGCTGCCAGGGCAGGAAGAGGGCAAGAGCGCTGCAGTATCCCAGCTACTCCCACGACGGCAGATGCTACGGTGTTTGGTGTGGCCACCTGTGAACAGCCCGACTGCAAAGGCAACAGCGGCTACGGCCAACTGGCCACAATGGCTGTGCAGGCTGCTCCTGGCGCAAACACCGTCTATGGCCCTATCAAACAGTTGCCGGTAGCAGGGGTGAGTCGCCCCAACTTCAGCCCAGACGACCAACAAATTCTCTATTGGCGAAGTCACCACCAAAGCCGCCTGGCCAGCGGGCGCAACATTGGCAGCATTTCGGTGTTCGGCTACAAACCCGCCACCGACGAAGAGGCCAACCTGGTGCCAGGACTGCACACCGATACAGCCAAGGTGCATTTCATCACGGCGTTGACCGGGCCACGGTATTCGCTGGACGGGAACGTGATCCGTTTCACCGCATTGGACGATGGTTTCTGGGCGAAAGACCTGAGAGCGGTGGGAGTCGGCATCGCGGATGTGGACTACAACCTCCAAAGAGGTCGCCCGGTGGCCCGAGACATTCAAAGGGTTGTGAAAGGGCTTGGCCAGGTATATGCCGAGCACCCCACTCAAGGCATCTTGGCGGGAGCGGGCAACCTGCGCCTGGTAGACCCCAAGCCACCCCATGCGACGCGTGCGGTGTTCTTTGCGCCAGGCTCATACCAAGTGGGGGATGCCGCTATCGACAAGGCCGGCGTATGGGCAGCGGGTTTGTCGGGCATTCAGTCCATGATGAGTGGGCGCCAGGGCGTCGAGCGCACCTACTGGCTTAGAACGGAAGACCCAAAGGACCTGCGCAAACAAGTGCCTACCGCACCTGTGTTTTCCCTGGTACACATACAAAACCGAGAAGTCAGGGCCGTGCAATGGCCCAATGTGGAGAGTCTGAATCATTAAAACCGGATGAGCGTGAAATGAAATAAGAAAAATGGGAGGAAGAACAATGAGCGAATTCAATCGCCCAACAGCGGCCGGCCGCAGCGGAGCTATACCCAGGTATGGCATGTACGCTGGCCCCAACTACGCGGGTGGGCGAGCGTTAGGCACCAACGAACTGCCCACAGCACAAGACTGGCAAGTACGACCAATCGGCTTTCTGGATGACGTGACCCGCAACCACGACATCAACTACACATACATCGAAAAGGTGTACCAGGGCAACGACCCAGCAAGCCAGTCAGAACGCAACCTGGCTCTTTGGCAGGCCGACAAGGAGATGCTGGGCAGCATGCTCAGCTACCAGCCCGCCAACTGGCTGGAAGCCCAATACAGCGATGCTGTCATCAAGGCTTTCGTGGCCAAGGCCCTTGTGGACCAGCAGCCAGCGCTACCCATTCAGCCCAAACGCATGGTCCCGTTGAAGCCAGGACAAAGGAATCATGCTTACTTTGATTTCCATTGCGATGATCGTGAGCCAGGCCTCAAGAGGCAAGCGCTGCCTTCATTCATTTGAGGGATGGCCGCCAGATGCAGTACAGTTAAAATGCATACTTTTTGGCTCGTATATCTATCAATCGTTTGCTGCCGGTGCGCGATCCATGCAGGTGTGGAGTGTTTTGGCTCGCGCCATGAAGGCGCTGTATTTTCGCTTGCGCGAGGCGGCGTTTTAGAGTAAGCGACTTTTTTGGAAATGATTCTCATGTATCTCAATACTTGCTTCTCTGAACAAAGGTGGGGGATTTCGATTCCAACTTTATTTAGGCGCTCCGCGCTGGTGATCTTGGTGGTCTTCGCGCTTTCCGCTTGCGGCACCACGGGGGGCAATGGCGAACGAGACTATTTTCCCGGAAACTCTCCGTATTACAGCTTTGGGGTTGCGCAGAGTAAAGAGAATTTTGTGAATGTGAGCAGGGCTCAAGTTGCGAAAGGGCTTTATTTGAATCAGCGCACATGGGGAAGATTTGGGCCTGGAATAGCCCCGGGAACAGTAATCATGCTGCAAGGTTATTTCCCCTTCTCAGTGCGCTGGGAACTCAAAGACGGGCGTCAGTATATTCTGGAAAATATTGATGTTCGATCCATCATGAAGGAATATTTCAAGGACAAAGGTAATGATATTACTTTGCCTTGGCAGCGCGAAGGGCGGCAACGAGACAGATGGGAATACGATCCAGCCCTAGTGTATGAAGTTAAGGACGACGCAGTTAGATTGAAGTGGCTAATCACAGACATTAAAACACCGCCCAGCCAAAGATTTCTACCTTCCGGCGCAACAACCAAATGGGATCTGGATCGAAGAGAATATCTAGTTAGGGAAATCAAAGGAAAGCCAACTCAAGGTATCGATTTTGATGATGATCAAGAGTTTCGAAAAGACATCAACCGGGGATCGGTAAATGGGCGCTGACAACAAGACACCGTACTTGGCGCGATCTTTGCAACAACAGGGCTTCGCGGGCGTCACTGCATCAACACCTTACAAGTCGGTCAGCCCGGAAGGCGTTCAGGCACTACAGAGTCTTTATTACCAGCCACCGCTGCAAAACGTCAAGCCGGTGATCAACAACCATGCGGAAGTGATCAACATCAATCTGGATGGCACGCAAAACAATGGGTCGTTTCCTGCACCCGGCGAGAGCCCAACCAATGTGTTTCAACTTGCGCAGCAACACATTCGAGCCTTTGGCGAAGAAAATACCATTTATCGCCCCGGCGTAGGTGCTCCCCAAGGAACGCCCGGCGCCGCCAACCCCGATGTTCCGGCGAGCAATTGGGATTCGATGAACCACAATGCAGGGCCCATTGCCAATGCGATTGTGGAGCGCGCATATACACAGTTGAAGGATCGCGTCACCGAAATTCGCCAACAAGACCCCAACGCTGAGATCTCCATCAATCTCAGCGGCTTCAGCCGAGGCGCAGCCCAAGCCGTTGCTTTGGCTAACCTGATTCAAGAGCGCGGCATTCCCGGCTTGTATGAGGCGGGGCAGACCCGCATTGATTCGATGTTGCTGTACGACCCAGTGGACATGACCAATGGAGCGCTCAATACCGCTTGGCCGAGCAACGTTCAAAACAACTTGGTCATGGTGGCCATGGGTGAGTCGCGGCACATCATGCCGTCCATGCAGCTTGGCGCGGGAGCCAATGTGGTCGGGGTGGCCGAAGCGGCGCACGCGAATGTCGGTGGTTCGTTCAATGAGCAGGGTATTGAGGCTGTAACCCTGGGCGTTGGATTGCAGTTCCAGCAAGCAGC
The DNA here is from genome assembly GCA_041396525.1 of Burkholderiaceae bacterium. GTDB lineage: Bacteria > Pseudomonadota > Gammaproteobacteria > Burkholderiales > Burkholderiaceae_C > Hydrogenophaga. The sequence goes on from JAWKYI010000005.1 coordinate 59,291, forward strand.
TGGCATGGCTGTGTCAGACGCGCCCCAACATAAGCAACCTGATTGGGCCCAGATGAGCGCGCATGACTCGTCATTGGACAATTTCGGCAACGTGAGGTGGTCGACGCACGATGGACACCGGTATTACGAAGGTGCTGATCGCCTGGGTCCTTCTGTGCAAGATGTGATCAATAACGGGGCGGTGCCCCCGTTCGGTAAACCTGCGCTGGTTCAGCCGCCCGATACCAGTCTGCCGCAAGGGATTCTCAGCGTTGAACAGTTGTCTGATGGATCGTCGCTGTATCACTATGAGAATGGTGCACATGTCACAAGCAATGCCACCACTGGTGAATACAACATGCATGTGCCCCTTGACGACGGGCAAGGGTACTTGGTTTACAGCCGCATCCGAAATGAAGATGGCAGCTATAGCTTGCAACAGTTCGAACTCAATGCACAGGGGGAATTGCTGGGGCAACAAACTGGCAGTCAGTCAAGTCGCCAGGGCGAAATCACTTGGGATAGGCCAACAAGCACTGTCTCTCAAGTTGCTGGATTCGATACCCATCTGCCCGACATAGGTGACGTGCCCACCCCCGGCGATCCCATCGCATCCATTGCCCGCGCCGAACGTGCGGCACCGGTCCCAGAAACTCTAACCCGGGCAGTGCAGGGCGCACCACTCACAGTTGTCTCCCAAACCCTGCTCGAATCCAGCCTGCGCCATGTAAGGCAGGTGGCCGAGCAACACGGCTTGCCGTGGAGCAAGGGTTTGGAGAACACCGCCTACGCCATCGCCGCCAGCGCCAGAGCGCAGGGCATGAGTGACATCAATCTCTTTCGCGTCGCCGATGGGCAGATTCGCTATGGGCAGCTTGACGGCGCCATGCTCAAAGATGGCGTGCTCGACGCCCGCCAGGTGGCGAACCAGCCTATGGCCGAATCGCTGCAACGGCTGGCGCAGCTGGATCTGCCACAGCAGCATGGTCAAACCCTTGCCCGCGAGTGCGACTCGCAGGCGATTGAACAGCAGCAAGCAAATCAGGCTTACGCGCCGGAACCCATGGCTCGCGCCATGTGAGCGTTGTGCTGCAGGTTGTGGGTTGTGTTCCTGTCAATGCCTAGATTGGCTTGAAGCGGGGCTGAACGGAACTGACGCCTGCATCGGTCTGCTGCTGCGCATGCGGTGCATGGCCTGCAACTCGCCGGGAGTCAGTTCCAAAGTTGTTGCCGACATTACAAAATGTCATACCTAAATGTTCAAATTTGAGATTCAGTAAGTCTTTTAGGTTCAAAAGGTTGCTATGCTCTCAGGGCAAGCCCTATGTAGCTGCACCTAGGCCCTTGAGTCGCTTTGTCTGGCTCGCAGGAAACTTAAAACCCACTTTGTAGCCGCTCGAACAGTCCAGCAACGCATCCACAGAAAGAAAGACAGTATGAAACAAGCCAATCATCTCGGTACCCCCCAAGCAACAGGTGCTTCATCAATGATGAGCCGTCGCCGACTCATGTGGCAGGTCGTGCTGGGCGGCACTGCGGTGTTAGCGCTGAGTGCATGTGGGGCGGCGGGAGCACTGACAGTTCCAGCGATGGCACGTCGGGTCAAGAAGCCAAACTGATTGCAGCTTACGACAAGTTGGAACAAGGCATGGATTGGACGGATGTGGAGGCGTTGGTGGGTTTTCCGGCGAACAATACAAGAGGAAGTACGATTTTGATTTGGGTGGTTGGATCGGTGCGATTGAGTGTAGGCTTTCGTTCGACTGATACAAGATTAATCTCAAATGCAGAATTGAGAGTCGGGTCGAATGTGCCTGTAGACAAGGAGTTTGAGTAATGAGAACTCAGCTTATTCAGGTAGCGTTTTTGCATCGCTGGCGATGTATTCAATTCATGCGCAGGCTCAATGGGCGGTTTATGATGATGAGGTGAAAAAATACTGAATCAAATTAATAACTCGAACAACTTTACTGAATACGGGAGAAATTCAACCTACCCCCAGTACCAAGGGAAAGAACTTCAGAGGGTGATATCAAGTTAGGCAATGGGGATAGTTCAGCCACACTGAAGGGCCTTGATACCAAGTTTGACGATTCCTCGAAGCTTCCCCAACTCACGGATGCAGAGAAGATAAAATTTGTAGGTACAGAGGCAGACTGTGGTCAACAGACGGCTTCGCCTCAACATTGGGGCGCATGCATGGGACTGCGAAACTTGCGATTGCAAACCCTCGTTCAAAGCCAGGCACTGTTGAAGAATCTTTCGCTGCGAAGAGCAGAAATTGTAAAAGTGATACACAAGGCGCGTGACATTCCTCAACTGACGCGGAAAGATCGGTAGGTCAACTTCAGAGAGCGCAGTTTGAACTCCAAGGTCAGCAAGCATTGTTGCAAGCCGATGCGTTTTCCCTTCAGGTGCTGATGGACGGCTACCGCCAGCGCGAACAGGTGTACCTCCTTCAGCAGGCTGAAGCGCGCAAGAGCATGCTGAGTCAAGCGAAGATGGGAAAGACCACGAAGGCGCCGCCCTTTGTGCCGTTCGTAAGCGCAGCGCCGACGAATAACTGAAGCAGCTGATTTGAAAGCGCAATCTTGCGCCGAATCGCCTAAACGCGTGATTTCCCACCCCCATGTTTGACCTGCTTACGACTTCGCCAACCTGCCAAACCCTGACGCTGTCCTCCTATCTGGCTGGCTTTGCGGGTGATGCTGTGCGCACGGCATTGGAGAGCTCCGGCTATTTTCCAGATCGCTATATCAGTGCGCTGGAGGATGCCAGTTTTTACTGCAATCTACGAAACTATATTCTCTACGACAGTATTCTTGATAAATGGATGATGTTCGTGGTGAACAACCTCGCGAGGGTGATCATGGCGATGTCTACGGCGTTTGTAACGCTGTGGGTGTTGATGGCGGGGTTCAAAATGATGTCTGGAACCCAGCGCGAACCGGTGATTGAATTGATGTTTCGTGGGGCGAAGATTATATTTGTCTTGGCGTTGGTCTCGGGAATGATGGGCAATACCGATACGATTGTGCACACCGTGCTGGGGCTTCAATCTTCCGTGGCCACGATTGTTACGGGATCCAGCGAGAGCTTGGATTCCTTGATTGATATGAATATTGGAATCACTCAGGTGATCAATATGGTGACTGAAGACGTCACCAATGCCACCGCTCAGCAAGAAAATAAGACCGGCGGATTGTCAATTTTCGCTGGTTTGCTGGGACAGTCAGGGCCTGCAATTTTGACTTCGGTGCTGGTGCTTCTGGCACAAATTGCAATCGTATTTGCATTGATGCTGGCGCCGCTGTTTATCTTTTTTCTGTTATTCAAAGAAACGTCCAGTCTGTTTTGGAGTTGGGCGAAGTTCTTGCTGGCATCGTTTCTTTCATTGAGCTTTCTGGCCATCATTTCAACGATCGCCATGTCGGCCACCTTGAGCTATGGACTCACTGTGATGGTTTCGTTTGTATTGAATGCCGTCGCAGACAGTGGTGATGCGGCCGGAGCGATTGCCGAGGGCATCATCATGTTGATCAACGGCTCGCAGCGGGTAGACATGTCTGGTGCTGCCATGCGCATGGCCATGATGGGTGGCTTGTTTGCCACCCTGATTGTTGCTGTGCCTCCGATGATCATGCAGATGTTCAATGCGTCAATTGGTTATGCCTCCAATCTGATGGGGTCGATGGGCATCATTCGGCCCATGGGGGGCGAATCCTGGTGCTGCGGCGGGAGGGCAGGCCGGAGGTCAAAGCACTGGCAACTATTTGGGTAATTCCAATGCCATGCCAGGGTTGGCCCGGTTGGGCGGCGGAGGACAAGCCCATTCGAGTACCGCGACATTGATCGCCAAGGCGAACGGCAACAGCCCGTCATCCCATCCTGGCGGAGAAACCGGTGTCAATTTGACGGCGGGCTCAGTGGGGTGAATCGAGCGAACCCGGCCACCATCGGGTTGGGGCAAGTTCAAGGCAAGAGCGCTGAGTTGGGCACCGAGTTTCGGTCTGGGAGCGTTGTCGCGCCGGCGGTTGGCGTCACGGGGAGTCGCAGTGCGGGGGCGCAGGATGTGTCTTTTCGAGAGGGTTTAAATTCCCCCCGGCCTGGGGCCGACGGAACGGGTGGTTTGTTGAAGGTTCAAGACGCAAACACGTCTTCTTCTGCTGTGGTCTACCCAAGAAGTGCCGCTTACCAGGCCTCCGCTGATGCCCCTGCTGCTGCGACCTCAGCATCCAGACCTGCTGGAGCAGGCAAAGCGCCAGCGGAGTACAGCCCCACAGAAAAAAGCACACCTACGCATGCTGGCCACTCGGGTGCCTCGGCCTCTTTGTCCGCCAGCGTCAAGCGCCCAAGCCTTCCGCCAGGACCTGCCGGGCGTGCCGCAGCGGTCAAGCCTTGATGAGGCTTGCCGCCGCAGCCTTGAACCATTCCTTCTCAAGACCAAAAATCAACATGTCTTTCAATTTCCGTTCTGTCACGCAGGTTTCATTCTCGTTGACGTTGGTGGCCTTGTTGCAAGGTTGTGTGGCCCCTCCCGTTGCAATTGACATGGCTGATAACTGGAAGCCTGTCAACAGCCTGCCAACGGAGCCGCAGGAAATCCCCCTCAAGGAAGAAGTTGCGCTGCACAAGTACCAGATGCTTCCTACCGACTCGAGCTTGCGCAATATGCTGGAGCGATGGGCAAAGGAGAACGATGGTTCATTGGACTGGCAGTACCCCGCCGATCTCACGCTTGTCAGTGGGCTGACCGCGATCAAAGACAACAACCTGCAGCGTGCTTTGGGCGTGGTCCGCCGAACCTATGCAGCCCAAAAACTGCGCGTTCAGGTATCGCCCAGCAAGTCGATGCTGGTCACGAAACTGCCTTGAAGGACTGTGGGCAGGTCACGTTGAGTTCATTGGATTTTCAAGGCACGTATGGCATTGTTCAAGCGCGATCTTTCTGAAGCGTCGCAGCAGATTCTCAAGAAGTCGGTGGATTTCGAAGCCACCATGATCACCATGGTCAAGCGCAGCGAGCGCAGGGCGTGGATTGTTGCCATGTGTTCGATGGCCGTCACCGTTTGTTTGGTGGGCGGCATTGCCTACATGTTGCCGTTGAAGGAGAAGATCCCTTACCTGGTCACGGTGGACCTGAAGCGCAGCACCAGCACGGTTTCACATCTTCGAGACAACATCGCCGCCACTGGAATCTACGCCAGCGAAGCGCTGAACCGAAGTCAGGTGGCCCGATTCGTTCAATCGCGTGAAGGGTATGACTACGACACCATCAAGGAGCACGACTGGGAATACGTCGCTTCGATGTCAAACAATCAGGTCAAGGGCCTGTTTGTGAAACAGTTTGATGGAACCGCCAGGAGTCCTGAGAAGCGTTGGGGTAGGGACAAGGCCATTCGGATCAAGATCAACAGCATTGTGTTCAACGGGCTTGATGAAGAGGTCGGGGCGCGTCCCACCGGAGCCACAGTGCGTTTTGAGAAGTGGGTCTTTAACAAAAACAATGGTCAAAGCGACTATCTCTCCAGTCATGTGGCAACGCTGAGGTACGAGTACAAGACCAACTTGAAGATGAGTGACGAGCTCCGTCTGCGCAACCCGCTGGGGTTCCAGGTGACCGCTTACAAGGTGGACGACGAGTTCAATGCACCGGTGTTCAAGGCTGGGACTGAAGACAAGAGCATTCCACTGATGAATGAAGAGGAGGGGGTTTCCTTCACCGGCGCAAGCGCACCACCTTCGCCAACAGACACGGTGACGGCCGCTGAGCCTGACTTGCCCGGAGCGCCCGCAACGCCGCGCCTTGGGGAGTGATCTTCATTTATGACAAACATTGCTTTTTATCGAACGACAAATGGAGCGAGCCAGATGACCAAATGGACCACGAATAGCGCGAGTCGGTGGATGGCTGGGCTGTTGCTCGGAGGTGCTCTTTGCGGCACTGTCTTTGCTCAGGAAGTCAGGGAGGTGGCTTACCAGCCAGACCAAGTGGTGCAAGTGAACACCGCTCTGGGTATCGCCACCCAGATTGAGATCAGCCCACAAGAGCAGGTGAAGGATTTTGGGACGGGCTTCAGCGACGGATGGGAGTTGGTGCGCCGGGACAACATCTTTTACCTGCGTCCCAAGAACGTGGACGTGGACACCAACATGTATATCCGGACGAACATGCGTTCGTACCTTCTGGATTTGAAGGTGTCTGCCACGAAGTGGCGCACGCTGGAAGATGCGAAGCGTGCCGGCGTGCTTTACAAGGTTCGATACATCTATGGCACGAGCGGCCCCGACAGGGCAAGCCCGCTGGATGCGACCAACGCGGTGCTGTCGCCTACACCCAGCGCTCTGAATTCACAAGGCAATTACCACCTGAACTACGACTACTCTACGGTGCGCGACGACTCCACCATTGTGCCAACGCGGGTCTATGACAACCAACAGTTCACCTACATCCACCTGCCGCCTATGGCAAATTTTCCAGCTGTCTTCGCGCGGCACGAACGCAATGGGGAAGAGTTTCTGGTGAATACAAAAAGTGAAAAGGATGTGATGGTGGTGTTGGGCGTGTATCCGTTTCTTGTGATGCGCCTGGGAAGTGACGTGGTTGGCTTGAGGAGAAACAAATGAGCATGCAGTTCCCTACCGGCAATGGCAACGGAACGGGGCCGGTTTTGTCAGACAACATGCCCAAGCTGTCATCGGGACTGACTCGGGGTGTCAACAAAACGGCGGTGGCCTACATCGCCCTGGTGTCGGTTGCCGCGATTGGCATGACCCTTTGGGTGGCCAACAGTGCCTTTTCCGCAAACGATCACGAGAAGAAGCGTGTTACGTTTGAGGAGGTGACGGTTCCCACCAAGCCCGCACTGCGGCTTCCTCCACCTGAAGTTGACCCTGTGGTCGCCAAAGTGGACGCACCTCGTGCATTGCCGCCCATGCCTGCCATGGCCCCCCCCTCAGCTTCACCAGAGAAAGACGACCTGATGGAACGACGTATGGCCAGCGCCAACAACTTGATCGCTGCGTCGGAGAAGGGCAAAAGCAATCCATTCTTCGCCGATGAGTTTTCTGCGGTCAAACGCGGAGCGGTCCAAGTGCTGGCCAACGCCGACTACACCCTCACGCGCGGCACCTTCATCCGCTGCTCGTTGGAAACCAAGGTGGTGTCCACCTTGCCTGGCATGACCTCCTGCATCGTCACCGAACCGATCTATTCGATGAACGGCAGCCATTTGTTGATCGACAAGGGCTCCAAGGTGACCGGCGAGTATCAATACGCGGACGAGAACTACGACCGCATTGGCATTGTGTGGACCCGGATCTTGACCACCACGGGTCTGGATGTGCGCATCGACAGCGCAGGTACCGACTCACTGGGAGGTGCTGGCGTTCCCGGCGAGTACCACGGTCATTGGGGTGAGCGCATTGGGGCGGCCTTGTTGGTGAGTCTGTTGGCAGACGGTATCGACGCAGGGGCGCAGAAGTTTGCCAATGAAAACGACATCCGGGGCCGCCAGACCACGACCTACACCGGTGGCGTCATCCAGGATCGGGTCGATCCCTGGGAGTCCGCCACGGCGTCGACTGCCAAGAAGGCCGCCAACGAAATGCTCGCACGCTCGGCCAACCGCAAGGCCACGGTGACCGTGTTGAACGGCACGGTGGTGAACATCTTTGCCGCGCGCGATGTGGACTTTTCGAGCGTGATGCGTTGATGGATTCTTGATTTGTCGACCATGATGGAGCTTTCCCACGACGAGCCGATCGCCAACATATCGACGGAGTTTCTCGAATACCAGTATCACGTCCTGGGAATCACGGAATTCCTCAAGAACCCCAAGGTCACGGAGATATGCATCAACCGCCCAGGAGAGGTGTTTCTGGAGACGGTGGATGGGTGGCAGCGCCTCGATGTGCCGGGCTTGACCTTTGACCGGGCCCGGCAGTTCTGCACCACGGTGGTCAACGAAAGCAAGACCGGGCAACGGATCACGCAGGTGGACCCGGTTGTGTCGCTCACGTTCCCCACCGGGCAACGCGCCCAGTTTGTGCTGCCCCCGGCGGTACCGTCCGATCACGTGTCGATCACGATCCGGTTGCCCTCTCGGTACACCAAGACACTGAACCAATATCAGGAAGACGGGTTTTTCGCCCAGATCCTGGAAGGTGGCGCCGACATCAGCGAGATGGACGCCGAGTTGCTGACTCTGAAAAAGGCAAGGGACTACCACGGCTTCTTCAGCCGTGCAGTGCACTACAAAAAGAACATCGTGGTTTCGGGCGCCACCGGCAGCGGCAAAACAACGTTCATGAAGTCGTTGGTGACCCATATTCCCGACGACGAACGCCTGATCACGATCGAGGACGCGCGCGAGCTGTTCATCGAACAACCCAACCGGGTGCATCTCATTTATTCGCGCGGGGGGCAGGGCACGGCCAATGTGTCGGCGAAGGCCTGCATGGAGGCCTGCCTGCGCATGAAACCGGACCGGATCATCCTGGCCGAGATCCGGGGCGACGAGTCGTTTTACTACATCCGCAACTGTGCTTCGGGCCACCCAGGCTCCATCACCAGTTGCCATGCCGGCAGCACCAGCCAAACCTGGGACCAGATGGCCCTGATGGTCAAGGCTTCGCCGGAAGGCGCCGGCCTGGCCTTTCCTGAGATCAAACGGCTGTTGATGCTGACGATCGATGTCGTCGTCCACATCAAGGCCCATGCCGGCAAGCGCTACATCACCGGCATTGATTTTGACCCTCAGCGAAAGCTGGCTCTTGAATCCTGATCTTGAGGAACTACCGATGATTTCGAGCATTGTTCGCCCGGTGTGCGGTGTGGTCTTGGCCTTGGCTTGCCTTCAGGTGGCGCAGGCGAGCGAACCTGTGGCGGGCTTGGCGCCTGTGGAGATGCGCGGGCTTTGGTACCCCAAATCGCAGCAAAGCGAAGCACTTTGTGCCAACTTTCTCAGCCGCGACCCGGTTGAACCTGGCGAGGGCGCGCTGGTGGTGAGCGAAAAACAAATGGTTCAGTGGGATGCGCAGGGCCCGACCACGGTCAGCTTTCTGACCGACGTGCGTCCCAGGCGGAGCAACACCTGGCGCATTCAGGCCCTGGTGGACACACCGCCGTACGAATTGCCCAAGGTGTTGCACACCTACGTGATTGAAGTGCGAAAGAACAGGTTGTTGTGGTCAACGCGACGGTTGGCGGACAACCTGTCTGAAACGGTGAACACCACTGAATTCTTGCGGTGTGGTTATTGAACACCTTTGGCACACCGGCAAAGTTGTCTGTGGAGCTGGGCGTCGGGGGCGGTCTTGTCTCCGTGCGAGTCTGGCCAGCAATGACACAGGCGCCTTTAAAGGCTGTGCCAAACGATTGGACTGATCAGGACAGGAGAACGAATGAAAACGCGCGGAATGGCATGGGTGAAACAGGGTGGGCTGCTGGCTGTGGCCCTGGGATCGGCGTTGGGGCTGGGTGGCTGCGCACAACTGGGTGCTCTGACCGATTCTCTGAATGTGTTTGGCTCTGAACCCCGGCGCTGGGGACGCTGAATACCGAGGTGGGCCGTGGCGTGGGGCCGCTGTCGTTCGACTTCGAGCTGGACAACAAGGCCGAGAGGGACGACAGCCAGATCGGGCCAGGCTACATCGTGGTTCAGCGCGAAGGCAAAGAGCTTCAGGCGCTGCCACACGCATTTGAGATGGCCCTGGACAGTTGGACGCCAACGCCTGGCTCGTCTTTGACGATTTCAACGGCGATGGGTTCGTGGACTTCGAAGGTGGCACGAGCCGCAGCAGATGACAGGCAATTGCCATTGGACAGCGTCTACCAGTTTGACCGGAAAACCGGCAAGTTCGCGATGGTGGAGGCGCTGTCTGGCGTGGGACAGGTGAAAGCCACCTCGCCCGGCTGTGTCAACCTGGGTCTTTTGACCGCTTCTGGCGACCCCAAGCAGGAGAGCCTGTGCTTTGCGACGGCCACTGGCCAGTGGGTGTTTGCCAAGCCGGGCATGGGGCGGGACCAACTGGCCAAGGCAATGGCCGAACCCCAATGCGATCCCCTGGCGCCCAGCGTCAAGGCCTGCCAAAAAGCTCGGGTGACGGTGGAGGCCCGCTTGCGTTCGCTGATGGCCGAGTACCGCACAGGCAAGATTGAGGCGTTGAAGAAAGAGCAGGGGAAACGGTATGCCGCCGCCTACGGCAAGACGTTCGACTGGGACTATTTGAGCTGGCGCCGTTTCGGGGATGCGCGCTGCGCGGTGCAGGCGCGTGAACAAGCGATCTCCCCTAGGATCTGCCAGCGGCCACGGCGCTTTGCCGGTTCGACTGGACGCGTGACCAGTTGCGCCACTATCAGGAACAAGCGGCTCGGCTCGGCCATCAGGATTGAGCGACATGTTGCGAGCCAAACTGCTGTTTCTGGCGGCCCTGCTGGCGCTTGCCCTGGGGGCGGGCCTGTACATCAGCGGCGTGGTCCTGTTCTGGCGGATCGATCAACCGGTGGCAGACCTGCAGTGGCTGGACTTCGGCCGCTACTGGCTCGCGTATTCGGACCGCCCAGCCTATGCGCCATTGATCAGGAGCAGTGGGGCATTGGGTTTTGGCGTGCCTTTGGTGGTGTTTCTTGCCGCATGCGTTCTGGTGCTGATGCGAAAGAAAAACAACCTCTATGGGCAGGCCCGCTTCGCCACCATGAGCGACCTCAATGGGCGCAAGATGCTCAAAGCGGACGACACGGCGTTGGTGGTGGGCAAGAAGAATGGCCAGTTCATTTACTTCAACGGTCAGCAGTTCGCCATGGTGGCAGCGCCGACGCGGTCAGGCAAGGGCGTGGGCATCGTCATCCCCAACCTTTTGAGCTATCAGGGTTCGGTGGTGGTGCTGGACATCAAGCAAGAGAATTTTGATCTGACGAGTGGTTTTCGCGCCAGGCATGGGCAGGAAGTGTTCATGTTCAACCCGTTTGCGGAAGATCGAAAAACGCATCGGTGGAACCCGCTGGCGTATGTGTCTGAGGACCCAGCCTTTCGCATCAGCGATGTGCAGAGCATTGCGGCCATGATGTATCCCGTGAGCGAATCGGTCAAAGACCCGTTCTGGTCAAACCAGGCACAGAACGCCTTCGTGGCTTTTGCCCTTTATGCATTCGAGCAGGCCGCCTATTTGACGGAGCAGTTCGACGCGCCCTACGCCGCCCCCACCATGGGAAGCTTGTACCGGCTGGCATCCGGACGCCCTGGGCAGGAGATCAAAGCCTATTTGTCAGAGCTGGCCGCCTGGCCTCACCTGAGCCCGAGCGCGCGCACGGCCTTCGCTACGTTGTTGGGACAGGCCAACGAGACCTTTGCCAGCATCATGGGGACCTTCAAGGAGCCCCTGAACCCTTGGTTGAACCCGGTGGTCGATGCCGCCACCAGCGCCAACGATTTCGACCTTCGCGACGTGCGGAAGAAGCGCATGTCGATCTATGTGGTGGTCCAGCCCAACAAACTGGCCGAGAGCCGGCTGATTCTGAACCTGTTCTTCAGCCAGTTGATCAACCAGAACACGCGTGAGTTGCCCCAGGCCAACCCCGCGCTGAAACACCAGTGTCTGCTGTTGCTTGATGAGTTCACCAGCATTGGGCGTGTGGACATCATCGCCAGTGCGGTGAGCTTCATGGCGGGCTACAACATGCGCCTCATGCCCATCATCCAGAGCTTGTCGCAACTGGAAGCCACCTACGGCAAAGAAACCGCTCGCACCCTGATGACGAACCACGCCTTGCGCGTGATTTTTGCGCCGCGAGAGCAGCAGGATGCCAACGAATACAGTGAGATGCTGGGCTACACCAGCATGCGCAAAGACAGTGTGAGCCGCAGCCGGGCGCGAGAAAGCAGCTATACGCGCAGCGAGAGCGACGAACGCAGGGCGCTGATGCTGCCGCAAGAGCTCAAGGCCATGGGCGACGACAAGCAGATTCTTCTGGTGGAGGGCATGGCGCATCCCGTCATGTCCAACAAGATCCGCTATTTCAAAGAAGCGGCATTCAAGGACCGTTTGATGCCCAAGGTTGACATTCCGTTGTTGTCATTGCCTGGCGAAAAGAAGCCCTCCGCGCCGATTGCAGAACAATGCGATGGCGTCGCGCAAACGCAGCAACCAGTGATGAAAGAGGTGCCGGGTTCCGCAGGCGATGCGCCAAACCGGTTCGCCTCGCTGAACATCGGGGCTTCCGAGCGGGTTGCGGCCACAGTTTTGGACGCTGCACAGGCGGTGGAACGCCAGGAGGCCCGCCACCGTGAGCTGCAGCCTGAGACGCCCCGCGAATACTCCGGACTGGCTGGCTTGCAATCCGAGCTGGACCGGGCGACGATGCGTCCATAAGCACTTGTCAAGCCAAGACGCCAAGTCGCTGTGGGAAGCTGCCAAGCCACCAGTGATGGAAGCCATACCGGCCCCGTGAAAATTGCAGTGACCCACCCGAATGCCTACGGACTCGAAGCGAGCAGTGTCATCGGCAGGCGCTGCTGGCGCAGAAGTGGGACAAGCCTGCGCTCGGTTGAGGTCACGGGGAACTCGCCGCGGCGCGCGGGATTGGCACGCGTTTCGCCTCAGGTTGCGGCGCGAGACCCCGGGGAAACACGTTGGATCCTGGCGCTGCCTGCGCTCTAAAATCCAAGCTTGTCCCCAAGCCCCATCGCAGTGCGACTGAGCGTCGTGGTCGGCGTGTTCCCGGCCTTCTAATTTCTTTCTCTATGACCCGCAAATACTTTGGCACCGACGGCATCCGCGGCACGGTCGGGCAGGCGCCCATCACCCCTGATTTCGTGCTCAAACTTGCCCACGCGGTGGGCCGCGTGCTCAAAGCCAAGGAAACCAGACCAACGGTGCTGATCGGCAAAGACACGCGGATCTCTGGCTACATGCTCGAGAGTGCCCTGGAGTCGGGCTTCAACTCGGCGGGTGTGGACGTGGTTTTGCTGGGCCCGGTGCCGACGCCGGCGGTGGCTTACCTGACGCGTGCCCAACGCGCCAGTCTGGGGGTGGTGATTTCGGCGAGCCACAATGCCTATCCGGACAACGGCATCAAGTTCTTCAGCGCCCAAGGCACCAAGCTGCCAGACGACTGGGAACTGGCCGTGGAGGCCGCCATGGACGAGCCGCCTGTCTGGGTCGACTCCGCGGCCCTGGGCAAGGCGCGGCGCATGGACGATGCCGCTGGGCGCTACATCGAGTTTTGCAAAAGCACCTGCCCCCATGCCTTCACCCTCAAGGGCTTGAAGATTGTGGTGGACGGTGCGCATGGCGCGGCCTACCACATAGCCCCGGACGTTTTCCACGAACTGGGGGCCGAGGTCGTGCGCATCGGTTGCTCGCCCAATGGCATGAACATCAACGACGGGGTGGGGGCCACCCATCCGGCGGCGCTGCTGGCCGCCGTGAAAGAGCATGGGGCGGACTACGGTGTGGCGCTCGACGGCGATGCCGATCGCCTTCAGATGGTGGATGCGACCGGGCGCCTGTTCAATGGCGATGAGTTGCTCTACCTGATCGTCGCTGACCGCTTGCGCAAAGGCGAAAAAGTCCCGGGGGTGGTGGGCACCTTGATGACCAACATGGCGGTGGAACTGGCGTTCAAACGGCTGGGGGTCAACTTCATGCGCTCTGCGGTCGGTGACCGCTATGTTCTGGAAGCCCTGGAAAACCAGGGGTGGATTCTGGGCGGTGAGGGATCGGGGCATTTGTTGGTCCTGGACCGCCACACCACCGGCGACGGCCTGGTGTCTGCGCTGCAGGTGCTGTATGCGTGCGTGGCCAGCGGGCAGACCATGGCCGAGTTGTTGCGCGATGTGTCGCTGTTTCCCCAGACCCTGCTCAATGTGCGCACCCGCCCCAACGCCAACTGGAAATCCAGCCAACGCCTGGCCGATGAAACGAAGGCGGTGCAGGGTGAACTGGGTGAGGGGGGCCGTGTGCTGATCCGGGCCAGTGGCACCGAACCCTTGTTGCGAATCATGGTCGAGGCGGATGATGCGGCCAAAGCGCTGTCTTGCGCCCAGCGGCTTGTGGACGCGGTGAAGGCCGACGGGATGGTCGCATGACCGGCCTCCAGATTGTTCGGGCCGACTATGCCGATGCTCGCCACGCCAGCGCGCTGGTCACCGTGCTCGACGCGTACGCCAGTGGTGTTGAAGGTGGGGGGAGCCGCTCAGCGCCTTTGCAAAAACCCACTTGGTGGCCGAGTTGGCCGCCCGCCCACAGGCCTATTCGGTGTTGGCATTCGATGGCGATGCGCCCGTGGGTCTGGTGAACTGCATTGAGGGTTTTTCAACCTTTGCTTGCAAGCCGCTGGTCAACGTGCACGACGTGGCGGTGCTTGCCAGCCACCGCGGGCGGGGCATTGCCGCCCAGATGCTCGCCCTGGCCGAGCGCATTGCGCTCGAACGCGGTGCCGTGAAGTTGACCCTGGAGGTGTTGAGCGGCAACCATGGGGCCATCTCGCTGTATCAGCGCATGGGTTTTGCGGCTTACCAGTTGGACCCGTCCATGGGAACCGCCACCTTCATGCAGAAATACCTGACGCCCCCTGCCGATCAGTAGAGCCGCCGCCCCTTTGGCTCGCGCGTCAAGACACCGCGCGAACATCCTTCAGTACAGCAGGAAGGGGCGTCGAACCTCAAGCCAGGCCGCCTCATCGGCCTGAGCCAGCCGGTCCAGCACGTCCGCCGAGGCGCTGGGGTCATCAACCCAGGTCCTGAGTTGTGGACCGCCGTTGATCAGATCGATGGCCAGCCGATCGTGTTCGTACTCGTAAGCAAAATCGCGCCACAGCGGGTAGTCGGGTGCTTGAAGGCGCAGCGCTTTGAACGCCAGCGATTGCAGGCGCCACGGCTGAAAAGCAGCGTGGTCGTAGTGGGTGGGGTCTTCCACATGGATCTGCACACCGCGGCAGAGCTTGCCGGCGTGCTTGTGGAAGGTGGGCTCGAAGAAGCAGGGCCGCAGCACACAACCTGTAAGCCATTGGGGTGCAATGGCGCGCATGTCGTCCAAGAGGCGTGGCACGTCGATGTCAGGCGCGCCAAACAACTCCAATGGCCGGGTGGTGCCTCGACCCTCGCTGAGGGTGGTTCCTTCCAGCATCACGGTTCCGGCATAGGCGCGCGCCATGCTGAGATTGGCCGCATTGGGACTGGGGTTCACCCATGAGCGCTCTGGCTGCCAGCCGAATCCAGGCGCGCTGTCGGGGTGCCAGTCGAGCATGGTGATCACACGGTAGTCCAGGCGCAGCCCCAAATGATCGATGAACCAGTGCCCCATCTCGCCCATCGTCATGCCGTGGCGCATGGGCATGGGCCCCGCGCCCACAAAGCTCTCCCAGCCCTCTCGCAGGGTCAGCCCTTCAACCGGCCGGCCCGCCGGGTTGGGGCGGTCGAGCACCCACACACTTTTCCCATGGGCGGCAGCGGCTTCCAGCACATAGCGCAAGGTGGTAATGAAGGTGTAGATGCGACACCCCAAATCTTGCAGGTCCACCAGCAGCACGTCGAAGCTCTGCATCATGGCGTCGGTGGGCCGGCGCACCGTCCCATAGAGGCTGAACACCGGAATGCCGTGTTGCGGGTCAACGTAGTCGGGGGATTCGACCATGTTGTCCTGTTTGTCACCGCGCAAACCATGTTGCGGGCCGAAAGCCGCACTGAGTTGAATCTCGGGGCAAGCCGCGAGCGCATCCAGGCTGTGGGTGAGGTCGCGCGTGACCGAGGCGGGGTGGGCGAGCAGGGCGACTCGCCGCCCTTTCAGGGGGGCGCGCAATGAGGCATCAAGCAAGAGGCGTTCAATTCCTGGGGTCATGGGGATCGGCGTCCAAAGAACATCAAAGAACAGACCAGGCCAGCGGGATGCGCCATCCATCGCGGGCATGAAAGTCGGGTTTGGGTTTCGGGTGGTGGACCGCCCAATAGGACAGGCCGCCATCGGCAAGTTCGAGCACCGCGGTCGGTGCAAACAGGGTGGAGGCCTCTCCTTCCAGGTGTGGCTTGGCGGCCAACGTGGCCGAGAGGGTGCAATGGTCGCTGGCAATCATGGAAAACTGCACCTCCGGCGCCATCAGGAAATCAGCTGTTTCGCCACGGACACGCTCGCGTTCGAAGCGATAGTGGGCCCAGCATGAAGACGGCGAGAAATTGAGCTCCCGGTAGCTGGCCGCCGACCGTTCAGAGAAGAACGCTTCGAAACAGGTGTGCGCCCAGAGCCCATCGGCTGCCACGGGCTTGGTCGGTGCAGGCCATTGCAAGCGGTCCAACGGGCCGCGAACCGTGTAGACCAGCCGCACGGCCAATGCTGCCGTGCCTTGGTCCGTTGCGATTTCCCAGCGCACATGGAGCTGGAATGGCAGCGGGCAGGGTGTCGCGGGATGACAGACCAGCGCCACGTCATTGGTGCCGTCCGATGGTGGGTGAAGGCTCGGCGGTATCGGGTTCACAGCTGAGGATTCTCGCAGAGGACCGGCCCGTGGTTGACGGACGGCGCCGGATCGATGGCAGCGTGGGCTGCCATCAAACTGACACGCAATTGCCATCACCGGGTCATACGGGTTTTGCACAGTTCCTGTCATAGAAATCCAACCATATGTCAGGAGCACCGGATGAAAGAACTGCCAACCCCTACGCTGGACCTTTCGCCATTGAAGCCCCGGTTTCAGTGGCGACCGCAGCCTGCCAACCAAGGCAGTGTCTCTGGGGTGGACAAGGCCATCTCCCCACCCGATGCCGCCGAGCAAGCTGCAGGCATCGAAGTGAGCTGGGCACGGCATCTGGATGAGGTTCGGGAAGCCCAGCGCCTGCGCTACGCGGTGTTTGCGGGCGAGATGGGGGCCGTGTTGTCCAAGGAAATTCCCGGCCACGACGTGGATCTGTTTGATGACTTTTGCGAGCATCTGTTGGTGCGCGATGCAGACAGCCGCGAGGTCATCGGTACCTACCGCGTGCTGACCCCCGCTCAGGCCCGCAGGGTCGGCAGCACCTACAGCGACACCGAGTTCGACCTCACCCGCTTGCGCGCCATTCGCGAGCGCATGGTGGAGCTGGGGCGCAGTTGCGTGCATCCCGAGCACCGCCATGGCGGCGTCATCATGGCGCTTTGGGGAGCGCTGGGCGCTTTCATGGTGCGCAACAAGCTTGACACCATGTTGGGTTGCGCCAGCATTCCCATGATGATGGACGGGCCTCATGGGCGGGTGGGCGGTGGCCACGTGGCCGCCAGCATCTGGCGTCAAGTGAAAGAGAAACACCTGGCACCCATCGAGTTTCATGTGCGCCCGCGCATGCCCCTGCCGGTGGAGCGCCTCGACGACACGCTGGATGTGGAACCTCCCGCGTTGATCAAGGGCTATCTGCGCCTGGGCTCCAAAGTCCTGGGGCCACCGGCCTGGGACCCTGACTTCAACGCGGCCGACCTGCCCCTGATGATGCGCCTGGGCGACCTGCCACCCCGTTATCGCAAGCACTTTCTGGGCCACTGAGCGCGCCGGGCGGGCTGGGCACCACTGCGCCGGAAACCCAGCGTCCAAACAGAGGGGATAAACCCGGCCAATTGCGGCCTCTGCATGCAGCGCGAATCGCCATACTCAAGCGCATGAATCGCAATGAGACCGCCCTTCGGGCATTTGCGATCGACCGCCTATGCCCATGAGTGTCTTCCGCTGCCAACTGATGCCCGTACGCCCCACCGTGTTGGCGGTGGTGTGCCTGTTGATGGGCCAGTCGGAGGCGCAAACATTGAAGCTGGCGTACGCGCTGGCAGACCTGCCGCCCACCGTCTTGGCAAAGCTTGCAGAACCCGCCCCGGCGCCTTCTTTGAGCCTGGCCTCGGCCCTGCACCTGGCGCTCGCCAAAGACCTTCGCTATGCCTCGGCGCTGGCCTCTTTTAGGGCGGCTCAGGAACTGGTGCCCCAGGCCCGGGCAGGGTTTCGGCCCCAGATCGCGCTGAATGGCACCGTGGGCGCGTCCAGCGGGCGGCCCACTTCAAGAACCCAAACCGAAGAGCTGACCGAAACCCGCACCGACAGCGTGCTCTCCACCGACAGCACAACCCAGACCCGCACCCAAGCAAGCACCCGGCAAGATGGATTGCCTGGCAGCGCCACCGACACCCGATCTCTCAGCACCACCCACACGCAATCCAATCTTGCCGAACAGTCGCTGGAAAACCTGTCCACCACCAGTTGGCAAACTTCAGCTCAAAACACCCGTGGCTGGGTGGCCAACGCTGAGTTGAGCATGCGCTGGACGATTTATCGCCCGGGCATGGAGCGCCAACTGGAACTGAGTCAGATCCGGGTTGCGCAAGCCGAAGTTCAGTTGCAAGCAGCAAGACAAGACGTGGTGTTGCGCCTCACCAAGGCCTACTTCGACGTGATTCTGAGCAACGAAGAGCTGAGGGCGATCGGCGCAGAAAAGGCTGCCGTCGAAGCGCAGCTCAAGGTGGCTGAGCGCAGCTTCGAAGAAGGCGAGACCACCATTGCCGACGTCAGGGAAGCCCAGGCCAAGTGGGACTTGGTGCGGGCGCAGGAAGTGGCCCAAAAGAACCGCTTGCAGATTCGCCAGACCGCGTTGCAATCCCTCATAGGCGAACGCGCCAGCGCGGTGCAGGCGCTCCGGGTCGACGAATTGCTGCGGTTGCCTCCTGTCCTTGGCAGTCTTGCGGACTGGATTGATAGGGCACAAAACCGTTCACACCAAGTTTTGTATGAAACCCTTGGATTGGCGGCAGCCCAGAAAGAGGTGGCGCGGCAAGAGGCGGTCTACAAGCCATCGCTGGACTTTGTTGCAAGCCTGGGCACCGGAAGGCGCATGCAACGAAGCCGCTCCGAGATTGCCTCCGCTGTGGCCGAGGAGACGCAACGCAATGAGCCCTCGCAAGCCACCTCGGACTCCCACACCGACACATCCTCCACCCGAGCCGGAGAAACCGTCTCGGGCAACAGCAGCGTCTCCAGCAGCAGCGATATTCAGTCCACCAGCAACGAATCTCTGCATTCCAGTTCCTACCGCCCCGCCAGCACCAGCAGGACGTTGTCGACCCAAGTGGACGCCTACGTCGGGTTTCGGCTGAACATTCCCTTGTCGGACGGGGGCTGGCCAGCAGCAAGGTGCGCGAAGCACTGGCCTTGCAAGATCAGAAAACCCTTGATTTGCAGCGCGTCAGGGCAGATGCTGCCTTGGCGGCAGAAACGGCCTACCTGGAAGCCCAGGGCTTCTTCACCGAAGCCAGTGCGCTCCGCGCTGCCGAACGCTCGGGCGAAGTGGCGTTGAAATCCAACCAGATGGGCTACCAGGCCGGCGTGCGCATCAACTCCGACATCCTGAACGCCCAGCAACAACTGTTCGGTGTGCGCCGGGACCTCATCAAGAGTCACATTGCAGCCCTGATGGCGAACCTGCGGTTGAAAGCCAGCGCCGGTGCGCTTCAGGAAGACGACGTAATCGGCCTGGCGCAGTGGCTTCAATAGCAACCCTGTCGGTGAAAGGGGCCGCTTTGGTCAGGCTCGCTCAGCGGTGGCGCGCTTTCATTGCACGCTCGACTTCGCGCTTGCCCTCACGGTCCTTGATGGTGTCCCGCTTGTCGTGCTCGGCTTTCCCTTTGGCCAACGCCACCTCGCATTTCACCTTGCCATTTTTCCAGTGAAGGTTCAGCGGCACCAACGTAAAACCCTTTTGCTCCACCTTCCCGATCAACCGGCGAATCTCGTCCTTGTGAAGCAACAACTTCTTGGTTCGAACCGAATCGGGGCTCACGTGGCTGGATGCTGTCTTCAACGGGTTGATCTGGCAGCCGATAAGGAACAACTCACCCTCACGGATCACCACATAGCCATCAGTCAGCTGCACCTTGCCATCCCTGAGCGCCTTGACCTCCCAACCCTGCAGCACCATCCCGGCCTCAAAGCGCTCGTCCACCGCGTAGTTGAACATCGCCTTCTTGTTGTCGGCGATGCGGCTTTGCCCTGCAGGGTTTGAAGCGCTTTTGCTTGATTTGGTTGCCATGGAATGTCAGGTGGGGGCGGTGACGGCCCATACAATGGGTCGCTAGAGGCTTGTTCAAACAAAGCGCGCAATCGGGTTGGCGCTGTCTGAAAAGCCTTTGATTGTATGAAAACCATTCAAAAGTCTGTACTTCTGATGCACAGTGCGCACGAAATGTTCGCGCTTGTGACCGATGTCCGGCAGTACCCCAGCTTTCTTCCCTGGTGCGACCACAGCGAAGTGATCGAACAAGATGCCCACGGCATGCAAGCCAAAGTGGGAATGTCCATCGGGGGCTTGCGCCAGAGCTTCACCACCCGGAACCAACACGTGGACGATCGGCAGGTGCAAATGAGTCTGGTGGAGGGACCGTTCTCCCAACTCAGCGGCCAATGGGACTTCACGCCCCTGGGTGACGAGTCCACCCCTGCCTGCAAAGTCGAATTTCGACTGACCTACGGATTCTCCAGCGCCACCTTGGCCCGGCTGGTAGGGCCCGTGTTCGACAAGATCGCAGGCAGCCTGGTGGAGGCTTTCGTCAAGCGGGCCGACGAAGTCTACGGATCCACCGCATGAAGATCACGCTGCTCTATTCACCCCAGCCACGCGAGGTCATCGAACTGACAATCGCGCTTGACGAAGGCCTGTCGGCGCAGGACGCATTGACGCATTCCGGCTGGCTGCAACGCTTCCCTGAGGTCGCAGGCGGAGACGTGCAAATGAGCGTATGGGGTCGCAAAGCAAAAGGGGATGTGACTCTGCGCGACGGCGACAGATTGGAATTCTGCCGGGCGCTGCGTGTGGATCCCAAAGTGGCCCGACGCGAGCGTTTCGTGGGGCAAGGGGCACGCGGCACCGGCCTGTTCGCTCAACGCCGCCCGGGCTCCAAGGCGGGCTACTGAGTCGGGTACTCGGCTGAAGCACCCACCGGCGCCCACGGCCAACAGCCGATACGCCTGCGGCTCAGGGAACGGAGTTACCAGCGCCAACGGCTGGTCGAGGGCGCTCGGGACCGCAATCGCTTTGGATAATGGATTGAACTCGCCGCATTTCCGCCGCGCGAGCGTTGTCGTCCATCACCTCCGACTCGCCATTGGCATTGGTGGTGCGAATCCGAACGCCGGAGTTCAAAGTGGCCAACGAACGCTTGGCGCGCGCGCAATTTTCCGCCCTGGCCTTGTCGCGCGAAGCTTGCTGCGCCTGCCTGCGGGCGGCCTCAGCTTTTTCCGCTTCCTTGCGCTTGGCTTCCAGCTTTGGATCAACGCCTTGCGTGGGCACTGCGGGCATTGGCTTCGCTGCGGCCGGGTCTTGTGGTGCTGCGTCATCCGCCGGTGGCGCCACGGCGGCCGCGGCTGGTCGCTTCAGTATGTTCTTTTCGGGAATGTTTCCGGGGGGTGCGGTGTCGCTGAAGACCTTGCGTCCGGTCGCATCAATCCACTGCCATTGCGCCATGGCCGAGCCACAAGCCAGCGCAGAAATGGCAAAAGCAATCAAATAGCGCACGGGCTTGCGAGAAGATGGAAGAGGAGCATTCATGGTCGGCTAGTTTAAACCTCGCTATTTCATTTGGAACAACCCTTTCGGGAAAATCACCCACCATTTCACATTCGAACAAATCAGAGCTGGTCAATTGGCCCCGCGCTGCCCTGCAGACCCATGGCCCCACGGAATAAACCGGTCTGTTTGCCCGGGTACAATAGTGTTTTTGGAGCTTTCCTCATGCGCCTACTCGGCAAAGCGCTCACCTTCGACGACGTGTTGTTGGTTCCAGCGTATTCCCAGGTCCTGCCCAAGGACACCTCTCTCGCCACCCAGTTTTCCCGCAATATCCAGCTCAATATGCCGCTGGTGTCCGCGGCAATGGATACCGTTACCGAGGCGCGCCTGGCCATCGCCATTGCGCAAGAGGGGGGTATCGGCATCATTCACAAGAACCTCACACCGCAAGAGCAGGCCGCCCAGGTGGCCAAAGTCAAGCGGTACGAGTCCGGGGTGCTGCGTGATCCCGTTGTGATCTCGCCCCAGACCACCATCCGGCAGGTGATGAGCCTTTCCGATGAACTGGGGGTTTCCGGCTTCCCTGTGGTCGATGCCGGCAAGGTCGTGGGTATCGTGACTGGACGCGACTTGCGTTTCGAAACCCGCTATGACCTGCCCGTGAGCGAAATCATGACGCCGCGCGAGCGCCTGGTGACCATGCCAGACGGGACCACGCCGGCAGAAGCCAAGGCCCTTTTGAACAAGCACAAGCTGGAGCGTCTGCTGCTGGTCAACGATGCCTTCGAGCTCAAGGGCCTGATCACGGTGAAGGACATCACCAAGCAGTTGAACTTCCCCAACGCCGCGCGGGACCCTGCCGGTCGTTTGCGTGTGGGTGCCGCGGTGGGGGTGGGTGAGGGCACCGAGGAGCGTGTTGAAGCCCTGGTGAAGGCCGGTGTTGACGCGATCGTGGTGGACACTGCCCATGGCCACAGCAAAGGCGTGATCGACCGGGTGCGCTGGGTGAAGCAGAACTACCCTCAGGTCGACGTGATCGGCGGCAACATCGCGACCGGCAGCGCCGCCATGGCCCTGGTCGAAGCGGGTGCAGACGGGGTGAAAGTCGGCATTGGCCCCGGCTCCATCTGCACCACGCGAATCGTGGCTGGGGTCGGGGTGCCACAAATCATGGCCATCGACAACGTGGCCACGGCCCTGCAAGGCACGGGTGTGCCCATGATCGCTGACGGCGGCATTCGTTACAGTGGTGACATTGCCAAAGCCATCGCTGCGGGCGCCAACACGGTCATGATGGGTGGCATGTTTGCCGGGACCGAAGAGGCTCCCGGAGAAATCGTGCTGTATCAGGGACGCAGTTACAAGAGCTACCGCGGTATGGGCTCCATTGGAGCCATGCAGCAGGGCAGTGCTGACCGCTATTTTCAGGAGTCCAGCACTGGCAACCCGAATGCAGACAAGCTCGTGCCCGAAGGCATTGAAGGGCGTGTGCCGTACAAGGGCTCGGTGGTGGCCATCATTTTCCAGATGGCAGGCGGGATTCGCGCATCAATGGGCTACTGCGGTTGCCCGACGATCGAACACATGCGCAACAAGGCTGAGTTCGTGGAGATCACCTCGGCGGGCATTCGCGAAAGCCATGTTCACGACGTGCAGATCACCAAGGAAGCGCCGAACTACAGAGCGGACTGAGGCTTTCCTCCCCGGCGCCCTGGAATGGGGCATCCTCTCGCCTCCACGGGTCGTCTTTCTAGGCGGCCTTTGTTTTTTCTCTGAAGTCCTTTGATCGCCATGCAGCACCAAAAAATCCTCATCCTCGATTTCGGTTCACAAGTAACGCAGCTGATTGCGCGGCGGGTGCGTGAGGCCCATGTGTATTGCGAGGTTCACCCATGCGACGTGAGCAGCGAGTGGGTCAGGGCGTTCGCTGCCGATGGCCTGCTTAAAGGCATCATTCTCTCGGGCAGCCATGCGAGCGTGTATGAGGTGGACGACAAGGCACCCGACGCGGTTTTCGAACTCGGCCTGCCTGTGTTGGGCATTTGTTATGGCATGCAGACCATGGCCCAACAGCTGGGGGGGAAAGTTGAAGCCGGCACCACCCGTGAGTTCGGCTACGCCGAAGTGCGAGCGCGCGGCCACACCGCCTTGTTGAAGAACATTGCCGACTTCCACACCCCCGAAGGCCACGGCATGCTCAAGGTCTGGATGAGCCATGGGGACAAGGTGACCGAACTGCCACCCGGCTTCAAACTCATGGCCAGCACCGATGGCTGCCCCATCGCCGGGATGGCAGACGAAGAGCGCGGCTACTACGCGGTGCAGTTCCACCCCGAGGTGACACACACCGTGCAGGGCAAGGCTTTGCTGGAGCGCTTTGTGCTCGACATCTGCGAAGCAACGCCCGACTGGATCATGCGCGACCACATCGCCGAAGCCGTCGCCTTGATCAAAGAGCAGGTGGGTGATGAGGAGGTGATTCTTGGCCTGTCTGGTGGCGTGGACTCGTCTGTGGCCGCCGCGCTGATTCACCGCGCCATTGGCGACCAATTGACCTGCGTGTTTGTGGACCACGGCCTGCTGCGCCTCAATGAAGGCGACATGGTCATGGACATGTTCGTGGGCAAGCTGCATGCCAAAGTCATCCGTGTGGACGCTTCGGACCAGTTCCTCGGCCACTTGGCGGGTGTGAGCGACCCAGAATCGAAGCGCAAGATCATCGGTCGCGAGTTTGTTGAGGTCTTTAAGGCCGAGGCTGCATAACTCATTTCAAGTGGTGCATCAACAAAAGGCGCCAAGTGGTTGGCGCAAGGGACAATTTATCCCGATGTGATCGAGTCTGGGGGCGCCAAGAGCAAAAAGGCGGTGACCATCAAGAGCCACCACAACGTGGGTGGTCTGCCCGAGCAACTGGGCCTGAAGCTGCTGGAGCCGCTGCGCGACCTGTTCAAGGACGAAGTGCGCGAATTGGGGGTGGCACTCGGTCTGCCGCACGACATGGTCTATCGCCATCCATTTCCCGGGCCTGGCTTGGGTGTGCGGATTCTGGGTGAGGTGAAAAAGGAATACGCCGATTTGCTGCGTCAGGCCGACGCCATCTTCATCGAAGAACTGCGCTCGACCATCGACCCGCATTCCGGCAAGAGCTGGTACGACCTCACGAGCCAGGCTTTTACCGTGTTTCTGCCCGTCAAGAGCGTGGGCGTGATGGGCGACGGTCGCACCTACGACTACGTGGTGGCCTTGCGCGCCGTGCAGACCAGCGATTTCATGACCGCTGACTGGGCCGAGCTGCCCTATGCCTTGCTCAAGAAGGTGTCTGGCCGCATCATCAATGAAGTGCGCGGGATCAACCGGGTGACCTACGACGTGTCAAGCAAGCCACCGGCGACCATCGAGTGGGAGTGAGATCGAGCTTTCCCATGCCTATTGCAATGCATCAAGATTACGTTGCAATATATTGATTTGAAAAGAAATTTGATTCAGATCCGTCGATGACCATCGCTGAACATCGCGAGGGAGTGGCGATGGAGTAGGGGCGGGCGAAGGCGCTTACCCGCAATGGCTTGCCCGTTTGAAGGCGGCAGGCATTGGGGACGGTGGTCTGACTCTGTCTCAAGGAGCGTGAAGGCGGACCTTGAGACTGTGCCTTGCACATGCCGTCGCACTTACCGTGGCAGACTGTGGCGATGGGGCGACCTGAGGGTGCCGCCGGGATTCGAGTGCCCTGCCGGCACGACATCAACTGGAGAGACCTGATGAGGATTGTGTTTGGCGCATTGAGTCTTTTGGTGGTGTTGGCCATTGTGGGTTGGCAAGCACGCACCCAGGTCAAGACGGTTACCTCGCCTGCTGAAGTTGCCGTTCCCATGCCCGATGGAACAACCCAACGGATAAGCCCCAAAGAGGTTCAAGAGCAGTACAAAAAAGCGCTGGAAGACGCCATGAACGCAGCGCACTCGCGCACTGCAGAAGAATGACAGCCAGCACCAGAGACCTTGCTTTCATGGCCATGGCACTTGAAGAGGCGAGGGCGGCGGGAGCGGCTGGGGAGGTGCCGGTTGGTGCGGTGCTGGTGCACGGTGACCAAGTCGTGGCTGTCGGGCGCAATGCCCCCATCGCGGCACACGACCCAACGGCGCATGCCGAGCTGGCGGCCTTGCGCGCTGGGGCATTGGCCCTCGGCAATTACCGGCTGAACGAGTGTGAGCTGTTTGTGACACTGGAGCCCTGCGCGATGTGCAGCGGCGGAATATTGCATGCCCGGCTCAAGCGCGTGGTTTATGGTGCACCAGACCCAAAAACCGGGGCTGCCGGATCGGTGGTCGACCTGTTTGTTCAACCGAAGTTGAATCACCAGACCGAGGTGATGGGTGGGGTGATGGCCAACGAATCGGCCCTGTTGCTGAAGGCTTTTTTCAAGGAGCGTCGCGTGAATCCCCACCCCCTTCGAGAAGATGCCTTGCGCACACCACAGGAGCGGTTTGCCACATTGACAGGTTTTCCGTGGGCTGAGCATTTCGTCAGCGATTTGCCGGCGCTGGAAGGACTGCGCATGCACTACCTGGATGAGGGACCCAAAGACAGCCCGGTGACCTGGCTGTGCCTTCACGGAAATCCCGCCTGGAGCTACCTCTATCGCAAGATGATCCCGGTGTTTCTTGAGGCGAAGGGCCGGGTGGTGGCGCCAGACCTCATTGGCTTTGGCAAGAGCGACAAGCCCAAGAGGGATGACGCACACCGCTTTTCCTGGCACCGCGACATACTCGCGCAGTTGGTTGAGCGGCTGGATCTGCGCAACGTCGTTCTGGTGGTGCAGGACTGGGGTGGTCTGCTGGGTCTCACGCTCCCCATGGACGCGCCTCAGCGGTATCAGGGCTTGCTGGTGATGAACACCACGCTGGCCACAGGAGACGTGCCTCTTTCGCCAGGCTTCCTGGCTTGGCGTGAGATGTGTGCCAAGAACCCGGAATTTGGTGTGGCCCGATTGTTTGCGCGTGGCAACCCGCATCTGAGCGCCGAAGAGTGTGACGCCTACCAGGCGCCCTTTCCTGATAAAGGCCACCGGGCGGCCTTGCGTGCGTTTCCGGCGATGGTGCCCGAGTTCGAAGACGATGATGGCGCCGCGCTGTCACGCCGCGCGCGCAGTTTTTTGTACAACGAGTGGAAAGGCAAGACCCTGATGGCCATTGGCGCTCAAGACCCTGTGCTGGGTGAGCCGGTGATGCGGGAGCTTGCGACCCACCTTCGCGGATGTGGAGAGCCGATGGTGTTGCCACAGGCGGGGCATTTCGTGCAGGAGCACGGGGAACAAGTGGCGGAAAGAGCCGTCGCGTTTTTGGGCGATGATCGGACCCATGAGCCATATCTACATCTTTTCTCCCTCCAGTGCCGTGCGCGACAAGGCTGCTTTTCGTCGCGGAGTCAAACGCCTTGAGGCGCTGGGTCACGACGTCGAGATCGACGAAGCCGCATTGGCCAGTCACATGCGGTTTGCGGGCAACGATGCCACACGGGTGGCCGCCATCGGGCGGGCTGCAGCCAGCGGTGCCGACCTCGCGCTCACGGCCCGCGGAGGCTATGGGCTGACCCGGATCCTGAAAGACCTTCCGTACAAGTCGCTTGCCAAATCGATTGAGCGGGGAACCCAGTTTGTGGGACTGAGCGATTTCACCGCCATGCAAAACGCGATGCTGGCCAAGACAGGCGCCATCTCCTGGGCTGGCCCGGCGCTGGGTGAGGACTTCGGTTGTGAAGGCGAACCCGATGACATCATGACCGCCTGCTTCGATGACATGGCCTGCGGCCGAGGGGAGGGAACAGGCTGGACCGTGCCTTTGACCGACGTGCGCTATCTTGAAGGCCGCTCAAAAAGCAGTGGGCTGCATCTGCGCAACGCCGTGCTCTGGGGGGGCAACCTGACCGTGCTGTGCTCGTTGATCGGAACACCATGGTTCCCGGCCATTCGAGGAGGCATCCTGTTTCTGGAAGATGTGAACGAACACCCCTATCGCATCGAGCGCCAACTGACCCAATTGCTTCATGCGGGTATTCTGGGCAGTCAGAAGGCGGTGGTACTCGGCTCGTTCAACCGCTACAAGACCAGTCCACACGACAAGGGTTTCAAGCTGTCAACCGTGGTTGAATGGCTGCGCAATCAGGTGAAAGCGCCCGTGCTTACGGGCCTGCCATTTGGTCACATACCGACCAAGGTTTTGCTGCCCGTGGGGCAAAAAGTGGAAATGCTGGTCCAGGATCGGCAAGCTCTGATCTTCTGGGGCTGATCTCGATCAGCAAGCTGCTTTGGAGGCGAAAGGCAAGGGGCTCGGTCGCTGAGGCTTCAGGCGCGGGCGCTGCGGCCCGTTTCGGTCAGGCTCTTGGGCAAGAGTCCGCGAAAGAGGGGGGTAATGTCCTGCACCATGGAGACCGCGTGGGCCTCCCCATGCATCTTGCACAGCGTGGCGACCACATCAGATCGGGCGTACCACAAGGCATGTGCATCGTGAACATACAGCAGGCGCTCATGCAGCCGGGGGTTGAGCACAGCGCCTTCTTTGCCAAGGACACTCAGCATGGCGAGGCGAACCGGCTCGAGCGCCTCTGGTGAAGCCTGACGGGCCTCACTGCTCAAGAGAGCCGAGATGCTGTTTCGTAAACCTGGTTTGATCCAACGCATATCTTGTGACCTCCTCAAAGAGGGGATGGGGTCAAAAAGAAAAAACGTTACCAAAACGCCTTTGCTTTGTCCTCAGGCCCGAGTTTGCCACAATGGCAAATCAACTCTTCGCGCCAAATCAAGGGTTTACGCCCGTTTTTTTGAGTACATTCTTTTGAAAAAGGATTGGCTTACGGGGGAGATTGGGTGGACAATTTGAATACCTTTGGAGGAAGGTCCAGGCGAAACGCAAAAAAGAAGCACAACTGTGGTCGAACTCTGCTTTTACAAACCCCGCGTATGTGATAATCATCACGGATAATGTAACTTTTTGTCGGATTTTTCTTCGCGCTATCCACTGGCTCTCTTGCAGATTAGACCTTCTTCATGGCAGAACTCACGATCGCTTTTGTAGACCTGACCGGCAGTGTCTCCGTATTCGAAACGCTGGGAAACGACCGAGCCGCGCGAGCAGTCACCAAGTTGACGCAATGGATCGGCTCCGTGGGACTCGAACACAATGGCAGGGTGGTCAAAATGCTCGGCGATGGTGTGTTGCTGTCTTTTACCAACAACCGCCTGGCCGTGGAGTGCATGAGCATCATTCAGCAAGAGCATTCGGCCCGTGCATCGCTGTGGCCAAAACGCCTCAAGCTCCAGATGCAAATCGGCATGGCCAGGGGGCAGGTTGTGCAAGTGGATGGCGATTGCTTTGGTGATGCGGTCAACGTGGCATCGCGCTTGAGCGATCTGGCCGGTCCTGAGCAGATTCTTGCAAACGATGCGGTCATGCGCAAACTTGGCAAAGGCTCCGGTATTCGCAGCCGAAGCCTGGGCCCTATGCGGATCAAAGGGCGGGTCGAGATGTGCGAAGTATTCCGGATCGAGTGGCAGACCGAGATGGGCTCGGAGTTCATGACACTTCCCGCTGATTTGCACGCCTTGCGCCGCAACGCTGAGTCGGTTTTTGGCGGCATCGAACTCGAATGGCTGGATGCCAACAAGTCGTTCAGCCTGACCGACTTGCCCATCAAGGTGGGGAGGGTGCCAGAGGCCGACTTTGTCATCAATGACCCGCGGGTCTCCCGCCTGCACGCCAGCATTGACATCCGATCGGGCAACTACCTGCTGGAAGACACCAGCAGCTACGGTACCTGGGTGCGGTTCGCGGGCAACGACAACGTCATTGCCTTGCGGCGCCAGGAATGCCTGTTGCACAGCGACGGCGAGTTTGGCCTTGGTGCGCCGTTCACCGATATCTCGACGCCCACCGTCAGCTTCCGTTTGGTCGATGGGCAAATGGTGCTCGGCAGGGGCCCGCTGCGCGGCTAGGCCCGAGCCCCCCGACGCCAAGGCCGTGCTGCGGGCCTTGGCCGGCGTCGCGCGGCAGACAGCACTGTGCCTTGCACGCGTGTCACCATGTGGGGCGTCCGCGTCCGGCGCCTTCCTTTTCTGTCAGCTCAGCAGGAGTTCACTTTGCGCGCACTCAAACGAATCGGCTATGCGTTGGTCTTTGTGGTGGCGGCCTTGGTCTTGGCCGCGGCGATTTATGGCGTTCGCAGCCAACCTCAAATGGATGGCGGGTTGGAGGTACCCGGACTGAGGAACCCGGTGCAGGTGCACCGCGATGCGAGTGACGTGACCCATGTGCTTGCCAATGATCCCCGCGATGCCTGGAGGGCCATGGGCTATTTGCATGCACAGGAACGCGGTTGGCAAATGGAATTCAACCGGCGAATCATGCGCGGCACTTTGTCCGAGATCTTCGGACCGGCCACACTGTCCACCGATCGCACGCTACGCGCTCTGGGAATTCACCGCACGGCAGCCATCCAGATGGCTGGCATCAGCGACGAAGCCCGCGCCGCGCTGGACGCCTACAGCCAGGGGGTGAATGCATTTTTTGCGCACCGCAAACAAGCACTGTCACCCGAGTTTCAGGTCTTCCGCATCGACCCGCGCCAGGAGGCGGCCGCTGGCACCTATTGGGGGCCGGTGGACAGCTTGGCCTGGTCGCTGATGATGGCGCTTGACCTCGGTGGCAACTGGGGCAATGAAGTGGCCCGGCTCACCGCACTTCAAGCACTCGACACCCAGGCGCTGTGGCAGCTGTTTCCTCCGTATCCCGGCGAAGCGCCTGCGGCAACGGCCGATCTGGCAACCCTGTATCGAACACTGGGCGTATTCAATCCAGCCCCTCCGGCACCCATAAAGGTATCCAGCGGGAACGGCGGGGCTGATGAAGCCATGGGTTTGGCCATGCAAGCCTGGTCGCGGGATCTGGGCAATTACGAAGGCAAAGGGTCGAACAATTGGGTGGTGGACGGCTCCCGCACGAGCAGCGGCAAGCCCCTGCTGGCCAACGACCCACACCTGGGCCTGAGCGCGCCGGCGATCTGGTATTTCGCGCGCATGCAAGCGCCCGATGTTGCCGGGCTGAAAGGCATGGACGTGATCGGTGCGACCTTGCCCGGCACGCCGTTTGTGGTGCTTGGCCGCACGCCCGAAGTGGCCTGGGGCTTCACCAACACCGGTCCCGACGTGCAAGACCTCTATCTTGAGCAGATCAACCCCGACAACCCCAACCAATACCGCATCCCCGCTGAGCAGGGCATCGCCTGGGAGGATTTTGAAAGCCGCACCGAAACGATACGCGTGAAGGGGCAGCCCGACGAAGAATTTGTGGTGCGGACCACCCGGCATGGACCGGTGATCAGTGATGTGCCCGGTCCGACGCACGACCTGATTGATGCCAGTCGCTATGTGTTGGCGCTGCGATGGACCGCTTTGAATGCGGACAACAACAGCGTGCAAGCCACACTGGAATCGAACCGGGTGCGTTCGGTGGAAGAGCTGATTGAGGCATTCCGCCACTTCGAAGCGCCGATGCAAAACGTGGTGATGGCCGATCGCACTGGGCGCATTGCCTATAAGGCGGTCGGCAAAGTGCCCTTGCGCTCGCCGGCCAACGACATCCGCGGCGTGGCGCCTTCGCCGGGTTGGGAGGCAAGGTACGACTGGCAGGGCTGGTTGCCCTATGCCGACACGCCCGAAGACAGCGGCAGTCAAGGCTGGATTGCCACCGCCAACCAGCGGATCCACGCGCCCGAATATCCCCATTTCCTGACCCAGGACTGGGCGCCCCCATACCGTTTCGACCGCATCGCACAATTGCTCGCGCTAGCGCCAAACACGACCTGGCCAGTTTCATGGCGATTCAGGGCGACCAGACCTCTTTGGCCACCCAGCGTCTGTTGCCCTTTTTGCAGAAGACCGCTTCGCTTCATCCCTTGGCAGCAGCGGCGCAACAGGCATTGACCGGATTTGACGGCGATATGCGCCAGGACAGCGCGGCGCCACTGATCTACACGGCCTGGATCGACGAGTTTACGCGCGGCGTGGTCGGATCGCGCATCGGGCAGGCGCGGTTTGAGGCCCTCTATGGCAAGCGCACTTTCCGCAGCGCGGTGGAGCTGATTCTTGAAAACGACGATGCCCGATGGTGCGGTGAAGGCGGCTGTGCCAAGGCCAGCAGCGACGCGCTGGGCCGGGCGCTGACCCGTTTGCAGGGAATGCAGGGTGATGACGTCTCCAACTGGCGCTGGGGCCAGGCGCACCCCGCCATTTCGGTACACCGGCCGTTCAGCAATGTCGGTTCGCTGGCGCCTTGGTTTGAGGTGCGCGTGGCCACGGGTGGCGATCCGTTCACGGTCAATGTGGGGCAATACCACTTGAACCATGCGGATGCGCCCTATGCCAACCGCCATGCGGCCAGTTTGCGTGCGATCTACGACCTGAGCGACCCGGAGAAATCGGTGTTCATCTATCAGACGGGCCAAAGTGGGAACGTGCTGTCTTCCCGTTACCGGGACATGCGCGATGAATGGGCCGCGGTGAAATACCGGGCGCTGAAGATGCAACCCGAGGCTTGGGTCCACAGCTTGACCCTGAACCCCTGAACCCCTTGCTCGCCTTGGGACGCTGTCCCGGTTGGCGGATGAGCCAAGTGCAAAGGGGAGGGCGAGGCATGAGAGAGGGCGCACCCACGACGGTCGGTACGCCGTCAAGCCTCCAAATGCACGAACCCGTGGGGTCAGGCTGCGCGGTTCACCTGGCGTGTGCTGAAGCTGCTCACAGCGGTATCGCTGTATTTCTTGGAGGCCGCACCCATCTGGGTGCTGAATTGCGTCACGAAGGCCGCCAGTTCGCTGTTGCTCAGACGGCCATCGGCATTGCGGTCAACAGCACCAACCAAAGACTTCATGGTGGCCTCATCCACAGGGGCCTCGCTGGTGTTGTCTTGCGCCGTGGTCACGGCTTCTTCATTGGTTTCTGAACCAGCGTCGGCCACATCGGTGTCCTGGGCAGGCTCGGTGGTGCCGTTGGCGCCAATCCCGAACTCAGCAGCGGAGATTTGTCCATCGCCATCGACATCAAGCTCTGCAAACCGCTGCTCGTCGCCGCGAGACTGCACAAAAGCCTCTGTGCCGGTGCCGGTACCGCCCGAGAACATGTTCTTGAGCATCTGCCCGACTTCATTGCCCGTGAGCGAGCCGTTGCCATCGAGATCGACCGCACCAAACATGGCATCGGCGTCGCCTGTGGAGTCAACGCCCAGTTTGGCACCCACCTGTTCCAAAGCCGACTGAAACTCGCTCTTGCCGACCACGCCATCGCCATCGGCGTCCATCTTCTTGTGCATCTTGTCTTGCAAGTAGTTGGCTGCGACAGAGGCCAAGGGGGAAAAGAGTCCAGCAAAGTTGTTGCTGCTGGTGGATTCGGTGCTGTTCATGGGAAGTCCTTTTCAACGAAGACCAAGGGGAGGGCGAGAGGCCACGTGCCCCAATGGTCGAAGAAAAGGCGATACCGCAAGCGCCTCAACAACGGGCAAAGTGCCCGTCTTTTTCTGGCGTTTCGAACGTTTACTTCAGATTACCCGAGAGGAATTGCGCCAGGCGTTCGCTCTTGGGTCGCGCCAACACCTCGGCTGGCACGCCTTGCTCCTCGATGCAGCCCTGGTGAAGAAAGATCAGGTGGTTGGAGACCTCGCGAGCAAACCCCATTTCGTGGGTCACCACAACCATGGTCCGGCCTTCCTCGGCCAGCGTGCGCATCACGCGCAGCACCTCCGTCACCAGTTCGGGATCGAGCGCGCTGGTGGGCTCGTCAAAAAGCATCACTTCGGGCTCCATCGCCAAGGCTCTGGCGATGGCCACACGCTGTTGTTGGCCACCCGACATGTGGGCCGGGTATTTGTTCTCCACATCCTTCAGGCCCACCTTGTCGAGGTACTTGCGGGCCACAGACACGGCTTCGTCCTTGCTTTTGCCCAGGACATGCATGGGCGCCTCGATCACGTTTTCGAGCACCGTGAGGTGAGACCAGAGATTGAAATGCTGAAACACCATGGCCAGCTTGGCTCGGGCGCGTTGCAACTGCTTTTCATCGGCCGCCTTGAGCATGCCGTCTTTGGCCGTCACCAGTTTCAGTTCTTCGCCGGCGACGATCAGGCGCCCGTGCTGGGGCCGTTCGAGCAGGTTCATACAGCGCAGGAACGTCGACTTGCCCGAGCCGGACGAACCGATGATGCTGATCACATCGCCCGCATGGGCGGTCAGGGACATGCCCTTGATGACTTCATGGGAGCCGTAGCTCTTTCGGATATCGATGGCTTCGAGTTTGGTGGTCATGTGGGATATCTCTTTGTCCATCAAGGGCTGAGCAAGTTGCCGGAACGTATCGGCGTGGTGCCGGCCACCCGACACAGTTCGAGGTTGGCCGTGGCCCACCGCAGGCTGTGCCGCGCATACAAAACGCCGTCGATGGGAGAGACAACGGGTGTGGTGCGGTTGCCCAGGGGATCGACCACCAGGGCCAGCGTCTGCCCCACCTGAACCGTCGCGCCAGGCGCCACCTGAAACGCAATCACGCCCGAATGCGGCGCATGCAAGGAAGCGGTGCCGCTGAGGGGCGTTGCTTCGCACTGCGCTTCGGGCAAAGCTGGCGGCGAGCCAGCGACAAGTCCGCGGTGTTGCAGGAAAGTGAAGATGGCTTGCGCGTCCTGTTCGGCCATCGCGGTGGAGACATCGGTCTGGCCTCGCAGCTCCACGGTGGTGCTCGCGCAAGCCAGCGGAATGGGAAACTCATGACCGAACAGCTCGGCAAAACGCCACCAGGGCCCAGACAAGGCCTCGTCAAAAGAGATCGATCCGCCTGACCCTCGGGCCCAAAGCAGCGCTTTGGCGCCCAGACACCGGGCCAAGGGCTGCATCTGTTCGAGCAGGGGTTGCTCGACATACATATGCATCGCTGCTTCGAAGTCGCAATGCAGATCGAGCACGACGTCGGCATCGTGGGACAAGAGCATCAAGGTGTGGCGCATGCTCTGAAGCTCGGTGGCCGGCGTCTCAGCCAGCAGCGCTTCCCGCATGGCTTGGCGAATTGCGCGTTTGTTGGCGCAGGCATCGGCCCCCAACACGGTATTGAGCGTGGGTTTGAGCAGTTCGAAGAAATCGGGGTAATGGCGGTTGAAGTTCTCCATGCTGGCGTGTTCAAACCGGCCCAGCTGGTAGTGCATGGTGGTCTGGTTCAGCCCGATGGGATTGGCCATCGGCACCAAGACCACCTCGCCGGTCAGCTCTCCCCGTTGCTCTGCAGCTTCGAGCAAGATCCGCAGATGGTGAGCCACCAGCATGCCGGGCAACTCGTCGGCGTGCAGGCTGGCCTGTATGTATGCCTTCTCCCCGAGATCGGGCGATCCGAAGTGAAAGCTCGTGAGCGTGCGCTGGGTGCCCAGGGCAGGGGAGAGGAGCGAATGGGTTTGGGTGAGCATGGAACAGTCGAATTGCCGTTAGTGGCCATTGTCGGCCAACGCAGCGTCAATGGCTTCTGGGTTTGAGATAGGCCAGGAAGCGGCGCTCCAGAAGCCTGAACAAATACACCAGCACAAACGTGAGTATGAAATACAGCACCGCGACCGCGATGAACGGCTGAAAGGCGAGGTAGTAGGTCTTGTAGATGGCGTAGGCAGCGTTGGTCAGGTCATACAGGGCGGGCACCACGCTGGCAAGCGAGGTCGCATGCAGCATCATGACCACCTCATTGGAGTAACCTGGCAAGGTCCGTCGCAATGCGCTGGGGAGCACCAGCCTGAACATCATGTTCCACTTGCCAAGCCGGCCGCCTGGGCTGCCTCGATTTCGCCCGCGGGCGTTTCCCTTGATTGCCCCTGCGAGCATCTCAATGGTGTAGGCACTGGTGTTCAGGGTAAAGGCCAAGACGGCGCAAAAGAAAGGCTCTTTGAACCAGGTCAGTGGCCAGGTGGTATCCCACAACGCCTGGACCCATTCGAGCTGGGCAATGCCGTAGTAGATGAAATACACCTGAATGAGCAGGGGCGTGCCTCGAACCACGTAGGTGAACAACCATACCGGGGTCGATACCCATCGATTGCTCGACACGCGCATCAGGGTCAAAGGCAGCGTCAACAACCCGCCAGCAATCAGACTGACGGCCAGCAGCTCCATGGTGGCCAGAAAGCCCACCCAATAGAGGTGCAAATTCTGCGGCTGAAAAATGATGGCGAACTTGTCCATCAGAAAGTGCCCCGCTTCACGCCCGCCGAATACCGGGCCTCGGCCTTGCGCAGGAGCAACAGGCTGACAGTGGAGATCAACAGATACAAGAAGCCCGCAAATGCCATGAAGATGATGGCGGCGCCCGGTATCTGTCCCCGGGCTGCCGCGCCAGCCTGCTTGGCCAGGTTGGTGATGTCGGCCAGGCCGATCACCGAGACCAAGGCGGTCGACTTGAGCAGCACCAGCCAGTTGTTGGTGAAACTGGGCAGGGCAAACCGCACCATCTGCGGCAGCACCATGCGGCGAAACGTGTAGAAGCGGCTCATGCCGTAAGCCCAACCGGCCTCCGACTGTCCCTTGGGCACGCTCATGATCGCGCCCGAAGGTCTCCGTCATGTAGGCGCCATAAACAAAGCCTATGGTCAGCACACCCGCCACAAAAGGATTGATC
Organism: Burkholderiaceae bacterium; assembly: GCA_041396525.1. GTDB lineage: Bacteria > Pseudomonadota > Gammaproteobacteria > Burkholderiales > Burkholderiaceae_C > Hydrogenophaga. Next base: position 95,462 of record JAWKYI010000005.1, read on the forward strand.
TGGGGGCCGCTGCGGTAGCCGAGCATCTCCGCAATGTCATTGACCAGAATCTGGCCGCCAAAATACAAAAGCAGCATCCAGACAAGATCCGGAACGCCGCGAATCACGGTCGAATAAATGTCGCCCAACCAGTTGAGCCAGCGAAAAGAGGACAGTTTGGCTGCTGCGCCAGCCAGACCCAACACGGAGGCAAACAGCAACGCGCCGAGCGCCACCCCGATGGTGACCAAGAGCCCTGGAGAATGTTCAGAAAGTACGTGGTCATCTGGGGCCAGTGATCGCGGTCAGACCGCGAGTTGTCAGATCTGAAAAGCAGCGGCAACAACACCGCACAACGGAAGGCAGAGTGGGGTCGCAGGCACAGACCAAAGCGACCCCACTCCTTGTCATGTCATTTCAAGGCAACCGACGATCAGGAACCCCAGAGGTCCACGCCGGGCACATGCTTCTCGGCAATGGCTTGCCACTTGCCATTGTCGCGAATGGCCTTGATACCGGCATCCAGCGCATCGCGCAAAGCCGTGTCCTCTTTGCGCACGGCCACGCCGGCGCCAGCGCCAAAATACTTGGCATCAAACTCGACCGGGATCCGGGAGCCTGCACAGGCATAACCAGCCCCGTCGGGGGTGGATAGGAAACCGCCCTGGACTTCCACCACATCGGCCACGGTGCCATCAAGGCGACCCGATTTGATGTCCAGGTAAACCTGATCCTGTGCGTCGTAGGGCACCACGGTGGCACCGGCAGGCTGCAGTTCGCCCATGGCGTATTTCTCTTGGGTCGACGCTTTGAGCACGCCCAGCTTCTTGCCCTTGAAGTTGGCCGCATCAGCGCCCAGGTTCAGATCAGCCTTGACGACCACACAGGACGGCGTGTTGTAGTACTTGCCCGTGAAGTCAACCGCCTGCTTGCGCTCTTCGGTGATCGACATGGAAGAGATGATGGCGTCGTACTTCTTGGCCTGCAGGCCGGGGATCATGCCGTCCCAGGCTTGTTCGACGAAGACACAGGTGCTCTTGAGTTCCTCGCAAAGGGCCTTGGCCACGTCCACATCGAAACCAGCGGGTTCACCCGATTCGGTCTTGTAGGTGAAAGGCTTGTAGGTGGGGTCGATGGCCACACGCAACTCGGGCCACTGGCTGGCCGCTGGCGCCTCGGCAGGGGCTGCCGCTGCCGTGGGTTCGGCCGCAGGCGCAGCAGGTGCCTCGGTCTTGCCGCAGGCGACCAGACTGGCTGCGCCAATCAAGCTCAGGGATAGAAACAGGTGTTTCATGAAAAACCTCAAATAAAGAGATGAAGATAAGGATCGGTCAGGTACGCCGACGTACCCACCGGGGTGACTGATTGTAGGTCTGGCAACGGCGGTTCCATCTTGGTGCGTGCTGGTGTTTCCCCGTAGAGGGACGCCGCATTTGAGCAATTCCTGTGCCGATCTGGACCGGCTGAGAGCGTGGACCTGTAGAGAGCTGGCCTGATGAGGTGCGTTCGCTGATCGGAATTGCATGGGGCCAGGAAGGGTTTCCCGACATCTTCAAATCCTGGCGCCTGCACTGGCGCGTTTAATTTAACATAATATACATCGTAGAACATACGATCAGGGCAAACGACACCCCCGAAAGTCACGTGAAACCCGCGCCATGCTTGGGTCTCGATTCAAGATCCTGCTTGCCGATGCTGGCCTCACGCCTGAGTCTGCTGGGAAACTTCTTCACGTCACACCCCGGACCGTCAGGAACTGGATTTCCGGGCGCGTCACTGTGCCGTATTCGGCCTACAAGCTGGTCCGCGTCATGAGACTGTTTGAGCTTCCATGTGAAGGCTGGGACGGCTGGCACATGCATTCCGGCAAGCTCTGGACACCTGAGGGATTCGGGTTTACCCCTGATTGCCAAAGCTGGTGGGCGCTGTTGGTGCGGCAAGCCCGTTTGTTCCGCCAGATATATGACCGAGACAGGCAGCTTGATGTAGCCCTTCAGCGTGCATCCGGAGGGCAGGAGTGGACAACGGCAACGCCCTCGGCGATCGGCCGTAGGCCAGCGCCAGGGGCGGTGGCGGTGGACGCACCGACCGGCGTAGCCGGGCGGGCGGCGCAGCCGCCCGGCCCTAATTTATTAATAGAACACTTTGGAACGATGGCCTCACTACGCGGCGCGAATCCTAGCTTTGTGAGATTTGACCTTCACGATTCCACGTTAGTGGCTGCTAACAAAAAGGGGGCGGCGTGACCACACCCGTTGATGTCCTGGACGCGTTGAATGACCGTCTGGCTGCCTCCGAAGCGCTCGAACGTGTCATGCGGGGGTATGGGGGTCATGACCCCCATGGCGACACAAAAGCGGGCGCGCCCTGCCCTTGTTCGCGTGCGAAACCTCAACTCTCTACGGAGCAGGCTACGTGCTCTGAAAAACCATCTTCTTTGGCCTCGTCAGGAAAGGATTTCCAATGAAATCAACAACTTGCATCGATATACATCGTAGAATATCAAAGATTGGTTCGTGCAACACGTCAGGGCCCGTTATTCCATCGCCATAAGATCAATCCTCAACGAAGGCTTCCTCTCGCCGGCGCTTGATCCCCGGCAATAACACGACCGCCAACAAGAGCACTGCGACAACCAGCAATCCAGCCGACAACGGCCGGGTCAGGAACACGCTCCAGTCACCGCGCGAAATCAGCAAGGCACGACGGAGGTTTTCCTCCATGAGCGGCCCCAGAATCAGGCCCAGCAGCAGTGGCGCAGGCTCGCAACCGAGTTTGATGAACAGGTAGCCGATGAACCCGAACAGCGCCACCATCCAGATGTCAAAGCTGTTGTTGTTGGTCGAATAAACGCCCACGGCACAAAACAGCACAATGGCTGGGAACAGCAGCCGGTACGGGACTTTGAGCAATTGCACCCAGAGCCCGACCAATGGCAGATTGAGCACCACCAGCATGGCATTGCCAATCCACATCGAGGCCACCAGCCCCCAGAACAGCTCTGGATTGCTGGTCATGACCTGCGGGCCGGGCTGGATGTTGTGGATGGTCATGGCCCCCACCATCAACGCCATCACAGCGTTGGGCGGTATGCCCAGCGTCAGCAAGGGAATGAACGAAGTCTGGGCCCCCGCGTTATTGGCCGCTTCTGGTGAGGCCACCCCACGGATGTTGCCTTCGCCAAACGGCACTTCGCCATTTTCCAGTCGGGTTTTCTTTTCAAGGGTGTAGGCCGTGAAGGCCGACAACAGCGCGCCGCCGCCAGGCAAAACCCCCAGCACCGAGCCCAGCGCCGTCCCGCGCAAGATGGCGGGCACCATGCGCCGGAAATCGGTTTTCGTGGGCATGAGCCCGTTGACCGAGCCGGTGAACACCTGCCGCTGGCTGTCCGGACGGGCCAGGTTGCTGATGATCTCGCCGTAGCCAAACAGGCCCATGGCGATGGCCAGAAAACTGATGCGGTCGGTCAGCTCCGGAATGTCGAAGCTGAAACGCACCACACCCGAGTTCACGTCCGTGCCCATGGTCCCGAGCAACAATCCCAGCACCACCATCGCCAGCGCCTTCAGCATCGGACCCGACGCCAGCACCACGGCCCCGATCAGCCCAACCACCATCAAAGCGAAATACTCCGACGGCCCAAAGCGGATGGCCAGATCGGTCAGCGGCGCGGCGAAGGCGGCCAGAACCAGCGTGCCGACGCAGCCAGCGAAAAACGAGCCGATGCCCGCCGCCGCCAGCGCAGGCCCCGCCCTGCCCTTGCGCGCCATCTGGTAACCATCGATCACCGTGACCACCGAAGAGGCCTCACCAGGCAGGTTGACCAGAATCGCTGTGGTGGACCCGCCGTACTGCGCGCCGTAATAGATCCCGGCCAGCATGATCAGTGCCGCGAGTGGATCGAGCCCATAGGTCACGGGCAGGAGCATGGCGATGGTGGCCAGCGGGCCGATACCGGGCAAGATGCCGATCAGGGTGCCCAGCAGGCAACCCACCAAGGCGTAGAGCAGGTTTTGCAGCGTGAAGGCCGCACCAAATCCCAACGCGAGGTGATCGATCAGCTCCATGGTGTGTCTTCGCGGGTCACGGTCCGAGGAAGGCGGGCCACACCGGGAACTGCAGATGGAGGCCCTTCACAAACACCAAATAGCTGGCAAGCGCGAGCACCAATCCTTGTATGAACGCCTCTTTCAGGCTGAAACCGGCCCGGCCCATGCTCGCCACCACCGTCATGACGACAATGGCGACCCACATGCCCATGGCAGGGAAGCCAACCGATGGCAACCCCACGAGCAATGCACCGAACAGCAGATTGGCGGCCACGATGCACAACAAAGGGCGCCAGGCCCAAAGACCCATCGAATGCGCAGTCCCCTCTTGGGCATTGAACGACCGAAGCACGATCGCCATGCCCAGCAAGACCAACAGGCAACCCAACATCAAGGGAAAATAGCCCGGCCCCATCTGCGCCGCCTGGCCCACCTCGTATTCCGTGGCACCCCAGGCAAAGGCACCGCCGACCACACCAAACAAGAGCCCCGCAAAGAAATCCTGGGTGTTCTTCGGCCGCATGCTGTCACCGTGCTTGGCCACACTCGGACGCCGCGCGCACGATCATTGCCAAATCACCAGCGCCCAGAGGGCTGTTTGGCGCGAACAAAGGCGGCAATCATGTCGGCCTGCTCTGCCCGGCCCGCGCTGCGGGCGAAATCCACTGCGGTGAGGCCCTGTTCGTTGCGAAGGCTGGGGTCTGCGCCCTCTTCCAAAAGCAACTTCACTGCATCGGCATGCCCATAATGAGCCGCCATCATCAGCGGCGTGGTCTTGTTGGGAGACTCCGCGTCGATGTAGGCGTGGTTTTCCAGCAGCAAGGCCACCATGTCGCGGCTTTCTCGGGCTGGGTGTTGGAGCAGGCGTAATGCAGGGGCGTCCAGCCAGGCTTGTTGACATCGGCCTTGTGAGCGATGAGCTCGCGGGCCATCTCCAGGTGCCCTTTGAGGGCGGCCAACATGAGCGGGCTTTCGTCTTGCTTGTTCTTTGCGTTGACTTTCACAATGGGCTGCTTCATCAGGAAGCGCGCCACTTTCAGCGAACCTTCCCTGGCCGCGATCAACAGCGCGGTCTGGCCGGTCTCATCCTGGGCGCCCACATTCAGGCCTTTGAGCACCATGCCGGCGATCGCCGGTTCATCATCGCTCGCCGCAGCGGAAGAGTGCCTCGCGCGTTTCGGCCAAGGCCAGCGGTGCGCACAGCAGGCTTTGTACCAGCACCAACACGGCCACAACGGCCAAACGCATTTGTTTCGTGCTCATTCCTGCGCTCCCACTGCCTCTGACTCCAGCACGCGCGTAAACAACGCGTCCACATTGGCCGACGTGGTCGCGGCCACTGCCTCCACGCTGAGCCCCTTGATCTCGGCGATCTGTCCGGGCCACATGGGGCACAAACGCCGGCGAATTGGTCTTGCCGCGGTGAGGCACCGGGGCGAGATAAGGGCTGTCGGTTTCGATCAGCAAACGATCCAGCGGCACAAACCGCGCCACCTCACGGATGTCTGCCGCATTCTTGAAAGTCAGAATGCCGGAAAAGGAAATGTAGAAATCAAGATCCAGGGCGGCGCGCGCCACCGCCTGCGTTTCTGTGAAGCAGTGAAAGACGCCACGGGAACGCGGCAAGGCGCTGGTCTCCTGGCTGCCAAACCCGCCCTGCTCGCGCAAGATGGCCAGTGTGTCGTCCGAGGCACTTCGGGTGTGGATCACCAATGGCAGGTCGGTTCGCCGACCGGCTTCGATGTGCACCCGGTACCGCTGGCGCTGCCACTCCATTTCGGCCACCGAGCGGCCGTTCAGGCGGTAGTAATCCAGGCCGGTCTCACCAATGCCCACCACCCGGGACAAGGCTGCGCGAGACAGCAAGTCATCCAGTGTGGCTTCCTGCACGTCTTCGTTGTCGGGGTGCACACCCACGGTGGCCCACAGCTGGCGATGACCGGTGGCCAGCGCATGCACCTCGGAGAACTCTTCGAGGGTGGTGCAGATGCACAGGGCACGCGTGACCTGCGCGGCGGTCATGGCGTCAAGAATGACCGGCAGCTGCGAGCGCAACTCGGGAAAACTCAGGTGGCAATGGGAGTCGGTGAACATGAATCGAACAGGCTGCGAGCCTGCTGTTTGGCCCTCGCCGCAAACGACCCGGCCAGGGTTGCGTCAGATGGTTTGGGTCGGCCGCTCGGACGCCAGCGCAGACCCAAGAATTTCCTCGATCTTCAGCTTGAGCTGGCGCGACTTGTCATCGGCCGGGAACCGGATACCCACCCCCTGGGTGCGGCCTGCAGAGGCCTTTGACGGGGTAACCCAAGCCACCTTGCCCGCCACCGGATAGCGCTGAGGGTCGTCAGGGAGACTGAGCAAAACGTAGACATCGTCGCCCAGGCGGTAGTCCCTTGAAGAGGGAATGAAAATCCCGCCATCGGAGAACATCGGGATGTAGGCGGCGTAAAGCGCAGCCTTTTCCTTGATGGACAACTGAATGACACTGGGGCGGGCAGCGGGGCTTGCTGTGCTGGGGTGGGTGCTCATGACCCTCAAGTTTAGCGGCAAACCACTGTTTTACGTGGTGCGTTTTTCCGGGGCGAGCACGTCGCGTGCCCTCGCCGCCCAGGCTTCTTGCATCAGGCCAGCCGAGAATGGGTGCTCCACCGAGCGCGCGGCCTGCATGAGATCGCGTGACCACCGCGCCAGCACCCCCCACCGGGGTGCTGTGGCCGGCAAGCTCTCCCGGTCGAAATACCGCGGGCTGGCATTCGAACCCAGCGCCATCAAATCGTGGCAGAGCTTTTGCATCACATCGAGTTGCTGGTCTGGCGACCATTTCGCCAGCAACGACCAGTCGCCTTTCGCCATGGCCGCCGGCAAGGCGCCCCACTGCCGGGGATCCCACCCTGCCTTGATCCAGCCCAGTGCCTGCGCGGGACGCCCGCCCACCGCCCGCAGGCAGGTGCGCAACGCGGCCTCGCCTGGGGATTGCGCGCCCAGGGTGGCAGCGAGCCAGTCCACCGCGTCGGCTTCTTCCGGCCAGACCATGGCGTGCGCCTGGCAGCGGCTGCGCACCGTGGGGAGCATCTGGTGGGTGGCTTCACACGCCAACACCAGCCGGGTGTCCCCCGCCGGCTCTTCCAGCGTTTTGAGCAGCGTGTTGGCGGTTTCGGTGTTCATGCGCTCGGCCGGGTATACCAACACCGCCATGCCACGCCCTCGGGCACTCGTGCGTTGGGCAAATCCCACGGTGTCGCGCATGGCATCCACCCGGATCTCTTTGCTTGGCTTGCGGCTCTTGTCGTCGATATCTTTCTGGGCCTTCTCCGAAAGCGGCCAGCCCAGCTCCAGTGCCACCGTCTCAGGCATGAGCACGGAGAGGTCGGGGTGGGCCCGCGTGTCCACCAAATGGCAACTGCGGCAGGTGCCACAGGCGCCAGTCTCAGTGGGTGTCTCGCACAACCAGGCCTTCACCAGCGCCAGCGCCAGCTCATATTGACCCAACCCTGAGGGGCCTTCCAGATAACGCGCATGCCCGCGCTGGCGCAGGAGTTGGGTCAACTGGGCCTGCAACCAGGGTGCCAGCGTTGCGTCTTGACTCATGGCACCAACCACCCGCGCTGGCTGACCGCCTGCAACACATCGCGCCAGACGGCGTCAAGCGGCTGCTGTGCATTCAAACGGGCGAACCGCTCTGGCTGGGCTCTGGCCCGCGCGGCATACCCATCGACCACAGCCCGGAAGAAGGCCACGGGCTGGGCCTCGAACCGATCGGGCGTGCGGGCATCGGCCAGGCGCGCGGCCGCCACCTCGGGCTCGATGTCGAACCAGATCGTGAGATCGGGCTGGCGAAGCAGCCCACCAGTCAACGCCGAAGTGGACTGAACCCACCGCTCCAGTGTTTGCAACACGGTGAGGTCAAAACCCCGGCCGCCGCCCTGGTAGGCAAAGGTGGCGTCGGTGAAGCGGTCGCACAAAACCACGTCGCCGCGCGCCAGCGCAGGCTCGATGACGGTCACCAGGTGGTCGCGGCGGGCCGCAAAACCAGCAACGACTCGGTCAGCGGGTCCATGGCGTCGTTCAACACCAGCCCGCGGAGCTTTTCCGCCAGCGGCGTGCCGCCAGGCTCGCGCGTGAGGGTGACCTGGCGACCCTGCGCACGAAACGCCTCGGCGAGCCCGGAGATATGGGTCGACTTGCCCGCACCATCGATGCCTTCAAAGGAAATGAAGAGCCCGTTTGGGGGCAAGGTGGAGAGATTCATGGGCTTCAACGGTTCAGGATATAGCGGCGCACCGCTGAATTGTGCTCGTCCAGCGAGCCACTGAAATGGCTGCTGCCATCGCCTCGGGCCACGAAATACAGCGCCTGGGTGTCGGCAGGCTGGACCGCCGCAAGCAAGGCATCCCACCCGGGCATTGAGATTGGCGTGGGCGGCAAGCCCACGCGGGTGTAGCTGTTGTAAGGGGTGTCGGCCTGAAGATCGCGGCGCCGCAGGTTGCCATCGAAGCGCTCCCCCAACCCATAGATGACGGTGGGATCGGTTTGCAGGCGCATGCCGATGCGCAAACGGTTGTTGAACACGCCGGCAATCATGGCACGGTCGGACGCAGCCCCTGTCTCTTTCTCAATGATGCTGGCCAGAATCAGCGCTTCCTCGGGTGATTTGAGCACCGACCGCGGACTCTTCTTGGCCCACGCTTCATCCAGGCGCTGCTGCATGGCTTGCGCGGCCTGCTTCAACACACTGGAAGCGGGCGCGTTGCGCGCCACACGGTAGGTGTCTGGAAAAAAGCGGCCTTCCGGGTGGCGCCCGGGCATGCCAATCAGGGCCATGACCGCTTTGGTGTCCAGACCTTCCAAGTCTTGTTTGAGGTCTTTGCGGGCGCGCAACGAGGCAAAGACATCCCGCGCGTTCCACCCTTCGATCAAGGTGATGCTGACCAAGGCCTGTTCACCGCGCACCAATTGGTCCAACAGGCTGGCGGGCGTGGCCCCAGGCGCGATTTCGTAGAAACCGGCCTTGATGTCTGCGCCCCGCCCTGAGGCGCGGAACCAGGCATAGAGGGCCAGATCCGAAACACCCACCCCCGCCTGGCTCACCGCACGCGCCACCGCGCGCGAGGAACTCCCGGGCGGAACATCGAGTTCCAGGGGCGCGGCAATGGGCGCTCCATCGGTGCCCATCATCGGCTGCTTCACCCACCACAGTCCGTAAGCCGCCATCCCAGCCATGGCGAAAGCGGGCAACAGAATGAGGAGCGTGAAGAGGCGTTTCAAAACGAACAATATCTTTGATTTCAATGAGGGTTTCGGCGCCTGCCGGCAGCGACGAAGCGAGCGGAGCATGATAATCGAGCGCATTCCACGGGCATTGCCATCTGAAAGATCTCTGACCCTCCATCAGCGGCCGTCGCATGGCGGTCGTTGTGATCGCGGTGTCACCCGATGGTTCGCCCCGCCCCATACCCCATCTTCTAACGCCCATGTCAACCACCGAAGTCTCCCCATCTGCCCGACCCCAGTTGCAAGGCACCCTGCGATGCGACCACCTGGGCGTGATTCGCGTGCAGGGCGAAGACGCCGCCAAGTTTCTGCATGGACAGTTGACGCAGGATTTTGTGCTGCTGGATTCGCACCACGCCCGGCTGGCCGCATTCTGTTCGCCCAAGGGGCGCATGCAGGCCAGTTTTATCGGTTTCAAGCAACCCGACGGCGCCATTCTCCTGGTGTGCACCCGCGATTTGCTGCCCGCCACCCTCAAACGACTGAGCATGTTTGTGTTGAGAGCCAAGGCCCAACTCAGCGATGCGAGCCAGGAGTGGGCCGTCTGGGGCGTGGCAGGCGGGGCGGTAACCCAGGCTTTGCCGCAGACACCTTGGAGTTGTTTGCACGATGCCGACGGCAGTGACTGGGTCCGGTTGTACCCGGGCACGGGCGTGGACCGCGCACTGCGGGTGGCCCCGACAACTGCGGCCCCTTTCGATGCCCCAGCACTGACGCTGGAGAACTGGCAATGGTTGGAAGTCATGAGTGGTGTGGTGGGCATCACGCAGCCCATCTTCGAAGCCTTCGTTCCCCAGATGCTCAACTTCGAATCGGTGGACGGCGTGAACTTCAAGAAGGGCTGCTACCTCGGGCAGGAGGTGGTTGCACGCAGCCAGTTTCGTGGGACGCTCAAGCGCCGGGCCTATGTGGTGGAAAGCACGGGACCGCTGATGGTCGGGCAAGAGGTGTTTCACGTCAGCGATGCAGAACAACCGTGTGGCCTGGTGGCTGCTGCAGCGCCGGGCCCATCGGGCGGCTGGAATGCGGTGGTGTCCATGCAGACGAGCGCGGCGCTGGGCGGTGAGCTGCGGGTCGGCACAACTGCGGACGCACCCTCGCTGACACCCCTGCCCCTTCCCTATCCGCTTCTGGACGACATTTGAGCGCCACGGGCGAACACCGTCATGTGCCTGATCGCCTTTGCCCTCGATCCCGAGGCCGATATCCCGCTGTTCATCGCCAGCAACCGGGACGAGTTCTTTGATCGACCCACGCGCCCGCTCCACCGATGGACCTTGCCCAACGGCACGGAAGTGGTCGCCGGGCGCGACGAACGCGATGGCGGAACCTGGCTGGGGCTTTCCCCCAATGGGCGGGTGGCGATGTTGACCAATGTGCGTTCGGCCCACATGGCCGCGGCGCCTCGGAGCCGCGGTGAGTTGCCCAACCGGTGGCTGTCAGGCGAGGCGGACTGGATGCAGTTTCAGACCACTGTGGCGCCGGCGGACTACGGTGGCTTCAATCTGGTGGTGGGCGACGCCCGCACCGGGCTCTGGGCATGGATGTCCAACCGCGACCCGGCAGATCCCCATGAGACGGTCTCAGGCCAGAAGGCTCCCGCCTTGTTCAGCCGACCACTGGTTCCTGGCGTCTATGGGCTCTCCAATGCAACGCTGGACACCGCTTGGCCAAAAACGGTTGCGCTGAAAGCCGCACTGGCGGATGCGCTCGCCAACCCGTTCGGGAAAGACGAGGAGTGGGCGCTGCTGCAGACCCTGGGCAGCGCCAGACCATCGCCAGCCGGACACTTGCCAACGACCGGCGTGTCACCCGAATGGGAAACCCCTTTGTCCAGCCCTTTTGTCGAGATGCCCGAGCGGGGTTATGGCACACGCAGCAGCCTGCTCGTGCGTACGCGCCGATCGGCTTCGCCATCGCGTGCCCGGCTTGGCTGGGACATCACGCTCGACGAGTGGTCCCACGGTACCGACGCCACCCAACGCGCAACCTGGCGCGACGATCAGCGTCGAACCGAAACCCTGGGGTGGTGAAGGCGCCACAGTGCAGGCGCCTCAGTGCAGGCGCAACACCATGTTGAGGTGCGGAATGCCGGCTTCTTCGAAAGCCTCACCCTCGGAGACAAACCCAAGCCGGTCATAAAAGCCCTGGGCACTGCGCTGGGCGTGAACGAACACCCCCGAGTCGCCACGCTGGCGAGCCTGATCGATCAATGTGCTCAGGATCTGGCGGCCGAAATCGCCGCCACGCAAGACACGGTTCACCGCCAAGCGCCCGATCTGGGCACCATGTCCCGACACGGCGGCCAAGAGGCGGCCAGTGGCCACAGGCCAGCCGATGCGGTTATAGGCAACAGCATGGACCGCGTTGGCGTCTGCCTCATCGCTTGCCAGGGCTTTGGGGATCCCCTGCTCCTGCACAAACACCGCCTCGCGCAGTGCGCTGGCATCTGGGCCCAGCTCACGCCATTCGCCCACCCTCACGCTCACCATGGGTTCGCCAGCCTCATAGGCCAGCAGCGTGGACCGCAACGCATCGGGCACCGGCCTCGACTTCTGCGTTATCGGGTCGGCGAAAACGTACACGATTTCACCGGAAATCAAATGCTCTTCCCCACGAAAGATTGCGCCGGTAAACACCATGGATGAGGTACCGATGCGGCTGCATTTCATGGCCACCTCCACCTGATCGTCCACACGCGCCGAAGCATGGTACTCCACCGTGGCCTTGACCACATACAGATCACCCGCCAATGCATCCATCGCATCCTGATAAGGCAGCGCCAGCGCACGCCAGTAATCCGCAATCGCGGTATCGAAATACATCAGATAGTGGGCATTGAACACGATCTTTTGCATATCCACTTCGGCCCAGCGCACCCGGAGGCGGTGAAAAAAGCGGAAGTCGCTGCGTTTGAGGGTCATCTTGTCTCCAGTTTCTCAGGCATCCCCGAAGAATAGTCGCGAATCCGATGCCCTGCGGTCACGCGCTTGTCTGACAATGGCGCCATGCCCTGCTCTCCACCCAGACTCGCCACTTGGCTCGCGGCCACCGCGCTGTGTCTGCCGTTGTCTGGCCGAGCCTGGGCGGAGGTGTCGGAGTCCGTGCAGTACCGCTACTACACCGCCTCCCCGGACCCGGGCATCACGCTCACAGACCGCCTGATCAAGGCCTCACCGCTTCGGGAAAGCGGCCAGGTCCTGCTCGGGCACACCCGCTGGCAGGTTCGCTGGAACCTGAAGTGGCACCGCGGCACGGCTGGCCGCTGCACGCTGGACCGTGTCCAGACCCACCTCCAAGCCACTGTCACCTTGCCTCAACAAGACCCGCAAGACACCCGCGAAGGCGCGCAATTCAAGACGTTACAGCACGCCTTGCGCGAGCACCAAAAGGCGCATCTGCGGCTGGCACGCGAAGCCGCTGAGGAGATCGACCGGCGACTCTGGCAGTTGCCGACCATGCCCACTTGTGGCGACCTCAACCGGGCCGCCGACGTCCTTGGACAACACCTGTTGACCCAGGCCAGGCAGAGAATTCTGGCCTACGACCAACGCACCGGACAGGGGCGCCGCGAAACCGAGATCCTGCGGGATTGAAGCGCGCTCATCCGGATACACCGAAGGCGTGGCGCAACGCGCGGGCCGCGTCGATGTGACAAGAAACGGCCTGCGGGATGGCACGACCAAACTGGATGAAGCCATGCACCATACCGGCATAGATCTCCAGATCCACCGGCACGCCGGCCAACCGCAAGCGGTCTGCGTAGGCCACACCTTCGTCGGTGAGCGGGTCGCATTCGGCCAACCCCACCCAAGCGGGCGCCACCCCCTCCAGGTCGCGCACCTCGCCCGATTCATCCACCCCGTCCAAGGGGGCAAAGCGCCAATCATCGCGATCGATATCGCTGCGCAGGTAGTGACCAAAGAAATAGTCGATGTGCGCCTTCTCAAGCATGAAGCCGTGGGCGAAGGTCTTGTGGGTCTGCGAAGACTGGTGGCCCGCGGTGCCCGGATAAAAGAGCATCTGCAACGCCAGGGGCCAGCCGGCGTCGCGTGCGGCGATTGCGGTCACAGCCGCCAACGTGCCCCCTGCGCTGTCTCCGCCAACAGCCATGCGCCCGCCGTCCAGGCCCAAACCTTCGGCGTGTTCGCGCAGCCAGGCCAGACTGTCCCAGGCATCTTCCACCGCAGTGGGAAACTGCCACTCGGGCGCAAGGCGGTAGTCCACAGACAAGACCGCGCAACGCGCGAGGTGCGCCAGATGGCGACACAGCGGCTCATGCGTGGCCACGCTACCCACGGTGAAACCACCGCCGTGGAAATACAGCAGCACCGGCAAGTTCGGGTCGTCAACAGGCGCGAACAGTCGCGCCCCCAGTTCGACACCATCCCGTGCCGCAATGCGCAAGTCTTCGATGCGCGCCATTTTGTGCGGGGTCAGATCCAAAACACCGGCACCCGCAGCGTACGCCTGTTTGGCCAAGGCGGCAGGCAGGGCATGCATCGGCGGATGCCCCGCTCGGGCAACCCGATCCAGCAGGCCGCGCATGGCCGGGGTGAGCAGACTTCGGGGGTTGGGTTTGTTGGCCATGGCGAAACTGGTGGCGTGGTTTGAACAAGCGCCATTGTCGACTTTGGGACCATGCGTGCTGGCATCCAGGTGACCGCATGGGGTGCTTGCCCGTATAGTTTGATTCATCAAGAACCAATTCGAGACAAGCATGGCCCAGATTCTCTACATCACCAACATCCTGATCGACTTCGGCGCCTTGGCGCAACTGCCTGCCGAATGTGAACGGGTGGGTATTCGCCGGCCGTTGATCGTGACCGATGCTGGCGTCAAAGCCGCCGGCCTGTTGAACCAGGTGGAAGCGGCCCTGAAAAGTTTGCCACGCTCGGTGTTCGCCGATACGCCGTCCAACCCCACGGAACAGGCAGTGCGCGCTGCGGTCGAGGTCTACCGGCAGGGCGACTGCGACGGCCTGATTGCCTTGGGGGGTGGCAGCGCCATCGACTGCGCCAAAGGACTTGCCATTGCCTGCACCCACGAAGGTCCGCTCAAAACCTACGCCACCATCGAGGGCGGTTCTCCCCGCATCACCGACCGCGTGCCGCCGTTGATCGCCGTGCCCACCACCGCCGGCACCGGCAGCGAAGTGGCAAGAGGGGCCATCGTGATCGTGGACGACGGGCGCAAACTCGGCTTTCACAGCTGGCATCTGGTCCCCAAAACCGCCCTGCTCGACCCCAACCTCACCCTGGGCCTGCCCCCCATGTTGACCGCCGCCACGGGCATGGACGCCATTGCCCACTGCATGGAAACCTTCATGGCACCGCCCTTCAACCCGCCCGCCGACGGGATCGCACTCGACGGGCTGACCCGGGGCTGGGCCCACATCGAACGCGCCACCCACGATGGCAATGACCTTGAAGCCCGCCTGAACATGATGAGCGCCAGCATGCAGGGCGCCATGGCATTCCAGAAGGGTCTGGGTTGCGTGCACTCGCTCAGCCACAGCCTGGGCGGCGTCAATCCACGCCTGCACCACGGCACACTCAATGCCATGTTCCTGCCTGCTGTGATTCGCTTCAACGCCGAAGCCGAATCCATGAAGAAGGAACGCCGGCTGGAGCGCATGGCCCAGGCCATGGGGCTGGCCCATGGTGACGAGGTGCCCGGCGCCATCACGGCCATGAATGCCCGATTGGGTCTGCCGACCGGGCTGGCAGCCATGGGCGTGACCCGCGAGATGTTCAACAAGGTGATCGAAGGTGCCATGGCCGACCATTGCCACAAGACCAATCCCCGCCTCGCCACACCTGAGGACTACCGCGCCATGCTGGAAGCGGCCATGTAGCCCAGTGTGTCCGAGCGGGGCTCGCCGGTCGCGACGAAAGCAGCGCTGGCCATCGCCCGCCACCGCACTGACCCGCCTGCCAGCGGGGCGAAAGAGATTTCGCGATACTTTGCCCGTTCAGACGAACCCATCACGGAGCCTATTCATGAAAGCAGACAACGTCCTTCAAACCATTGGTGGAACCCCCCACATCCGCCTCAACCGCCTGTTCGCCGGCGCCACCCAACAGGTATGGGTGAAATCCGAACGCACGAATCCTGGCGGCTCCATCAAAGACCGAATTGCCCTGGCCATGATCGAAGACGCCGAACGATCGGGCGCACTCCAACCCGGCGGCACCATCGTTGAGCCCACCTCTGGCAACACCGGCGTCGGCTTGGCCATGGTGGCTGCCGTCAAAGGTTACAAGTTGATTCTGGTCATGCCCGACAGCATGTCCATCGAGCGGCGCCGCCTCATGCTGGCCTATGGCGCCAGCTTCGACCTCACACCCCGCGAGAAAGGCATGAAAGGCGCCATCGCCCGGGCCGAAGAAATCGTGGCCAGCACGCCCGGTGCCTGGATGCCCCAGCAGTTCAACAACCCCGCGAACACGGCGGTACACGTGCGCACCACCGCAGAGGAAATTGCCGCCGATTTTCCCGAGGGCATCGACGTGCTGATCACCGGGGTGGGAACCGGCGGCCACTTGAGCGGCTGCGCCCAGGCGTTGAAAGCCAAGTGGCCCAAACTCAAGGTCTTTGCGGTGGAACCTGTGGCCTCGCCCGTGATCTCCGGGGGTGCCCCTGCTCCGCACCCCATTCAAGGCATTGGCGCTGGCTTTATTCCTGGCAACCTCAACATGGATTTGCTCGATGGGGTGATTCAGGTCGATGCCGAGCCCGCGCGTGAAATGGCGCGGCGCTGCGCCAGGGAAGAAGGGCTGTTGGTGGGCATCTCTTCAGGCGCCACCTTGGCCGCCATTGCCCAGAAACTGCCAGACCTGCCAGCACAGGCTGTGGTCCTTGGTTTCAACTACGACACTGGAGAGCGCTACCTCTCTGTCGAGGGCTTCTTGCCCCAGTGAATCGGGGCCACAGCGCCAACCTCATCCTCGACAGATTGGCGTCGAGCAACAAGAAAAAAGCGCTCGCCGGGATCTCCCCCGCGAGCGCTTTCTTGATGGCAGAACCGGTTGAGCGTCAGTGCATCAGATGCGCTTGAGTGCGTACTCAAAAATCTCGTTCGGATAGCCGTCAGCGTCCTTTTCGCCTTTGACATCACCAATCTGAAGCGTGTTGCCGTTCACATACAGCAACACTTTGGCTTCGCCCTGGTCTGACCCGCCATTGAATTTGTCGGCCTGAACACCCCCCACCGTTTTGGTGCCAACCAGATTCAAAGACACATTGCTCAAGACCTTGTCATCTTTCACCACCGGCCCAGAGCATGAGGTGCCAATGTAGTAGTACACAACAACTTGGCCGCCCAGGGTGTCTGCCGAAGTCTTGGTGAAGTCAGCCCGCAATTCGGCAGAAGCGCCGGAGTCGTCATAGCATTCGCTTTCCCATGAGCCCACATACTTTGCCACGGCGTCCGAGCTGGGATCCGCGGCGACCGGGTCGTCTTTACCGCCCCCGCAAGCGGTCAACGCCAGAACGGCAAGTGCCACACCGGTGGCTCGTGTCCAATGGGAAAGTCGCATGAATTTCGTCCTTTTGTTCGATTGTTGGAGCGGTTGACTGGCACTGACCAGAACCTCTTCGTTTTTACAAGAAAACCTGCTCCTCTGTGTTCGAAAAAGCAAGAACTTGCTTCAACATGCACATGCGGACTCCCAACGATCTCCAACACCGTTGCGGATGGACTGCCCAGGCAGCCCAACACTCGAGCGCCCGCTGAACCTCGTTCTCCTGACCTCATGACGTTGCACTGCAGATCGTCAGGCTGCTGGATGGCGGCCGTCTCGATCCCCTGCAAGTTGCTGCCGGCGCCGGATTCACTGATGGCGGTGGCGCCCACGAGATCGCCTTCTTCAGCCACCGCTATCCGTTATGTCTACCGGTATGACAATCAGGCAGGCCCAACAACCGGGAACGCTCGCATTCAACTCCAACCACCGAGGGGTACGTCACCAAACCATCGAACGAAAAGGCGATGGTCGACCCGATCAAATAGGACACCTGCCGCCAAAGCCAGATGCGTCCGGCGCCATGACGCAAGATGGGAAATTGCGCCACCATCAGCGCTGCTTCTCACCCGGGAAGATAATTGGCAACATGATGCCCTCCCCCATTTCTGCGGAGCCTCCTCACGCCGCAGCTCCCAACCAACCGCGCTCGAAAACCGACCTATTTCTGTCTTTCAACTGGTTGGCCTTGCAAGGATTTGGCGGCGTCCTGGCTGTGGTTCAACGAGAGCTGGTGGAGAAAAAGCAATGGTTGACCAAGGACGAGTTTCTTGAAGACTGGGCTGTGGCGCAGATTCTTCCAGGGCCCAATGTGGTCAATCTGGCCATGATGATCGGCGGCCGCTATTTCGGCGTCCGTGGAGCCCTGGCTGCGCTTTTTGGCATGCTGCTCGCGCCACTGGCCATTGTGCTGCTGCTGGCTGTACTCTACGGAAACGTGGCAGAGACACCCATGGCACAAGGGGCCCTTCGCGGCATGGGGGCCGTGGCCGCCGGACTGATCACCGCCACCGGGATCAAGCTGATCGCCGCACTCGGCAACAACGCCATGGGCATGGGCGTTTGCGTCGGCCTGGCGGTGGTCACCTTTGTCGCCATCGCACTTCTGCGGCTGCCCTTGGTCGGCGTCCTGCTGGTGGTCGGCGGTGGCGCATGCCTTTGGGCATATCGTGTCATTGGTCACACTGAACGCCGCCAGCGTCAGCCGGCATCATGAACCTGGCTCCCACCTTGTCCACCTGGCTCGACCTGTTCACCCACTTCGCGTCGCTCTCACTGCTGGCGGTGGGCGGGGCGATCACCACCGCCCCGGACATGCACCGCTACCTGGTGACCGAGCACGGCTGGCTAAGCGACGCCCAATTCACCTCATCCATTGCGCTGTCCCAGGCCGCCCCCGGACCCAATGTGCTGTTCGTCGCCTTGTTGGGCTGGAACGTTGGGCTCAACGCAGGCGGTGGTCCAGGAACAGGACTGCTTACCTGGGGCCTTGCACTGCTGGGCATGTGCATCGCGATGATTGCCATCATGCTGCCCTCTTCAATCGTCAGCTACAGCGCCACTCGATGGGCGCATGCCAATCGGCAACTGCGCTCGGTCAGGGCCTTCAAAACCGGCATGGCGCCAATCGTGATCGCCCTGCTCATCGCCACGGGCTGGCTGCTGATATCGGTCCATGACCAGCCCAACAAAGACTGGCCTCTCTGGCTGCTCACGGCCTCCACCGCTTTGATCGTATGGCGCACAAGGATTCACCTGCTCTGGTTGATCGCTATCGGGGCCGTGCTGGGCGCTGCGGGCTGGGTGTGACCGAACGCTCACCCCCCATTGGCGCCGATCGGACCCACCCAGATCAGCGGCAGCCACCGCTCCGACCCGGTAAGGCTCACTTCTCCCGAGCGAGCGCTCCAAGCGCGCCCATATCCAAGCTTTCGACTGCGGCCTTGAGCGCATCCATCCCGACGCCGTGCGCCTCGGTGTCAACCAACACGCCGTTGGGCAACATCATGCCGAATTCAGCCCGACTGCCGTCCTTGGCAAACTCCTCCTTGTAGGACACGCCATCTTTCTGGTACACCCGCTCAACCTCGTCGTTGGTTTCGCGGTTCACGGTTGACGACGCCCAGGCCGCCATGCCCAAAGCCAGAGCTTTGACCGCGCCAATGTCCTGCAGCTTCACGTTGATCGACTTTCCGTCTTCGCCGTAGATCGCTTCAACACTCGAGAAGGTCAACCCCATGGCATTGTCTGAACGCGCCTCGATCGATGTACGAGGCAGATCACCCAGTTTTTCTGGCACAAAACCCTGAAGGGTTTCCGGCGCAAAGGGGTTGCCGTTGTCGCCCCCCATGGCAGCACCCAGCATGGCGCCCATGGCCTTGCTGGCGGCCTCCTTGTCACCGTTGGCCTGCGCCGCCTCCATTTGCTTGGCGGCCTCTTCCATCTTCTTGCCGGCCTCCTCCAGTTTGCCCGTATCGATCTTGATCTCGGTGCCGGGCACCGAAATGGACACCTGGCCATCCCCATGGGATGCGCTGCCCATCATCGGGCCATGGGCAGTGCTCATGAGCATCCCATTCAAGGCCCCCAGAATCAGTGACGCCACCACGCCACACACCAGCAACACCGCCGTGTAGCCCAGAGCCTTCTCTTGCGGGGCCTTCATCATGACCGGAATGCCCGTGTAGATCAGGTAGATCGAGTAGAGGCCGGCCAACACCCCCAGGAGTGACAACATCGGCATCAGGTTGAACACACCACCGACCAGACCCGCTGTCGCCCCATACGCCACCAACTTCACGGCATTGAGCAGGTTCTTTTCCCCACCAAATGTGGGCGCGAGCGCATTGGCAATGAGCGCCAACACATAAATCATGACCAGCGACAAAACGAACCCAACCACCATGGAGGCCACACCGCTCATGATCGGAATGCGAATGGTCGCCCCCAGGAAGCTCATGCCAAACACACTCATCCCCAGAAAGGTGGCCACCGCCGGAATGGCTGCCAGGTACACCAGATAGCTGGTATAGACCGACTTCACATCCCCACCCTCAGCCGCGATCACTGGCCAGGTCTCCTTGGGCTTGAGCAGCATGTCCTGGACGCGTTGAACAAGATTCATTTTTCACTCCTTTGTCTATGAATACCGAACCGGCGCAGCGTCCTGCAAGCGCTTGTGCACGTCAAGTGATTCATTCACCTTGATCTGCGTTGCCATTGCAGGAAACGGGAAACGCTCAACGGGGATTTTCGAAGAACACCACGTTGGAATAGTCGCTCACCTCGAAGTAGACCTTCTTCTCCCCCGGGTCCACTTGCATGTTGAGGTTCTCGTCGAGCACCCCATAGCCGTACCGGTAATGACGCGGCAAGCCATCGTCGGTGCCCAGCGCCGTGCTGATCTTGTCCACTTTCAGAAACCGGCGCACAACCTTGTCACCAGCGTAGATTTCCAGTACGCCATTGGTTCCGGTCCAGTTCTGGATGTCCCGGCTGATCTTGTTTTGCTGCTCCTGAGTGCAAGCCACCAAACCGACAACGGCAAACAACCCCAGTCCCAGCCCCCATCCCAACCAGCGATTCCTTGTATTCATACCGACTCCGTCAATAGGTAAGGCAAACAGATGGCCGAGGGCTCGCGCATGCAAGCTTCGGCGATGCGGTCAATTTCGGTGGGCTCGGGATTGACGACCACCACGCGGGCGCCTTGCTGATGGCATGCAAAAGCCAAGCCCGCCGCAGGATAAACTTGTCCAGAGGTCCCCACCACCAGCATCAGATCACAGGTGGCCGCAACATGCTCTGCCGCTTGCAGCGCGGCAGGCGGAAGGTGCTCACCAAACCAGACAACCGCAGGTCGACGCAAATTGCCACAGGTATCGCACGCCGGGGGCTCGCCAACCGCGGGAGATTGCCGAAGACAACAAGCCTTGGGTGCGTCGAGCCACCGATCCTCCATCAAACTGCCATGCAAGGCAATCGCATCGGTCTGCCCTGCACGCTGGTGCAGACCATCCACGTTCTGGGTGATCAAACTCAGCCGACCGGGGTGCCGCTGGGCAAAATCGGCGAGAGCCACATGCCCTGCATTGGGGCGCGCCTGGCCGACCATCTGACGCCGGTGCTGGTACCAGCGCCACACATTTGCCGGGTCCGCGCGATATGCCGCTTCCGTGGCCAGCGCCTGCGGGTCGAATCTTGCCCAGAGGCCTGTCATGGCATCGCGAAACGTGGGTACCCCCGACTCCGCGCTCACGCCAGCCCCGGTCAATACAGCAATGTGCCGTGCAGCAGCCACCCAGGCGCGCACGTCGTCGCGCCCAGCCACCATCACACACCCCGCTGGCGCAGGGCCTCATAGAGGCACACACCACTGGCCACCGAGACATTCAAACTCTCGACGGCACCCGCCATGGGAATGCTCACCAACTCATCACAGGTCTTTCGGGTGAGTTGGCGCATGCCCTGCCCTTCGGCCCCCAACACCAAAGCTGTGGGCGCCTTGAAATCGGCTTGGTAAAGGGACTTCGGCGCATCGTCGCTGGTGCCCACAACCCAGATCTGACGCTCCTTGAGCTCGTTGAGCGTTCGCGCCAGGTTCGTCACCATGAAATAAGGCATGGTTTCAGCCGCGCCGCTGGCCACTTTGGCCACCGTGGCATTGATACCCGCCGCATGGTCCTTGGGCGCAATCACGGCGTGCGCACCCGCACCGTCGGCCACACGAAGACAGGCGCCCAGATTGTGGGGATCGGTGATGCCGTCAAGCACCAGCAACAACGGTGCGACGCCTCTCGCCTCCAGATCCTCGAGCAGCCCATCCAGCGAATGCACCTGCTCAATGGCCTGGACCCTGGCGGCCACCCCTTGGTGACCATGGCTGCCAGCCAATTTGGCAATGCGCATGGCATCGGCTTCGATCAGACGGACATTGGATTCTTTGGCGCGCTCGAGAAAAGCCCGCATGCGCGCATCGCGCCGGGTGGATTCGAAATAGATTTCGACAATGGACTGCGGCGCCGTTTTCAGGCGCACACCCACGGCATGAAAGCCGAAAAGCACTTTGGGAGAAGACATGGCTGAATTATCTCCCGCGAAGGGCAGCGGACTTCGCTCGTTGGCCTGCCAAGACATCCGGGGGCGTAGGCCTCCTCTGCTCAACCAGCCATCGCTGGCTCGGTCTCATTGCTCACCAGCGCCCCCGCCTCAATGGTCAGGCGGCGTTCGCAGCGCTGGGCAATGCCCAAGTCGTGGGTGACCATCACCAGGGTTGTCCCCAGCTCGCGGTTCAACTCAAACATCAATTCCATGACTTTGGCACCGGTCGCGAAATCAAGGCTGCCCGTGGGCTCGTCCGCCAGCAACACCGCCGGACGCACCACAAACGCCCTCGCTAGCGCCACGCGCTGCTGTTCTCCGCCCGAGAGCACCTTCGGATAGCTGTTGAGGCGCTCGCCCAGGCCCACGCGTTGCAACATCTGTGTCGCCGCCGCGCGCGCGTCGCGTCGCCCCGCCAGCTCCAGAGGCAACATCACATTTTCCAAGGCGGTGAGATTGGCGAGCAATTGAAAGCTCTGAAACACAAAACCCACTTTCTCCGCTCGCAGTGCCGCGCGCTGATCTTCATCGCGCACGTATAGATCCTGTCCGTCAATCCAGACCGTGCCCTGACTGGGCGTATCCAGACCGGCGATGATGGACAACAAGGTGCTCTTGCCTGACCCTGAAGCCCCCACGATCGCCGCAGTCTCCCCTGCCAACAGTGAAAAATCGATATCGCGCAAAATGGTCAGGGTTCCGGTGGAATCGGTCACCGACTTGAACACGTGTTGCACCTGAATCATCACATCCGACATGGCATTTACCTGGAAAGGCATCTCAAGTTGAAACGCCGTCACTTTAACGCCCTGCTATCGCTCGGCGTCCTTGTGTGGTCTATTGGCACCCTTCGCTCGCCTGGGCGCAAGGCAAGAAGCCAGCCATTCTGGTGGTCGGTGACTCACTGAGTGCCGAATACGGTGTCAAACGGGGCACGGGCTGGGTATCGCTGTTGCAGGAAAAGCTCATTGAGGCCAAGCGACCTGAAGAGATGGTGAACGCCGGCATCAGTGGCGACACCACCGCAGGAGGACGCTCCCGCCTGCCGGCGCTGCTGCGCCAGCACCAACCCAGCGTGGTCATCATCGAGTTGGGTGGCAACGACGCGCTGCGAGGCATGCACCTGTCCACCACCCAGGCCAACCTGGCTGCCATGGTCCGCGCAAGCCACGACGCAGGGGCCAAGGTGATCTTGGTGGGCATGGAAATGCCACCCAACTATGGTGCCCGCTACACGCGGCAATTCCGCGAAATCTTCCAGACAGTTGCCAAGGAAGAACGAACCGCGTTGGTGCCATTCCTGCTGGCCGGTGTGGCCGACCGGCCAGATGCGATGTCGCTCTTCCAGTCCGACCGCATCCACCCCAATGAGACGGCACAGCCCATGCTTGCCGACAATGTCTGGCCCACATTGCTCAAACAGCTCACATCCAAATGACGCCAGCGGCGTCTCGTCCCATCTCGGGAGCTGTTGGATAGCGATAATCCGCCATGCCTGTACAGACACTACCTGCCTCCGACGCGCTGCACCAGCTCGACCAATTCGACACCGTCATCGATGCACGCAGCGAAGACGAGCACGCCTTGGACCACGTGCCGGGCGCATTGAATTGGCCGACCCTGAACAATGCCGAGCGGATCACCATCGGCACCATGTACAAGCAAGTCAACGCCTTCGAGGCCAAAAACGCGGTGCCGCATTGGCCGCGCGCAACATCGCTGCGCACATCGAGCGCGAGGTCATTGACAAGCCCAAAACTGGAAACCACTGGTCTACTGCTGGCGAGGCGGAAACCGAAGTGGCGCCCTGGCCACCATACTGGGTGCCATCGGATTTCAGGTCACCCTCGTTTCGGGAGGATACAAGGCCTGGCGTGCGGCGCTCGTGGCAGAGCTGGCCGACATCGCCTCCCAGTTCAGTTACCGGGTGATCTGCGGCCCCACCGGCAGCGGTAAGACCCGGCTGCTGCACGCCCTGTCAGCCCGGGGTGCGCAGGTCCTCGACCTGGAGGCACTGGCAAATCACCGAAGCTCGGTGCTTGGGCACATTCCCGGCGTTCCGCAGCCCAGCCAGAAGCGTTTTGACAGCATCATCTGGAACACCCTGCGAACGTTTGATCCCGCACTGCCGGTCTTTGTGGAAAGCGAGAGCAAGAAGGTGGGCAATTTGCGTGTGCCCGATGCCTTGATGGAAGCCATGCGCGCGAGTGCGTGCATCGACCTGCGCCTGCCAGATGAACAGCGGGTCGCGCTCCTGCTGGAAGACTACGATTTCTTTGTGGCTGACCCGGCGCATTTTTGCAGCCGCCTGAAGGCCCTCGTCGAACTGCGAGGCAAAGCCGTGGTCGAAGGCTGGATTGAGAAGGTGGAGGCAGGAAAGACCCACGAGGTGGTTCTTGAACTGCTAACACAGCACTACGACCCGATGTACGCCCAATCCATCAGGCGCAATTTCAAACAATACGACCAAGCCACCGTGTACCCGCTCCCTGAACGTTCACTGGACACCCTCGATCTGGCAGCCCGAGAACTGATGCAGCTCGCTCGATAAGGCCGCAAAGTCTCCCTGCTTTCAGCGATCGCCCGGCTGTGCCAGGAGCCCCAAGGGCTCTCTACGTCATTCAGGGTCTGTTGGGGCAGGCGGCGGATCGTTTGGACGCTCTCCCATGTCCGTCTGATCGGTCTCAGTCGACTTGCCTGCGGCCTTGGCGCGGGCCTTTTCTTCTTTCTTTCTCTTCTTGGCGAGCTCACGCTGGCGTTTTTCGTATCCGTAGTTGGGAGTTGCCAAAACAGTCTTTCTTAAAAGGGTGAAGGGAAGCAGGTCGTCAGATTCAATTGTTCAACACGGCCAGCGCCTGCGCCAGATCGGCCTTCAGATCGGCCTCCGCCTCCAAGCCTATTGCGAATCGCACCAAGCTCCCCGCATATGGCCAATCACCCTGACGGATTGACGACACGTCGTATGGAGCACACAAGCTGATCGGACCTGCCCAGCTCCACCCCAGCTTAAAGCATTTCAAGTGGTCGCAAAAGGCATCGATCTGGGCCTGCTCGAAACACGGGTCAAAAACCACGCTGAACAGACAGGCCGCCGCAGTCGCGTCGCGCTTCCAGTGAAGGTGCCCGGGCGAATCGGGCATGGCCGGGTGCAGTACCTTGACCACCCCGGGTTGTTGCTGCATCCAGCCTGCCAGGGCGCGGGTGCTCGCATCTTGGGCATGGTAGCGCAGCACCATGCTGCCGAGCCCGCGCAAGACCAGTTCTGCATCATTGCCGCTCACCCCCAGCCCCAGGCGCATGTGGGTCAGCAATACCTGCCGATGCAGCCGCTCATCGCGGGTCACCACCGAGCCCATCAACACATCTGCCCCACCACTGGGGTATTTGGTCAAAGCTTGCATGGAGATGTCTACCCCCATGTCAAACGCCTTGAAGGCGACGCCCGCACCCCAGGTGTTGTCCAACGCAGTCACAATGGCACGCACGCCGTCACCCCGCCGAGCGTTGGCGGCCTGCACAACCGCCACCAAAGCGGGCAGGTCGGGGTATTCGAGCGTGATGGAGCCCGCCGCTTCCAGCCAGACCAGTCGGGTGCGCTCGCTCATCTTGGAGGCCAGATCCTGCGGGTCCTGCGGATCATAGTAGCGATGGGAGATGCCCCAAGCTTCCAGCTCAGAGCCCGCAAACGACTTGTTGGGCCCGTAGGCATTGTCAGGCAGAAGCAACTCGTCACCCTGCCGCAAAAAAGCCATGTCTACCAACGAAATCGCCGCTAGCCCGCTGGGTGCAAGCACACAATGGGTGCCCCCTTCTACCGTGGCAATGCGCTCCTCCAGCGTGAACGTGGTGGGCGTACCGTGCAGGCCATAGGTATAGCCGCTCTTGTCTATCCACTGCTGCGTGCGCAATGCATGCACGTTGGGGAAAATCACCGTCGAGGCCTTGTGCACGCCAGGTGCGACGGCAACGAAACCGGCGGGTGCTTGATAGGGGTGGTGAATCAGTTGGGTGGAGAGTTCGCTCATCGCGCGCGATAACCTTAGGTAATGAGGGCCAAGGCACGTCGTCCGCCCACTTGGCCATGGACGAACCTCTGACTGCACTGCTACCGCAGCAGGGGTGACACCCCTTCAAGAGCCCTCAGGTCAGAGTTTCCATTTTTCCAGCAACTGCGCAGGGCGCAGGCTGTCATAGCTCTCGAATGGCTGGTGAATCCATGGATTGGTCGGCAGAAACTCCACCGAATAGTCGGGCGTGAACACCGACAGCTCCTTGGTCCAGATCACGGCGCTGCGCATTTCGGTGATCGAAGGGTAATTGCTGTTCAGTTGTGCAATCACTGCCTGCAGGGTATGGCCCGAATCGGCCAGATCGTCGACCAACAACACCTTACCAGCAATTTCCCCTTTGGGGGTGGTGATGTAGTGTGCGATGTCAAGGTTGCCCTGCTCGGTGCCTGCATTGGCCCGATAGGAGCTTGTCGACATGATTGCCAACGGCACATCAAATATGCGTGAGAGCACGTCACCAGGGCGCATGCCCCCACGGGCAAGGCACAAAATCGTGTCGAACTCCCAACCCGACTGGTGCACCTTCAGAGCCAGCTTCTCGATCAGATTGTGGTATTCGTCGTAAGAAACGTAGAGGTGTTTACCGTCTTCAGTCAGCATTTTTGGGCTCCGCGGGCGTTCGTGAGATGCGATTTTGGTCCGAGATCAGGCGGCGTGATAGGGGTGTCGCAGCAAAATAGTGTGATCCCGGTCGGGACTTGTGGACACCACATGCACCGGCACACCGGTCGCCTCTTCGATTCGCTTCAAGTAACGGCGCGCGTTTTCGGGCAATTTGTCGAATTCGGTCACCCCCACCGAGGATTCACTCCAGCCCGGCATGACTTCGTAAATGGGCTTGCAGCGGGCAATCTCGTCTGCCCCCATGGGAAGGATGTCGATGGTTTCGCCATCGAGCTCGTAACCCGTGCACAGCATCAATTCCTTCAGGCCGTCCAGCACATCAAGCTTGGTCACACACAAACCTGATAGGCCATTGACCTGAGCCGAACGCTTAAGCAGCGCCGCGTCAAACCAGCCACAACGGCGGCTGCGTCCGGTGGTCACACCTTTCTCAGCCCCCACGGTGGCCATATGCCAGCCGGGCGTCCCCTCTTCTTCCCAGTCCAACTCGGTGGGAAACGGCCCGCCACCCACGCGGGTGCAGTAAGCCTTGGTGATACCCAGCACGTAGTGGAGCAGCCCGGGGCCCACGCCAGCGCCTGCCGCCGCGTTGCCCGCAACACAGTTGCTGGAAGTCACGAATGGGTAGGTACCATGGTCGATATCCAGCAAGGTTCCCTGTGCGCCTTCGAACAACAGGTTGACGCCTTCCGCATGGGCAGCATTGAGCTCGCGGGAGACGTCGGCGATCATGGGCCGAAGCTGCTCAGCCTGTGCCATGGCCTCTGCATAGACCGGTTCAAACTGGATCTGCCCATCCTTCATGTAGGCGGCGATCTTGTCGTCCCAGACCATCTCCGTTGAATGCAAGTAGGTGGTGAGCACATGGTTGTGCAGTGCAAGCAATTCGCGAAGCTTGCCGGCAAATCGCTCCGGATATTTCAGGTCCTGCACGCGCAACGCACGACGCGCAATCTTGTCTTCATAGGCTGGGCCAATGCCGCGCCCGGTGGTCCCGATCTTCTCCGTACCCGCCTTGACCTTGGCGGCTTCACGGGCGATGTCGATAGCCGCGTGAAACGGCAGAATCAGGGGGCATGCTTCCGAAATCCGCAACCGCGAGCGGACTTCGACCCCGGCCTTTTCCAGACCTGCAATCTCTTCGAAGAGCTTCCCCACAGACAACACCACACCATTGCCGATATAGCACTTCACCCCCGCACGCATGATCCCGCTGGGAATCAGATGCAAGGCCGTCTTGATGCCATTGATCACCAGCGTGTGACCCGCGTTATGCCCCCCCTGAAACCGCACGACACCGCGGGCCGTCTCAGTCAGCCAGTCGACAAGCTTGCCTTTGCCCTCATCGCCCCATTGGGTGCCCACAACCACCACATTGCGCCCGGGTACCACGGCGCCATTGCTGTTCTTCATTTGCTGTTTCCGTTCAGAGAGTCTTTACGATCCACGCGCCGCGGTTTGCAGGGTCTTGCACCAACTCGCGGTCACAATGGAATTCATCCACTTCGTGGTCATGGCCTGGCAAGGCACAAACGACGGTATGGCCTTGGGCACGCAACGCGCCAATGGCTTCGCGCAGTCCCACATCCATTCCCCATGGCGCGCGCACCGCAGCCACCAGAGGCCGGGGCGCCACGGCGCTCACCAGCTCTTTCACATCCAGACTGAAGCCGACTGCGGGACGATTGCGCCCGAATACGGCCCCCACTTCGTCGTAGCGACCACCACGGGCCAGCTCAAGCGCTTCGCCATCCGGACTATGGCTGAACATGGCGAAACGCATACCCGTGTAGTAGGCATAGCCGCGCAAGTCCGCCAGATCGATGGACACCTGCATGCCCTGCACATGCCCGGCAAGCCAGGACAGATTGTCCAAGGCGGTATTCAGCTCATCGGAAGTGCTCAGCGTGGCTCGCGCACGCTCCAGCACCTCGACCCCGCCAAACAGCGTGGGCAAAGCACACAAATCATCCGCCACCGACGACGGAAGGTCTCTGGACAACGCTTTGAGCGTCGCCACGTCCTTGGCCCCCAAGGCTGCATGAATCTCGTTTGTGAGGTCGGGCGCCAGTTGCACTGGTGCCAACACCGCATCAATCACGCGCACATCAGCCATGTCGAGCAAAACCGAACCCGCTCCCGCTTTGTTCAGGCAAGCCCGGGCCAGCTCAATCACTTCGAGATCAGCCTCCAAGCCACCATGTCCATATATCTCGGCACCAAATTGCAGGGGTTCACGGCTGGCCAACGGACGGTCCACGCGGGTGTGAAGCACCGGGCCACAGTAGCTCAAACGCGCCACACCCTGGCGATTGAGCAAGTGGGCGTCGATGCGCGCCACTTGCGGCGTGCTGTCTGCTCGAAGACCCAGCGTTCGCCCCGAAAGCTGATCAACCAGCTTGAACGTTTGCAAGTCAAGGGCTTCGCCAGTTCCGGTGAGAAGCGACTCCAGGTGTTCCAACAAGGGCGGCATCACCAACTCATAGCCAAAGCTACGGGCTGTGTCCAGCAACCCCCGACGAAGTTCTTCAATGTGCCGGGCCTCTGAAGGCAAGACATCGGCAATGTGATCCGGAAGGACCCAGGCAGACATGGGCATGTTGGGCAGGCTGTTAAAACAGGGATTTTACCGGGCCCGAGCAGGCCATTCGGGGGGGCGCCCCCTGAGTCGCGCAAATGCTGTTCAGTTCAGGTGATAAGCCACCAGATGGCCGTGCCTATGCCTAGGCAAATCAATCCAAAAAAGCGGATTTGACCATCGCGCATCTGGAGCATTTCAGAAAACACCCGGCGCCAAAGGCCGGGCGAGACGAACGGAAGCAGCCCTTCAAGTATCAGGAACAGGGCCAGAGCGCCCCACAAGGTGTCAGACACACCCGCCCTATTTCGCAGCGTCGCCGCCGCGCATGGCCTTGAAGAAGTCCGAGCTCGGATCAACCACCAGCACGTCTGACTTGCTGGAGAAACTGCTCTTATAGGCTTCCAGGCTGCGATAGAACTTGGCAAACGAGGGATCACGCCCAAACGCCTCGGCATACAGAGCAGCGGCACGGGCGTCACCGTCGCCTTTGACCTTTTGAGCATCTCGAACCGCGTTGGCAACGATCACCTCACGCTGGCGATCTGCGTCAGCTCGAATCTTTTCGCCTTCCGCAAAACCCTGTGCGCGCAAGTCGTTGGCCACCCGCTTGCGCTCTGCTTCCATACGGTCATACACGGACTTGGTGATGCTCTGGGCATAGTCCACGCGGGTTATGCGCACATCCACCACGTCCATGCCCCAAGGCTTGTCCGCGCCACGCACTGCGGCCAACACCTGGCGCTTCACGTCTTCCATCAACTCCTCGCGTTGAGTCGAAAGGAGTTCGCTCACGGTGCGCTTGTTCACCTCTTGCTGAAACGAATTGCGAACCACTCTGTTGAGCTGCACCGCCCCTGCGCCTTCATTCACCCCGACATTGCGAATGTATGCCTGGGGGTCGCTGATCCGCCAGCGCACAAACCAGTCAATCACCACACGCTGCTTCTCGGCCGTCAAAGTGGGCTCTGAGTCGGTGCTTTCGAGGGTCAGCAAACGCTTGTCTATATAGGACACATTCTGAAAAGGTGGCGGCAACTTGAAATTCAACCCAGGCTCAGTCACCACGCGTTTGATCTGGCCCAACTGGTAAACCACGCCAAACTGGCGCTGGTCCACCACAAAAAGCATGGAACTCACGATTGCCAGGGCCACGGCCAGCGATGTCAGGGCAAAACCTGTCTTGTTCATTGGAAAACTCTCAAATAAGGAGGCACTCGAACCACTGCTTGTTCGGTGTAACCGTTCAACGCGACTCTCGCTCACGAGAGCGGGCTGGATTGTCAATTTCGCTGCCGCGCTGCGGGTTTGCCGCTGGCGCTGCGGGCACGGAGCTGCCAGTCGTGCCTGAGGTCGCGTGTGGTTGGCCGGTCATCTGCATGATCTTGTCCAAGGGCAGGTAGAGCAGATTGGAACCTGACTTGCTATCGACCATCACCTTGGTCACATTGCCATATATCTGCTGCATGCTATCCACATACATTCGGTCTCGCGTCACCTGCGGTGCCTTTTCGTATTCCGCCAGGACAGACCTGAACCGGTTGGCATCACCCTCTGCCTGGGCCACGATTCTCGCGCGATAGCCTTCCGCCTCTTCGGTCAGGCGGGAAGCCGCGCCACGCGCCCTTGGGATCACATCATTTGCATAGGCCTGTGCTTCATTCTTCGCACGCTCACGCTCCTGTCCGGCCTTAAGCACATCATCAAACGCGGCTTGCACCTGTTCCGGCGGGCGAACACCGTCTTGCTGCAGGTTGATGCCCACCACCTCAATACCCACTTTGTAACGGTCCAACATGGTTTGCATGAGGGCCCGTACCCGAGGCGCAATCTGATCTCGCTCCTCGGCCAGCGCTGCATCCATCTTCATTTTTCCGATGACTTCGCGCAAAGCTGTCTCAGCCACCTTCACCACCGACCCCTCCGGGTCGCGACTCTCAAAGAGAAACGCTCTCGCATCGTTGAGGCGGTATTGCACAGCATACTTGATCTCCACGATGTTCTCATCAGCGGTCAACATCGCAGATTCCCGAAGGCCTGTTGCCGGCACGATGTTGTCTCGTCCCACATCCTCGGAGCGGATGCGGGTCACCTACACAATCTCGTGTCGCTGGATCGGGTATGGAAGGCGCATGTTGAAACCGGCACCCACAGTGCGGTCGTACTTGCCAAACTGGGTAATGACGGCTTGTTCGCCTTCCTGCACGATGAAAATGCCGGTACCCACCCAGATCAGCGCAGCCACACCCAAGATGAGGCCAATGCCAATGCCCGTCGACTTTGGACTTGGATTGAACCCGCCGCCATTGTCGGAGCCACCAGGCCCACCATTGTTGCCCCCCCGCCCTCCAAGCAAGCCGCCCAGCTTGCGGTTGAAGTCGCGCCACAACTCGTCCAGATCGGGCGGCCCTTGATTGCCTCCAGCATTCGGCTTCGGTTGCCGCGGCGGCTGCCGAGGCTCTTCGTTATCAGAGTGCGGGGGACGGGCATTCCCTGAGGACTCGTTGTCATCCCGCCCCCAGCGGGGGTCGTTCAGGTTGAACATGCCCAGCAGGCGTTTCTTGGCCTTTGGGGGGCGCAATGCCCCGCGGCTGGAGGTTGGCAAATTCACATCCATGACTGGTTCGCTCGATTCAAGGTAATAGTGCGCATTGTGCCCAATCAGGGCACAGGGTTATCAAATTCATCCAGATCCGCTGCCCCGTCAGAGGCCTGGGGGGAGTGGGTTTCCATCACCTTTTGCGCCAGCAGCGCGCGCAACAAAGGCAGGCCCTGACCAGTCCGGGCGCTCACAAAGATACGAGACACGGATTCTCCATCCAGTTCCATGACATCGCTCAACTCGCGAGGCATGGAATCTGGCGCCATGGCATCCAGCTTGTTGAACACCAAGACCACAGGTACATCCGCCGCCCCAATTTCGCGCAACACGCCCTGCACCGACTGGATCTGTTCGAGATAGGCCGGATTGGACGCATCCACCACATGGAGCAACAAGTCGGCATCGGCAGCCTCCTGAAGGGTGGCCGCAAATGCGTCCACCAATCCATGGGGCAGATCGCGAATAAATCCCACGGTGTCCGACAAAGACACAGACCGTCCTGCCTCACCGAGGTACAACTGACGTGTGGTTGTATCCAGCGTCGCAAACAGCTGATCGGCAGCATAGGTTCTCGCCTTCACCAGACTGTTGAACAACGAGGACTTGCCCGCATTGGTATAGCCAACCAGCGAAATCATGTAGGCGTCGCGGCGCTCACGCTGCCGGCGCTGTGTGGCGCGCTGCTTCTTCACCTTCTCCAGACGGTCCTTGGTCCGCTTGATGGCCTCACCAATCATGCGACGGTCCAATTCAATCTGCGTTTCACCCGGCCCCCCGCGCATGCCAATGCCACCGCTTTGCCGCTCCAGATGCGACCAGCGACGAACCAAGCGGGTCTGAAGATATTGGAGGCGGGCAAGTTCCACCTGCAACTTCCCCTCGTGGCTGCGCGCCCGTTGGGCAAAGATCTGCAAGATCAGCAAGGTCCTGTCGTTGACGGGCAACTCAAGAGCGCGCTCAAGGTTGCGCTGCTGCGCAGGGCTGAGCGCCTGATCAAACAGCACCTCAGAGGCCCCAGCACTTTGCGCCAACATCCGAATCTCTTCGGCCTTGCCAGATCCCACAAACAACGCTGGATCCGGAGCACGCCGCTTGCAGGTCACCCGGTCTGCAACCGAGAAACCAGCGGTCTCTGCGAGCAGGCCCAGTTCCAGCAACTCGCCATCAAAGTGGGCGTGACCAAAATCCACTCCGACCAGAATGACCGAAGGAATCTTTTCCTGTGAAGACGAGAGCGTGTTCACGGCGCGCGAGTCGCCGTGGCCATGAGAGACAAGGCAGGGGTCGGGAATCGAATCAAGACGATGGAGCTTCTTCTGGCGCCACGGCAGAGAACTGCACCGGCCGACCAGGAACAATGGTGGAAATCGCGTGTTTGTAGACCATTTGCGTCACGGTGTTGCGCAGCAACACGACATATTGGTCAAACGATTCAATTTGACCTTGCAGCTTGATGCCATTCACCAGATAGATCGACACGGGAACGTGCTCCCGGCGAAGCTGGTTGAGAAAGGGATCTTGCAAGAGCTGGCCTTTGTTATTGCTCACGATATGCTCCGTGTTCAAAAGAAGTTGATAAGGGCCGCACCTTACCACACCGGGGGGCCCGGCAAGCTTTCTCAGACTGAATCATGCTCAGTCTTTGTAAGGGTTATCCGAAGTCTTGAATTCGATCCGAAGTGGCGTACCAACCAGATCAAACGCTTTTCTGAACCGCCCTTCCAAAAACCGCTTGTAAGCATCGGGGACCTTGTCCAGCGAGTTGCCGTGGATCACTATGACTGGGGGATTCATGCCCCCTTGATGGGCATAACGCATTTTGGGCCGGAACATCCCAGACCGCTGAGGGGCCTGGAAGGCTGTGGCCTCCAACAAAAGACGCGTCAGAACCGGCGTGCTCATCTTTCGCATGGCGGATTTTTGAGCCTGAACAATGGATTTCCACAGTGGGCCCAAGCCTTGCCGTTTCTTGGCTGAAATGAGGTGCAAGGAAGCAAACTTGAGAAACGCCAAACGCGTCTCGATCTGACGCTCGATCTGCTCGCGTTGGTAGCTGTCCACAGCGTCCCATTTGTTGATCGCCAACACCTCACCGCCCGACCGCTTTCCAGAACGTAGCCGGCGATGTGAGCGTCCTGATCGGTCACCCCTTGCTCGGCATCCAGCAGCAGCAGAACCACATGGGCGCCCTCAATGGCCTGCAGTGTCTTGACCACCGAGAACTTCTCGATTGCCTCAAACACCCTGCCCTTGCGCCGCAAGCCGGCCGTATCGATCAACTCGAACTTTTGCCCGTCCCGCTCAAATGGCACAGAGATGGCATCGCGCGTGGTGCCGGGCATGTCGAACGCAACCAGGCGCTCCTCGCCCAACCACATTGATGAGTGTCGACTTTCCGACGTTGGGCCGTCCCGCAACCGCCAGCCGGATGACGCTGGTGTCAACTTCGGGCTCCTCCTCGTCCTCAGGCGGCAGCCCCGGTATCGTTTCAAGAGCGGCATCCAGCATGGATCGAACGCCTTGCCCGTGCGCACCAGAGACCCGCATCACCTCGCCCAAACCCAACTCGAAGAACTCAACCAGTTGCAGCCCCTGAGTCATGCCCTCGGCCTTGTTGGCCACCAGCACCGTGGGTTTGCCCAGGCGCCGCAGGTATTGGGCAATTTCATGGTCCTGCGCACTGATTCCGGCTCGGGCATCCACCACAAAAATCACCACATCCGATTCGGCCACGGCCTGCCGGGTCTGCTTTGCCATCTCCCGGTATATGCCTTCACCGGCATCTGGCTCAAATCCCCCGGTATCGATCACGATGTACTCGCGCCGACCTTGTCGACCATTGCCATAGTGCCGATCCCGGGTCAATCCCGCGAAATCCGCCACAATGGCGTCACGGGAACTCGTCAAACGATTGAACAGCGTGGACTTGCCACATTGGGGCGCCCCACCAGAGCGATGACGGGTTTCACGGGTAATACCTTTCAAATGCAAAAACCACCGGCGACTGTGCGGTGGTTTGCCATCATTGACCCAAAGGCCAACCTATTCTGCCCAATCGCAGTCTGCCAGTCGTTGCGATGGCCCCTACTGAGGACGCCAGGCGAACACGCCTCCTTTGAGCGTCTGAGCGATCAAGACTTGGCCTGCCACCACAGGAGCGCCCAGAATCGGCGCTCCATCGGTTGTCAACCGCGCCATGTCGCTGCCATCCTCGCGCGAAAGCACATGCACGTTGCCTTCACTATCGCCCACCACAACCACACGCCCCACAGCGACTGGAGCGCCCAAATCGCGGTACTTGAACCGTTCAACGCGCCAGACAGGCTCGCCATTCGCCCGATTCCAGGCTTGCACGCTCCCATCCGTTTCCGTGCCAAAAACCCGCTCGGCATCACCACCCAAACCCTGGGTCCCTTTCGCGGGCTTGCTCCAAACCACCAAACCGCGGCTTGTGTCCACACACCCCACCGCGGCGCTGAAGGCACGGGCACAGACACTGTCTCCTACCCGGCTGACATTGCCCACCAGATCCACCAGCCGCTCCACCTCGTTGGTGCCTCGTGAACTGGCCAACAACGCTTGCCATTGCACATTGCCCGAAAGCGGATCCAGACCGGTCAGTCGCGCAGACAATCCGGCCACCAAGGTGTTGCCCACTGGCAGCAGCACGCCCCCCTCCCCCAGCACCAGCGGTTCGCCAGGGCGACTCTGGGTCCAGATTCGGACACCATTGGAGCCGTCGTAGGCGCTCACACTTCGATCAGCCATCAACACAAAAACACGCCCTCCCGCCACCAAGGGTGCGGTAAACGAACGCGCAGGCAAGCGGGTGCGCCAGAGTTCACGACCATCCCGCACCGCAATCAACTCGTTGTCGCGCGAGATCACCGCAGCGGTTTGCCCATCGGACCCCACACCGACACCAAGCTCCAAACCCAGGTCCACACGCCAGAGAGGCTGGCCCGTCCCAGGATTCAGTGCGGCAATTGCTCCCTTGGCACTTGCAACAAAGAGGCGGCCACCCGCAACCAATGGCGACAGCGTTTGACTTCCTTCGCCAATCTGGGTTGTCCAGACCTGATTGGCAAGCACGAGCTTCGCTGGCGGGGGCAAGGGAGCAGGCTGCGGTTTCTTTGGCGCTGACCCACACGCACTCAACCCAAGAACCAGCAGGCCGGTCACACCCAGCCGCTTCCAATTGCCGCATTTGCTCATTGTGATACCTCAGCCGCCTTGCCCAGACTGGAAGTGTCCACCCCCAAGGCAGCCAGCTTCACTTCAATCAATTGACGATACTCCACCCGGCCAGACATGCTTTGCCACGCTTTTTGATACAAGGTCTTGGCTTCATCCGTCTTGCCCTGGGCGCTCAGCGCGTCGCCTTTTCGGTCCAGCGCCAATGGCTCCAGCTCGGCAGGAAAAGGCGCCTCAAGTTGCTTGAGGGCTTGATCATAGGCTTTGGCCTCGATATCGATGCCGGCCATCCGCAAGCGGGCAATGCCACGGTAAGCAGGATCGCTGGCGTCGTTCATTGCCCAAGTCAGGGCCGCACGCGCCGCATCGGACTTCTTGGCATCAAACAGCGCCTTTGCAGCCAACAAGGCCCCTTGCGAGGCATAGGTGGTATCGCCAAACGAGGACTTCAAGTCGTTGAAAGCACGTTCAACCTTCTCGGCATCATCAGCAACCGCAGCTCGTTGGAGCACTTCGTACAGCGCAGACGCCTTGGCGGCTTGACTGCGTTGCCAGTACGTCCAGCCATTCCACGCGGCCATCGCACCAAAAACGACGATCAATGCCCAAGTTATGAGGTTGCCCCATTGCGCCCAGAAATGCTTAATTTGGTCGAGCTGTTCCTGCTCTTCAAGATCGAGATGTTTGGCCATGGTGGTTCGGGCTGAATTTGAAGTGGATTGTAGGGGCGTGGATCGAATCAGTCTTGGTGCAACTGCGCGACCAAGACATCCACCGCATCAAGTGACAACAAACGCTGCCCAGCGGCTACGCCGTCGGGCGTGCCCCGAAGTGGTTTGAGTGCCACCTGGCCTTGTGCCAACTCGTCGGCGCCAAAGATGAGGGCAAACCGGGCTCCGCTGGCATCCGCCTTCTTGAATTGCGACTTCATGCTGCCCATGCCCTCTGGCCCTGCAGCGTGCATCCAAACAGCCACCCCCTTCTGACGAAGCGCCCGCAGCATGGGCATGACGAGGGTCAAACTGGCGGCGTCCGGCACCACCGCATAAGCATCGGGCGCATCAGGAGACGGCAACAAGCCTTGCTCCTTCAGCAACTCAAGAATGCGCTCCATGCCCAGCGCCCATCCGACAGCGGGCGCAGCTTTGCCGCCAATCTGCTCGATCAGTCCATCGTAGCGGCCACCGGCGCACACCGTCCCTTGCGAGCCAAGCTGTTTGGTCACAAACTCGAAAACGCTGAGGTTGTAGTAGTCCATTCCACGCACCAGGCGAGGATTGATGGTGTATGTGATGCCATGGGCGTCGAGCAGCGTTCTCAGACGGTTGAAGTGAGACAACGACTCCTCACCGAGAAAGTCCATCAGACGAGGCGCGGCATTCACCACAGCCTGCATGGCCGGGTTTTTGGTGTCGAGAATGCGCAGAGGATTGCTGTGCAGTCGCCGCTTCGCATCTTCATCCAGGGCGTCTGCGTGCGATTCCAGATGCGCGATGAGTGCCTGGCGGTGCGCCAGCCGCTCAGAAGGCTGACCCAGGCTGTTGATTTCGAGCTCAACCCCCTGCAAGCCCAGTTCCCTCCAAAGGTCACAGGCTATGACGATGAGCTCCGCGTCGACGTCTGGACCTGCAAACCCCAGTGCCTCCGCACCAAACTGATGGAACTGGCGATATCGCCCGCGCTGGGGTCTCTCGCTGGCGAAACATTGGCCCCATGTAGTAGAGGCGTTTTCCTCCGTCATACAGCATATTGCTCTCGACCACGGCCCGCACCACGCCGGCGGTGTTTTCAGGTCGCAAGGTCAATTGCTCGCCATTCAAGCGGTCCTCAAAGGAATACATCTCCTTTTCAACAATGTCGGTCACCTCGCCCAACCCCCTGACAAACAAGGCAGTGGGCTCAACGATGGGGGTGCGCAAGTTGCGGTAGCCGTACTGCTGCATCAGGCGATGCAACTTGCCCTCCAGCCACTCCCAGTGCGCTGAGAGGGGTGGAGCGATATCGTTCATGCCTTTGACGGCGGTTATTTTGTGCCATGTTGCCGTTGGCTTCCTGACCTTTCAGATGGTGGACTCGCCCACCGCCCGTTCAAGCCTGAGAACCAAATCTCTTCTCGATGTAGTTGTCAGCGGTTGCTGGAATTCAGTGGCGTGCCTGCCCCACGGGTGTCAGTGCCTTTTCGCCATCGATGAACACACCGGCGCGGCGAGCGCCTCTCCGTCCCGGCAAGCTGATGCTGTGTCGGCATGCTTGCTCTCGCCAGGCCCATTGACGATGCACCCCATCACCGCCACCTTCAGTCCTTCAACGCCTGGGTAACGAGCACGCCAGACGGGCATGGAGGCACGCAGATAGTCGTCAATCTGTTTGGCCAGCTCCTGGAATGTCGTGCTGGTTGTCCGCCCGCAGCGGACAGGCCGTCACGCTGGGCACAAACACACGCAAGCCGAGCGACTGCAAGAATCTCGGGAAGCGTCAGCACCTCCTGCGTACGTGGCTCACCCGGTTGGGGTGTCAATGAGACCCTGATGGTGTCGCCAATGCCTTGTTGCAACAGAACTGCCAATGCAGCAGTCGATGCCACCGCACCCTTGGTGCCCATTCCAGCTTCGGTGAGCCCCAAATGCAAGGCATGGATTGCCGCTGGGCGGGGAGTGCCTGATAGACAGCGATCAGGTCCTGAACCCCACTGACCTTACAGGACAGAAAGATGTTCTCACCCTTCATCACCCAGGGCTTCCGCCTTTGGCCACAGAGTCCAGCGCAGACGTGATCAGCGCCTCGTACATCACCTGCCGGCCTTCCCAAGGCTGGCTGCGCCGGGCATTCTCATCCATCAGGCGTGCCCAGCAAATCTGTCAGGCTCCCCCAATTCCACCCCAATGCGAATCGCCTTGTCCAGGTCGGCTGTGATCTCCACCATTTGGGAAAACTGCCTATCGCCCTTTTCACCCGCCCAGCGTTTCCCGGGTTGATGCGGTACTTGGACAGCGCCTCGGCACACGCCGGGTGGTCGGTCAGCAGCTTGTGTCCGTTGTAGTGAAAATCGCCGATCAACGGGACATTGACGCCCATGCGATCGAGCTGTTCGCGAATATAGGGGACT
The DNA here is from genome assembly GCA_041396525.1 of Burkholderiaceae bacterium. GTDB lineage: Bacteria > Pseudomonadota > Gammaproteobacteria > Burkholderiales > Burkholderiaceae_C > Hydrogenophaga. Next base: position 134,561 of record JAWKYI010000005.1, read on the forward strand.
GCCTTGGCCGCCTCATCGTTATTGACGGTGATTCGAACCAGTTCAGAACCAGCAAGCGCGAGCTCCTTGACCTGAATCGCCGTTCCAACCGCATCGGCGGTATCGGTATTGGTCATATGGACTGCACTCGAACGGGTGCAGCGCCACCCACCGTGACACGGTTATCGCCCCAAATCACCATGCCCTGCCGAGACTTTCGGGGCACCGCGCCAGCCAAAGGAATGGGGTTGTTGCCAGCGTCCATCATTTCACCTGGAATCGAGCCACGCTGTTACGGGCATATGGAGACACATCAAAGACCTTTCCCGCACCTGTACGGTCACCGCATCAGCCCGCCCGAGCACCACCGAATACGGTGGTGACGAGGAAAAAGTCGAGCACATCACCTCGCCTCATGACACGCTGAACCTGCACCTTGCCTGCTCCATCGAGCACCTCAACCCAGGATTCATCGGTGGCCTCGAGATGCAACAGGCTGCTGGAAGCAGTCACAGCCACCTCCGGTGTCAAAGCCGACTCACTCCTGAGTTGTGTAGCGTTCTCCTCTACCGGTGCAGCCACGGCTTCTTCGACCGGTTCGCTTGCTGGCAAAGGTTCAGGCTGTGTAACGCTATGGGAACCACCACCTCGGTCTGGGTTACACCACTGCCGCAGCGGAGCCACCAGCGAAAATGCTGCGGCCACTGCTGGAACGGAATCTTGCTCGCAACTCACCAATCCGGCTGGGAAGGGCCGCCACGTACGCCGCTGTCAAGTACCCGCCCGAAACAGCGAGGCCTCAGCCACTTCATTAATCTCGATGCAAGCGCCTGATCAGGTTTGAAAGGTGCGTATTGACACGCCTGGGCGGCTACCGCCAGCGATCGTGCGTACGGCCGGGATCAGCGCCAACTTGCCTCGGAGTCGGTCACTAAGTATTGGCCGCGCTGGTCTCTATGCACGCCGCAAAAAAATCAGATGGTGCCAGCTCTTCATGGCGGTCGACTCAAAGGCATCATTTGACGGGATAGCTCAACCGCAGCCAACAACGTATATGCCTGTCGCATACCCACCTTCACCACCTCAACTTGTTACAACACGAATAGTTCGCAGGTGATGGTACGCTGCGCGAACCTGGAAATACCTCACCAGGGCCAAACATCACTCATAAACCTCCTACGTCGGTAGGCCTGCGAGCCGCGGGTCGGGCGCTGCTGACCATAAGCAGTGGTTGGCCTGTCTGGTGATTTCTTCAATGAGTTGATACGGCGCCAAGCCAGAGGGTTTCAGCATTCGCCAACTCGGTGGCATTCAGGCGCCGCACATAGAGACTGGGCCCGCTCAAACTCACCCCGCTTGTACAAAAGGGCAGCAGGTTGTTGGCCACCGGATTGGTTTGCATCGAGCTGATAGGAGCGGGCGAAGCTCGCCTCGGCATCCTTCTCGAGTCCGGCGCATTTTCGCACACGCGGCCATCAAGGTTTTCGCCTGGCTGTTGTAGGTGGGGTTTGCGATGGCCCGGTTGAAATACTCGACCGCCTCCTTCTCGCGCTTGAGTCCACAAAGGTACCAGCCATAGTTGTGCATGGCATCGGAATCGTTGGGGTTGATCTGCAACGCCCGACGGAAGCTCTCTTCGGTCAACTGATGGTCGTTCATTCGCATGTAGACCAACCCACGCAGCACATAAGCGGGACCGTAATTCGGGTCGGCGGCCAACGCCTGCTTGATCTCATCAAGCGCCACGGTGTCCTGACCGTGCTCAAAATAGCTGGCCGCGAGGGTGGTTCGAATTCGAGCGCGCTTGCGCGTGTCAGGCTCATCGGACTCGGTAATCGGTTCCCCCGACGGGGTGGCCTTTACGCCAGGCCCACCTGCAACCTGCCAAGAGGCTCCGAAGCGGCGAGCACGGTCACCCCCATTGCAAGCCCCAGCAACCATCCAGGCGCACGCCCCCCCGGCCCGCCGTGGGCCGATAACGAAACCGGGACTGCCGCACCCACCGAAGACTCCTGTCATGCCTGTTGCTCCTTGTTGCGCTTTCACGAACCGAACGGGTTGCTCTGCGGCCGGCCCCAATGTCGCACGACGCTGCGCCAAACGGCGGGCGGCATCTGTCCTGTCGAGAACATCGCCGGCCAATTGACCACATGCGGCGTCAATGTCGTCCCCTCGCGTCTTGCAGATAGTGTGCAGACCACCATCATTGAAGATCTTCCAGAACGCCTGCACAACAGTGCGACTTGAACAGCGCAAACCTGAATCGGAAACAGGTTGAAGGGAATCAGATTGATCTTGCAGGGAACAGCCCGGTTCCCGCGGCGGCCCTTCAGCAGATCCAACAACGCGTTGGCATGCTCAGGCTGATCATTGACACCTTCAAGCATGCAGTATTCGAAGGTGATGAAGTCCCGTGGTGCCGCAGGAAGGTAGGCCAGGCACGCATCGAGCAGCTCAGCAATAGGGTACTTTCGATTCAGTGGCACCAGCGAATCACGCAGGGCATCGGTAGGTGCATGCAAAGACACCGCCAACGCCACAGGTATGTCGATCGCCAAACGCAAGTCATGGGCTGCGCCCGATGTGGAGACCGTTACCCGGCGCCGAGACAATCCGTAACCATGATCGTCCAACATCACGCGCAAGGCGGGCGCCAGTGCACCATAGTTCTGCGGTGGCTCCCCCATCCCCATCATCACCACGTTGGTGACAACCCAGTCTGACGACTTGGGGTGTGGCCGAAAATGCTCACCGTGCCACAACTGGGCAGGATCTCGCCAGTGGACAAATTGCGCGAAAAACCCTGGTGCCCCGTAGAGCAAAACCTGCACCCGACAGCGCACCCCGCCTGCGATGAAATGCAGAGAGTTCCGCGGTCTTCTTCCGGAATGAGAAACGGTTTCGACGGCATTGCCGCCGCCGACATCAAACAGCCATTTGATGGTGCCGTCAGCTGAATCCTGCCGTGACAACACTCGGCAAATCGCCCACATGACAGACCGAAGGGCTTCTCGCTGGGCTGCGCGCGAGATCGGTCATGTCCTGAAAACTTGATGCGCCTTTTTGGTGAATCCACCGAAAAAGCTGCACAGCGCGAAAGCGCTTCTCGCAACTGCTCACAAAAAGCAGTCAGGCCATCCAGATCCATGTCAAGCAAGTTCACGGCAGTCACGACAAGCCTCCGTGACCGGCACGCCATCTCCCCTCAGTCGCAGACTTGAGCGACATGAAAGGGGCGAAGCGAGAACCGGTATTGCTCAATGGAACAACTCAGCGCCGACGATCAGCGCGAGTACACGTTCATACCGGCGAAAAAAGAAGGCGACTTCCTGTGCAGCGGTTTTCAGGCGCGTCGAACCATGCACGGCATTGGCATCGATGCTGTCAGCGAAATCGGCGCGGATGGTGCCAGCGGCAACCTTTTTGGGGTCGGTGGCGCCCATCAGGTCGCGGTTCTTGGCGATGGCGCCTTCGCCTTCCAGCGCCTGGATCATCACAGGGCCCGAAATCATGAAGTCGACCAGGTCCTTGAAAAATGGGCGTTCTTTGTGCACGGCATAAAACGCCTCTGCTTCACCACGGGAGAGGTGCGCCATGCGGGCAGCAACCACTTTCAAGCCTGCGGCTTCGAAGCGAGCATAAATCTGGCCGATCACGTTCTTGGCGACGGCGTCGGGCTTGATGATGGAGAGGGTACGTTCGATGGCCATGATGGTCCTTGAGTTTTCGGTAGTTAAGAGTGTTGATTTTGCTGGTCAGCAAAGCCATTGATTCTACATCGACGGGCAGGATTTCCGCCCACTTCAGCGCCCGCCCTGGCGACCGCCTCCCCCCGGTTTTCTCCGACCAGAACCGCCCTTGCCACGAATGGCGTCTTGTTCGCGAGACCGCTTCACAGCGTCCTGACCGATGTAACCCAGAGAAGTCTTGAGCGGATCGGGCTGCCCACCGCGGCCTTTGCCCTGCTTGCCACCCGCCCCTTCCTTGGGGACAAACATGCTGCTGCGCCGAATGCCTGTCGGAACCTCTCCCCGGCTGCCACTGGGATTAGCAGGGGTTGCGACCGCCCGTACTGGCTTTCCCCCGGGCGGCAGGTTTGCGCCCGCAGAGCTTGTGTCTTCGCTCCATTCCAGCAGCTGCGGTGAGTTTGGCAATGTCCTGCTCATCAAGCTCAACCCACACGCCGCGCTTCAACCCACGCGGCAACATCATTGCGCCGTAACGGATTCGGATCAGGCGACTGACCGCATGCCCGACGGCCTCAAACATGCGGCGCACTTCCCGATTGCGCCCCTCACCGATGGTCACGCGGTACCAGCAGTTGGCGCCTTCGCCGCCACCATCCTCGATACTGGCAAACTGGGCCATGCCATCGTCCAGACGCACGCCGTCCAGCAACCGCTGCTTTTCTTCGTTGGACAACGCACCCAGCACCCGAACGGCGTATTCGCGCTGCAGACCGAAGCGCGGATGCATCAATCGGTTGGCCAGTTCGCCCGAGCTCGTCAGGAGCAACAGGCCTTCCGTATTCAGATCAAGTCGTCCGACCGATTGCCACTTGCCCTGATGAAGCTTGGGCAAGCGGCGAAACACCGTCGGCCGGTTCTGAGGGTCGTCGTGCGAGACCACCTCTCCCGCAGGCTTGTGATAGGCCAGTACACGTGGGGGCGGCGGCGTCATCCGCACCCTTACAGGTTTTCCGTTGACCTTGATGACATCGTTGTACTGGATCCGTTGCCCAACGTGAGCGGGCTCTCCATTGACCGAGATACGACCCTCAAGGATCAACTGCTCCATCTCCAGGCGCGAACCCATGCCCGCCTGAGCAAGAACTTTGTGAAGCTTGGGCGAATCGGGTTGCGGTTGCAAGACCCGCTTCGTCGGAAGAGGAAGATCTTTGGCCTGTTCTTCATCAAACACGCCGCTGATGACATCATCAAAGCGCAGCGCAGGCTCGTCGACGCCCCCCGGCGCCTTCGTGGTCGCTTCGGGCACGTCCCCTTGCGCAGACTCGGAAGGAATCTCAGGCTTGGGATTCTGGGTTGGGTCCGGTTTCATTGGTTTCCTCTGACACCGCATCCGGTATCAACATGTCATCTGGCGTGTGATTGGCGGACTCCCCCACCAAGCCATCCAAGGCCGCCTCGCCCGGTGGCGAAGCAGGTTCTGTCTCAACGAGTGCGTCGTCGCCCTCTTCCCCGGCACCCTCTTCACCCATTTCTGTCAGCGGCATCTGGGCGGACAGACTCTCAAAATCCAGCCGGTCCAGCGAGGACTCATGCACATCCCCGCCCTCTAGCGGTGGCAGCTGGTCGAGTGAGGCCAAACCCAAATCGTCCAGAAACTGGCGTGTGGTGGCAAACAGGGCTGGTCGACCAACCGTCTCGCGATGGCCGATCACCTCGACCCAACCACGATCTTCGAGTTGTTTGATGATCAGTGAGTTCACCGTCACCCCCCGAATGTCCTCCATGTCTCCCCGGGTCACAGGCTGCCGGTAGGCAATGATGGCCAGCGTTTCCATGGCGGCCCGGGTGTATTTCGGCGGCTTTTCAGGATTCAGGCGATCCAGAAAAGGTCGCATGTCGGGGCGACTCTGAAAGCGCCAACCCGAGGCCACCTGAACGAGCTCCACCCCGCGACCGGTCCATTCCATTTGCAGATCCGCCAGCAGGGTCTTGAGCGTGTCCGGCGCAATCTCGCCATCAAACAACACGCCCAGTTCTCGCACGGTGAGTGGCTGGGGCGCGCAGATCAGAGCGGTCTCAAGGACACGTCGGGCATCCGTGGTGTTCATCGCTGGTATGGCTCATTGGCCGGGCCCATGGCACCGGAAATCAGATCGAAAGACTGGTATTGACTCCTGGCTGGTGGCGCCAGCTCAGGGGCGGTCGGGACAATGAAGACCGCCGGAGAGTTCGTTGGCTTGGTGGCCCGGTCTCTGGTACATGCGCCGGTGACCGACTTCAAGCCCGGGAAGCCCGGAATGACCTCACTCCGTAATCGGGTCATTGTAATGGAGGCCCGCCTCTTTAACCGCCGCATTGAAATCCGCAGGGGGCGCCGAAACAAAAGACAGTTCTGCGCCCGAAACAGGATGATTCAAACGCAACCGGTAAGCGTGAAGCGCTTGCCTCGTCATGCCAAGTCTCGGCTTTCCGCCATACAGGACATCCCCCACCAGGGGATGGCCGAGCCAGGCCATGTGAACACGAATCTGATGGGTGCGTCCGGTGTGCAACTGACAAGCCACCAACGAAACGTCCCCCTCAATGGCCTTTGGGGCAATGGTGGTCTTGGAGGGCTTCCCGCTGCTCCCCTCTGCCGAGACCACCGCCATGCGCAGCCGATTGCGCACGTCCCGCCCAATCGGTTGATTCACCACCACCGGCTCACGCCCAAGCCACGCCCCCTGGGCAATCGCCAGGTACTCGCGCTTCACATCGCGGTTGGCGATGGCCCGCACCAAGGCCTCGACCGCCTGTCGGGACTTTCCAACCAGCATCAAGCCAGAGGTGTCCTTGTCGAGCCGGTGAACAATCCCCGCCCGCGGGAGGCTGGCTGCACCTGGATGGTGGGCCAGCAGTCCATTGAGCAAGGTCCCACTCCAGTTTCCCGCGGCAGGATGCACGACCAGCCCGGCAGGTTTGACCAGGACCATCAGGTGTTCGTCTTCATAGACGACGTCAAGCGGCATCGGCTGGGCCACAAAGGCCATGGCCTGCTGTGTCGGTCGCAAAACCACCTCGATCGCGTCGCCCACCTTGACTTTGGCGGACGCCTTGCGGGCGGGCAATCCGTTCAGATGCACCGCGCCGTCAACCATCAACTGTTGCAGGTAAGACCGTGAAAACTCAGGCGTCAGCGCGGCCAGCGTTCGGTCCACCCGCCAACCATGCATGCCCGAAGGCACCTCAAGGGTGCGGGCTTCGACCTCGGGAGCGTCGTCCGGGACCCCCTGACGGGTATCCTCATCGAACAAGTCCCCCGTCGATATAATTTCTTCGGCCAAAAGCGGTCGTCCTGTTGTAAAGGTTTGCGTGTGATGTTTTCGATCAGATTATCGGCGGTGCCCATGTGTGCCGTCGCTGTGTTGGCTCTCTCCGCCTGCAGCAGTACCCCCAAGGATGAAACCGAAGGCTGGAGCCCCAACAAGATCTACAGCGAGGCCCGGGACGAGCGCGAGATCGGCAACCTTGACAAAGCCATCTCACTGTACGAAAAGCTCGAAGGCCGTGCCGCCGGCACTCCGCTGGCGCAACAGGCGCAGCTGGAAAAAGCCCACGCCTACTACAAGGCAAGTGAACCCGCGCAGGCCCTTGCCGTGCTGGATCGCTTCATGCGTCTCCATCCGGCCAGCCCGGCGATGGACTACGCCCTGTACCTCAAGGGCCTGGTCAACTTCAACGACAACCTCGGCATCTTTGGTTCGCTGGTTCAACAAGACCTCTCCGAGCGCGATCAAAACGCGGCAAAGACTTCCTTTGAATCGTTCCGGGAGTTGATCACGCGTTTCCCCGACTCAAAGTACGCCCCTGACGCGCGGGAACGGATGACGTACATCGTCAACTCGCTGGCTCAATACGAAGTGCACGTGGCGCGTTACTACTACAACCGGGGAGCCTACCTCGCCGCGATCAACCGGGCCCAGAGCGCGATCACCGACTATCCCAAGGCACCTGCCTTGAAAGAGGCCCTGTCGTTGCTGGCACTCAGTTACGACGCGCTGGGTATGACACAGTTGCGTGACGACACCCGCCGTGTCATGCAGGCAAGTTATCCAGACGAACGCCCCGGCGTCAATGGTGAAAAATCAGACAGCGCAAAACCCTGGTGGAAGCTCTGGTAAGCCACAGACGTTACCGCCCGGAAGCCAGCCGCGCCACGGCCTCGTCCATCTCGACCGCCTCAAACAGCTGCTTCATCGGCGGCAAAGCCCGCAACAAGCGCTGTCCGTAAGAATGGGTTAGCAGACGCCGGTCGGCAATCACCAGAATGCCCTGATCGTTGGCGCGGCGGATCAGTCGGCCCGCGCCCTGGCGCAGCGCCATCGAAGCGGAATTCAGGTAGCCCGCCTCAAAGGCATCTGCACCTTGAGCGCTTGCACGCGAGGCACGCGCCTGAGCCATGGGGTCATCAGGGGAAGGAAAAGGCAGCTTGTCGATCACCAGCAATTGCAATGCGTTGCCTGGCAAGTCAACGCCTTCCCAGAACGATGCCGAAGCCACCATGACGGCGCCCGGAGGTCCACCTGCCGCAGACCTGAACCGATCGAGCAACTGCCCCTTGGAACCCTCGCCTTGCACCACAACCTGAATGGGACAACGGATCATTGCAAACTCTCGTCGCAAGGTTCGAGCGATTTCCTCGCATGCACGCAGCGAGGTGGTCAGCACCAGGGTGCGACCGCCCAAAACACCCGCCCAACGAGCCACTTGAGCCGCCAATAGAGCGCTGTGCCGCTCATCGCCTGGCACGGGAAGCTCGCTCGGCACATACAGGCAAGCCTGCTGGGCGTGATTGAACGGACTGGTGATACGCATGGTGCGCAAACCTTCAGATGCGGCCATGCCCAACTGATCGGTGAACCAAGCCAGCCGGTCGTCCATTCCCAATGTGGCAGAGGTGAACACCCAGCTCCTGGCCCCTGCTGCGGTGCCCATTGCCGATCCAAAGGCCAGCGCAGCGTTGGTCGACGAACGGACCACACGCCATTCTCCCGGTGCACCCAGCTCCACCCACCGATGCCAGGCCAACGGGTTCTTTTCCTGGGCTGACCTGTCGCTCAGAAGCTCCAGCCAGCTCCCCTGCATACGGCTCGCGTATTCGGCCAATGCCTTCAGCGGCGTTGCCGCACTGGCAACAGTCTGCAGCGCCAGCGTCGAAGCCTTCAATGCGTTGAACACTTCCAGGCGGGCATACTGCCATTCGGACCGAATCACGCCTTCAGGTGTGTCCTCGGGCCAGGCGAGACGCCGCCTGGAACCCGATCGCTTCAGGCAGTACCCCTGCCACCAAGCGACCGGCCTGTTCCAGTCGCAGCGCCCGTTGAGCCCAGGCTTGCATGCCTCGGGCAAACAACGGCCCCAGCCTCCTGATCTCCCGTGCCAATGCACTCAACTGTGCCGACCCCATCGACAAACCCAGTCGCGCCTCGCTCAATTCAACCAAGCGATGCGCTTCATCAAACACCACGGTGGGAACCGCCGGCAACATACTGGGTAGCGTGTCGTCGCGGGTGAGTGGGTCGGCCAGGAAGAGGTGGTGGTTGATCACCACCCAGTCCGCCGCCTTCGCCTGACGACGCGCCCGATCGACATGACAATCGGCCAAACGCGGGCAGCGTTTGGCAAGACAGTTTTCCTGCGTCGAGCTGATCCACGGCCTCAAAGGCGAGTCTTCCGCCAACCCTTGAACCTCTGCCAGATCGCCTTCGCGCGACCGGCTGGCCCAGGCCCAGACCCGATGCAAGGCTGAAGCCCAGGCCGGATCATGCCGCCCCATGTCCAGCTTGCCAGCAAGAGCAAGATCGACTCGGTGCAAACAGACATAGTTGCTGCGCCCTTTGAGCATGGTCACGCGCACCGGCATCCCCAACGCCTTCACAAGGACGGGAATATCGCGCATCAGCAGCTGCTCCTGGAGCGCCTGCGTGGCGGTCGAAATCCAGGCCTTCGAACCGCTCAACAGAAGAGGAACGAGATACGCCCAGGTTTTTCCGACCCCGGTCCCCGCCTCCACCACCAGGCGCCCCCCGCAAGCCAGGGTCTCGACGACAGCCTCGGCCATTGCCAGCTGCGCCTCAACCAAGTTTGCTTCGCCTTCCGGGCGAGCCAGCGCGCCGCCAGGCAGGAACACCGCCCGAACCGACGCGCGCAATTCATCATCTCTGTTTGTGGGCGGTGCGTTCATCATTCCACGCCCCGCACCTCAAATGCACTCGTAAGTTCCAGTTTTGGTGATAGTCTCTGGATTTGCTGCCATCCATTGGCGCGCCTGATCACCCCATCCCGCCACCCCCTCGGAGCGGCGCTGTTTTTTCTTCTGATACACATGAGCAAAGGCTACCGCATTCACGCCGCCACCGGCATTCACCGGGGTGATCGTGACTACCAGCAAGACCAGGTCTGTCTGCTTCAGCATCCTCGCGAGGAAGGTTGCCTGCTGGCTGTGATAGCCGATGGCATGGGCGGACGCAGCGGTGGCCGCAAGGCCTCGGACCAGGTCATGCTCACCACGCGGCAGCTGTTTGACCGGTTTGACCCGGAGACGGACGACCCGGAGACGCTGCTGCGGCAGATGGTGCAGGAAGCCCACATGGTGATCAAACTGACCGCCGTCTCCTCCGAACAGGAACCCCACAGCACGATCGCAGCCTTCCTGGTGCGGCCCAATGGCGAGAGCCACTGGATTCATGCGGGCGACTCCCGCATCTATCACTTTCACAATGGGCAACTGCTCTTTCGCACGATGGACCATTCCTACGTGCAAACACTCATCAATCAGGGCGAGATCACTGAAGAAGAAGCACTCGACCACCCGCACTCCAACATCCTGATGGCTTGCCTGGGCACAGAAAACGAACCTCCAATCGATTTGCACGTCGTCCGCAACCTTGGCCCTGGCCAAGCGCTCATGGCTTGCAGCGATGGGGTTTGGCACTACTTCACGCCAGAAGAACTCGCCAGCACGATCACCATGTTGTCACCCCGCGAGGCTTGCGAGTTTCTCATTCAAAAAGCCAGAACCAGGGCCAAAGGCATGGGAGACAACCTGTCCATGGTGATCGTGAAACTCGACCCCCTGAGCTGAGAACAGCTCCCGCCACCTTGGCGGTTGGAGCGCTGCCTCAGGTGAGCCCCGTGTCAACCATCCTGTGCTCCAGCGCGAGGAACGCCGCCGACTGCATCTCGTTGAGGCGCGACACCGTGCGGGGGAACTCATGGGACATGGGGCCTTCCACGTAAAGCTCATCGGGTGGTACCGCCGCTGAAATGATGAGCTTGACCCGGCGGTCGTACAAGACGTCGACCAGCCAAGTGAACCGGCGCGCCTCAGATGCCTGGCGGATGGCCATTTGCGGCACATGGGACAACAACACCGTGTGAAACTGAGCGGCAATCTCCAGGTAGTCGTTTGCCCCAGCGCCGACTGGCACAGCGCCCGAAAATCAAACCAGATGACGCCACCCGCTCGTCGAACAGTGCGATCTTGCGCGACTGCAGCACCATGACCGGGTCCTGGTCAGCCGCCTCCGCCAATCGAGCGAAAGTGCGTTGCATGGCCGCATCGGTTTCGCGTCCCAGCAGGCACAAGTAGAGGTCCAGTTGGGCCAGCGTCTGCTGCCGGTAATCGGTGCCATTGTCGACATTGATCACCTCAAGCCGTCCTTTGAGCAGGTCTATGGCAGGCAAGATCCGGTCTCGGTGCAAGCCATCAGGATACAGGCCGTCTGGGTGGAAGTTTGAAGTGGTCACAAACCCACGCCCGCATCAAACAACGCGGCAAGCAGGCGATGGAGAATCATGGCGTCGGTGACATCGGCCACATGGAACTCATCAAAACAGATGAGCTTGTAGCGTTTGGCCATGCGCCGGGCCAGTTCGTTGAGTGGATTGACCGTGCCCTGCATATCGTTGAGTTCGCGGTGAACCTCGCGCATGAACTCGTGAAAATGCAGGCGTGTCTTGCGCCTGATGGGTACAGCATTGAAAAAGCAGTCCATCAGAAAGCTCTTCCCTCGCCCAACCCCACCATACATGTACACCCCGCGAGGAATATCGGGGTTGACAAACAGCTTCTTCAGCGAGTTGGACCTGCGCTGCTTGTAGGTGGTCCACTCGCTGGCACACCGTTCCAGTGCCTCGATCGCCCGCTGCTGAGCAGGGTCTGTGGTGTATCCGCGCTCTTTCAGCGCAGCCTCATAGGTTTGGCGAACAGACATGAGCGAAAGCCATCCAGAAAAATCGTCCCGACCGCAACGGCCACCCAGGCGGTCGGGGGCATGGCCTCAAGCCGATGCCCCCGGAGACCGTCGACTGGCATTCAGGGATCGCGGTCGACAGCTTTGAAACCGCTTGCCAGATCAGAAGTTGAGGGCGCGCTTCTCAACTGCCAGCGCAGCTTCTTCGTGGCTTCCGACAGGGAAGGATGCGCATGGCAAATGCGTGCAATGTCTTCGAGCTTGCCTTGAACTCCATGGCCCTCACCGCTTCCGCAATCAGTTCCGAAGCCATTGGCCCAACGATGTGCACGCCAAAGGATCTCGTCCGTGGTGGCATCGGCGAAACTTGACCATCCCGGTGGTGTCGCCGAGTGCGCGGGCCCGACCATTGGCCAGAAGATAGGAACGTACCCGCCTTGTACGCTACACCATCGTTCTTGAGCTGCTCTTCGGTGCGCCCCACCCAGGCAATTTCAGGGCTCGTGTAGATGACCCAAGGAATCGTGTTGAAGTTGACATGCCCGTGTTGGCCCGCAATGCGCTCGGCCACGGCAACGCCCTCTTCTTCCGCCTTGTGCGCCAACATCGGGCCACGAACCACATCACCTACGGCCCAGACGCCTTTGAGGTTGGTGCGGCACTCGTCGTCCACCACGATGGCACCGCGCTCATCCAGCTTCAGCTTCACGGCTTCCGCGTTCAAACCAGCCGTATTGGGCACCCGGCCAATCGACACGATCAGCGTCCACATCGAGAGACTCTTCACCTTTGGCGGTCGTGTAGGCCACACTCACGCCCTTCTTGTTGGTCTTGATCTCGCCCACCTTGACGCCGGTTTCGATCTTCAAGCCCTGCTTGTCGAACGCCTTCTTCGCCTCCTTGGCGATCCTGCTGGTCCACCGCGCCCAGGAAGGTAGGCAAGCCTTCGAGCACGGTGACATCGGCACCGAGACGGCGCCACACAGAGCCCATTTCAAGACCAATCACGCCTGCACCAATCACGCCAAGCTTCTTTGGCACCGCGCCAGTGCGCAGAGCACCATCGTTTGACAAGATCTGCGCTTCGTCGAACTCTGCGCCTGGCAGCGCGCGCGGTGGAGCCGGTGGCTACGATGACCTGCGTGGCCTTGATGACCTCTTCCTTGTCACCTGTGACCTGAACGTCATAACCGTCGGCATTGGCTTGTACAAACGAACCACGACCATGGAAGAACGTCACCTTGTTCTTCTTGAACAGGTAGAGAATGCCGTCGTTGTTCTGCTGACCACGGTGTCCTTGCGGGCCACCATCTTGCTCACGTCCATCTTCACGGCACCGGTGCTGATACCGTGCTCGGCGAAGTGGTGATTGGCATGGTCGAAATGCTCTGAGGATTGAAGCAGCGCCTTGGAAGGAATACAGCCGACATTGGTGCAGGTACCGCCCGGAGCAGGTCCACCGGCGGCGTTCTTCCACTCATCGATACAGGCGACCTTGAAACCCAGTTGAGCCGCACGAATGGCGGCAATGAGCCACCGGAGCCGGCGCCGATGACGACGACGTCAAAGGTGGAGACATGTTTTATTCCTGAGAATGGTTGAACAAACGCCCCCGAAGGGGCGTCCTGCAGAATCACGAGCGAATCAGATATCGAACAGGAGGCGCGCGGGATCTTCCAACGCCTCCTTCATAGCGACAAAGCCGAGCACCGCCTCGCGGCCGTCGATGCCGTCAGTGGTCATAAGACATCGCGAAGTAGTTCATGGGGCGCACCACCACCCCGACCGTTTTCGACCTTGGCGCGCTCTATGGTCGCGTGCACACCCAGAATGGCCGACTGGGGCGGATTGATGATGGGAGTGGACATCATCGAGCCAGAAAGTGCCGCCATTGGAAATGGAGAAGGTGCCCCCAGTCATGTCGTCAAGGCTGATCTTGCCTTCCTTGGCTTTCTGACCGTATTCGGCAATCTTCTTCTCGATATCGGCAAAGCTCATCTGGTCGGCGTTGTTGAAGGATGGGACCACCAGGCCGCGGGGTGAGCCCACAGCGATACCGATGTCGAAATAACCGTGGTACACGATGTCATTGCCATCCACCGAGGCGTTCAGCACCGGGAATTTCTTCAATCATGAACAGCGGCTTTCACGAAGAAGCTCATGAAACCGAGCTTGACGCCATGCTCCTTCTCGAAGCGCTCCTGCATGCGTTTGCGCATCTCATGACGGGCGCCATGTTGATTTCGTTGAACGTGGTCAGGATCGCGTTGGTGGCCTGCGACCAGCAGGCGCTCGGCCACACGGGCACGCGGTCGGGTCATGGGCACGCGCTCTTCTGGGCGATCGCCCAGGTCAGGCGACACCACCGGCACCTGCGGCAACACCTTGGTGGGTGCACCCGTGGGAATCGCGACAGGGGCGGGCACCGACTTGGCACCACCTTCGGCCACCGCGGCCAGCACGTCGCCTTTGGTCACGCGCCCATCTTTGCCGGAGCCCGCGACACTTCCTGCGGCCAGGTTGTTGTCTGCCATCAGCTTGGCTGCTGCAGGCATTGCCACACCGGACTTGTTCCCAGAGGTCGCTGGCGCAGTGGCTGCGGGCGCAGGTGCGGGAGCAGGAGACGCCGCAGCAGCTGGAGCTGCGGGAGCGGACGCGCCAGCCGCAGCCTCGGTATCGATCCGGGCGATCAACTGCTCGGCAGCCACCGTTGCGCCATCGGCTTGCACGATCTCTACCAGAACACCCGCCGATGGTGCCGGCACTTCCAGCACCACCTTATCGGTCTCGATTTCGATCAGGATCTCATCAACTGCGACGGCCTCTCCGGCCTTCTTTTTCCATTGCAGCAAGGTGGCTTCGGCCACCGACTCGGAGAGCTGCGGAACTTTGACTTCTACGATTGCCATGGGATATCTCGATTCAGTATTTTGTTTGGGGGTGACGACACCGCGCAGAGCGGGTTGCCCCAAAGGAGGCGCGCACTACAAGCGCACCTCCCTGGGCCATCGGTCAACGCATCATTTGGTCAGGACGAAGCCCTTCAATTTGGCGAAAGCGGCTTCGATCAGGTTCTTCTGCTGTTCCTGGTGCAGGTGGGCATAACCCACCGCAGGCGAAGCGGAAGCGGCGCGACCGGCATAACCCAGTTTCTGGCCATCGAGCATGTTTTCGTGGATGTAGTGCTGCACGAAGAACCAGGCGCCCTGGTTTTGAGGCTCGTCCTGGCACCACACGATTTCCGACGCGTTGGGGTACTTCTTCACCTCGGTGGAGAACACTTTGTGCGGGAACGGATAGAGCTGTTCCACACGGAGAATGACCACATCCTCCACACCCATTTCTTCGCGTTTCTTCACCAGGTCGTAGTAGACCTTGCCGGAGCAGCAAATCAGGCGCTTGACCTTCTCTGCTTTTTTCACCACAGCGGCGTTCTGCTCGGGAATCACGGTCTGGAACTGACCTTTGGTGAATTCTTCCAGTGGTGAAGTGGCGTCTTTGTTGCGCAGCAGCGACTTCGGCGTGAAGATGATCAACGGCTTGCGCAGGGGGCGAATCATCTGACGGCGCAACACGTGGAAGATCTGGCTGGCCGAGGTCGGCTGCACGATCTGCATGTTGGTGTCTGCGGCGAGTTGCATGAAGCGCTCGATACGCGCCGAGCTGTGCTCAGGCCCCTGCCCTTCATAGCCGTGCGGCAGCATCAGGGTGATGCCGTTCAAACGGCCCCACTTCACTTCCCCGCTGGCGATGAATTGATCAACGACCACCTGGGCACCGTTGAGGAAGTCACCAAACTGGGCTTCCCAGATCACCAGGGTATTGGGATCGTTGCTGGCAAAACCATATTCGAAGCCCAACACGGCTTCCTCGGAGAGCAACGAGTCGATGACGGTGAATTGACCTTGGTCAGGTGCAATGTTCTTCAGAGGCACATAGGTGCCGTCATCCCACTTTTCGCGATTCTGGTCGTGAATCACGGCATGACGGTGGGTGAAGGTGCCGCGCCCGCAATCCTCACCCGACAGGCGCACGCCGTAACCAGCACCCACCAGCGTGGCCATGGCCATGTGCTCGCCCATGCCCCAGTCGACATTGATCTCACCACGGCCCATGGCTGCACGATCATCGTAGACCTTCTTCACCAGGTTGTGGGGCGTCACGCTGGCCGGGATGGTTGTCATCTTCTCGGCGATGCGCTTCCACTCCTTCTCGGGCACGCTGGTGTCGCTGACGTCGGTCCATTTCGCCTTGAGGTATGGAGACCAGTCCACCACGAACTTGTTGTGAGCATTGGTGATCGTGAACTCTTTGGCGTGACGGCCTTCGTCCATGGCCAGGCGATAGGCTTTGACCATCTCGTCGCCCAGTGTTTCACCCAGGCCTTGCGCAACCAACCGGTCTGCGTACAGCTTGCGGGTGCCGGGATGCTGGGCAATCTTCTTGTACATCAGCGGCTGCGTCAGCGCTGGCGTGTCTTGTTCGTTGTGGCCCAGTTTGCGGAAGCAGATGATGTCGATCACCACATCCTTGTTGAACTCCTGACGGTAGTCGAGGGCCAACTGGGTGCAGAAGACCACCGCTTCAGGATCGTCACCGTTGACGTGCAGCACGGGTGCCTCCACCATCTTGACCACGTCGGTGCAATACAAGGTGGAGCGGGTATCACGCGGGTCGCTGGTGGTGAAGCCGATCTGGTTGTTGATCACCACGTGCACGGTGCCACCGGTGTAATAACCACGCGTTTGCGACAGCGCGAGCGTTTCCATCACCACGCCCTGTCCTGCAAAAGCAGCATCACCATGAACCAGAATGGGCAGCACGCTGTCGCCGTCCTGGTCTTTGCGACGCTCTTGGCGCGAACGGACCGACCCTTCGACCACAGGGTTCACGATCTCCAGGTGAGAGGGGTTGAAGGCCAGCGTCACATGAACAGGCCCACCGGGCGTGGCGATGTCGGAGCTGAAACCCTGGTGGTATTTCACGTCGCCCGCAGGAAGGTCTTCCACCGCGGTGTGGTCAAACTCGGCAAACAAGCCAGCAGGCGTCTTGCCCAGTGTGTTGACCAACACGTTCAAGCGGCCACGGTGGGCCATGCCGATCACCACTTCCTGCACGCCACGCGAGCCGGACAGTTGCACCAGCTCATGCATACAGGCGATGAAGCTCTCGCCGCCTTCGAGTGAAAAGCGCTTCTGGCCCACGTATTTGGTGTGGAGGAAGCGCTCCAGGCCCTCAGCCGCCGTCAACTGCTTGAGGATTTCCTTTTTCTTCTCGGCGTCGTAAAGCGGTTTGCTCCGCTTGCTCTCGAGTTGCTCCTGCCACCAACGCTTCTCGCGTTGCACCGACGTGTACATGTATTCCGCACCCACAGTGCCGCAATACGTCTCGCGCAGTGCATTGATCAGGTCGCGCAGCGACATGACTTCCTTGCCGAAGAACGTGTTGCTGGTGTTGAACACGGTTTCGTAATCAGCGTCGGTGAACCCGTAAAAGGCCGGATCCAGCTCGGGGATGTTGTCGCGCTCGTCACGCTTAAGGGGATCTAGGTCTGCCCAGCGGGCACCCACATTGCGATACGCAGCGATCAGCTGCTGAACCGCCACACGCTTGCGCCCCAGGTCGGAGTCAGCGCCGGCAGCCACAACCACGCGGGTGCCGCCCTGTTTGGCGCGCTCGGCAAAAGCATTGACGACGGGCAGGTGTGGAACGTCACGGGCATCAGAGCCGTCGACAGCCGGCACGTGTTGCAACGCATCGAAATACTGGCGCCAGGATTCGGTCACGCTACCCGGGTTTGCCAGGTAGTTTTCGTACATCTCTTCCACATACGGCGCGTTGCCGCCAAAGAGGTACGAGTTGTTTTGATAGGCGACGTAAACGTTGCCGGATGAAGAATCGCTCATATATCCGCTGACCTCCGTTTCCCTCTGGGAAACATAAGTTGGTTAGAAAAACCTTCCGCGACACGGCTTAACCGATTGGCGGATGCGACAGTGACTGTGGAAGGACGTGACTGCAACCTGCGATTGTGCCACCGCATGTTGATCATGTGAAGCAATACAGCCCCTGCGATGGCTATCGAGGGGGAAATAAGAAGGCCGCTGTCTTCAGGATGCGACGCGGGGAGACAAACGCTCAGACGCCGGCACAGCGCTGGGTTCATCCATTTCGATGGCAATCTGCGTACACACGGTGCGACACAACGTGACCGCCTTCTCGCTTTGCACGCGATAGATCACCTGCGTGCCGTCCTTGCGTTTGGCCAGCACACCCGCTCGGTACAACAAGTTCAGGTGTTGGGAGAGGTTGGGCTGCGTGGTGTCGATCTCCTGAAGCAGTTGCGACACGGATTTCTCCTTGTCACACAAGGCGCTCAGGATTCGCAAGCGCATGGGTGTTGCCAGCACGCCGAACAACTCGGCGGCCAGTTCAAACACCCGACCCTTTTCTGCGCCGGCCTCTGACCCGATCATTTGCTCCATGGGACACCACACCTTTGTCTATATAAGCATGCATCATACTTACAAAGCGGGCGGCTGCACATCCGGAAAAGCCCATGGGCATCCGCCCAGAAGGACGGACGCAGGTCAGCTCAGGTCTGGAGGTCCTTGATTTGCTGCAGTGCAGCAGGGTCGTCCATCGTGGTGAGGTCACCGGGATCACGCCCTTCGCAAACCGCCTGTATGGCTCGACGAAGCAGCTTTCCGCTTCGCGTTTTGGGCAGGACACTGACAAACTGGACCCGCGCCGGACGAGCGACGGCGCCAAGTTGCTCGTCCACCAGTTTCATGACCTCGCCCTCAAGCTTCAGGCGCGCGGCATCGTCGGCCAGCACAGAAGCGTCCTTCACCACGGCAAAGGCCATGGCCACCTGCCCCTTGAGCTGATCAGCCACACCCACCACCGCGACTTCGGCAATTCGAGGGTGGCTGGAAATGCTCTCCTCGATCTCACGGGTTCCCAGCCTGTGGCCCGCCACATTGATCACGTCGTCGGTACGCCCGAGGATGAAGTAATAGCCATCCTCGTCGCGCACACCCCAATCGAACGTGCTGTAGACGACCTTGCCAGGCACACTGGACCAATAGGTTTTCACGAAACGCTCGTCATCGCGCCAGACCGTCTGCATGCAGCCTGGTGGCAGTGGGCCCTCGATCGCCACGACACCCTTCTGGTTGCTGCCCTTGAGTTCTTCACCGGTCTGGTCGTCAAGCAATTTGACGTTGTAGCCATAAACGGCCTTGCCTGGCGAGCCAAACTTGCTGTCGGCTTTTTCCACGCCATTGCAAATGGAGAGAATGGGCCAGCCCGTCTCGGTCTGCCAGTAGTTGTCGATGATCGGCTTGCCCAGCTCGGTGGAAATCCACTGGGCCGTTGGCTCATCCAGAGGCTCGCCCGCCAGGAAGAGCGCCTTCAGTGAAGAAAGGTCGTGCTTCTTGATGAAGGACGCGTCGTATTTTTTGAGCACGCGCACCGCGGTGGGCGCACTGAACATCACAGACACCTTGTATTTTTCAACCAGGCTCCACCAGATCCCCGCGTCAGGGCGAATGGGCAGCCCTTCGTACATGATGGTTGCCATGCCGCCGATCAGCGGGCCATAGATGATGTAGCTGTGACCCACCACCCACCCGATGTCGCTGGTGGAGAAATAGGTTTCACCCGGCTCACCCATATAGATGTGCTTCATGGAAGCGGCCAGGGCAACGGCGTAGCCACCGGTATCGCGCTGCACGCCTTTGGGTTTGCCGGTGGTACCACTGGTGTAGAGGGTGTAGCTGGGGTGTGTGGCGTCAACCCATTCGCATGGCACCTCGGCGTCGAGATGCTCTTCTCGTGCCTGCGCGTAATCAATGTCGCGCCCGGGAACGCGCTCAAACGCGGCCAAACCCCGGTCGACCATGACCACTTTGGCGGGCTTGTGACTCGACAGCCGGATCGCCTCGTCAAGCAACGGCTTGTAGGGAACCACCTTGCCACCACGCGAGCCGGCATCCGCGCTGACGATCGCAACTGGCGAGGCGTCTTCGATCCGGCTGGCCAGGGAATGGCTTGCAAAGCCGCCAAAAACCACCGAGTGGATCGCACCGATGCGGGCGCAGGCCAGCATCGCAAATGCGGCCTCGGCCACCATCGGCATGTAGATCAGAACACGGTCACCCTTGTTCACACCCTGAGCCTTGAGCACGGCCGCCATGCGCTGCACTTCAGCATGCAACTCGCGAAAGCTGTAGACACGCTCCATGTCAGTCTCGGTCGACACGAAGATCAGGGCGTTCTGATCGGCGCGATCTTTGAGGTGCCGATCAACCGCGTTGTGGCACAGATTGGTCAGCCCGCCTTCGAACCAGCGCGCAAATGGCGGTTTGTCGTAGTTGCAGACTCTTGAGAACGGCTGCTTCCATTCGATCAACTGCGCCTGTTCGCTCCAGAAGGCGTCTCGCTCTTCGATGGAGCGGCGGTGGAAATCGGCGTAGTTCTGAAGCGTGCTCATGGGTTGTCTCCTCGGTGAAGGGGCGCTTGCTCAGGCACCTCAAAAGGCCTGATTTTCAAACTGAATTCATAATTATGGCGCTCTTGCTTGCGACAGGCTGACGCGCACCGACCGCCCAACGGCACCACGAATTACGTTCAGACAACGGCTTCCCGCCAACCCTGAAAGCGCACGCGCCTCACGGGTCAGACCCTGCCACACAGTCCCTTCCCCTCCGGACAACCCAAAGCGTGCCGACAAAGTCGGCCACCAGGAGCATGGCCTATTTGATCAGGGCTTGGAGATCCCGAAACTGGGGGTGCTCTGCGGTGCGCAGCCACTCGAACAACACCATCTCCGTGGTCACCAGTTCTGCACCAGAGCCAGCAAGGCGGTCGTAGGACGCATCGCGATTGCGTTCTGTGCGGGAGCCACAAGCGTCCGTCACCACCCAGACGTCGATTTCCTGCTCCATCAGTTCCAAGGCGGTTTGCAGCAAGCACACATGGGCTTCGCAACCAGCGATCACCACCGTATTGCGGTCATTCGCAGATGAGGGCTTTTGCAGGTGCTTGGGCAAACTGCGGGCGTTGCCGGCAGCCGGTCTGGCGGGCGGTCGCAACCAATCCACCAAGCCCTCTCCTGCGGCGCTGAAAGCCATCTTGCTCATGGTCCTTTGGCACAGCGCACGCAGCTTTTCGTCGTTGGGACCCAGGCGCTCGGGGTTCTGCTCGGTGCCGAAAACAGGCACCCGCAACTTGTGCGCCGCTTGGGCCAGACGAACCGCGTTTGCCAGGATGGCCGCGCCATCAGGGATCGCGGGCATCAGGCGCTGCTGGTAATCCACCAGAACCAGTTGGGACTCGGAAACATCAAGCAACATGTTCAGTTCTCATTCACATTCAAGTTCGATTTCAAGGATCAGGAATCGGTGCGCATCGACCGGCACACCACTTGCCCTATGCCGCAGGTGACGCACCCCGACCAACTGAAGACAAGCCCGCGGCAATGCTTGCCCTGTCGAAATGGGCGGCGCCGCAGCGCACCATAGCAGTTGGGGCGCCACTTCACCACATCGCGTCGATCACCGCTGCCCAAATAGATCGGCTTGGGAACCGTCAGGCCCATCGCCAGCATCCTTTCTGTGGCCCAGCATTTCCACGCGGAGGGTCCGAACGGCTGAGAGCAACTGCTCGGTCAGCCCCAAACGCCCTGGGGCTGAGCCCAGCGCCGACGCATTGCTTGCCAACAACCCGACGGCAAGACAGAGCACAGCCCGGTGAACAGCGGCCAATGCCGGAGATTCTCCATCAAGCGCGTTGCCGTCTTCGCCCATGCAGGCCAGACCGACCCGCGTTGCTCCTATGAGCTCGTCGATCAGATCGGGCTGCGCCACCTCGGCGCCCGATGGCCGTGAAATGGCGCTGCAAGCAGGATGCAGCAGCAGTGCAATCCGGTTGGGGTCCAGACACAAGTTGTGCCACCAGCTCAGAAGCGCCAGTTCGTAGGCATTGCGAGGTACTGCTGTATCAGAGGGCGTTGCTGACTGAGCGCCCTGTTTGAGCCCCTGTTTTCGGGCCCTCGTCTGCTGCGCAGCGACTTCTTCCAAACCTGCCGGCGCATGGCCTCCAGCAGGTGTCCGCGACTGGGGAAATAGCTGTAGAGCGCCCCTGCGCTGTACCCAGCCTTTGCCCCAAGATCCCGCATGTTCACAGCGTCCAGACCCGCCTCCGACACCAGCGTCCAAGCCGCGTCAAGCACACGCCGGCGGCGGATCTCGGTGTCGGCAATCTGGCCTTTCGCCCCTCGGCAGCCACGCGCCGCGCTTGTTGCTCCTTGGCTGTGGGCACAGGCTTGATTTGATCAAAGGAACGGACATGGATTGGATCAAACAGCAGTTCAATCAACAACACAAGAACAGTTTTATTAAACATCGTTCAATATGATAAACGGCATTTGATTTCTTGAATAAATATGAATCATCTGAAAAAGCTTCATCAGACAAAGCCTGCCCCAAATGATCGAACAAATGCCTCCCCGCAGTCAACGTTTCCAGTGCAGGACGCAACGTGTGCTCACAGCAGCCGCAAAGCGGAAAACCGATTGACGTTGGCACCCTTCTACGCCCTGCCAGGCCACACCTCATCCACAGTCTCAGCCGCCATAGCCAAGCCACCCGGGGTCGCTGCGACGCGCCACGAAGGACAACACCCACTTTGAAGACTTCAGTCTTCTTCGATATTGCCGAAATACCCAGAGAGGCCCACATCACCGGGCTTCCAAAAACAACTCCGTGGCAACCAGACCCTGGTGCTCGCGCAGGGGCAAGAGGGAACGAGGCCCGATAGGCCTTGTGCAATTGTTCAAAAACTTACGGAAAATCAACGTTCTTTTGCGCTTTTCTAGCTTGACTTCACGAAAACGCGCAGTTAATCTCGCCGGCGATGAAAAAATATGTTTCTGTCGTTTTGCTGTGTGCCAGTGCATGGGTGCAAGCAGCACCTACCGAACCGGACTATGCAGCGATGGAGCATCTGCTGGCAGAGCGGGGTCTGATTTCAACCATTGGAACCCGCTTGGGCCAAGCGCGCGACACGGTCAGCACTCAGGCTTCCGAACTGGTGATGCGGGCCATGGGCCTGCTGGGTGTGCCTTACCAATATGGCGGAAATACCGTCGAGACGGGCTTGGACTGTAGCGGTCTCGTCCGATTGGTCTATGAAGAGTCCTTGGGCAAGATCCTTCCCAGGCGCGCGGCGGATCAAGCCGCCGCCACAAAACCATCGATCGCAAAGAGCTCAAACCCGGTGATCTGGTTTTCTTCAACACCATGCGCCGCGCCTTCAGCCATGTGGGAATCTATGTGGGCGAGGGCAAATTCATCCACGCGCCCATAACAGGCGCGCATGTGCGCATTGAAGACATGCGGACGTCTTACTGGAGCTCACGCTTCAACGGGGCACGGCGTGTGCCCTTGAACGACACTGCAGCGACCGCCGTTTCCGTCCGCTGAACAAAGCCCCTCCCAATCCCATCCAAGCACTTGCCGGACATACGCCGGCGGGTCGCGAAACAGGCACATCCCTTTCGGGACTTGCCCTCTCTCGCGCTGCAAGGGCCTGACGGGCCCAAAGACCGAGCGGAACGGCGCGCCACTCCCACTTCTGTGACAGGGCATGACGCCTTCGGGTGTTCCTACATCCCCATGCCGCCGTCGACTGGCAGTCCCACGCCAGTGATAAAGCGCGCCGCATCGGAACACAGAAAGGCCACCGCATCGGCCATGTCTTCCACGGTACCCAATCGCCCCATAGGCGTCTGGTCCACAATGGCGCCAACCGCGGCGTCCGACGTGGGAAACAAGCCTGCAGACACCACGTCATTGGCCAGCTTCATGCCCATGTCCGTGGGCACGAGGCCGGGATAAACGCAATTCACGCGCACGCCGTACCCCAGCTTTCCGGACTCCATCGCCCCAACCCTGGTCAGGCGGTCAATGGCGGACTTGCTGGCCGAGTAGCCGGCAATGGCGGGAAACGCAATGGTCGCCGCCACGGATGCCAGATTGACCACGGCCCCACCTTGCCCAGCCACGCCACCGGGCCGCATGGCACGGAAAGCGTGTTTCATGCCCAAGGCTGTGCCCACCACATTGACATCAAGCATCTGGCGCAGCGCCTCTGCATCGATGTCAACCACCAAGGCAGTGACTTCGACTCCCGCATTGTTGACCAGCACATCGAGTCCCCCAACTGGGTCACGGTGGCATCGATCGCTTTGGCCCACTGGGCATCGTTGGTGACGTCAAGCTCGACGAACGCCACCCGAGCCCCACCAGCCGAAAGACGTCTTGCGGTTTCGCGCCCCTGATCGACCAGCACGTCGGCCAGCATCACCAACGCACCGCTTCGCTCAACGCCTTGGCGATACCTTCACCCAGCCCGCGGGCTCCTCCTGTCACCAGTGCCCTGCGCCCTTTCAACCCGACCGTATCCATTGATGGCTCCTCTGACTCATGAAGACAAAGGGACTGGCGGCCGGGAAGCCTGCCTGACTCGCAAGAGCAATGGCCTCAACGATTGGCTCGACATGCCCCAGCCCCCCCCCATCAGCGGGCTCAACCTCGCGAACCGGTGCGACAGTGAAAACGATAAATTTGCCCTGCCGCCGTGCGTCCCTGGCACCGGACCTCCCGGCAGCCATTGGCACTGTAGCGCAAGGTATTGCTGACGACTGCGGACCAAATCAAGCCATGAAGAAACACGGCAAGGCAAAGGTCGTCAACGAACAACGGAACCGGACACCGCACCTCGCCACCACGCGCTGCGGTCGCACGCGACCTTCATTGGGCGGCTGCACCGCCCTCGCGAACCAATCCGTGTTGCACCTCTCGGGCAGTTCGGTCCTGAGGTGCTCTGGGACGAACCGGCTGTCAGTATTTGGCGGTGTTCTGGGCAACGCGCAAACCCGCGCGATCACAGGTGAACAGCTCCATGCCATTGATGCGGGGGAAGTAACCCTTGGCCAATTCCTTGTAGTGTTTGAGCTTCTCGGCCGACACCTGTGTCAGCACCAGGGCCTCGCGCTCCTGGACGGAGACCTTGTGATCAAGCAAACGGTTGGCGCGGCTCTCGAAGCAAGCCTCGGCGCTCAGATGGCGGTAAGCCAGATCCCCCATGTAACGGCGTTCCTGCACGCTCCTCTCTATCGTCGTCTTGTACAAAGCCACATAAGCTGAAGCCGCCTCGTTGACCTCAGGGTCGGCATACTTCGTGACACGGGAAACGGGGGTGACCTCGAGGGCTTGTGCCTTCGGTGCCGGCTGGGGCGTTGAACAGGCAGCCAGGACAGTCAAAGACAGCAACAGAATGGTTGTGCGTGGGTTGTTCATGGTGGTCCCCTGAGATAGGTGCGTCGGTGGAAATGGCCGAAGTTGATGCAAACGCCTTCCAAGAAGAAGACTTCGGTTGTTTCGACCGAAACCTGTGCAAATTGAGAAAAAACACACGCCCTTACAATTTCCCAAACGACGATCGATGGTTCTGAAGATCGCCTATCGATCGCAGGCCGTCGTCGCCAATCGGACTGCGCTTGGTGCAACTACCTAGGCTTTCGAGGTGACAATCGGTTACCTTCTTGCCACCCCTGCGCCACCAGGCGCTCAATCGGTGCGCCGTCTTCAGGCTCAAGCCACGCTCTGGCCCATCACGCGGCGCCCGGTTCCTTTCCAATCCTTCCACGGAGCACCCCATGAAAACTCGCTACACCCTCCTGGCGGCCGGTCTTTGCCTGGCTCTCGGCGCCACCCAAGCCCTCGCCCAGACACGCGTGACTTACAAGTCCGCCAAAACCGGTTCCTCCTACTACCAGATGGGGGTCGAAATTGCCGAAGCGGTCAAAACGGCATCACAGGGGCAGATCATCGTCACCATTGAAGAGAGCCAGGGCTCGGTGCAAAACGTGGCCGAATCGGCCGCCCGGGGAGGCAACTATGTGTTCACGACACCACCGGCCCTCGTGGGCAACGCGCAAAGCGCCAGCGGGCCCTTCAAAGACAAACCCAATCCCAAATTCGCCGACATCCGGGCGCTCTTCCCGATCCCATCGCTCACCATGCACTTCGTGATGCGCGACGACAGCGGCGTCAACTCGCTGGCCGACCTCGCGGGCAAGAACCTGCTGGTAGGCAAAGGCAGCTTCGGCGCGAGCGAAGGCGCGAAATACCTGGACCTGTTTGGTTTGAAAGACAAGGTCACGCTGTCCAACGCCGAGCTCAACAACGCCGTGGCCGCGCTGAAGAACAAACAAATCGATGGCTTTGTCACCGCAGGCTCGTATCCTGCCCCCAATGTGATCGAAGCGGCGGCGGGCACCGGCATCTCGCTCATCTCTTTAAGTGAAGATCAGGTCAAGGCCACCAAGCGCACCCGC
The DNA here is from genome assembly GCA_041396525.1 of Burkholderiaceae bacterium. Classification (GTDB taxonomy): domain Bacteria; phylum Pseudomonadota; class Gammaproteobacteria; order Burkholderiales; family Burkholderiaceae_C; genus Hydrogenophaga. The sequence continues at coordinate 160,870 of JAWKYI010000005.1, forward strand.
CTGGTCATTCCTGCGGGCACATACAGCGGACAGAAAACCGACGTGGTGACCACTTCACTGCCCGTCGTGGCCTACACCACCACCGACATGAGCGACGACACCGCCTACGCTCTGACCAAGGCCTTCTGGACCCAGCGCGACCGCATGGCCGCCACCGCCCCTTGGTGGAAAGGCGTCAACGGCGACATGCTGGCCAACATCGAAGGCAAGATCCACCCGGGTGCCCTGCGCTACTACGCCGAAGCAAAAATGGCCGTGAGCGAGCAGCAGCGCTGATTCCCTGCCCCTTTCACATCACAACCCTGCCGCGGTTCACGCCATGGCAGGTCAGGGAGCCTGTCCGCACAGGCTCCCTGTTTTCATTGAACGCGACATGTCTGCCCAATCTCCCAACCATCCCGCATCCAGAGACCTCGTCTGGCCAATGCTGGGCCTGATCTCCATTGCTTTTCACCTCTGGTTGGTTTTCTCTGGCCTGGTTCCCAACCTGGTCAGCCGCCCGATTCACCTGATGCTGGCCATCCCGTGGATCCTGATGGCCCCAGGCCGATCGACCGCGGCGACATTGAGCGGCTGGTTACTGGGGCTGGCGGGTCTGACCGCCGCCGCCTGGGTGGCCTTCAATGAGAGTCCACTGGGCGACCAATACGGCGCATTGGTCGGTTCGGGCCAGATCATGATGGCGGTGGTGTTGCTCGTGTGTGTGCTTGAAATGGCCCGCAGGTCTATCGGGTGGCCGCTGCCGCTCGTGGCCGCGTTGGCGTTGGCGTATGGCTTGCTGGGTGAACATGTGCCCGGAGAGTTCGGATATGCCGGCATGCCGCTGGCCAGTTTTTTGGGCACGCTGACCATCGCCGAAGGGGGCATCTGGGGATCGCTCACCGGCGTGTCGGTGGGCATCGTGGCCATCTTCGTGATCTTCGGGGCGGTGCTCAATGCCGGTGAGGCTGGCCAGGGATTCATGAACCTCGCGGCCGCTGCGGCAGGGCACTTGCGGGGCGGTGCGGGCAAGGTGTCCGTGATTTCCTCAGCCCTGTTTGGCTCGATTTCAGGCTCTGCCTCGGCCAACGTGGCCTCCACAGGCGCCATCACCTTGCCCGCAATGACACGGCTGGGCTATCCACGCCGCCTGGCGGGAGCTATCGAAGCGGTGGCCTCCAGCGGCGGGCAGATCATGCCACCACTCATGGGTGCGGGCGCGTTCGTGATGGTCGAGCTGACCGGCGTGCCCTACACCGGGATCATGGCCGCTGCGCTGCTGCCTGCGGTTCTTTATTTCGCCGCCGTCTGGATAGGGATCGACGCCTACGCCCTTCGGCTGGGATTGGCCTCGCTGCCTGCCGAGCAACGCCCCAGCCTCAAGGCCGTGGCACTGACCACCAGCTTCTTTCTGTTTCCATTTGCCACATTGCTTTGGGGCATGTTCGTCTCCGAACACACGCCGCAGTATGCCGCCTGTCTCGCCATTCTGGTCGGTGCCCTGCTCTTGCTCACCGGCTCGGATCTTCGCTTCGATGCTCGGCGCACGGCCTCGCGCCTGGTCGCTGCGGCTCGAACGGCCGGCCAACAGATTGCCGTGATCGCCTCGATCATCCTCTGCGCCTCGATCATCGTGGGCGTGTTGGGCATGACCGGGCTCGGGGTGAAAGTCACCTCGGTGATCTTGAGCCTGTCTGGCGCTTCGCTGTGGCCAGCCTTGTTGCTCACCGCGCTGGCCTGCATGCTGCTCGGCATGGAAGTGCCCACCACGGCTGCCTACGTGATCTGCGTATCGGTGGCCGGTCCCGCGCTGACCAGCCTCGGCCTTGAGCCACTGCAAACGCATCTCTTTGTCTTCTGGTTTGCCCTGCTCTCCACCATCACACCACCGGTTTGCGGTGCGGTGTTCATAGCGGCCGGCATGGTGGAGGAAAACTGGCTGAAGGTCGCGGGCACCGCCATGAAGCTTGGGATTGGCCTCTATCTGATTCCTTTGGGCATGATCGCCAATCCCGACCTCATCGCCCTCGATGCGCACCCGTTCTGGGCCCTGCTTGCCATGGCAAAGGTCGGCGCCGGTTTGGCCCTGGTCTCCTATGGCCTCATCGCGGCGCGATTGTGGTTCCGCCAATGGAGCTTCGTCCTCGGCGGCTTGGTTCTTCTGTTTCTGCCCTTGCACGGCACAGCTTGAAACTCGGGGCTCCAGGGACTTGTTCCCGGCCGGGGCTGGCCCTCAAGGCAGTTTGGTCACCATGACCCGCTGGATGCGGTACCCGCTGTGCTGCTTCGAGTCGGCATCAAAGGTGAAGTGGTAGCCAAACTTGCCCACAAACTGGGGATCGTTCAAACGCCAGGTCAAAGTGGACCAGCCCTCGCCAGCAACCACCTGGTTCCAGCCCACGGTCTTGGTGCCACTGGTGCTCTCGTATTTCAGATTGAACCCTGCAGGCGCCCCTGCGCCGCGCTGCACGACCGCCGAAATCTCGATCGGTTGGGTGGTGTAGGAAAGAAAACCGGGATCCACCGTGAACGACAACCGAGGCGCAGCGGAGGCGTCGATGGCTGCCAACGCCGTCTGTCCAGATCCGGCCATGCTGGTCGCGAGGTACAAACCGCGCTCCTCCAGTCGCCCACCTTCCGTGGTCAGAGTCACCGATGACGCGTTGGCATGGTTTGATTTGGCCTTCCATGGGTACGGTTTGGTCCGGTTGGCCTTGGCCTGGGCGGCCCAACCCGCCCCGTTTGCCGACAGCACCACGATAGTCGGCATGGGCCCCACCTGTACCTGCTGGACCCTGCGATCCTCGCCAGACAACGGATCGACCACCTTTGCTTGTCCGGGCAACGCCAATACGCCGGTTTCACCTGGCGGGCTCCAGGTCACCAGCACTTGCTCGTCTTGCCGCTCAAAAAGAAATCCATGAAGACGGTCGTTGGGGCGCAACCAGCCCAGGTATTTCGGTTGTTGACCCAATTGGGCGATCAGATTGCGCAATGCCAGGTACGACGGCCGGAACCGCCCCTTGGCATCGATCAGACCAAACGGACCAGAGTCGCCATCGAGCGGCTCAAACCAATGCACACGCTCTACCCCCTGCGCTATACCCATCACGAAGTACTTGATCAACTGACTGGCCTGAGCGGTCTCGCTTACCTGCCCCGCCAATGGCTGACCGATCTCGGTGAAGATGATGGGCACGTTGACGCGCTCCGGATTTCTCAGTGCGAGCATTTTTCGCACCGTGGGCACGATGCTCATGTACTGTGCCTCGAAGCCATCCGGGATCAGTTCGCCGGTTTCATAGGGGTGCAGCGTGATGAAATCAAATTTTGTTTTTCGCACCGGCCTGCAAGGCGCGGTCCAGGTAGTTCAGGTTGACGCTCTGAGCGGCCAGCCCGACCCTGATACCGGGATCCTGCCGTTTCACGGCGTCGTAGGCAGTGCAACCATGCGACCGTAGTCTTCGGGCGGGGTGTTGGGCGTGTGATTGGGCGGCTCATTCCATACCTCCCATTCAGAACTCAGGGCGCGATAAAGCAACACGCGGGAGGTGACGTAGTTGCGCCAACCAACGGGATCTGCCGGATCCCAGTAGGCCAGCACGCCTGAAAACTGCATCCCTGCCGCGCTGGCGGGCAACTGATCACGGGAGGTCACGCCCGAAGCAAACCCTCGCACCCACCCCACCCCTGTGGCAGCCATCGGATCCAGCCAACCGGCAATGCGCTTGAAGAAGAGTTGGAGGGTGCCACGCCAAATGGGTTGCCAGCCACCTTCGATTCGGCCGCAGCCTCACCGAAAGCGAACGGGACAACCAGGCTCGCGGCCAGGACAAAAAGGGATGCGGTGCGTTTCATGGTTTTTCTCAAAGCAAAGGTCTGGCCAGCCTCAATGCTCTGGTGGATGACACTTGCGTCGGGCCGCTCAAACGGCTGCCTTCCAGAGAAGAATAAGGCATGCAAACTGCCCGTTTGAGGGGCGGTCGACTTCGAAAGGGCAACCAGCCGTCCATGCACTTCCGCTTTGACGCCCGAGCGCCGATTGGCCCAAACCCCGCAACCCTTCGAGCCCTATCGGAGGCTGAGCGACTCAATTCATACAGCATTTGGAGAAAACTGCCGTCAAAATAGCCACCGCATGGTATTGATGTCACCAGCCTTGCCTTTCACCCGGTAACGCGACCCAACAATGCGCCTGGATTGCCATGCTGCCAGCGTTTCGAGGGCACCATCCATTGCAGAGGCCCCCTCACCTGTCGCATTGAAATACAGCGGCCCCGATTCAATCCAATCGTCGTCGGGCTGCATGCAATTGCCAGAACCGATGGCCCCAACATCAAAACCCATCGCGTGGGGAGACAGGACATGAAATGAATCGGACTTCATGAAAGATGCTACCATCTTGGAAGCAAAATTCCCCGATTGATCAAACGAACTGGATCTGTTTTTGTTGCGTTTCCTCGGCCTGTAAATGTGTCATCAAAATGAAACTTAAAAAGGTCAAGCAGGATGCCGATTTTTTGTAACAAATAACTGTCAACCACGAAATACTCATCGGGCCTTCTGTCTGCAAAGCCCTGAATCTCACACCTATTGATTGGCGCACTGGCGGAACATTTATTTGCAATTACCCACCGCCACCCAATAACCCACCAAGCATACCAATGCCCCTCCCAAACTGTAATATTTTGATTCCGGCATGGATTGTGCATTCAAAAGCACCATTCCTGGCCGCCATCTGGGCCCTAGGCAATTTCTTGCTTCGTTTCTTGACGCTTTCACGGAGTCCGCACGAGATGGGTGCATCAATGCGAACCACAAGCCCCAGGCCCGTCCACCGCAGAAATGGAGCGCCTTTGAATGGAGTGCCTTTGGCCACCGGCATGCAAGCCACGCACGCGCCCACGACAACCCGAAGCACATGCCCCGCCACCTGCCCGACCAACGCAAAGGACCAAACATCATGAGCGTGGCAGTCATCGTCGCCTCCCTGGGTCGCCCGGCAAGCGTCTCCGCGCTTCTTGATCGTCTGGCGATGCAAACGCAGCCACCGTCGCAGGTGATTCTGTCGATGGAAAGCGAGGCTGATGCGCCGCCCGATCGCACCTATCCATTTGAGGTCGAGCAGATCTTTGGGCCCGCGGAGCGTGCGTGCAGCGCAACCGCGCGCTGGACCGCCTTCGCCCGGAAAACACCTTTGTCGTCTTCTACGACGACGATTTCATTCCCTCGCGTTTTGCGCTGGCCGGGATCGAACGGTTCTTCAAGGGCCATCCGGAGGTGGCCGGGGCCCATGGCCTGGTGCTGGCCGACGGCATCAACGGGCCCGGCATCGCATTGGGCGACGCTCAACAGCTGGTTGACGCAGCCGATACCGAAGGCGAACCAACCAGTGTGCGCATCCTGTCGCGCACCCACGGTCTTTATGGCTGCAACATGGCATATCGCGTGTCGATGATTCAGGGTGTTCGCTTCGACGAGCGGCTGCCCTTTATTCGTGGCTGGAGGACCTGGATTTGGTGGACGTTGCCGGCCCGCTGGTGCACACGGACGCATTCAGGGGGTGCACTGCGGGGAAAAGCGGGGCCGTGAAAAGAGTTGGGCGGCGCCTGGGTTACAGCCAGATGTGCAACCCGGTCTACCTGCTGACCAAAAGAACCCTTCCCCCAGGATCGCCATCAAGATGATGCTGCGCCCGCAGCCAACCACGTCAAGCTGTTCCACGCCGAGCCCTGGATCGACCGCCGAGGCCGGGCCGCGGGCACCGGCTTGCCCTGCGCGACATGCTCTTCGGGCGAATCGATCCTCAGCGATTCTGAGCCGTGACCATGGGCGCAGCAAACGCGGGCGTGGTCATCAACGGCAAATTCCTCTCCGCCGCACCCACAGCAGTTCACCGGGTGGCCTACGAGCTCACGCGCTCTGGCGGTTTATGGGCAGCAGCACGATGTCTCCATCGCCCTGCCGCCAGGCGGCGGCCTGAAGTGGCCCAGCCCCAGCATTCCGGCCAACGAGGTTGGCCATCTCAACGGCATCGCCTGGGAACAGCTGTCGCTGCCCGGCGCCACACGGGGTCGCCTTCTCGTCAACCTCTGCAACATGACGCCGTTCATGGTGCGTTCCGGACTGACCATGGTGCACGACGCGCAGGTCTTCACCACGCCACGCTCCTACGGCCAATTGCGCAGCGCCCGGGCCCGGTTGCACATTCGCCTGGCCGGGTCGGCGCAGTTGGGCCTGCTCACGGTCTCCGAGTTCGCCAAAAAAGAACTGGTGGAGCGGCGCATTGCGCCCCCGGAGCGGATCCACGTCATTCACAACGGGGTGGACCATGTGCTGCGCACGCCACCCGATGACGCCATACTGAAGACCCTTGGCCTCACCCCACGCCGCTATGCGCTTGCGTTGGCCAACCTGCAGCCGCACAAGAACATCGGCATTTTGTTGCGGGCTTTCGAAAAGCCCGAGCTGGCGGGGCTCACACTGGTGCTCACGGGGCGGGCCAAAGCCATCGACTTCGCCGCAGCGGGCTTTCCCACGCCACGCAACGTGGTGTTTGCCGGGTATGTGAGCGAAGCCGAAATGAACAGCTTGCAGACCCATGCACTGGCGGTGTGCACGCCATCACTGACCGAGGGATTTGGGCTGCCACCCGTGGAGGGCATGTTGCTGGGAACCCCTGCTCTGATCGCCCCCTGCGGCGCGCTACCCGAAGTATGCGGCCCCGGCGCCTTGATGGCCGACCCCACGATCCCGACGCCTGGTCCGCAGCCCTGTCACGGCTGGTCCGTCAGCCGGCCTTGTGGGATGAACTCGCCAACGCAGGGCGCAAACAGGCCGCGCACTTCACCTGGGATGCCGCGGCCCGCAAGCTGATGCGCGTGATCTCGCAGGTCACCCGAGTGCAAAGCCGCTGAAAGTGTGGGCCGGGCGCAGTGCTGTGCGAAACAGCCCTGCACCGATTTCCGTGCCCGGCAACACCGGCTTGTCCGTACCTGAGCTGCGACCCTTCCTTTTTTACAGCGTGCCCAACGGGCGGCGGCAGCGAGCGGGCTCACCGTTGCAACCGCGCCCAGGCCCGGGCCCGGGCACATTGCCAAATACCCCTCTCATCCGAGGAGAAAAAAACGCTGCCGCTCCACTGAGTGCTTTCGCAACGTGTGATGGGTGGAAGTGAACGACGACAGCCGCAATGGCGTAGTCCCCCCAAAAAAATTTGCCTTTTTTGCATCCGGTGGCGCGCCTGGCCCGTTCTACAAGCAAGCCGGTCCGAAATGGAGCGGCCCAAGAACCTGCTTTTCAACCCATCCTTTCTGTACGGAGAATCCTCATGTCCCTCTTGACCAAGTCCGCTTTCGCCGCCGTTGCCCTGGCCTGCCTCGGTGCCAACGCCCAGCCCGTGATCACCGACGGTGTGGTGACCGACCCCGCCGGGCGCACGCTGCATGTCTTTGACAAAGACGAACCCAACGTCAGCCACTGCGCGGGCAATGCCTGACGCCTGGCCGGCCTACGTGGCTGATGCAGCGCCTGGCGCCGAGGTACACAGTGCAGCCACCCGCCTGAGCAGCGGCAACACCAAACAATGGGCCTGGAAGGCAAGCCGTTGTACTACTTCGTTGGCGACGCGGCTCCCGGCCAGCGTGCAGGCGACGGCAGCGGTGGCGTTTGGCACATCGTTCAGCCCCGTCAAGCAGGTTGCTGCCGAGCGGCCATCCAACGGCTACACCTATTGAACTGAGCGGAGAGCCCACCTCGGAAGAAGCGTGTTTCCCCGAGGTGGTTAAACTCGATCAGCCCAATAATTGATCCGCCGAGGCGACACCCAAGGCTCGGAGCCTTCCTTTGCCAAGGGTGTCTGACCCTCTGAACACGCCAAACACCCATGTCAGAAGACCGCGACATCGAAGCACTCCTTGCCAGGGTCGGCATGGGAGATCGCGCGGCGTTCAAGTCTCTCTACGACCGCGCTGCCGGGGTGATGTTGTCCACGGCTGTTCGGGTGTTGCAAGACCGTACGGCGGCGGAGGACGTGGTTCAGGACGTGTTTGCCGGGCTCTGGCACAAAGCCTCGGACACCCTCGCGCCCTGTACCCGAAACCTCGGTTGGTTGTGCGTGGTCACCCGCAACCGTGCGCTGGACCACTTGCGCCGCCGACCTCGAGAAGCACCGCTGCAGGTATCGACGGAAGCGGCGATACAAAGGTGCATGAAGCGCCATCGGAAGAGCCGGGCGCATTCGAACAGTTGGCCTTCTCCCAAGACCAGCAGCGATTGCACGCCTGCCTGAAGAACCTCCCAGCGAACCACGGCAGGCGGTCTTGCTGTGCTACTTCGAGGGCCTCACACACCTGGAAATGGCCGAGCGTTTGCAGCGCCTTGGGCACGGTGAAGCCTGGACGCGCCGCAGCCTCATGGCTCTCAAGACCTGCATGGAGGCGGCGATATGAATGCGCAGAACGGGAAAACCGCCCATCGCTACTGGCATCAACACCCAGAGACCATCGAACAACTTGCGGGCGAATACGCCTTGGGTGCCATGGCAGCCCCCGCGCGGCGGCGATTTGAAGCCCTGATGCGCCAACACGCGGTTGTGCACGCAGCGGTTTGGTCCTGGCACGAGCGCCTCTCGGGCGCGCTGTCTGCGCAAGCCCCCCTGGTTGTGGAGCTGACCAATGGGAGCGCCTGCAGGCGCGGGTCTTCCCCAGCCCGAAGGCCCCGAGCGCGGCGCCTTGGTGGAAGCGGTGGCTGTCACCGGTGCCTGCCATGACCCTGGTGGCTGGCGTGTTGTTGGGCAGCGTGATCGCACCCCTCATGGAAGCCAGCCGGAGCGGTCTGGCTCAGTTGCCGGAAAGCTATGTCGGCGTCCTGGCCACGCCCGACGGGCAGCCCGGTCTGATCGTTTCCAGCTTGCGCGAGGGAACCACCGTGGACCTGAAGCAAGTGGCGCCCGCCGACGTTCCAGAAGGCAAAACCCTCTACCTGTGGTTGATTGACAAAGACGGCCAAGTTCGTGGCATTGCCCCAATACCCAATGCCCTTCGCCAGCGCCCGACTCGACCTGCCCGCAGAAACCGTTTTCCAACCCGCCGTTGAGTTGGCGGTGTCCGTCGAAGCAGTGGGCAGCCGACCCACGCAACCTTCAGATGGTTTTGTGTACCGCGGTCTGTGCGGCAAGCTTTGGCCACCAGCCAAACCGCAATAGGGCGATCAACACGCACCTGACCTGCGCTGCAGCAGACCCCTTTGGAATCCTAGCGGCGCTCGGTCGCCAGATGCGCTGCCAGACGGTGCGCGAACGCCACGATCATCAGTGTGGGTTGGCGTGACCACTGGTCGGAAAAACCGAAGCCCCTGCGACATACAACCCTCCACGCCATGCACTTTGCAATCGGCGTCCACCACACCGCGGCTCGAATCTGAAGCCATGCGGGTGGTCCCTGCGGTATGGCCCATGTCGATAACGCCGGCATGGCCGCCACCGTCGTCAGCAAGCCAGTCCTCCATCACCAGCGCGGGCAGACCTGCCTTCATGAACTCTTGCTGCAACAACCGGCCAAGGTGTTTCAGTGTACGAATCTCCATGTCCCCTACACGCCAATGCGCCGTCGGCAAGGGCATGCCAAAAGGATCAAGCTTGTCGGACAGGTGAATCCGGTTGTTTCGGTCAGGCGCCTGCTCACAGATGGCTTCGAAGGAAAGCCCCACCAGTTTGTGGGGCACGCCGCGGGTAAGGTACTCCTCCACCGCCATGTCCGGCCTGAACCTCAACACCTGATTCACCGCAAACCGCGACCACGCCCTCGGGAACCAAGGGCTTTGGAACGCCAGCCGAGCCATCCCCTTGGCAATGGTCGCAGGCGCCTTGAGAATGGCCTGCGCGTCATAGAGCAGGTTCTGGCTCTCGCGCGTGGCGATGCGCTTGACCGCACTCCAGGGATCGTCCGGTGCCCGGTCACCCATGGTGTATGCCGCGCAATTCAAGAGCCCCTGCGCCGCCTGCACCTCGGCAGAAGGCGTGAGACCGTGCATGAACATGTGGACGCCCTTGGGGCCTTTGAGGCCATAAAACCCATAGAGCCATGCCATTGGGGCGATGGCCTCCGGCGGAAAAGAGGCCACCCGCGCGCTCGGGTGGTCCAGCAGATACCGGCCGACAATGCCGCGCTCATTGCCCAGGCCATCTGCGTGCCGCGAACGCGAATTCAAGAGAATCCGCGGATTCTCGATGGCGCTGGCGGCCAGCACGATCGTTCGGGCTTCGACCCTCCTGCGTCGCCCGGCCGCATCGGCCACCACCGCGCCCACAGCCCGGGCTCCCGATTCATCGGTCAATAGCTCCAGCACTGTGGCACCGGTCAACACGCGACACCCCTTCGGCGCGGCTTTCAGAAACTCCGCGCCTGCGCGGTAGACGTCGATCGGATTGATCGACGATCGGGCAAACTGCCAAAAGAAAGAGCCGAGCACGGCAGGATCGGGGTGGGGGTGCGGCTGCGGACGGCTGAGTTGGGACCACAGGCGGCTGTCATAACAATTCGGCCCCAGGTTGAGGGTCTCGGCCGCTTTGTCGAGATAGGGTTTCAGATCGGCGGCCGAGACAGGCCAACCGCTGTCGGGCACCCAGGCACGCGGGGCAAAATCCCAGTCGCTGAAAGCCGCCGATTTGCCCGCCCAGGCCACGGTGGAACCCCCCAGCGCACGGCATCGCAAGCCGTAGCCCTGCCGGTCATGCGACCACATCGCCATCTGCGGCGCGTGAAATCGCTTGCGTTTGTCGACCTGATCAGGTGACCAGATCGCGTCGTCACAAACCATCTCGTTGAGCGCCTCCGCCTCGACGGACTCCTCCAGTCCGCCACTCTCAAGAACCAAGGTGCGGCGCCCGGCTTCCGCGAGCGCGCGTGCAACCGTCAACCCCGCCGGACCACCCCCGATGATCAGAAAATCGCATTTGTCGATGGGTGCATCGCCAAGTGCAGCCAATGCGTCCACCCGCAGAGCCTCGAACATTTCAGCCACCCGAGCCAGATCCGGACGCCGACCCGGCCCCCACCGCCCACACCGTGCCCACACGTGTCTGAACACCTCTCAATCGCACGCGGAGACGGCTTCGAAACAAGACACGAGACGGGTCGGCCGAACGCCAACAATTTGACACCGACCCAACCCGCCACGCGAGCGCCTCGACCGGGAGCCCCCCCCAATCGATGGCTGCAGACATCAGGCGGTCCTTGGACACAGGGCTTTCACGCCGGCGACACCACTGGTTTGGTTGCCTGAGGCAGGAGCGCCGCTCGCAGCGCGCGCTTGTGCCACATCATCACGGGAGCCGGGTACTGCGGTCCCAGCGACACCCGGCATGTCCGGCTGAGAATGTCCAGCGTCACCTGGTAATCCTCAGGTTGGTAGGTGATTTCTCGGTGCGCCCACCGATGCGGATTCAGGCGCTCATCAAATGAGCGCTTGCACAACACCGCCTCCCAGTTCGTGAACACGTGGCGTCCGGTATCAATGAGCCGGTTGGCGCCCCGAGCCTGGCCAAAAAGGCGTGCCTCCTGCGGATCGTCGAACAGCACACTCAGCGCCACCGCGTTGACAGGATCGTTGTGGGGCGAGGGGCGGCAATGCGGTTGATCGGCAAAGATGGCCGCCATTCCGGCATAGCGGTCGCACAAGGTGTCGAGCAACGGATCAAGGCGACCAATCTGGGCCTCGAGCACCGCGCCAGTCAGCTCGGAAACGCGACAGTTCAGTCCCGAAAAAAGCGGTTCCTGGGTGGGTTCATGCGCCCGGATGAATGCGCCAGGGTCGTGAAACATCCGGGCGCGAACAAAAAAACGCTCATCGTTCGTCACCACCGCCCCGCCCTCGCCCGAGGTGATGTTCTTGTGGTGATTGAAACTGAAGGCCCCCAGATCGCCGATGCCCCCCACACGGCGCCCTTTGTACCTCACCCCCACGGCCTGACACGCGTCCTCAATCACCAACAGCTTGTGGCGCCGGGCAATCGCCATGATGGCATCCATGTCGCAGACCACGTTTTGCATGTGCACTGGCACGATGGCCCGGGTATGCGGGGTGATTTTCCGCTCGATGTCCTGCGGATCGATGGTCAGCGTCTCGTTGATGTTGACCAACACGGGAACCGCCCCCACCGCCATGGGCGCCAGCGCGGTGGCCACCCAGGTATAGGCTGGCACAAGAACTTCATCGCCCGGTCCGATGCCGGCTGCCGCCATGGCCGTGACGAGTGCGTTGGTGCCGCTGTTGACGGTCAGGGCGCGCCTGACGCCGATCAGCTGGGCCAACTTGTCCTCAAACCGGGCGGTGTAGCTGGCGTTCCCGCGTCCATAGCGAAGCAACTCGCCGCGGGCAATCACCGCGGTCAAATTCATCCATTCCCGAAGTCCGACAGCTGGCATACCCGACACCCTATAAAGCTATTTTTTCTATTGTTGATGAACGCCGCCTCCATCAAACAAGCAACACCACCCACTTAGAGGAAAAAAGACCCCATTTTCGGTCTTTACACACAACTTTCATCAACTTTTGATAGACGTTTCGATTTGAAACCCAGAACTCACACGGCATTTGGATTTGAAGAAAGACCATAGCAGGCCCGCGTGCCAAGAATCAAAATCGCCCACCCATTTCCAAGCTCGAACAAGCAAGTCTCGCGCCCTCTGTGCCGCAAGCGGCTGCCTGTGCCGAGCTTTTCGACCAACGGCAGCCCCCCAGACCCACCTCCTCACGCCCACACCCCGGCTCACGCCCCCGATACCCGCCAAATCACGTCGCCCACATCGTCGGCAACCAGCAAGGAATGCCCATCCGGACCGATCGCCACCCCGACCGGGCGCCCGTAAGACACCGATTCGTCGGGAGCAAGAAAACCCCAGAGGATGTCGCGCGGCGGCCCTGCAGGTCGACCTTCGTCGAAAGGCACGAAGATCACTCGGTAGCCGCTGAGTTTGCTGCGGTTCCAGGAGCCATGCTGTCCGATCACCATGCCATCCACATCAAAGCCGGGCAGCGTCCCGGCAGGCATCCAGCACAACCCCAGCGAAGCCGTATGGCCGCCCAGCGCGTAATCGGGTGTCAAGGCCTTGGCCACCAGCTCCGTGTCTTGCGGCACGCGGTCGTCCACCGTCTTGCCCCAATAGCAATAGGGCCATCCATAAAACCCGCCGTCGGTCACCGAAGTCAGGTAGTCCGGCGGGGTCTCGTCTCCCAGTCCGTCGCGTTCGTTGACCACCGTCCAAAGCCGCTGCGTCGTGGGCTCCCAGGCCATGCCCACAGGGTTGCGCAGACCGCCGGCGAAGATGCGGCATTGGTTCGTCTCGATATCCAGTTCGTAAATGCAGGCACGGCCCTCTTCCACGGCCATACCGCCTTCGGCGATGTTGGTCAGCGAACCAACACCGACATAAAGCCGCCGTCCATCGATGCTGGGCAGCAGGCTGCGCGTCCAATGGCCATCCGGCTTGAAGGTGGTCAGGCGCCGCCCAGGGCTGCTGATTGCCGTGGCGCCTTCAACATAGTCAAACGCCATCACGCCATCGGTGTTGCCCACGTAATAAGTGCTCCCCAACAGCGCCATGCCAAAGGGCTGCTTTTGATTCTCCAGCAAGACATGCCGCTCCTCGGCGACGCCATCACCGTCCGCGTCGCGCAGCAATGTGATGCGGTTGGGACTCTCACCAAAGGCCGCCGCTCGGCGCATGGTGGCGACCATGGCGTGGTCAAACAAGGTCTGCGGCTTGCCGCCCGACTGCAGCGCCTCGGCAACCGTGACGTCGCCATTGGGCAACACCAGAATCCAGCGCGGGTGCTTCAGCCCGGCGGCAAAGGCGTTGACCTGAAGGCCGCTGGCCGCTTCGGGCAATTGCCCTGGTTCCCACCCCCGGGCCGTGGGCATTTTCAGCGTTGGAATGCTCCCCTGAGGCCGACCCGCTGGAATCTGCGGCTGAGCGCCCACTGCCGGGCGGTGACCAGCCTCTTGAAGACTGCGCCACTTCACTGCCCCCGCGCCGACCCAGGCCACCACGCGCGCCAACACATCATAAAAATCCATGTTGAGTCTCCAACTTGTTGACAGCCAGGACCGCTCGCCAGGCACGATCCATACCCCGCTTCGGTCCACCCGTTCTTTCGCCGCACTCAAGCATTGTGAGGCTCGGGGACACAAGACGCCACGCCCAAGCCCCATTTGCCTCCCCCATTTCCTCCCCCATTTGCCTCCCCCTCTCCCTGCCCCATTTCCCCGCCCTGAACAAACCGCCACATCAGCGCAACAAAGCGGGATAGCGGCGCAACATCGCCTGGTAGCGCGTGCGTTCCTGGTCAATCTCCGCCCGGAAATCGCCCGCGCTGCGCCCGTCCGCAAGGAGATCGAAGGTGCTGGCGAGACGGCCCCTGAAGGCCTCCGTATTCAAGGCCTGATTGATCAGCTGATTGAGTTCCTCCACCTGCTCGAACGGCATCCCGGCGGGTGCAAAGACACCAAAAAGCGAGCTGAGGTTGGCAGAGGGATAACCCAGTTCGGTCAGCGTCGGCACCTCGGGCAATGCAGCCAGGCGGTGCGGCGCCCCAACCGCCAGCGCCTTCAACACACCACGGCGCACATACTCAAACTGCAACGGCGCCAGGTTGGTCGACATCACCTCGAACTGCCCGCCCAGGGCTTCGTTGATGGGCTGCCCCCCACCCCGGTAAGCCACATGAATCATGCGGGTACGGCTCTGCCGCGCCACCTGCGCCATCACCAAATGACCCGTGGTTGCAACACCAGAGGTCGCCCAGCGAACAGCGCCTGGCCCCTCCTTCGCCTGATCGATCAGGGCTTTGAAAGTGCTCCCCTTGAGTGCCGAGGTGCCCAGAATCAGAACAGGTGTGCGCATCACGCTGGCAACGGGCTCCACCCGCTGCCCCAGATCGGCCAGATGTCGGCGGGTCAGGGGGTTCAGCGTCAACGGGCTGATGGCAGAAAAGGCCAAAGTGAGCCCATCGGGTTTGGCGCGCGACACGGCGTCCAAACCGATCCAGCCCCCGGCGCCGGGACGGTTTTGCACAACCAGTGAAATCCCGTGCACCGCTTTGAACGCCTGGGCCAACCCCCGTGCGGCGGCATCACTGACCCCTCCAGGGGGGTACACCACGATCAGTTGCACCACCGCCCCATTCCAGGCCCGCCGCACAGACTGGGCTTTCACCAGCCCACTCGCCGCAGCCATTGCCGCCAGCGAGAGAGAGAAACCACGCCGCTGCCAGGTCATTGCGCCGCCATCTGACGCGCCAACTCGATGAATCGTCGGGCTGGCAAATGACCCTCGTCGCCCCGCGTGACCATGGTCAATGGCGCATCGATGGTGTCGCCACCTTCCAACGCAAGATACGCAATCGCGTGGCCATGCACGCCCGCCATCGATTGCGGCACCACCGAGACACCCACCCCGGCAGCGACCAGATTGAGGTTCGACATCATCCGCGCCACTTCCGCCACCACGCGTGGTTGCAGTCCCTGCGCGCGGCACAGTGCGAGCAGTTCTGCGTACAAACCTGGCGCCCCTGGACTGCGCACCAGAATGAGGCCCTCTTCACACAACCGCCCCAAACTCACCGAGCCCATCGGCGCCCCGACTTTCGCCCCTCGGCCACGCCCCTTTTCCGTCGCTTTGCCCCCGCATTCCAGAGCCAAGGGGTGATCGTGTGGCACCGCCACCAACACCGGCTCTCGCAACAACGTCTCAAAGACCAGTCCGGGCGGCTGTGCCACCGGCACGCGCAGCAGGGCGCAATGCACCCGTCGCCCCTCCACCGCCTGCGTCAGTCCATCGGCATTGGCCTCCTGCAGTTGCAGCTGCACCCGAGGGTGCGCCTGCCGAAACGCCCGCAACAGGTCTGGCACGAAACGGTGAGCCGCGGCGGAGCTCGTCAGCCCGATCGCCAAGCGCCCTTCCTCCCCTTGTGCCACGCGCGTCATGCGGTGACGCATGGCGTCCACTTCCGCCAGCAAACGTTCGGCCTCGGCTTGAAACTGGTGACCGGCCTCGGTCAGTGCAACGCCTCGTGGATGGCGGCGAAACAAAACCACGCCCAGTTCGCGCTCCAAGCCCTTGATCTGCAAACTGAGCGGCGGCTGCTGAATGCCCAGGCGCTCCGCTGCGCGCGTCATGTGGCCCAGCTCGGCCACCGCCACAAAGTACCTCAGCGACTTCAGATCCATATTTTTTTTATATTGATTTGAGACCCATATTCTATTTGACCCACATTCACAGTCCCGTTTACCGTTCGGGCCCAAGGCGAGAAACCCGCCCCAAACAACAACCGAACGGAGACACACCCATGAAATCGCCCCAACTGTCGTTGGCCGCACTGGCCATCATCTGCGCGACCCGGGCCGCTGCGCAAGCCGCCCCACCCCAAGACGAGTTCTTCTGGCTGGGCGAGATGAACAAGGCGACCGCTGTGATCAACACCGAGGAAGGCCTGCTCGACAAGACCCTGACGCCGGGCATTGCCGCCGGCATTGCCAAGGTGATCGAAGCTGGCAACCAGCCAGGCGCCAAGCGCCCTTCCACCGTGATCACGTTTGAACCCCTGCTGATCGAGGCTGCGGGCCAACAAGTCACCCTGCTGCACGCCGGGCGCTCCAGCCAGGACATGCACGCCACCTACCGCGCAGCGATTTTGCGAGACAAGCTGCTGAGCCTGTCGACCAACTCAACAAGACGTCTCTTTCTGCTCGTCGTTGGCCGAGAAACACGCCGCCACCATCGTGCCCAACTACACTCAATGGGGTGGCCGCGCAACCCAACAATACGGCCAATCACTTACCGGAGCATCGCTGGCCGGACCTGGAGCGTTGACGCACAGGCGGATTCGCAGTCCCTGGCCGCAATCGATCGCCGCTATGGACCACCGTGCTACGGCGTCGAAGTTGGGCCTGAACTCAGCGCTGACAGCGACCTGTTTCAACGCCATCGTGGACAACGCCTACGACGCGTCCCAAATCGCCTCCATGGACCAGCCCGTAGAGGTCAGTGGCATCGTGACCAGCATCGCGCTGCACGCGGGCAATTTCGTCGAAGACCTGCTCACGCAATACGCCCAGGCCCGCCCCTGGATTCTGCTGGCCGAAGGCGGCAGCAACACCTACGTCTCCAGCGCCATGCCGCAAAAGCGCAACCTGGCCTGTTTCCACCGCACGCGGCGCGACGCGTCCACCAGCATCGCCCTGGCCACTGCCGAAGGCGCAACCCACAACATCACCCCGCATGAGAGCGACCCCAAAGAGGTCAAGACAACAGCGTTATGGTCAACAGCGCCATCGCTGTGTTGAAAAACTGGGACAAGATCCTGAACTCGCTCGTCGTGAGCCCGGAGCGTGCGCTGGAGGAGCTCAACAGCGACTGGACCGCCTCGCAGGAACTCGCCGACGTGTTGATGCGCCAGTACAAACTGCCTTTCCGCGTGGTCACCATTTCATCTGACGTGGTCAGTTTTGCCAAAAGCCACAACATCAAACCCCTTGACTTCCCCTACGAGGAAGCGCAAAAAATCTGGCGAGGTGGTCAAGGGATCCAGCGTGGGTGCGCCTCATGAATGAAGCGCAAATCGCTTACGCCGGACCCCATCGCCATTGTCAACAACCGGTGCTGGGCTGTGTGGGCGGCCCGCAACCCGCCGAAATGGCCCGAATGATCAAGGCGTCACAACAAGCCCTGGCTCAACAAGCCGAATGGATCAAAGCCCGGCGCACCACCATCAACGCCGCGTTGAGCCAGCTCGACAGCGATTTTGAAAAGCTCATGAAGAACTGAAGAAGCGCCGACCTGCGCCCGCCGTCGCCCGGTACGCCGGCGTGGCCGGTCGGAAGCGCTGGCGCCAGCCATGTCACCATGCCCAGCGATAGCAGCGACAGCCCACCCCCTCGGCCGGTTAGGCCTAGGTCATCCCAACCAGCAACCAAGAGCTGTTCACACGCTCATTTCCGGGAATCCCTGCCGGCCAAAGAATGCAAAGGAGCAACGCAAACGCCGCCAGGGTTCCGCTCGACTTGGCTGCACCTGGCTCGCAATGGGAAACCTGGCGCAGGCCAGTCCCCAGGCACCTCAAACCCCACAGCCATCACCAACGACCCAGCCCCAAGTGGGTTGAAGTTAGGCCAACCTGCAATCAAACGACCTCAGTGGCAACGGTGCATCTTCGGATGGTCTTGCCATTTTGGGCTCATGTCTTCTCGGCGCGTCCATTAGGCTAATTGCAATCACAAGGCAGCATCAGTCTCGCCTTTCAAGACTGCACCGGAAATGAGGAGGCATGCCAATGAAGAGTTGGTTCAAACAAGAACGAACGCCCGAAGAACCGCCTTGCGCCCCAGCCGCCGCTGGCGCGCTGGGGGGACAGGAGACCAGCGCCATGCTCAGGAGCGGATTGCGGGTTTCCGCCCAGCTCGGGCAAGCAGCTCAACGCTGCCTGGACAGCATTCAAATCGCGATTCTTGAGGTGAGCGGTCGAGCTGGCATGTTTGATCAGACTCTCAGCGGATCACTCGACCGAATGCACAACAGCAAGGCGCTGGCGAAGGATGTCCAACGCACCCTGGTTGCAGAGACCCACGGTGTTTCCGACTCTTTGCAACAGGGCAGCGCTCAGGCATCGGATGCCTTGAAGGCCACCGACCGTGCCGTGCAAGACGTGCTGGACGCCATCAGTCGCATCGCCCGCGAGATCAACATGCTGGCCATCAATGCCGCCATTGAAGCAGCACGGGCTGGCGAGTCTGGGAAAGGGTTCGCCATTGTCGCCAACGAAATTCGTCGCCTGGCTGCGGATGCACTGGATTGTGCAAAGCAGGCTGCCAACAAAATGGACCTGAGTGCCGTGCAACACAGCTTTCAGAAGGTCAGCGCAGACAGCGAGACCCAGCTGCAGCAGCTGTCGAGTCGCATCGGGGAGAGCCTGGCGACGATGAACGGCCTGCTGGACGACATATCTTCCGATTTTGATCAATTGCGGTCAGCCAACAGGGTCATTGCAGAAACGGTGCCCGAGGTCGCACGGCGAACTAAGACGGCGCAGCAGCGCGTTGCTGAATCGACCTCGCTGCTTGACGATCTGCGCCACCCATTGCAGCAGGAAAAGTCCCAACCACAAACGGCACTGGCCGACGTATTGCGCAGACGCCACCTGTCGATGCGGGAGGACGAAGACCAGCTGGAAGCGGTGCTTCGTCGAGGTCGCTTGAGAGTGGCTGTCGACCCAGCTTTTGTGGGCCTGTCATTTCGCCTGCGCCCAGGCACGCCACTACAGGGTCTGGATGTTGCCTATGCGAGCGCCTTCGCAGAGTGGCTCGGCGTGGGCATCGAGTTCGTGGAACACACCTGGGACCAATGCCTGGGGCTGCCCTACTATGGTCGCACCCATGACGAGCCGCCAGTCGACGTCGTGTGGAACGCCCTTCCCCCGATCGATGAGTTCAAGGGCCTCGCATACTCACGACCCTACACCTCCCACCCCCTGGTACTGGCCCGCCGCAAAGGGGATTCGACCCTGGCGGGGCTGCCGGACCTGGAAGGGAAGATTCTCGGCTGCGGCTACGACCTGGGCGCATTGCAGGCGCTCGAAGCCGCGGGCGTGCGTTGGGAAACCAACCGCCATCAACCAGGGGGGCAGGTCGCCCTTGGCAATCTCGTGACCTACGCAGACCCAAAAAAAATCTACGACGCACTGGTCAACGGCAAGGTCGATGCATTCTTTGCCGACCGCCCCATCTTTCACTGGGCGGCGACCCACCCCACCAGTCCTTGGTCCTCAGGCATCGATGTCATCCCCAACGGACTCATACCTGATGAGTTGGTGTATGTCGCTGGCGTAAAAGCAGTTACAGGCACCGCGTCGTTGCTCGGTCGAATCAATGAGTTCATCGCCGAGTTCGAACCGACGGAGCCACGCAAACTCATCGAACGCATCTGGCAAGGCGGGACATAGACCCCACCTCTCGCCTGTCCTCGGCAGCCTGCGCGCAGGCCAGCAGGTCGCGGCAGTCACCTGCCCACGCCTAGGCCAATCACATCGCCGCCGTGCTTCCCCGGCGCCAGCCATCAGCGCAGTGTGTACACCTGCATAAGACCGCTGCTGAGGGAGTCCAGGCAAGCACGGCAGGCGATCAGAAAACAAGCCCGGACAGTCTCCCGTCCGGGCTTTTTTTTGTCTGCGCGTGTCTGACAGCGAACTACTTCTTGCCTGGCGGCAAGTCTGTGCAGGATCCGTGTGCCACTTCCGCCGCCATGCCGATGCTCTCGCCCAGCGTGGGGTGCGGATGAATGGTCTTGCCGATATCGACCACATCGGCCCCCATTTCGATGGCCAGCGCAATCTCCCCGATCATGTCGCCAGCGTGCGTGCCCACCATGCCGCCACCCAGGATCTTGCCGTGACCATGGGCCTCGGGCGAGTCGTCGAACAACAACTTGGTCACGCCCTCGTCGCGTCCGTTCGCAATGGCACGGCCCGAAGCCGTCCAGGGGAAAAGGCCCTTTTTCACCTTGATCCCTTGGGCCTTGGCCTGGTCTTCCGTCAAACCCACCCAGGCGACTTCAGGATCGGTGTAGGCCACGCTCGGTATCACGCGGGCGTTGAACGCCGCCGACGCCAGTTCCTGATTCCCTTGCAACTCACCAGCGATCACCTCGGCGGCCACATGGGCTTCATGCACCGCCTTGTGCGCCAACATGGGCTGACCCACGATGTCGCCAATCGCGAAGATGTGCGGCACGTTGGTGCGCATCTGAATATCCACGTCGATGAAGCCGCGATCGGTCACCGCCACGCCCGCTTTGTCAGCGCCGATTTTCCTGCCATTGGGCGTGCGGCCCACGGCCTGCAACACCAGGTCGTACACCTGTGGCTCAGGGGCCTTCCCGCCCGCCTCGGCGCTCTCGAACGAGACCTCGATGCCCTCGGGCGTGGCTTTGGCCCCCACCGTCTTGGTCCTGAGCATGATGTTGTCAAAGCGCTTGGCGTTCATCTTCTGCCAGATCTTGACCAGATCGCGATCCGCGCCTTGCATCAGGCCATCCATCATCTCCACCACATCCAGACGGGAGCCCAGGGTGCTGTAGACGGTGCCCATCTCCAGGCCGATGATGCCGCCGCCGAGGATCAGCATGCGTTTGGGCACCTCTTTCAAAGCCAGCGCGCCGGTGGAGTCGACCACGCGCGGATCGTCGGGCATGAAAGGCAGGCGCACGGCTTGAGATCCGGCTGCGATGATGGCCTTCTTGAAAGCGACGACCTGCTTCTTGCCCGTCTTCTCCTGGCCGCTACCGGAAGTCTCTTCCACTTCAATGTGGTTGGCTCCCACGAAAGAACCCACACCGCGCACGATCGTGACCTTGCGCATTTTTGCCATCGCCGCCAGACCACCAGTCAGCTTGCCGATCACCTTTTCCTTGTGGTTGCGCAGCTTGTTGATGTCGACCTTGGGTGCACCGAAGTCCACGCCCAGATCGGCCATATGACTGACCTCGTCCATCACCGCCGCCACATGCAGCAGCGCCTTGGAAGGGATGCAGCCCACGTTGAGACACACCCGCCGATGGTCGCGTAGCGTTCCACCAGAACCACCTTGAGGCCCAGATCGGCTGCGCGGAATGCCGCGGAATAGCCACCAGGTCCACCGCCCAACACCATCACATCGCATTCGAGATCGGCGCTGCCGCCAAAGCTCGACGCCGTCGGCGCCACAGCGGGCGCAGCCGAAGCCGCCGCGACTGGCGCCGCAGGCGCTGCAACGGGAGCAGGTGTCGGCACGGGCGCTGCGCCCTCGCCTGCGGCCTCCAATGTCAAAACAACTGTGCCCTGCTTGACCTTGTCGCCCAGCTTGACCCTCAGCTCTTTGACCACGCCCGCGTGAGAAGACGGAATCTCCATCGAAGCCTTGTCGCTTTCCACCGTGATCAGGCTTTGCTCGGCCTTCACCGTATCACCCGGCTTGACCAGCAGTTCAATCACCGCCACCTCGTCGAAATCACCGATATCGGGAACCTGAATTTCCATCATGGACATCGCTGGGCTCCTTTACAGCAAGACGCGACGGAAGTCGCTGAGGATCTGGCCGAGATAGGCGTTGAACCGCGCGGCAGCCGCGCCGTCGATCACGCGGTGATCCCAGGTCAGCGAGAGTGGCAGCATCAGGCGCGGCTGGAAAGCCTTGCCGTCCCACACCGGCTCCATCTGACTCTTGCACACCCCCAGAATGGCCACCTCGGGCGCATTGATGATCGGCGTGAAATATCGGCCACCAATCCCCCCAGCGACGAGATGGTGAAGCAGGCGCCGGACATATCTGCCGGCCCCAACTTGCCATCGCGCGCCTTCTTGGCCAGCTCACCCATCTCCTGGCTGATCTGCAGCACCCCTTTCTTGTCCGCATCCTTGATCACAGGCACCACCAGGCCGTTGGGCGTGTCGGCGGCAAAGCCAATGTGGAAGTACTGCTTGTAGATCAGCGCATCGCCATCCAGCGAGCTGTTGAACTCAGGGAATTTCTTGAGCGCTGCCACACAGGCTTTGATGAGGAAAGCCAGCATCGTCACCTTGATGCCGGTGTTCTCGTTTTCCTTGTTGGTGGCCACGCGGAACGCTTCGAGATCGGTGATATCGGCATCGTCGTGGTTCGTGACGGCCGGGATCATCACCGCATTGCGCAGCAGATTGGCGCCACTGATCTTCTTGATCCGGCCCATTTCCTTGCGTTCGATGGGACCGAATTTCGCAAAGTCCACCTTGGGCCAGGGGATCAAGCCCAGCTCGGAACCGCCTCCACCTGCGGGTGCCTTGGCAGCCTGGGCTTGCGTCTGCGTGGCACCGCTCATGACAGCCTTGGTGAAATTCTGCACATCTTCCGCCGTGATCCGACCCTTGCGGCCAGACCCCTTGACCTCGGCCAGCGGCACACCCAGCTCACGGGCGAACTTGCGCACGGAAGGTGAAGCGTGAGGCAAGCCCAGCGCGGGCGTGGCCGCGGGATTGTGCGCCGGAGCAGCCGCGACCGGCGCAGCAGGTGCTGAGACGGAAGCTGGGGCTGGGGCTGGGGCTGGGGCAGGTGCTGGCGCATTGGCCGGTGCCGGCGCACCACCGGCATCCGAGCCCTCCAGCACCGCCAGCAGGTCACCGATGTTGACCGTGTCGCCCACCTTGACCTTGATCTCTTTCAAGACCCCGGCATGGCTGGACGGAATCTCCATCGAGGCCTTGTCGGACTCCACCGTGATCAAGCTCTGCTCCACCTTGATCGTGTCGCCCGGCTTCACGAACACCTCGATCACCGCAACGTCCTTGAAATCGCCGATATCGGGGACCAATACGTTGACTGGACCGGTGGCCCCAGCAGGCGCTGGTGCCGCCTGCGGAGCCGGCGCAGCGGGTGCCTCTGCAGCGGCAGGAGCAGACGCGGGAGCGAGCGCCGGAGCAGCCGCCTCTCCAGCGGCCTCCACCAGCAACACCAACGAGCCTTCTTTCACCTTGTCACCCAAGGCCACGCGAAGTTCCTTGACCACGCCAGCCGTGCTGGAAGGAATTTCCATCGAGGCCTTGTCCGACTCCACGGTGATCAGCGACTGCTCGGCAGCGACCGTGTCGCCCACCTTCACCAGCAACTCGATCACCGCCACTTCATCAAAATCCCCAATGTCCGGGACCTTCACTTCTACCAATGCCATGTGTGTCTCCAATCAGATATGCAAAGCGCCAAGCGCGAGATCTCGAACCCCGACGGCAGCCCTGTTGAGGCTGGTTGTTTCGGCGGGGCGCAGCACCATCGGTGCCGCAAGGAGAAGCAACCTCATGCGTAAAGCGGATTCAGTTTGTCGGTTTTGATACCGTATTTCACGATGGCCTCAGCCACCTTGGCGGCCGGCACCGTGCCCTCTTCACTCAGGGCCTTGAGCGCGGCGACCACGATGTAGTGGCGATTAACCTCAAAATGCTCGCGCAATTTGCTGCGGAAATCGGACCGGCCAAATCCGTCGGTGCCCAACACCTTGTAGGTGCGTCCTTTGGGAATGAAAGGACGGATCTGCTCGGCATAGGCTTTCATGTAGTCGGTGGATGCCACCACCGGGCCCGCATGTTTCTCGAGCTGTTGCGCCACAAACGGAACCCGCGCCTTCTCCAACGGATGGAGCAGGTTCCAGCGCTCGGCGTCCTGACCATCGCGGGTCAGTTCGTTGAAGCTCGGGCAGCTCCAGACGTTCGCTGCCACGCCCCAGTCTTTCTCCAGCAGCGCCTGGGCGGCGATCGACTCACGCAAGATCGAGCCGGAGCCCAGCAGTTGCACGCGTGGCGTGAGCTTTGGCCCCTCCTTGCAGAGATACATGCCCTTGATGATCTGCTCTTCGGTGCCCTGGGTGAGCCCGGGCATGGCGTAGTTCTCGTTCAGCAGCGTGAGGTAGTAGAAAACGTTGTCCTGCTTCTCCACCATGCGCTTGAGACCATGGTGCAGGATCACACCCACTTCGTGAGCAAAGGTCGGGTCGTAGCTCACGCAGTTCGGAATGGTGTTGGCCAGGATGTGGCTGTGGCCGTCTTCGTGCTGCAAGCCTTCGCCATTGAGCGTGGTGCGGCCCGATGTGCCCCCGAGAAGGAAGCCGCGCGCTTGCATGTCGCCAGCGGCCCAGGCCAAGTCGCCCACACGCTGGAAGCCAAACATCGAGTAATACACGTAGAACGGGATCATGATCCGGTTGCTCGTGCTGTAACTGGTTGCCGCCGCGATCCAGCTGCTCATGCCACCCGCTTCGTTGATGCCTTCCTGAAGGATCTGGCCAGCCTTGTCTTCCTTGTAGTACATCACCTGGTCTTTATCGACAGGCGTGTACTGCTGCCCAGCGGGGTTGTAGATCCCGATCTGGCGGAACAGACCCTCCATGCCAAACGTGCGGGCCTCGTCCACCAGTATGGGCACCACGCGCGGACCGATTTCCTTCTCGCGCAGCAACTGGGTCAGAAAGCGCACATAGGCCTGCGTCGTGGAAATCTCACGGCCCTCCGCCGTGGGCTCGATCACGGCCTTGAAGGTCTCCAGCGGCGGCACCGTGAAGCTCTCGTCGGCCTTCACCCGCCGGTGGGGCAAGTAGCCACCCAGGGCTTTGCGCCGCTCGTGCAGGTACCGCATCTCTGGCGTGTCATCGGCTGGCTTGTAGAACGGCAACTCGGCCAGTTTGCTGTCGGGGATCGGGATATTGAAGCGGTCACGGAAGAAGCGAATGTCTTCATCGCTGAGCTTCTTGGTCTGGTGAACGGTGTTCTTGCCCTCTCCCACCTTGCCCATGCCAAAGCCCTTGACGGTCTTGACCAGCAGCACCGTTGGCTGACCGGTGGTCTTCACCGCGGCATCAAAGGCTGCGTAGACCTTCTTGGAATCATGACCTCCGCGGCGCAGATCGCCGATTTCCTCATCGGTCATGTGCGCCACCATTTCCAGTGTGCGCGGGTCGCGGCCAAAGAAATGCTTGCGCACATAGGCGCCATCATTGGCCTTGAACGCCTGGTAGTCGCCGTCGTTGCACTCCATCATGATCTTGCGCAAGGCGCCATCCTTGTCAGCAGCCAACAGCGGATCCCATTGGCTGCCCCAGATCAGCTTGATCACGTTCCAACCGGAGCCACGGAACTCACCTTCTAGTTCCTGGATGATCTTGCCATTGCCCCGCACCGGGCCATCAAGGCGTTGCAAGTTGCAGTTGACCACGAAGATCAGGTTGTCGAGTTTCTCCCGCGCGGCCAGACTGATCGCCCCGAGCGACTCCACCTCGTCCATCTCACCGTCGCCGCAGAACACCCACACCTTGCGGTTCTCGGTGTTCGCAATGCCACGGGCATGCAAATACTTCAGGAACCGGGCCTGGTAAATGGCCATCAGCGGACCCAACCCCATCGACACCGTCGGGAACTGCCAGAAATTGGGCATCAACTTCGGATGGGGGTAGCTGGACAACCCCTTGCCGTCCACCTCCTGGCGGAAGTTCAGCAACTGCTCTTCGGTGAGGCGGCCTTCCATGTAGGCACGCGCATAGACACCAGGGGAGACGTGACCTTGAATGAAAAGGCAATCCCCACCGTGGTTCTCGTTCTCGGCATGCCAAAAGTGATTAAAACCTGCACCGAACAGGCTGGCCAAAGAAGCAAATGAGCCAATGTGGCCACCGAGATCGCCACCATCCGAAGGATTGGCGCGGTTGGCCTTGACTACCATGGCCATGGCATTCCAGCGCATATAGGCACGAAGCCGCTGCTCGATCTCGAGGTTGCCGGGCGAACGCGCCTCCTGAGCAGGCTCAATGGTGTTCACATAACCCGTGTTTGCAGAAAAAGGCAAGTCCACGCTGTTTTGGCGGGCCTCCTCCAACAGCTGCTCCAGCAGGTAGTGGGCCCGCTCCGGACCTTCGCGTTGGATGACGGCGACAAGCGCCTCCATCCACTCCCGAGTTTCCTGGCTATCCAGATCACCGGCTCCGGGGCCTTTGAGCGCGTCGGTCGCTGTCATATGTCGTCTCCTGTGGGTTGTTTAAGCGCTAGGGTAAAGCGTGCCTTTTGGGCTGGGTTGAATTTTTCCACAAAAAACCCCAAATTTCAATATGTGCTAGTTGATTTTGTTATATGAAATTGCTCTAAAAAATGATGCCCAAACAGAGTCCAGCCCTCCCGAGAAAGCGGGCGCCAGCGCTTGCCTCACGTAGACTTCGCATCCGATGACAACAGACGTCCTTCCCACCGACAAACCCCCAAGGGAAACCGCCGCGTGGTGGAAGCGCTGGTGGCGCAAACTCCCGCCGTCCAGACAGGACCGTTTCGCCACCCTGGGCCCACTGTTGGCCGTGCTCCTGTTCCTCTGTGCCATCGTTGTGGCCATCGCCTATCTGCGCTATGAGGAAATCGATCGCGAGCAGGAAGCCGTTACCCGCGACGTGGAGTACGCCCAGCAGCGCCTGCGCCTGCGCTTGCTGGAAAGGCAAGAGCAACTCATGCGGCTGGCGCGCGAAGTCGACAACAAGGAAATCAGTCCTGAGGAATTCGAGTTCCAGGCCGAGTCCCTGATCAGCCAGTTCCCGGAACTGGTGGCCGTCAGTTGGGTTGATGCCCGCCGCAATATCCTGGCCTCCTACGCCTCACCGAGTGCACCGCTGACCTCGCAACGCCAGGCCGGCCACACCCTGGCAGCCAATGAAACAGACGGCTCGTTCGAGCTGGCCCGCGACCTTCGCCAACCCATCTATTCCCGCCCCATCGGGGAAGAACCCCGGCAAGCCATTCTGATGCTTCAAGTTCCCTTGAGCGAACAGGGCCGCTTTGCCGGTACGGTCATGGGCGAATACGCCATCGATGGCCTGATGCGTTTTGGCGTGCCACCAGAAATCATGTCACGCTATGCCGTGGCACTCCTCGATGACCGCGAACGCGTGCTGGCCGGCAACCTCCAGTCGCCCAGCACCGTGCAACGCCTGCTGCCTTGGACCGAGCCACCGCTGGAGCACGAAGTCCCCGTCTCCCCTGTGGGCAATGGCCTGATCCTCAAAGCGCAAGGCTACAGAACCTCGCAGGACATTGTGGGCAACGGCTTTTTCTGGCTGATCGGCGCCCTGAGTGCGCTGACCGTCTGGATGCTGCTGGGCACCTGGCGCCACACACGCCGCCGCGTGCAAGCCCAACAGGCCCTTGTGGCAGAGACCAACTTTCGCCGTGCCATGGAGAACTCCATGCTGACCGGCATGCGCGCCCTGGATTTGCAAGGTCGCATCAGCTATGTGAACCCCGCCTTTTGCTACATGACGGGTTGGACCGAAGCCGAGTTGGTGGGCAAGACCGCCCCCTTCCCTTACTGGCCCGAAGACGAATACGAATACCTGACGGCCCGCCTCGAAGACGAGCTCAACGGCCGCTCGACACCGGGCGGCTTTGAAGTTCGCGTGCAACGTCGGGATGGCAGCATTTTCGACGCGCGCATGTACGTCTCCCCGCTCATCGACCCCAACCAAAACCAAACCGGCTGGATGACATCGATGACCGATATCACGGAACCCAAGCGAATCCGGGAAGAGCTCTCCGCCTCCTACGAACGCTTCACGACCGTGCTGGAAAGCCTCGACTCCGCAGTCTCGGTTGCTCCGCTGGGCAGTGATGAGGTGCTCTTTGCCAACAAGCTCTACCGCCAGTGGTTCGGTACCCGCGGCCAGGGCCACCGCCGGCTGATCGATCTGGCCAGCAGCCAACCCAACCCGTTGCCCGACGAAGACGATGCGGTCGACGCGTTCGCCGGCATGCCCACCGATGCCCTCACCAACGCCGGCGCCGAAAACGCCGAAGTCTATGTCGAAGACCTGGAGCGCTGGCTGGAGGTCAGGACCCGCTACCTCACCTGGGTCGATGGCCGACTGGCCCAGATGGTGATTTCCAGCGACATCACCACCCGCCGCAACGCTGAAATCCAGGCCGCCCTGCAAGCGGAGCGGGCGCAAACCGCCAGCCGCCTGATCACCATGGGGGAGATGGCCTCCAGCGTGGCCCACGAACTCAACCAGCCGCTCACAGCCATCAGCAACTACTGCAACGGCATGATCTCGCGCGTCAACGAGCAGCGCATCACGCCGGAAGAGATGCTCGTGGCCCTGGAGAAAACCGCACGACAGGCCCAGCGCGCGGGTCAGATCATTCAGCGGATCCGCTCCTTCGTGAAACGCAGCGAACCCAACCCCACCCCTTCCGACGTGGCGCAAATGGTGAACAACGCCATTGAGCTGGCCGACATCGAACTGCGTCGTCAGCAGGTCCGCCTCACGCCCTACGTGGCCGCGCGCCTGCCAAGCCTCATGGTGGATCCGATCCTGATCGAGCAGGTGCTCATCAATCTGTTGAAGAATGGTGGCGAAGCCATCGCACACGCCAACCGCGCCCCCGGCGAACGTTATATCGAGTTGCGTGTGGGTCCCCGCCGCGAAGGCGACCAGGACGTGGTCGAGTTCTCGGTCCGAGATTCAGGCAGTGGTGTGCCCGATGAGATGATCGACCGAATCTACGAGGCGTTCTACAGCACCAAGAGCGGAGGCATGGGGATCGGCTTGAAGCTGTGCCGCAGCATCGTCGAGTCTCACCACGGACGGATGCAGGTTAAGAACATTTACAATGGCGAGTCGGTACAGGGCTGTTGCTTCAGCTTCTGGATTCCAGTGGTATCGCGCCTAAAAGGCGAGACAGCAATCCAAAGCTCTGATCTGCGTGGTTGATTGACACTGAAGGACACAGATGAGCTTGATCCCCAAAAAGGGCACCGTGTATGTCGTCGATGACGACGAGGCCGTTCGCGACTCCTTGCAGTGGCTGCTGGAAGGCAAGGACTTCAGGGTCCGGTGCTTTGAATCGGCCGAAGCCTTTCTGAGCCGTTACGACGCGCGCGAAGTGGCTTGCCTGATTGCCGATATCCGCATGGGTGGCATGAGCGGCATGGAACTTCAGGAAAAACTGATCGAACGCCAATCGCCATTGCCCATCGTGTTCATCACCGGCCATGGCGATGTGCCCATGGCTGTTGAGTCGATGAAAAAGGGAGCGCTGGATTTCATCCAGAAGCCCTTCAAGGAAGATCAACTGGTGGCCTTGGTCGAGCGCATGCTCGAGACCGCCAAAGAAGCCTTTGCCACCCACCAGGAGGCTGCCAGCCGCGATGCGCTTCTCTCCAAGCTTACCGGCCGGGAATCCCAGGTGCTTGAACGCATTGTTGCCGGCCGCCTGAACAAGCAGATCGCCGACGACTTGGGGATCAGCATCAAGACGGTGGAAGCCCACCGAGCCAACATCATGGAAAAGCTGGGTGCCAACACTGTGGCAGATCTGTTGAAGATTGCCTTGGGTCAGACCAGCGCCAAAACCTGATCAACCCGGCCCCACCACCGCGCCTGCCGACCTGTTTCGGTGGGCGTTTTCTTTGAAGTCCTGACCCCGAGCCTCCCATGACCGCCCACCTGATCGATGGCAATGCCCTCTCCCGCCAACTCCGAGCCGATGTCGCCAATCGCGTCGCGGCCCTCAAAGCCAAAGGCGTCATGCCGAGCCTGGCGGTGATTCTGGTGGGCGAAAACGCCGCGTCCAAAGTCTATGTCCGCAACAAGGTGAAGGCCTGCGAAGACACCGGCATGCACTCGGTCCTCGAGACCTGGCCAGCCGACATGACCGAAGCGGCGCTGTTGGCCCGGGTCGAAGCCTTGAACAACGACCCGGCCATACATGGCATCTTGGTTCAACTGCCGTTGCCCGAGCACATCGACGCCCAAAGGTGATCGAGGCCATCGCTCCGTCCAAAGACGTTGACGGCTTCCACATCGCCAGCGCTGGCGCGTTGATGACTGGCCTGCCGGGTTTTTGCCTTGCACACCGTATGGCTGCATGAAAATGCTGGGGTCCATCGGCTATGACCTGAAAGGCAAACACGCCGTCGTCATTGGCCGCAGCAACATCGTGGGCAAACCCATGGCGCTCATGCTTCTACAGCAGAATGCGACCGTGACCATCTGCCACAGCAACACCCGCAATCTCAAGGAAATGACCTTGCAAGCCGACGTCATCGTGGCCGCCGTGGGCAAACGCAACGTGCTCACCGCCGACATGGTCAAGCCTGGCGCCATCGTGCTCGATGTCGGCATGAACCGAAACGATGAAGGCAAGCTGTGCGGTGACGTGGACTTTGACGGCGTCAAGAAGGTGGCTGGCTACATCACGCCCGTTCCGGGCGGTGTGGGCCCCATGACCATCACCATGCTGATGGTCAACACACTCGAATCAGCCGAAAGGGCGTGAGCGCCGACCCTCCATGGCCAAGCCAACTGTATCAACTTGAGGCCTGAAACCACGCCCCCGTAGCTGGGAGCACCAAGGTGAAAAGACCTGTCAACGCGCCACAAGGCCGCGCGACAGGCGCCAAAGCACTGTCGCGCTACAAAGCCATTGACCCAACACCATCACCGAGCCGAGGCTGTGCCACAAACGCAGATTCCCCCCGGTCGCACGGGCGGTGACAATTTTTTGCGCCACGCCAAACTCTTGAAGCATCGCCAGCAACATGGCGAAAACGACAAGACCCATGATCCCCAGAATGGCGCGCAAGGAGACCATGACCTCCTCTGACGAGAGATCCGAGCCGGACACCTGCTGCACCGCGTCCCGTTGACGGCGCAGCAACAGCAACAAACCAAGACCGAGCACCAGCCCGATCCAGCACTGTACCGAGAACAGTTGGGCAGCCACCGGACCCGCCTGCGCAGGCCCAAGCTTGGCGAACATCAGCGGCACCGCCACAAAACTCATGCCCGTCACAGCCCCCCACCACAGCGCAGCCAACATCACGGACCAACGCTGAGCAGTCATATCAAGCATGTCGACAGTGAAAGTGGGTCACTCGTAGCGGACGGCCACGATCTCGAACCGTCGGGTACCACCCGGTGCCTGCACCTCCGCAACATCCCCCTCCTCTTTGCCGATCAGGGAGCGCGCAATCGGGCTGCTGATATTGAGCAAGCCCTGCTTGATATCGGCCTCATCTTCGCCAACGATCTGGTAGGTCACCTGTGCCCCGCTGTCCTCATCTTCCAGGTCCACGGTGGCACCAAAAACAACGCGCCCCGAAGCGTCCAGCGACGTCGGATCGATGATCTGGGCCGCCGACAGCTTGCCTTCAATCTCTGCAATGCGTCCTTCGATAAACCCCTGGCGGTCTTTCGCGGCCTCGTATTCTGCGTTCTCGCTCAGGTCTCCCTGCGCACGGGCCTCGGCAATGGCGTTGATCACCCAGGGGCGATCCACCGACTTGAGCTGATGCAGCTCGGCTTTGAGCTTTTCTGCGCCGCGCAGGGTAATGGGAATGGTCGACATGTTGTCTCTCTCCAGCAAACGTATTTGAGCCCGCCCAAATCCATGGGTTGGCGCCAAAAAAAATGAAACCGCCGAGCGTGACCGTTCGGCGGCGTATCAGACCACATTATGCATACCCCGAAGGCTGCCATGAAAAGGCAGCCCCCAGCGGCGTTTGCAGGTATCAGGCAGTCAGTTGGGCATGCATTTCCTGAACAGAGATGACCCCCAGGCTGTCAAGGTAGGCCATGCCCTCCACCGCCGCTTCGGCACCGGCAATGGTCGTGTAGGTGGTCACGCGCGCGAGCAACGCCGAGGTGCGGATGGCGCCCGAGTCGGCGATGGCATTGCGGCGTTCTTCAACTGTGTTGATCACCAGCACCACGCCGTCGCTCTTGATCATGTCGACAATGTGCGGCCGGCCTTCGGTCACCTTGTTCACCGTCTCCACAGCAACGCCCGCCTGGGCGATGGCCGCCGCAGTACCACGTGTGGCCACCAGCTCGAACCCCATTGCCACCAGTTGGCGCGCGATCTCCACCGCACGGGGCTTGTCGCTGTTCTTCACCGTCAGAAACACCTTGCCAGAAGCGGAGCCATCAGCTTTGCGGGGACGCGGCAAGTGGGTACCTGCGCCCAGTTGGCTCTTCACAAACGCTTCGCCAAAGGTCTTCCCCACCCCCATCACCTCACCGGTGGACTTCATCTCAGGCCCGAGAATGGTGTCCACGCCGGGGAACTTCACGAACGGGAACACCGCTTCCTTCACGCTGAAGTACGGCGGGTTCACCTCTTCGCCAATACCCTGGCTGTCAAGGCTCTGACCCGCCATGCAACGGGCTGCAACCTTGGCCAATTGGATCCCCGTGGCCTTGGAGACGAACGGCACCGTGCGCGACGCCCG
The DNA here is from genome assembly GCA_041396525.1 of Burkholderiaceae bacterium. GTDB lineage: Bacteria > Pseudomonadota > Gammaproteobacteria > Burkholderiales > Burkholderiaceae_C > Hydrogenophaga. The sequence continues at coordinate 193,658 of JAWKYI010000005.1, forward strand.
GGGGTTCACCTCCAGCACGAAGACCACATCCTTTTTCTCGCCGCTGGCGTCCACCTCCTGGATCGCGAACTGCACGTTCATCAGACCAACCACGTTCAGCCCCGAAGCCATGGCGGCCGTCTGACGCTTGAGCTCGGCCACCGTCTCCTTGGAAAGGTAGTACGGCGGCAAGGAACAAGCTGAGTCACCACTGTGCACCCCTGCTTGCTCAATGTGTTCCATGACGCCGCCAATGAACACGCGCCCGGTGGCGTCACGAATCGCGTCCACATCGCACTCGATGGCGTCATTCAGGAAACGGTCCAGCAACACTGGCGAATCATGACTGACCTTGACCGCTTCACGCATGTAGCGCTCCAGATCGCGCTGCTCGTGCACGATCTCCATAGCCCGGCCACCCAGCACGTAGCTCGGGCGGACCACCAGCGGATAGCCAAGTGCTGCAGCCTTCTCCAGCGCCTCACTTTCGGTGCGCGCCGTGGCATTGGGGGGCTGACGCAAACCCAGGTCGTTGAGGAGCTTTTGAAACCGCTCCCGGTCCTCTGCGGCATCGATCATGTCGGGACTGGTTCCGATGATGGGCACGCCGGCCGCCTCCAACCCCAGAGCGAGCTTCAAAGGCGTCTGTCCGCCATACTGCACGATCACGCCAACCGGTTTCTCCTTGTCGACGATCTCCAGAACGTCTTCGAGGGTCAGTGGCTCGAAATACAGGCGGTCGCTGGTGTCGTAGTCGGTGGAAACCGTCTCCGGGTTGCAGTTGACCATGATGGTTTCATAGCCGTCTTCGCGCATGGCCAACGCTGCGTGCACGCAGCAATAGTCAAACTCGATGCCCTGCCCAATGCGGTTGGGGCCGCCACCCAACACCATGATCTTCTTCTTGTTGGTGGGCTCGGCTTCACACTCACCATCGCCGTGACCTTCGTAGCTGGAGTACAGATAAGCCGTGTCGGTGGCGAATTCGGCCGCACAGGTGTCCACCCGCTTGTACACCGGGCGAATGTTGTCCGCGATGCGGCGGTCGCGGATCGCCTGCTCCGTGGTCTTGAGCTGTTTGGCAAGACGGCGATCCGAGAACCCCTTCTTCTTCAAACCGCGCAAAGTATCCGAGTCGATCGCATCCAGCGTGGTTTTCTCCAACTGCAACTCGATCTTCACAATCTCTTCGATCTGCACCAGGAACCACAGATCGATCTTGGTGAACTGGTGAACCTCTTCAATCGACCAGCCTGCCGCAAATGCATCTCCCACATACCAGATGCGGTCCGGCCCCGGGGTGCCGAGCTCGCGCTCAAGGATCTCGCGATCCTGGGTTTTTTCGTTCATCCCGTCCACGCCCACCTCGAGACCTCGCAGCGCCTTCTGAAAAGACTCCTGAAAAGTCCGCCCCATGGCCATCACCTCGCCCACACTCTTCATTTGCGTGGTCAGGCGGCTGTCCGCGGCCGGGAATTTCTCAAAGGCAAAGCGTGGAATCTTGGTAACCACGTAGTCGATTGACGGCTCAAAAGAGGCTGGCGTTGCACCGCCGGTGATCTCGTTGCGCAGTTCGTCCAGCGTGTAGCCCACGGCCAACTTGGCCGCCACCTTTGCGATCGGGAACCCGGTGGCCTTGGATGCCAACGCTGAGGATCGCGACACACGCGGGTTCATTTCAATCACGACCATCCGCCCGTCCTTGGGATTGATCGAGAACTGCACGTTCGATCCCCGGTGTCGACGCCAATTTCGCGCAGCACCGCCAGCGAGGCGTTGCGCAGAATCTGGTACTCCTTGTCGGTCAACGTCTGGGCAGGCGCCACCGTGATCGAGTCGCCGGTGTGCACGCCCATCGGGTCCAGGTTCTCGATCGAACACACGATGATGCAGTTGTCCGCCTTGTCGCGCACCACCTCCATCTCGTACTCTTTCCAACCCAGCAGCGACTCTTCGATCAGCAGCTCGTTGGTCGGGGAAGCCTCCAGGCCCCGCTTGCAGATGGTCTCGAACTCCTCCGGGTTGTAGGCAATGCCGCCCCGGTGCCCCCAGCGTGAAGCTGGGACGAATGACCGCAGGGAAGCCCACCGTTTTTTGCACCGCCCAAGCCTCGTCCATGCTGTGCGCAATACCCGAACGCGCCGAGCCCAGACCAATCTTGGTCATCGCGTCCTTGAACTTCAGGCGGTCTTCCGCTTTGTCGATTGCCTCCGGCGTGGCGCCGATCAACTCCACATCGTGCTTGGCCAGCACGCCGTTGCGCCACAGATCCAGGGCACAGTTGAGCGCAGTCTGCCCACCCATGGTCGGCAGAATGGCAAATCCGCCTTTGCACAGCGGTCGCTCCTTGGCAATGATCTTCTCCACCGTTTGCCAGGTAATGGGCTCGATATAGGTCACATCTGCCGTGGCGGGGTCGGTCATGATGGTCGCCGGATTGCTGTTGATCAGCACCACGCGGTAACCCTCTTCGCGCAAGGCTTTGCAAGCTTGAACACCAGAGTAGTCGAACTCGCAAGCCTGCCCAATGATGATGGGGCCTGCGCCGATGATGAGGACGGTTTGAATATCTGTTCTTTTGGGCATGACGGATCTGCGTTCGGTCTATCTAACGTTGCGTGTGTGTCTCGACGATGGCTTTCACCCGTGTCGCTGGGATTCAAGTTTGGCCAACAAGGCCTGAATGCGTTCGGCGGGTACGTTCTTTTGCATCAGTTGCAACAAGCCGTCGCCTTCAATGATGGGGCGCAGAACCTCAATCTCGGCGTCATAAAACGTGGCGTCCCAGGCAGACATTTCGGCATTGAATGTGTCCTCATCCCAGGTTTTCCCCTTGGCCAGCAAGGTCACCAACGGCATTGCCTTGTTCTCGATGAAGGCCTTTCGGTACGGCTTCTGCGCCCACCGCTGGTTGAACCACTCTTTGTGCGGCGAGGCCAGCGACAACATGCGTTTGGCAATGGCCTTTTCCACGGCAAAAACGGGAAAACTGAAGAGTTTCATGGTGTTCCTAATTCGGATGTGGGCGCAGGCGTTCCACCTCAACCCAGACTCGCGGAGGCCAGCTTGAAGCCAAATCCGACAAACAAGGCGCCCACGCCGCTCGACAACCCGGCTGAAAGACGCCGACGACGGCTGAAAGCCTGCGCCAGGTAGGTCCCGCCGAAGATCAGGGCAGACAGATACACAGCGCTGAACAGCATGACGATGCTGCTCAGGATTGCGAATGGAATCCAGGGAACGGGATAAAGCGGATCGATGAACTGCACGAAAAAAGAAAGCAGAAACAGAATGGCCTTGGGGTTGAGCAAGCTGATCACCAGCGCACGCCGGAATGGATCAGAACGCCCCATGCGGGATTGCACTTCGTCGGCGTCTGCCTTGGCCTCAACCAGCTTGCCAAAGCCCTGCCGCCAGGCACTGCGCATCAGATTGAGCCCAAGCCAAGCAAGATAACCCGCTCCCACATATTTCACCACCACGAACAGCGGCGGGTAGGTGCGCAACAAGGTGGCCGCGCCCATGGCGGTCAACATCAGCAAGATGGTGTCGCCCATGAACACACCGAGGGCGGCGCGGTATCCGGTTTTCACGCCCCTGGCCGTGGCTACCGACAAGACGAAGAGCGAGTTGGGCCCTGGCAGCAAAATGATACCCAGTGCCCCCAGGGCGTAGGTCCAGATATCGGTGACGCCGTAAAAGCTCATGCAGTTGCAGCCTCCATCAGTTGCACGAAACGATCGAAGAGGTAACCGATGTCGTGTGGCCCAGGGATGCCTCCGGGTGGCCCTGGAAACAGAAGGCGGGCTTGTCGGTGCGCATCAAGCCTTGCACAGTGCCGTCAAACAGACTCACGTGGGTGATGCGCAGGTTTGCTGGCAGCGTCGTCTCGTCCACCGCGAACCCATGGTTCTGGCTGGTGATGCACACATGGCCACTGTCCAGGTCTTTCACGGGATGATTGGCGCCATGGTGACCAAACTTCATCTTGAAGGTCTGGGCACCGCTGGCCAATGCCATGATCTGGTGGCCCAGACAAATGCCAAACGTCGGCAAGCCGCTGTCAATCAACTCCCGCGCTGCCGTGATCGCATAGTCGCATGGCTCAGGGTCTCCAGGGCCATTGGACAGAAACACTCCGCTGGGTTTGAGCTTCATCACATCTGTCGCCGGCGTTTGTGCAGGAACCACTGTCACCTTGCAACCCCGCTGCGCAAGCATGCGCAGGATGTTGTGCTTCACGCCAAAGTCATAGGCCACCACGTGAAACTTGGGAGCAATCTGTTCACCATAGCCAAAACCAAGCTGCCACTCGGTCTGGCTCCAAGGGTAAGGCTCGGAAGCCGAAACGACCTTGGCCAAATCCTGTCCGGCCATGTTCGGGGCGGCTTTCGCGGCAGCCACGGCCTGGGCCCTGTGCTCATCGGTGATGACCACGCCGACTGGCAAGGCAAGAATGCAGCCATTTTGGGCGCCATGGGTTCTCAACCGGCGGGTCAACGCCCGGGTGTCGATGTCGGCAATCGCCACGGCGCCCTCACGGGCCAGGTACTGTGAGAGCGTTTCTTCGCTGCGGAAGTTGGAGGCCAGCAAAGGCAGGTCTTTGATGATCAGGCCCGCCGCATGGATGCGCTTGGCCTCCACGTCTTCCTTGTTCACACCGGTGTTGCCGATATGGGGATAGGTGAGCGTCACGATCTGTCGGCAATAGCTGGGATCGGTGAGGATTTCCTGGTAGCCGGTGAGCGAAGTGTTGAACACCACCTCCCCCTCGGTCTGACCGGTTGCACCAATGGCGATGCCTGTAAAGACCGTGCCGTCGGCGAGCGCAAGTAGGGCTTTCGGGTGGACGGGAAGCACGGGATTCTCCAGAAATTGTGTGGGGAGCGACCGCTGTGCGTCCAGACGTGCAGCCTGAGTCTTGCGGTGTCACCTCAGAAGCTCAATTGCTCTGAAATCACTCCGCGACGGGCTTGCAGCCGGGCGCATGGGCAAGGGTTTGCCCTGATTGCGGGTAAACCTTGGAATTATAGCGCGATCGATTGACCAATGCCCCCTGCCACCAGCGGGCCACGCTCAAAAACGGCTAGGGACGAGGCAGTGCCGCACAGGCACTCGCGTGAAGGCAAATTGCCGCCGCCGCGGCCACGTTGAGCGACTCTTCGCCGCCCGGTTGAGCAATGCGGACCGACCGCGTGGTCAAGGCCGCCACGCCCTCGCCGACGCCCTGCCCCTCGTGGCCCAACACCCATGCACAAGGTTGCGGCAGTGCCATGGTGTGCAGCCAATCGCCTTCATGTGAGCTGGTCGCCAGAATGGGCAATTGCAAGGCCTTCAAATCATCGGGGCCCAGGCCCTCAACCAGCCGAAGGGCGAAATGGGCCCCCATGCCTGCGCGCACAACCTTGGGCGACCAGAGCGCTGCCGTGCCTTTGATGGCGACTATCTGCGCAAAACCCATGGCGGCCGCACTGCGCACAATCGAGCCAACGTTGCCAGCGTCCTGAAGCCGGTCCAGCACAACCGTGGGCACCCCGGGCAAGACACCCCCATGGGCTGGCAAATCCCAGACAAAACCCATGCCTGCGGGCGACTCCAGTCCACTGAGGCCTCCCATCAGCGCATCTGGCACCAGACAGACCTTGGCCGCCGCCCGCTTCAGGGCTGGGTCGGCAGACGGCCAGGCAGACTCGGCAAAAACAGCGATGCCCGGCCGAAACTGGCGGGCAAGCAAGGCCTTGCAAAGGTGGTCCCCTTCCAGCCACACCTGCCCATATTTCCGATAGCCGATATTGTCATGGGCCAACACCCGCAAGCGTTTGAGCAAAGGGTTGTCACGGGAGGTGATCAGGACTGGCTCACTCATGCAGCCTCCCCTGACCTGGCTGCCCAGGCGCGGGCCACAGGCGCAAAAGACCGTCGGTGCACATCGAGCGGACCCAGGCGCCTCAGCGCATCGAGGTGTTTAGCGGTGCCATACCCCTTGTGGCGATCGAAGCCGTAGTCAGGATATCGGGCGTGCAAGTCCTCCAGCAACCGGTCACGCGTCACCTTCGCCAGAATCGATGCAGCAGAAATGGCTGGAACCAGCGCATCGCCCGACACAATGGCCTCAGCCAATACCGACAACGCCGGCAGTCGATTGCCATCCACCAGCACCTTTCTGGGTTTGAGGCGCAGGCCATTCACCGCCCGCTGCATGGCCAGCATGGTGGCTTGCAAGATATTGAGCTTGTCAATCTCCTCGACAGAGGCTTCGGCAATGGAGCAGCACAGCGCCTTGGCACGCACCTCGTCGTACAAGCGCTCACGCTTGGCCGGGGTCAGCACCTTGGAGTCGGCCAATCCCTTGATGGGCGCTCGGTCGTCAAGAATGACCGCAGCGGCCACCACCGGCCCCGCCAAAGGCCCCCTACCCGCCTCGTCCACACCGGCAATCAAGCCTGGCACGTCCCAAGGCAACGCCGCTTGCTCAGCCTTCAAGAACTTTTTCGATCGCATCGGTGGCCAACTGGGAGGTATCACGTTTCAATGAATGGTGCAGCCCGACAAATCGCCGCTGAAGCTCGTCGATTTTCTCAGGGGTATCCAGCCAATTCAGCACAGCCTGCGCCAAAGCCAAAGGCGTCGCCGCATCCTGAAGCAGTTCAGGAACAACAAACTCCTCGCTCAATATGTTGGGCAATCCAACCCAGGGCTGCAATTGCTTGCGCCGCATGAGGCGCCATGACAGTGGGTGCATGTTGTACGCGATCACCATGGGACGCTTGAACAATGCAGCCTCCAAGGTGGCCGTACCGCTTGCAATCAGCGTCACGTCGCAGGCCGCCAATGCCGTGTGCGACTGCCCTGTCAAGACCTGAATCGCGCCACCCAGACCGCTGGCCTGAGCCATCCGGATCAATTGCTCCCGCTGTGCGGGCACTGCAGGCAGGACAAAATGCAAACCCGGTCTCATCCGTCGCAATAGCATCGCCGCATCAAAAAACCGCTGCCCTATGTAAGCGATCTCCGAAGTGCGGCTGCCGGGAAGCAAGGCCACCACCTCATCCGCATCCTGCAACCCCAAACGGCGCCGTGCTGCCGATCGATCCGGACTGAGCGGGATCACGTTGGCCAACGGATGTCCCACATAGGTCGCACCGATCCCGTGGCGGGCAAGCAAGCCGGGTTCGAAAGGGAAGATGCACAGGACATGATCGGCTGCGGCCTTGATCTTCTCCACCCGATTGGCTCGCCAAGCCCAGATCGAGGGACAGACAAAATGCACTGTCTTGATGCCCTTCTCGCGCAAACCAGCCTCCAGCCCGAGGTTGAAGTCAGGAGCATCAATGCCGACAAACAGTGCCGGCGGATCGGCAATCAATCGCTGCTTGAGCTGGCGTCGAATGGCTGCAATTTCAGGGTAGTGCCGCAACACCTCGATGTAGCCACGAACCGCCAGTTTTTCCTGGGGCCACCAGCTCTGAAAACCGTGGGCCTGCATCGCCGGACCACCGATGCCATGGGTCTCGAGCAAGGGCCATCGCTCCTTCAAACCATCGAGCAACAGGCCGGCGAGCAGGTCTCCCGACGCCTCACCAGCGACCATTGCAAACGGCCGCCCTTCCTTGGGCAATGGCAAGGCCAAGGCGATCTCAGCGCGCGATGCCGTTGGTGGCCCGGCCAAGAAAGCCGTCCATCAACGCCACATCGAACGCCGCCTCAGGCACCGATTCCCCCAGCTTCACGATCTCAGCACGCGCATCCGCCAGAGTCCTGCCCTGGCGATAGATCAACTTGTGCATTTCACGAATGGCCTTGATCCTCGTATCGGAGAAATCCCGCCGGCGCAAACCCACCAAATTCACGCCTCGGACCGACAAAGGGTGTCCATCCACCACCATATAAGGAGGCACGTCCTGACCAACATGGCTGGCAAAGCCAATCATGCTGTGAGCCCCGATGTTCATGCGCTGGAGAACTCCAACCAGCCCGCCGATGGTCGCCCAGTCACCCACCTTCACGTGCCCTGCCAATGTGGCGTTGTTGGCCATGGTGATCTGGTCACCCAATTGGCAATCGTGTGCGATGTGCACATACGCCATGATCCAGTTGTCACTGCCCACGCGGGTGATACCGGCATCTTGTGCGGTCCCGATGTTGAAGGTGCAGAACTCGCGGATGGTGTTGCGGTCTCCGATGGAAAGTTCACACGGTTCGCCAGCGTATTTCTTGTCCTGAGAAATGGCACCGATGGAGTTGAACTGGAAGATCCGGTTGTTTCGTCCGATCGTGGTGTGCCCCTCGATCACGCAATGCGGGCCGATGGTGGTGTCTGCACCGATGCACACATGGGGCCCAATGACACTGTAGGCACCGACCGACACCGAGCTGTCCAACTCGGCCGCCGGATCCACCACCGCAGTGGGATGAATCTGACTCACGACGCGGCCCTCACCATCAAGCGATCGTGCGCATGGTACACATCAGATCCGCCTCACAAACCACGGCCTCATCCACCAGACACTTCCCTTTGAACTTGAAAATGCCTGCTTTGGACCGCTCCAGTGTGACATCCATCAGCAACTGATCACCCGGTTCGACCGGCCGCTTGAATCTGGCGGCATCAATGCCAGCAAAATAGTAGACACTGTTGTCGTCCAGCGTCTTGCCCATGGCATCAAAAGACAAAATTGCCGCCGCCTGCGCCATCGCCTCGAGCATCAACACGCCCGGCATCACGGGGCGATGGGGAAAATGCCCCAGAAAGAACGGTTCGTTGATCGAAACGTTTTTGATCGCCTTGATGCGCTTGCCAGGCTCAATCTCCAACACCCGATCCACCAGCAGAATGGGGTAACGATGAGGCAACAGCTTGAGAATTTGGTGGATATCCATCATGGAGTCGTGTTGTTTTGCACCGCTTGAGCGATGGCCTGCTCAGCGGCCTTGAGGCGCTCACGCAAGCGGTTGAGTTGTTTGAGAGAAGCGGCATTCTTTTCCCAGGACGCATTGTCGTCGATAGGAAACATGCCGGTGTAATGACCAGGCTTGCTGATCGAACGGGTCACCACCGAGCCGGCAGAAATATTGACCCTGTCGGCTAGCGTCAGATGGCCAAGAACAATGGCACCGCCACCGACAGTGCAATGGGAACCGATGACAGCGCTGCCAGCCACCCCCACACACCCAGCCATCGCGGAATGCGCCCCGATGCGCACGTTGTGACCAATCTGAATCAGGTTATCGAGTTTCACCCCGTCTTCAATCACGGTATCGTCCAATGCGCCCCGGTCCACGCAGGTGTTGGCGCCGATCTCCACGTCGTTCCCAACGCGCACGGCACCCAACTGCTCAATCTTCACCCACTGGCCGTTGTGTGGCGCGAACCCGAATCCATCCGCACCAATGACCACCCCCGAATGAAGAATGCAGCGCTCACCGATCTGGCAACCTGCTCCAATGGTGACCTGGGCAGCCAGCCTTGTATCTGAGCCAACACATGCACCCGCCCCAACGGTGCTGTGCGCACCGATACGGGCGCCGGTGGCGACCACCGCCCAGCCTCGATGACTGCCAAACGGCCCAACCTCAACACCATCAGCCACGCAAGCCAGCCCGGATCAGCCCAGGCACGCGCGTGGTGAGCCCGCTCGGGTTCGTGCGTGGAAGCGCCACCATTGGGTCAACTGGGCGAAATAGAGATAGGGGTCGCTCGTCACAATGCAGGCGCCGCGCGCAAAGCGGCCGACCCCAGGGCCGGCGGCACTATCAGCGCGCCTGCCAGGGTACTGTCGATCTGATGGGCGTAGCGCGCCTGAGCGACGAATGCCAGCTCGTTCTTCTGAGCTGAAGCGATCGGCGCCAACCGATCTATCCGCGATGAGGCATCGCCGTGCAAATCGCCACCCAAGGCCTCAACAATTGAGCCCAGTGTTGCCGACACGCTTGCGTGCGCCTTACTTGATGTTGTTCAGCCCGCTCAGCACCTTGTCGGTGATGTCGTGCTTGGGGTTGATGTACACCGCCTCCTGGAGTATGAGGTCGTATTTCTCCGACTCCGCAACCTGTTTGATTACCCGATTGGCACGCTCGAGAACGAGCTGAAGCTCTTCGTTCTTGCGCAACGTCAGGTCTTCTTGGAACTCTCGCTGCTTGCGCTGGAGATCTCGATCCTGATCAACCAGTTGCCGCTGGCGAGAAAGGCGCGCGGCATCGGCCATGGTAGGTGACTCGCGCTCGAACTTCTCGGAAGCAGCCTTGAGCTCTTTGGCCTGGGTCTGAAGGTCTTTCTCTCGCCGCGAGAACTCTTGCTCCAGCTTGGTTTGGGCGGCTTTTGCCTGAGCAGCCTCACGCAAAATTCGGTCGGTGTTGACAAACCCGATCCGAAATTCCTGGGCGTATGAACTCAGGGCCGCTAAGCCCAAAACCGAGGCCACGACCAAATGCCGAACCAGCGAGCGCGAAGAAGCTTTCATCAAAAGGACGTTCCGATCTGAAATTGGAAACGCTGGATTCTATCGCCATCAAACTTTCGGATGGGCGTTGCGTAAGCAAAACGCAGAGGCCCGATAGGAGATATCCAGCTAAGGCCCACACCCGCAGACGAGCGCAGCTTGGACAACTCGATGCTCTCGGACTCGCCATAGACATTGCCTACGTCGACAAAGCCAAACCAACGGAGCGTTCGATCGTTGCCAGCACCTGGGAACGGCGCGATGAATTCAAGGTTGGCCACAAGGTTGCGCGCACCACCGACGTTCACGGTCTCCCCCGTTGTGGAGCCCAACACCGGCGAAGTGGGGCCGAGCGTGCCCTGCTCAAAGCCGCGCACCGATCCAAGGCCACCACCATAGAAGTTGCGCAACACGGGAAAACTCTTGCCATTGAGCCCCTTCCCCACCCCGATTTCTGTGTTGAAGGCCAAGGTGTGCCTGCGCGAGAGCGCCAGATACTGCTGAAACTGGTAGTTCAGCTTCACATAGGGCCGCGTACCGCCAGCCCCAAACTCGGTGTTGAAACGCTGCAGCCGTCCGGTGGTTGGCACGAGCGCACTGTCCCGCTCATCACGTGCCCAGCCCAAAGTGGCAGGGATGTAGGTACCCCCTTGATCAAGGTAAGCCTCCGGGAGCTGGTCTCCAGCCGTGACCTTTACCCGCTCCGCGCCAATACCGAAAAACACCGTATCACGCTCGGTGAAAGGCACACCAAATTTGATGCCTGCCCCGGTGGTCGCAATTTCGTAGTCGCCACCCTGCGCGTCATACGGGCGCGTGGTTTTGTAGTACAGATCAAGGGTCCTTGAAACCCCATCGGTGGTGAAGTAGGGATTGGTCGTGCTCAGGACAAATTGCCGATTGAATTTGCTGGTATTCAAGTCCAGGCCAAGGTAGTTGCCACTACCAAAGACGTTCTCCTGCTTGATGCTTCCCAGGAACGACAATTTGTCGGCTTGCGAATAGCCAGCACCGATTGACAGATTGCCTGTTGGCTTTTCCGCCACCGTGACCGTGAGATCGACCTGATCGTTGGTTCCGGGAACAGGATCGGTGGCAATGGACACCTCCGTGAAATACCCCAAACGGTCGACCCTGTCACGCGACAGGCGAATGCGGTCGCTGTCGTACCAAGCAGACTCAAGCTGTCGAAACTCCCGACGAATGACTTCATCACGCGTGCGGTTGTTGCCCACCACGTTGATTCGGCGCACATACGCCCGCCGGGAAGGTTGGGCACGGAAGGTAAACGCCACCCGGTTCGTCGCACGATCAATCTCGGGGACCGCCTCCACCTGAGCAAAGGCATAGCCAAACGCACCGAAATAGTCGGTGAACGCTTTGACAGTCTTGGTGACGTCCTCTGCGTTGTAGGCCTCGCCAGCCCGCATGGCCACCATCGACTTGAACTCGTTTTCCTTGCCGAGGTACTCCCCCTCAAGGGCCACCGAAGACACCACAAAACGGTTGCCCTCTGTGATGTTGATCGTTACCGACATGTCCTGCTTGTCCGGCGAGATGGCCACCTGGGTGGAGTCCACCCGAAATTCCAGGTAGCCTCGGGTCAGGTAATAGGAACGCAGACTCTCCAGGTCTGCATTGAGCTTGGCACGCGAGTAGCGGTCCGATTTGGTGTACCAACTCATCATGCCGCCGGTGTCGAGATCGAACAGGTCGCGCAGCGTGTCTTGGCTAAAGGCCTTGTTGCCAACGATTCGGATGTCTTTGATCTTGGCGACATCCCCCTCAACCACGCTGAAATTCAGATTGACCCGATTGCGTTCAGCAGGCGTCACCGTTGTGACCACCTGGGCGCCATACATGCTCTTGTTGATGTACTGGCGCTTGAGCTCCTGCTCGGCGCGATCGACCAGCGCCTTGTCATAGGGCCGCCCTTCGGCCAGCCCCACGTCGCGAAGCGACTTCTTGAGAACATCGCTATCGAACTCCTTGATGCCGGAAAAGCTCACATCTGCAACAGAAGGTCGTTCTTCCACAATCACAACCAGCACACCGTCTTCGACCTGGAGCCGCACATCGGTGAACAACCCCAAGCCGAACAGCGAACGAATGGCCGCTGAGCCCTTCTCGTCATCGTACTGTTCGCCGACCCGAAATGGCAACGACGCGAAAACTGTACCGGGTTCGACGCGCTGCAAACCTTCAACCCGAATGTCCTTCAATGTGAACGGATCAACCGCCCAGGCAGGCAGCGCCGTCAAGAGCATGGAGGCCGCAGCGGCCCACGAGACACCACGCAACCGGTTTTGGAGTTTTTTCATGAGGAAAAGAATGTTCAGCCGGTCAAACGGGCCACATCGTTGAACAAGGCAACGGACATCATGGCCAACAAAATGGCGACGCCTCCGCGCTGCAGGCGCTCCATCCAGATCGCAGACACACTGCGGCCTGTCACGCCTTCCCAAAGATAATACATCAGGTGTCCCCCATCGAGCACCGGCAGCGGGAGAAGATTCAGTACGCCCAAGCTCACACTGATGAGCGCCAGAAAAATCAGATAGGGAGTCAACCCCATGCTCGCTGTTTTTCCGGCGTAATCGGCAATGGTCAGCGGACCGCTGAGGTTCTTGAGCGAAGCCTGACCAATGACCATGCGCCCCATCATCTTGAGGGTGAGCCACGACACTTCCCACGTGCGTACCACGCCTCGGTGAACGCCATCGAGGATGCCATGCCTCACCATGGTCATGGCGGGAGGCGCGCCGACATAGGCGCCAATGCGGCCAATCCATGTTCCATCCAACTGTTCAGGTCTGGGCGTCACATTGACCGACACAACTCCATCGCCTCGACGAACCAACCATCTTTGGGAAAGTGGCTCTCCTGATGGCCCCGCGCCCGATGCGATCATCCGGCGCAGGGTCTGCCCGTCGGCCACAGACTTGCCATCGATGCTGAGCACCAAATCACCCGCCATAAGGCCTGCAGCCTTGGCAGCTCCGCCATCCATGATGTCGCCCAAGACCGGGGCCATCCACGGCGCGATGATCCCAATCTTTCGATAGAACGCCAGATTCGCTTCCTGCACGTCCAATTGGCTGAGTGGCAAGGAAACGGGTTGGCCATGGCCGTTCTCGCTTTGGGCGAGCCACAAGGTCATGTCTTCGCCAGACAAAGCGGCTTGCGTCAGGCGCCAGCGCAAATCCTCAAACGACCCCACAGAACTTGCATCGCCTTCGCCCGTCTGTGCACGGATCACCCACTCTCCACCGTGAATACCAGCCGACTCTGCCAGAGAACCGGCGACTGGCACAGCCAATGTGGCCTTGGGCTCTTCCACACCGACCCAGTTCACCACCGAATACAACACAACTGCCAGAAGCAGATTGGCAATGGGGCCTGCTGCCACGATGGCGGCACGGGATCTGAGCGGCTTCGTATTGAACGCCAGATGCCGCTCTGAAGCGTCTACGGGCGCCTCACGCTCGTCCAACATGCGGACATACCCACCCAGAGGAAGAACACACAACACGAACTCGGTGGCACTGCCCTTTGGCTGCCATCGCAATAAGGGCTTGCCAAAGCCAACCGAGAAACGAAGAACTTTCACGCCACAGGCCACTGCCACGCGGTAGTGCCCATACTCATGCACCGTGATCAGAAGGCCCAAGGCCAGAACAAACGCCACGACGGTCAACAACATAGCAAATCCCTGAAACACAACACAGGTAGCAAAACGCCAATCACCCTCGTCCGAGCGGTGGTCTTCCAAAGAGACCACTGAGTCTCACCACCCCAGAAGCAACCCACCATGCCAGGGCGGAAGGAACCCAACCTACACCTTGCCGAAACGAGCGACAACCGCTTCGGCACGCTCTCTGCCCAAGGCATCCAGCGCCAGCAAGTCCTCCAAACATCCCGGCTTTGAGGGTTCCACAGCCGCCAAAGTTGCATGATTAACCGCATGGATCTGATCAAACCGCAGATCTTGTTCAAAAACGCGGCAACAGCCACCTCGTTGGCCGCATTCAGAATCGCTGTGGTGCCACCGGGTGCCGCAATGCGTCCCGGAGGCCAGTTGCAACCCAGGGAAGCGCGCATGGTCTGGCGGCTCGAACGTCAGCGCGCCCAATGCGGCGAAATCCAGCGGCATGGCCCCCGACTCGATTCGCTCGGGCCACGACAAACCATAGGCAATCGGTACCCGCTGTGTCGGCCGACCCCAACTTGGGCCACGACGAAGCTGATCGTGGTACTGAACCATGGAATGCACAATGCTCTGAGGGTGAATCACAACCTCAATCTGATCGGGTGACACGTCGAACAAATAGCGCGCCTCAATCACCTCAAGCGCTTTGTTCATCATGGTGGCCGAGTCCACCGATATCTTTCGGCCCATCACCCAGTTGGGATGCGCGCACGCCTCTTCAGGCGTCACAGCACCCAGTGTCGAAGGATCTCGCTGGCGGAACGGCCCACCCGACGCGGTCAGGTGATCTTCTCCACCCTTGTCACCCAGGTCGCGGAATCGTCTGGCAACGACTGGAAGATGGCTGAGTGCCTCGCTTGTCAAATCGGAAGCAAGGTGGCCCATGAGAGTACCGCCTGCAAGAAGTAATCACCCCCACCTGGCTTTCCTTACTCTTTGTTGGCCAACAACGAAGCTTTTTCCGGCGCGTGCAGCTGCGGGACAAGGCAATCCGGCGGCACCAACCAATCGCAGCCATCACCATGTCCACCTGGAGGCTCGGCACAGACATCGCACAATGCCTGCTCCCCCATGCAAGACCTGCACTGCCAGCCCTTCGGCTTTCACGCGCTCGGACAACTGCCGCGCATGTGGAGGGCTCGCCATCACCGCAAAGCGCGGAGAAAAAGCCCGGCATTGGGCCAGCATAAGCTCAACCTGCGTGGCAGCGGTCAATGCGAAAACCTGATATCGATCTGGATGTCTGGCAATCACGTCCAGGGTGTTTGTGCCAACGGATCCTGTGGACCCCAATACGGTGATGGTCTGCAACACGTTACCTACTTGAATCAGAGTTGGGTCAGGCACATGGCCAGGGGCAATACGGGCAGCAGCGCGTCCACGCGATCCAATACCCTCCGTGCCCGGGCAACAACTGGCTTGAGTCCTTCATGCCTGCGCTGCGTTGACGAGTGACTCAGCAAATCGCCAACCACACTCATGGCACTCAGCCCCAATACCGCCAACATTGCCCAGACGGGTCCTTGGGCCCACAACAGAGAAAACAAGCTGAGACTATCGGACCAGCCTTGTTGATCGATCGAACCCACGGCGCCCAATAGCACCACGCCAAAGGCACCACTCAACGCCCCTTCCCAACTCTTCCCTGGACTTGGGTTGGGCGCAAGTTTGCGTTTTGCCAAAGGATTTTCCGCCGGCATAGGCAACGACATCGGCCATCCAGACCAGTGTCAGCGCAGACAGCAAGAACCCGATGCCACGCTGTCGTGCCTGAATCAGCGCCAACCACGCGACCGACAACATCACAAGACCCAGCACAAGCCGGACCGACTGGCCACCTGGGACCAGCCCCACACCACGGCTTAATGTCAGGGCACCAAACACCCAAACCAAGCCCGCAGCCACCCAAAGACGGGGCCAATGCTGCCAAAGGCCGCCAGACATGGCAAAAACCAAAAGACCTGCCCCCAACCCAACGCCCAGCAACTTGGCCACCGTGTTCGAATACCCATTGAGGCGTGCCCACTCCCATCCGGCCGCCGCCAGCATCAATGTGGCCACCCTGACAAAGGGCTCGGGCGCACTGCGAAAACAGCAGGCAACAGCACGGCAGGCAATGCCAGCGCCGTGATGATGCGCTGCTTAAGCATGTGGTCGACTGCCAGGTGGTGTCTTGCCTGGGGCCTCGACACATGCAATCTGCTCGGAGGTTTGGCCAAAACGGCGCTCTCGACCCGCGTAATCCGCGATGGCCCGATCCAGCTCATCCCCATCAAAGTCAGGCCACAGACAAGGGGTGAAATAGAGCTCGGAGTAAGCGACCTGCCACAGAAGGAAGTTGCTGACACGCATCTCTCCGCCCGTGCGAATCAGCAAATCGGGATCCGACACATAGAGGCTTCATGGCCTCGTCAGACTCAAACTCGTTGATTTCCCACCCCTGTTCGACCAATCGTCGGGCCGCCTGGGCGATATCAGCGTGCCGCGGTTGAAGCAGACATTGAGAACTAGGCAGGGAGTTGCCCGCCTGCGTGGACTCCTGGGCCCGTTGCAGTCCCTGCACGACACGCGATGACAAACCTGTGCGTTCCCCGGGAAATGCAACTGGACACCATTCTTGTGCAGCTTTGGTACCTCCGCGTCAACGCAACCGCGAGAAGATCCATCGAACCCGACACCTCTTCCACCGGACGATTCCAGTTCTCGGAAGAAAACGCAAAAACGGTCAAGACCCTAAACCCGCGCTCAATGCATGCACGAACCGTGCGGCGCAAAGCATCCACGCCCTGCTTGTGCCCCGCCACCCTGGGCATCTTGCGCTGCTTGGCCCAACGCCCATTGCCATCCATCACGATGGCCACATGGTGCGGCACAGCCATGGCAGACGTCAATTTATCGGTTTGGGAACGGCTCATAGACGAGGAAATCCAACCGCATCAGACGGCAAGAATGTCCTGCTCTTTGGAGGCCACCAATCGATCCACCTCCGCAATCATGCGGTCGGTCAGCTTTTGCATCGCATCCTGGGCGCGGCGCTCATCATCTTCCGATGCTTCCTTGTCTTTGACCAAGCGCTTCACATGGTCGTTGGCATCGCGACGAAGGTTCCGAATCGCAATTTTCGCGCCCTCACCCTCGTGCTTGACCACCTTGGTGAGCTCTCGGCGGCGCTCTTCGGTCATCGGTGGCATGGGCACGCGAATCAAATCGCCCTGGCTGGATGGATTCAAACCAAGATCCGACTCCCGAATGGCTTTCTCGATTTTGGCCCCCATGCCCTTTTCCCAAGGTGCCACCCCAATGGTACGGGCATCGAGCAACGTGAGGTTGGCAACCTGCGACAACGGGACCATGGACCCGTAGTAATCGACGTGCACAGTATCCAGCAACGCAGGATTGGGCCGGCCTGTGCGCACTTTGGCCAAATTGCCTTTGAACGACTCCAGCGATTGCTGCATCTTGTGTTCGGCATTCTGGTGGATTTCGGCAATGCTCATCTCAACTCCTCAAATCAACAATAGGTTCCGCGACCGGACGACCTCACACATGCACCAAGGTGCCTTCGTCGCCACCCAGCACGACATTGCGCAGCGCACCAGGTTTAAAAATAGAAAACACCTTCACAGGCAAGTTCTGATCACGGCACAGTGCAAATGCCGTGGCGTCCATGACCTGTAGATTCTTGGCCATGGCCTCATCAAATGAAATCGAGGGGTAACGGGTGGCTGAGGCATCCTTGTTGGGGTCAGCGGTGTAGACACCGTCCACCTTGGTGGCCTTCAGCACAATCTCGGCGCCAATCTCGGCGCCACGCAGGGCCGCGGCGGTGTCCGTTGTGAAGAACGGATTGCCCGTTCCCGCGGCAAACACGACAACCTTCCCTTCCTCCAGGTACTGAAGCGCTTTGGGTCGCACATATGGCTCGACCACCTGCTCGATGCCAATCGCAGACATCACACGAGCCACCAAGCCTGCTTTCTCCATGGTATCGGCCAGAGCCAGCGAGTTCATCACCGTGGCCAACATGCCCATGTAGTCGGCCGTGGCACGGTCCATACCCACTGCACCGCCAGCCACGCCCCGGAAAATGTTGCCGCCCCCAATCACCACCGCCACCTCCACACCCAGGCGGGTGACTTCGGCAATCTCTTCAACCATGCGTGCAATGGTGGCGCGATTGATACCGAATGCGTCGTCACCCATCAGGGCTTCGCCCGAGAGTTTCAACAGGATGCGTTTGTAGGCTGGCATGGGGCGCTTTCTCGAAAAGGAATACTGGTAGCTCAACCGATAAGTGTAGCGACGCGCAGCCCCGATTCCGAAGGGCACGCCACGCACAGCTGAGAAAAATCGGGCTTCACACAAGCCAACGGGCCTTGCGGCCCGTTGTCTCGAATCAACAAAATTCTGGAGAATCCTCCAGCCACCGATTACGCGCCCTGGGCTGCCGCCACCTGAGCGGCCACTTCGGCTGCGAAATCGTCCACCTTCTTCTCGATGCCTTCGCCCACCACATACATCGCAAAGCCCTTCACCGTGGTGCCTTCGGCCTTGAGCATCTGCTCAACAGTCTGCTTGTCGTTCTTCACAAACGACTGATTGAACAGGGACACCTCTTTCAGATACTTCTGCACAGAGCCTTCGATCATCTTCGCAGCGATATCCGCAGGCTTGCCAGACTCAGCGGCCTTGGCGGTCGCGACCGAGCGCTCTTTTTCGATCAGGTCGGCTGGCACATCGGCACTCGTCAGCGCCACAGGCTTCATTGCCGCGATATGCATGGCGGTGTCTTTGGCCGCGACTTCCGAGCCTTCGAACTCCACCACCACGCCAATGCGGGTGCCGTGAACATAGCTCACCAGCTTGCCACCGTTGCTGAACTGCTTGAAGCGGCGGAAGCTCATGTTCTCGCCGATCTTTCCAATCAGCCCCTTGCGCACATCTTCCAGCGTGGGGCCGAACGAGTCCTGGCTGTAGGGCAACGCACCCAGCGCATCCAGATCTGCGGGATTGTGTTTCGCCACCAATTCCGCCGCCGCGTTGGCCAACGCCAGGAAGCTGTCATTCTTCGTGACAAAGTCGGTTTCGCAGTTGACTTCGACCATGGCGCCTGTGGTGCCGTCGATGAAGGTGGAGACCACGCCTTCAGCCGTCACACGGCTGGCAGCCTTGCCGGCTTTGGTTCCCAGTTTCACGCGAAGCAGTTCTTCGGCCTTGACCATGTCGCCATCGGCTTCGGTCAGGGCTTTTTTGCACTCCATCATGGGAGCATCGGTTTTGGCGCGCAGTTCTGCGACCATGCTAGCGGTAATTGCCATTTGAGTTCTCCTTGAGCCGCCGCACGGCGCGACGGGGGGTCAATGAATGGGATTTGCTTGTAAAAAAGGGGCTACTGGAGCCCCTCTTTCGCGCGGCAGTGACGATCAGGCGGCTGCAGCGTCTTCTTTGACTTCGACAAACTCGTCGCCACCTTCGGCAGCAACGGCTTTCACGACACCGCTTGCAGCGTCATTGCGGCCTTCCAGCACCGCATCAGCAATACCACGGGCATACAAAGCCACGGCACGCGCCGAATCATCGTTGCCAGGGATCACATAATCGATACCCACAGGCGAGTGGTTGGTATCCACCACGCCCACCAGAGGGATACCAAGCTTCTGCGCCTCAAGCACAGCAATCTTGTGGAAGCCCACATCGATCATGAAGATCGCGTCAGGCAAGGCGTTCATATCCTGAATGCCACCAATGTCCTTCTCCAGCTTCTCCATTTCACGAGCAAACATCAGTTGCTCCTTCTTGCTCATGGAATCAAGGCCAGCCTCTTTCTGGGCTTGCATGTCCTTGAGGCGCTTGATGGAGGTCTTAACCGTCTTGAGAATTGGTCAACATGCCACCCAATAACAGCCTTTGATCGACGTAGGGAATGCCTGCGCGACGGGCTTCCTGGAGCCCGATGTCGCGAGATTGGCCTTGGTACCGACCATCAGTACCGTGCCACGGTTGGCGGTGAGTTGGCGCACAAACTTGGCAGCCTCCTCAAACATCGGCAACGTCTTTTCGAGGTTGATGATGTGGATCTTGTTGCGATGGCCAAAGATGAACGGCGCCATCTTGGGGTTCCAGAAGCGGGTCTGGTGGCCAAAGTGCACACCGGCTTCCAGCATTTCGCGCATGGAGATAGACATGATAGATTTTCCAAAGGTTAGGACTTAAATCCAGCCCCGATCAACGATGCAGCCGATTGCACTGCGCCGCCAACACCCGGTTGGGCTGGTTTGAGATTACTTCGCAGAGATACCTGACAAAGCCTATCGATTATAGCAGTTTGCACGACTCAAATTGGCCCCCGCCCCTCGAATCGCTCGCGGCGGCAGACAGCGGCGCATCGTGAAACCTGCGGGCGGGTGCCCGTCCAACGCGGATGTGGGCGCCATCGGAAGAGCCGGCGACGCGAACCGGAAGATGGCGGAAACTTTGGTGGCCCTCCTCCCCGTCGAACGCGCCAGCATCGCGCGCCACAAAGATTCTCCATGCACGAAATATCCTTTTCAGCCAGGAAAGCCTTCGCGGCGATGCGCTCAACCCGACGTCTCGAACAAATCGCCGGCAGCTCGCTCCCGCCCCATGCGCTGATGGCGCAGGCCGGAAGAGCCGTTGCAAGCCTGACGGAAGCACTGGCACCACACGCTCAATCGCTCTGGGTCGCCTGTGGACCTGGCAACAATGGAGGGGACGGACTGGTTGCAGCCACGGCACTGCACAACAACAACCAGCAACGGGGTTTGACTCGGCGCATCCACCTCACCCTGACGGGCGATCCGGGCCATTTGCCACCCGATGCGAGCAATGCGTTGCGGAATGCCCTGGACTGCGGACTGACGCTCTCGGCCCAACCACCCGATCAATACGACTTTGCAATCGATGCCCTACTGGGAATCGGTGCTTCCCGGGAGCCGGAAGGCCCTCTGGCAAAGGTCCTGTCGCAGTTGCGCACCAGCCCCAGCCCGGTCCTGGCAGTCGACGTCCCCAGCGGCTTGATGGCCGACACCGGCGCTCTGCTGGGGGACGAAGCGCCCCCTGTTGCTGCCCGGTACACGCTTTCGCTGCTCACGCTCAAGCCAGGCCTATTCACCTGCCACGGCCGTGACGCCGCTGGCGACATCTGGATTTTCACGACTTGGGACAGCGTCCAGACGAGACCGTCCCCCCACCGCCATCCTTTATGCACCCAAGCCTGGTACCGCGAGTCCCGCCAAGAAGGCACGCCTCACACAAGGGCAGCTATGGCGACGTCCTTGTCATTGGCGGTCAGGGGCTGAGCGCCAACGGAGTCGCCATGGGTGGCGCCGCGCTCCTGGCTGCGCGCGCCGCCATTCGGACAGGGGCTGGACGGGTGTTTCTCAGCCTCCTTGAGGAACACCTGCCTGAAAGCATCTTCGACCCTCAGCAGCCTGAACTCATGTTCCGCACCCTGGGGGCGGCCAAGCGCGACAGCCTGATGAGGCGAGGTGCCGTGGTGTGCGGTTGCGGCAGGGGCGAGGCCGCCCAGTTCCCGCGCTTCCACGGTATTGGCAGATGCACAGACACTGGTGCTGGACGCGGATGCGCTCAACGCTGTGGCAGCCGATGCAGCTTCAAATTGGCCTGACCGAGCGGCATACAAGCAACCGCACCACGGTGATCACCCCCCACCCACTGGAAGCGGCTCGACTGCTCGGCTGTTCGACCCAATAAGTCATGTCTGACCGCACCCGTGCGGCCACCGAACTGAGCCAGCGCTTTGGCGTGATCTGTGTGCTCAAAGGGTCTGGCACAGTCATTTCCGCCCCGGGCGAACGCCCCGCCATCAATGCCAGCGGCAACGCCGCTCTAGCAACCGCAGGCACCGGCGATGTGTTGGCGGGCATGTTGGGTGCCGCGCTGGCCATTTCCGGCGGTGGCACCAGCGCCCATTCAGCCACACTCAACAGCGTGTTTGAACACGGACGCCTGGCTGACGAGTGGGTCCAGGCGCATGGCAACCGACCTCTGACGGCAGACTGGCTGACCCGTTAGACCACTCCCCGTCCATTCCACAGACTCGATGCCCGCTAAAGCCCGAGGCCATCATCAAAACCTGCAGAAGGCGGAGAACCAGAACAGACAGATCCACCCCCCAATGGTGGGAACGATGCGCCGCACTGGCGTGAGCAACGGCGAGAGCAGTCGATCCAGCGTCCCCATGACGGGCGCCCCGGGTTGCACCCAGGACAACACAGCGAAGACCAGCAGAAGAACGATCAGTCCTTGGAGCAAAACCCGCAACAAGAAGGCACCGGCCAGCCAAGCGATGCCAAGCAATATCGCAACAGGCGAGGCCGCCAAGGGGGTCGTCAAGGTGAGTCGAAGCCCAGCGTAAGCCATTGCAAGCAACACAGCGGCCAGGAAACTCCCCCAGTCAAAGCGGCTCTGCACCAGCGCCTGGGGCAGCAAGCGCCTCGCTGGTTTGACCAGCCAATCGGTCACAGCCATGGCAAACCGACCCGGCTGTGCCTGCATGTGAATGCGCTGGTAGTTCATCCAGGCACGCAGCAATGCACAACCGATCAGGATGAAAAAGAAGGTGTCCAACAGGAAAAACAGGATATTCACGGTACCTCTCCGCGCCAACTAGCGCCGACCTTTCCTCGACTTGCTGCCGCCATTTCGCTCTCCGTTGCGCGAGCTTTTCTTCCCAGCGGTCCGCTTGACGGCAGATTTGAGCTCCTGCACATGCGCTGCGGCCCCACTCAATGGCCTTGAGCTACCGCTGCCATTGTTTTCGGCTCGCTTTCGGCGCGCCTTGCCTCGCCGATCACCCTCGGCATCGTCACCCGAGGCGCCAGCTTTGTCGCGCGTAACGCAACGAATCATCCTCCCCAGTGACGAGCCTGAAGTCAATTCGACGGCCATCCAGATCAACGCGGCTGACCTGCACATTGACCTTGGTCCCCAACGCATACCGGATACCGGTGCGCTCGCCGCGCAACTCCTGGCGCGTCTCATCGAAGCGAAAGTACTCCCCACCCAGCTCCGTGATGTGAACCAAGCCCTCAACATACATGGCATCGAGCGTCACAAACAAACCAAAGCTTGTCACCGAGCTCACCACACCCGTGAACTCCTCACCAAGGTGCTCGCGCATGTACTTGCACTTGAGCCAGGCCTCAACATCCCGGCTGGCCTCGTCGGCACGGCGTTCGTTGGCGCTGCAATGCAGACCGGCCGCCTGCCAGGCCAAGGTGTCTGCGGACGGCTTTTTCGCTGGCTGCTCCGACGGTGGTTTGACCCGACTGGCCAGGCGCTTGCGGGCGCAGCGTACGCCTCACCGGGTGTGGGCAGCGTCGGCCAACTGGTAACGCTTTTGCACGGAAGGATCCTTGATCCGGTGCCAGCAGATCAGGATATCGGCGAATCGGACTGGTGAAATGGTGTAGGCATCAGCCAGCCCAAAATGGCCGCTGTTGATGGGGGTGTAGATCGCCTGCTGCATGGAGCGCAGAAGCATCATGTGAATCTGCTGCGCTTCGGGGCCGGTCGCCAGTCATCTCTCGGCAATGTGACGGAACTCCGATGGCTGGGGGTTGTCGGTGATCGTCCTGGGGCACCCCATGGCCTTGAGGTAGTTGCGCAAAATCTCCTGCTTCTCCGGCGTTGGGCCTTCGTGCACCCGAAACAGCCCGACATGCTTGCTTTGCCGAATGAAATCGGCCGAGCACACATTGGCAGCCAGCATGGCTTCTTCGATGAGTTTGTGCGCATCATTCCGGGTACGGGGAACAATCTTCTCGATGCGACCCGATTCGTCGCAAACGATTTGTGTTTCGGTGGTTTCGAAGTCAACTGCTCCGCGCGCCTGACGCGCCACCAGCAAGGCGCGGTATACGTCGTGCAAGTTCAGCAAATAGGGAACCGGGGCTTTGCGCTGGGCAGCTTCAGGACCGCGGGTGTTTTGCAAGATGGCGGCAACCTCGGTGTAGGTAAAGCGCGCGTGGCTGAACATCACCGCCGGATAGAACTGGTAGGCATGGACCTCGCCCTTGGCGTTGATCAGCATGTCGCAAGCCGTACGGAAGCGTTTCACGCCCGGGTTCAAGAAACGAAGAGGCCATTGGACAGCTTCTCGGGCAGCATCGGAATCACCCGACGCGGGAAATACACCGAAGTGGCCCGATCGTATGCGTCCACGTCAATGGGCGCGCCCGTCTCCACATAGTGGCTCACATCGGCAATCGCCACCAGCAAGCGCCACCCTTTGCCACGCCCCACCTTGGCTGGCTCGCAATACACGGCGTCATCAAAATCGCGTGCGTCTTCACCATCGATGGTGACCAGCGGAACATCGCGCAAATCCACGCGCCCCTGGTGGTCGCTGGCCCGCACATGGTCTGGCAACTGGCGCGCCTGCGCCAAGGCGGCATCGGAAAAATGCATGGGGAACGCCGTACTTGCGTACTGCGATCTCAATCTCCATGCCTGGATGTCGTCGCCCAACACCTCACTTGACGCGCCCGACCGGCTGGCCATACAAGGCCGGCGGCTCGGTCAATTCCACCACCACACCTGGCCCGGCTTGGCCTGGCCTGTGGCTGTCTTGGGAATCAACACATCTTGGCCATAGCGCTTGTCTTCTGGCGCGACCAGCCATACGCCACTCTCCTGGAGGAGCCGGCCAATGATGGGGGAATCCGACATCAACAATCTCGGTCACACGCCCTTCTGGCCGGCCTTTCCGATCCAGTTCGCACGATGCGGGCCTTGACCCGGTCTTTGTGCAGCACGGCTCTCATCTCATTGGATGGCAAGTAGATGTCGGCCAGTCCATCGTCTCGAATCACAAAGCCGTGTCCATCGCGATGGCCTGATACAACACCTTCAAATTCGGCAAGCAAGTTGTTTTTTTCGTTCACAAAAATCTCTGATATACTTCTGGTTTTCCTGAGATGCCCAGGTGGCGGAATTGGTAGACGCACTAGTTTCAGGTACTAGCGCCGAGAGGCGTGGGTTCGAGTCCTCTCTTGGGCACCATGATCATAAGGGCTTGCAAACGTTGTGTTGCAAGCCCTTTTTCATGGCGCTCGTCCGTGAGAAAGAAAAAGCCAGATTGCCAAATGGTGTCTGACTGGCCCTTGGATGATTGAAGAAGCCGGGCAATCGTGCGGGCAACCCCCACAGCTCTGTGCCCCCTTGTTTCGCAGGAACAGCCCCGACCTGCACACCTGACCAGGATGAAAGCGCTGCCGCCGCAACGCGGCAGTTGAGCGGCACACCCAGAGAGGGCTGGGTCAAAACGGAACCGCCACCAGATCGTGCCCTTCGGCCGCCACAATGCGCGCCTTGGTGAACTCGCCAACCTTCATGGCCTTGCTGACCTTTTCAGGAGGCAGCAACCTGACCACACCATCGATCTCCGGCGCATCGGCATAGCTTCGGCCCACTCCGCCCTTCTTGCCCATTCCAGGTGCGGAATCGACCAATACCTGCATGGTGGCGCCCACTCGCGCCGCTTCAAGCTTGTTCGCAGAAACAGCCTCGGCAACCGCCATGAACTGCGCTCGGCGAGCCGCGCCTCTACGGGGACAGGATTTGGCAAAGCGTTGGCCGCAGCACCTTCCACCGGGGAATAGGCGAAACATCCAGCGCGATCGATACCGGCTTCCTGCACAAAATCCAGAAGATGCTGAAACTCGTCGTCGGTCTCGCCCGGAAACCCCGCGATGAAGGTGCTTCGCACCACCAGCTCAGGACACAACTCCGCCACCGGGCAATGCGTTCCAGGTTGCGCTCTCCGCTGGCGGGGCGCTTCATGCAGCAGCGAGCATCGGGGTGGCTGTGCTGAAACGGCATCCAGATAAGGCAAACACAGTCCCTCCCGCCATGAGCGGGATGACCTCATCGACATGGGGGTACGGATACACGTAATGCAGCCGCACCTGAGCACCATGGGACTTAAGCTCGCCCAAGGAACGCACCAGGTCGAGCATGCGCGTCTTGACGGGTTCGCCATCGAAGCCTGTTCGGTATTTCACATCCACCGTGAGGCCCGAAGTGTCCTGACTCACCACAAGCAGCTCTTTCACCCGCCTCAAACAGCTTGCACGCGCCTCGGTCAGCACGTCGCCAATCGGGCGACTGACCAGGTCTCCCCTCATCGAGGGAATGATGCAGAAGGTGCAGCGGTGGTTGCATCCCTCGCTGATTTTCAGATAGGCATAGTGGCGCGGCGTGAGCTTGATACCTTGAGCCGGAACGAGGTCCACAAAGGGATCGTGGGGTTTCGGCAAGTGGGCATGCACGGCCTCCATCACCTCGTGGGTCGCGTGGGGCCCAGTCACGGCGCGAGCACGCTGGGGTAGACCGAGCGAACGCCATGCCCCCACCCTCACCATCGCGGGCACCAAGACAACCGGTCACGATCACCTTGCCATTCTCAGCGAGCGCTTCGCCGATGGTGTCGAGGCTTTCTTTCACCGCATCGTCGATAAAGCCGCAGGTGTTGACGATCCACAAGATCGGCGCCCGCAAATGGCGGACGTTTGGTAACCCTCTGCGCTGAGTTGCGTAAGGATGAACTCGGAATCGGTCAAGGCCTTGGGGCAGCCCAGGCTCACAAATCCGACTTTGGGCGCCGGCGCGCCCGAAATTTGCTACAGGTTCATTCATGCGCCAGATTGTCTCCAGAGCAACGAAGGTCCCGGCGTCGAATACACCGACCGAACGACTTGTTCAGCGCTTGAGCCCAAGGGCGGCCAAAAACTGTTCGCTGTTCTTCTGCATCTGTTCCTGCATCTGCGTGAAGGCGGAGCGAGACTGTTCCATGTATGCACCCATCATCCCTTGCATCAGCGGTGCCTGCGCATTCATGAACTGCTTCCACACCTCCGGGTTCAGCCCTTGCCCCTGTTCGGCCATCTTGTGCTGCATCTCCATGAATACCTGGACGTTTTTCTCCAGGTAACTGCCCATGAAATCCTGCATGGCGTGACCGTAAAAGCGGATGATGTTGGCAAGCACCTGCTCGGTAAAAATGGGCACACCGGCCGTTTCCTCTTCCAGAATGATCTGCAAGAGAATGCTTCGGGTGAGATCGTCGTTGGTCTTGGCGTCGCGCACCACAAAAGGCTCACCACCCATCACCAGCGTCTTCACCTCCGCCAGGGTGATGTATGACGAACTGTCGGTGTCGTAAAGCCGACGATTGGGATACTTCTTGATCACACGCACGGCACCGGTATCGGTCGATGAAGCGTTCTCAGGGGATGACTTGTCTTTTTGCACAATGCGGCTTTCGTGGGGGTGGATGCGCTTCGCCAAGCAACGCTGGACAATGAACGCTTCGTCACATTGTAGAAAGCTCGCGAAATGCTAGCAAAAGGGCTTTCCCCGAAGGGCGCTGTCAAATGAGCCTGGCTTTGCCCAAAACCAAGATTTGGCCATGAAAAAAGGGCCTGACAAAAGCCGGGCCCTTGATGGCATCGAACGAAATTTGGTAGGCGCGATTGGACTCGAACCAACGACCCCCACCATGTCAAGGTGGTGCTCTAACCAGCTGAGCTACGCGCCTACAAACTGTCCGAAGCCTCGCAGTATATCAGGTATTTTCACTTTTTTGAAAGCCCCAATCACTTTCTGCGCACGCTGCGCACGCCTGGCACATCGCTGGCAACAGCCATGGCCCTCGCGACCTGACGAGCATCGGTCAGTTCCACCGTGAATGTCATCCATGCGATGCCCTTGACGGTTTGGGTCTGCACCCCGATCACATTCATCTTTTCCCGGGCAAAGACCTCCGAAATGTCCCGCAGCAGCCCCTGGCGGTCGAGGGCCTCCACGCCCACATCCACCGGATATACCGGCGCCAACCCATCGCGCACCGGCGAGGGCTGACCACTCCACTCCACCTGAATCACCCGGTCCGGGCATTTGCGCTGCAAATGGACAAAATCGGTGCAGTCAGCACGGTGCACGCTCACACCCTTGCCACGCGTCACAAATCCACCGATCTCGTCGGGCGGCGCCGGCTTGCAGCATTTGGCAAGTTGCGTCATCAGCGAATCCATGCCCACGACCAGCACGCCACCAGCCGGCCGGCCAGACGCTTTCCTTGGTTTTTTCAGCCAGGGAAGTTCGACCACCTCGGCCGGCTCATTCGGGCGCAGGTGATTCTCGATAGCGCGCAAGGACAGTTCGTCCTTGCCAACCTGCTCGAAAAGCTCGCCAGCCGAATCCAGCCCCAACGCGACCGCGAGATCGTCGAGTTTCAGCGCAGTCTTGCCCTCGCGTTGCAGCAGTTTCTCCACCGCCTCCCGCCCGCGCGCCACCGTCTCGGCAAGCGCCAGCGCATTGAACCAGGCCCTGACCTTGCTTTTTGCTCGATGACTGACCAGATAACCCAGTTCGCCGTTGAGCCAGTCTCGAGACGGGCCACCCTCCTTCGCGGCCGTGATTTCCACCGTCTGACCGTTTTGAAGTGGTGTGTTGAGTGGCACCATGGCGCCATCCACCCGCGCACCACGACACCGGTGACCCAAATTGGTATGCACCGTGTACGCAAAATCCACGGGGGTGGCGCCTTGAGGCAGTTCGACGATGGCTGCGTCCGGCGTGAGCACATAGATGCGGTCATCAAACAACCCCTGCGCCCCACCGCTCAGATCACGCTCCCAGGCCAGCAGTTGGCGAAGGACCGCGATTTTGGCGTCGTAGTCGGAGGAAGCAGACACACCCGCGTACCCTTTGGTGCCCGCCTCTTTGTATGCCCAGTGTGCTGCCACGCCGTGTTCGGCATGGTCATGCATGGCTTGCGAGCGTATCTGGATCTCAAACGCTCGCCCCAACTCATCTCGCACCACGGTGTGCAGGGATTGGTAGCCATTGGCCTTGGGTTTGGCGATGTAGTCGTCAAACTCCTCAGGCACCGGCGTGAAGTTCGCATGAACCCAGGCCAGCACCCCATAGCAGTCGTCTGATTCGGGCACCACGACGCGCAGGGCGCGTATGTCAAACACCTGCTCGAAGTCGAGCGACTTGCCCCGCATCTTCTTGACGATGCTGTAGATGTGCTTGGGGCGCCCCTGCACCGACGCACGGATGCCTTGTTTCAGCAATGCGTCTTCCAGCGACTGCCGCACCTGCTCCACATGCGACTCGCGCTCGACCCGCTTTTCGTCCAGCATCCGGGCCACATCCTTGTAGGTCTGCGGCTCAAGAAACCGGAAAGCAAGATCCTCCATTTCCCATTTGATCTGCCAGATTCCGAGGCGGTTGGCCAACGGCGCGAACACCTGCAAGGACTCGCTCGCCATGGCTTCGCCGGGGTCGCCTTTGCTTTGTGCAAAGTACCGCAGCGTTTGCAAGCGCGAAGCCAGGCGGAGCATCACCACGCGCATGTCGCGCGAGAAGGCCAGCAGCATTTTTCGAACGTTTTCGGTCTGACTGGCAGCCAGCTCGGAGACCGGCGCCTTTCCCGGCGCCGGCAACTGCAGATGCATCTCCTGGGCGGCCTGCCGCTCTTCCACCTTCTTGGCCTGCACCTCCGCTGCCTTGATGCGTGCCTGGCGTTGCAGTTGCACCAGCTTGGTGGTCTCCATGGCCAGCGCTGCAAATGGCGCACCAAAGGCTTTTGTGATGACCTCCAGCGGTCGATTCAGGTGCTGACAGGCATAGACCAGGTAGGAAGCGGCCTGCATCGCCTCAGACCCGCCGATGCCTCGAAGAATCTCGGCCACGGCATCCGCATGCTCCAGGGTGTTCTCACCGGTGTCCAGCTGCTCACCGGCCAGCAAGGGCTCTGCAAAAGCGCGCGCGCGCCGCAAGGCCTGCGCCTGGTGGGGCAGGCTGTCGGCAGTGGCCGCCACAATCGCCGAGGTTTGCCCTGCGTCGGCTGTATTGGCGCCACCTGCGGGCCGACTTTCAGTCTCGTTGCTCATCAGAAATACACCCGCCATTCAACGGGTCCAGAGAAAGTCCCTGATCGCATCAATTTGATCAGGCGTCACGAGGGTGGGCGCATGGCCAACCCCCTCAAACTCGATGCACCGCGCCCGGGGACCGCGCAAACCCATCTCTTTAGCAGTGTCCCTGGACAACAGGTCAGACTCCGCACCGCGCAACAACAAGGTAGGACACTCAATGGCGTCATACAACCCCCAGAGTGTGGCCTCTCCCGCCTTCGCCAGGGCCTCGCCGTCTTCAGCCGCCGTCAGGGCCTTGAAGGGCTCTGCCAGCGCCGGGTCATAGTGCAGCCACCAGCGGCCATCTCGTTCGCGCAACATGGGCAGCGACAACGTCCGCCATTGGTCTGGCGTATGGGGCCCAAAACCGGCCGAAATGGACGCAAGGTAGGCGATTGCCGCCTGCTCGGACTCAAAAGAGGGATTCATCCCCAGATAGGTTCCGATGCGCTGCAAAGACGCCCATTGAATGACTGGCCCCACATCGTTGAGCACAAGCCGCCGAATCCCCGTGGCCTTCTGAGCGGCCAGTCCCATACCCATCAAACCACCCATGCTTGTGCCCACCCAGTCCACCACCGCGTTGGGGCTCGCCGCCCGCACCTGCGCGATCAAGGCCGCCACATCGGCCGCATAGATGGGCACCTGGTACTGCATCGGGTCGGCCAGCCAGTCGCTGTGCCCTCGTCCGGCCACATCAACGGCAAGCACCCGAGCGCGTTGGCTCAAAACCGCAGCCAGCGAATCAAAATCCCGCCCCTGTCTCGACAGTCCGTGGACGCAGATCACCACATGGGGGTCGTCAGCGTCCAACTGAGCAGGCCACTCCCAGTAGGCCATGCGCCGCTCTCCTCCACTGGCGCCAGCCGGTCCAGGCACGGAAATGTGGTGCAGCTTGGGCAAGGGCGAATTCAGTGGCATGGTGGTCTGTCCGTGATAATCAAAGCGACGTTTGCAACCTATCCTAATGGAACAGGAGTTCACCCATGTTGAAAAATCGAACCGCGCTCATCACAGGTTCCACCAGTGGAATCGGCCTGGGCATTGCGAAGGCTCTGGCCCGCCAGGGTGCCAACATCGTGCTCAACGGTTTTGGCGATGCGCAAACACCGCAAGACGAAATCGCTGCATTGGGCGCCAAGGTCGCCTACCACGGCGCCGACATGAGCAAACCCGCAGAAATTGAAGCAATGATGGCGTTTGCCGCGGAGAAGTTCGGGCAGGTGGACATCCTGGTCAACAACGCCGGCATCCAGCACGTGGCCCGAATAGAGGATTTCCCCGTCGAGAAGTGGGATGCCATTCTCGCCATCAACCTGTCGAGCGCATTCCACGCCACCCGGCTGGCATTGCCTTCGATGCAGAAAGCCAACTGGGGCCGGATCATCAATGTGGCCTCGGTGCACGGTCTGGTCGCATCCGCTGAGAAGTCGGCATATGTGGCGGCCAAGCACGCGGTGGTAGGCCTCACCAAAGTCACGGCACTGGAGAACGCCACCAGCGGCGTCACCTGCAACGCCATTTGTCCGGGATGGGTGCTCACGCCCTTGGTTCAAAAACAGGTTGATGCAAAGGCCGCCGCCCAGGGTCTGTCAGACGAAGAGGCAAAAAGCAGCTGCTCAGCGAAAAAGAGCCATCCCTTCAATTCACGACACCCGAAGAGCTGGGCGAACTCGCGGTCTTTTTCTGCTCGCCAGCGGCTGCCAACGTCCGGGGCGTGGCCTGGAATATGGATGGAGGCTGGACAGCCCAGTGATCGTCAGGTCATCCCCAGCTGCCCGGATGACCGCCAGCGAACGCCGCGGTGCACCACCAAGACGCGGCGGCGGTTGAGGGTGGCATTCAGCGGCCACCCTCTTTTCCTTATTTCAAAGCCACCGTGCCCGACACGTTCACGGTCACACGGCTCATGCCCGGCTCCACGGCCACCGCGCGCGAAGCGCTCACCATGGACTTGGCCTCCATGGCCATGGCACGCATTTGCTGGATGGGCATGTCTGCCCCCTCGTCGGCCGAAGAGACGTTGACTTCTCGCAACTGAAATCCATCAAATCCAAACCCCTTGGCAACCTCCTTGGCGCGGGCCTGAAACCGGTCGATGGCCAGGGCCTGCACATCCGATTCCAACTTTTGCCGGGTTTCCCGGGAAAGGGTGAAACCCATTCCCGAGATCGCCATTGAGTCGATGTTTCCAGCCGTGTTGGCGATTTTTGTGAAGTCCCGTCCCTCCAGCACCAGCTCGGCTTTGCCTTGCCATCCATTGATTTTCCCGTTCTTGTCATAGCTGGGGTAGACACCAAAGGCGCCGCTGCGGGCCTGGAGTTGTTGATTGGGAGCGACCGCGGCGCGCGCCACCGCCATGCCACTGTCCAGCGCCTTGCGCAGTTGTGATTGAACCGATGCCGCGTCATTGCCTTCCCGACTCACGCTCAAGCGCACAGTCAGCCAGTCTTGCGGCACCTCAAGAAAACCACTGGCAGACAGACTGACCAGGTTGGCCGGCTGAACCGCCGGTGCAATGCTTGCTTGGGCATGGGCCATTGCCATGGGTGTTGCCAATGCCAGCGCCAGCACGACCGCCCTCAGGGATCTGCCCCGGGACAGGGAGGCTCGTGTCCGCGCCATCGATTGGTTTTGGTCGGTGAAATTGATTGCCATTGCAAGTTCCTTGTAACGAAATGGGTCCGGCGGTGGAACGCCGCGCGACAAATTCAGAAGCACCGATCTGAGCACAGGCGCGACCCCTTCCATGCGTCGCCCCCGCAAATTATGTAACAGCGTGTCTTTCTCAAAAAAAATGTTTTTACTCAACAGCTTATCGATGTCACAATCAGCCAAGTTACAGTTTCATTTCACTACTTCAAGTCAATACTAGGGTTAACCCTAGTATTGATGGCCAGCCAAACATCTGCCCATTCAAATTTCAGGAGAGCCGCACATGACACAAGCCAACAACCCGCGTCCCAACAAAGTGCTGGTGGTCGACGACGATGTGCGAATCCGGGACCTCTTGCGGCGTTACCTGATGCAAGAAGGCTTCGAGGTGATCCTGGCCGAAGACGGCAAGGCGCTCAACCGCGTGCTCCAGCGGGACTCGGTTGACCTGATCGTTCTCGACCTGATGATGCCTGGAGAAGACGGTTTGTCCATTTGCCGCCGCCTGCGGGCCAATGCCGATCGCACCCCCATCATCATGCTCACCGCCAAGAGCGAAGATGTGGATCGGATCGTGGGCCTTGAGGTGGGTGCGGACGACTATCTGGGCAAGCCATTCAATCCCCGGGAATTGCTGGCACGGATCCACGCCGTCTTGCGCCGCCGACCGCCGACCGAAGTGCCCGGTGCCCCTTCACAAGACGCAGAAACGGTCACATTCGGCCCCTTCGAGTTCGACCTGAGTCTGCGGACCTTGCGCAAAGACGGCGCAGAACTGCCCCTGACCACCGGTGAGTTCGCCATGCTGAAAGCCTTGGTCCGCCACCCTCGCCAGCCCCTTTCACGAGAGAAGCTGGCCCAACTGGCGCGAGGGCGTGAATTTGAGCCCTTTGACCGCAGCCTGGACGTGCAAGTCTCGCGCTTGCGCAAGCTGATCGAAGAAGATGCGGCTTCGCCACGGTACCTTCAAACCGTGTGGGGCGTCGGGTACGTGTTCGTACCCGATGGCGCAGCCTGATGAGCGACGACGCCCGCCAATCCGCTGGTTCCAACTACGCCGACGAATCCCGGGTTCCCTTCGAGACCGGACCGGCCGCGCTGGAGACCGCCCCCGCACCGCTGGAAGCCCGTCCGCCCCGGGAAGTAAGCCTTTTCTGGCGCACGTTCTTTCTCCTGAGCATGCTGCTGCTTGGCTGCTTCATTGCCTGGCTCCAGACGTTCAGGGCCCTTGAATTCGAACCCCGCTCCCTTCAAAGCGCCAGGCAGTTGGCTTCACTGGTGAATCTGAGTCGCGCCGCCCTGGTCAACTCCGACTCCATCGCACGGGTCTCCCTGG
Source organism: Burkholderiaceae bacterium (assembly GCA_041396525.1). GTDB lineage: Bacteria > Pseudomonadota > Gammaproteobacteria > Burkholderiales > Burkholderiaceae_C > Hydrogenophaga. The sequence goes on from JAWKYI010000005.1 coordinate 227,747, forward strand.
TCAAAACCCTTGCCGATGAAGAAGGCGTTCGCATCGCGCCCCGGGAGCCTGGCGACCTGTACCGCCCTTTCAACGAGGACTCTCTGAGTCGACGCACAGCGGCACTGATCAAAGAACGCCTCGGCGAATCCACCATCGTTGCGCGCGAGGTCAACAACAAGGGTGGGCTGTGGATCGGCCTGAACATCGGCAACGACCCCTACTGGCTTCAGGTCGACCCGTCGCGCATTCAGCTCGTCGCCGGTACCACCTGGTTGATCTGGCTCGGCACAGCCGCCCTGCTCTCGCTTGCCGGTGCGGCCCTCATCGCCCGCCTCATCAACCGGCCGCTCAAAAGCCTGTCATTTGCCGCCAGCCGCGTACGGGAAGGCGACTTCAATGCCAGTCAACTCAATGAATCCGTGGCCACCAGCGAAATTCGACAGGTCAACATCGGGTTCAACCGCATGGCACAGAAGCTGAGCAAGATCGAACACGATCGGGCGCTGATGCTTGCCGGCATCTCCCACGACTTGCGCACTCCCTGGCCCGCCTTCGCTTGGAAACCGAGATGAGCGTGGACAACCTGGAGGCGCGCGAGCACATGTCGGCCGATATCGAACAGGTCAACGCCATCATCGACAAGTTCCTGGACTACGCCCGCCCCGACCACCTCGATGCCTCCCGGGTCAACCTCAACGAGGTGCTGGAAGCCGCCATTTTCGCCATGGGCAACCCGCCCGACGTGGTGGTGAAATGCGTCATCCCCGAGAACACCATCATCATGGGGGATGCGGTGGAACTGCACCGCGTCTTCTCCAACCTGCTGGAGAACGCCCAGCGCTACGGAAAAGACCCGATCACGGCGGTGGTGCGCATCGATATTGCGGCCAAGACCAAAGACGGCTCCGTTCTGATCAAGTTGCGCGACCATGGCAGTGGCGTAAGTCCGGAGATGCTGGAACAGCTCACCCAACCCTTCTTCCGTGGTGATGCCTCGCGCAGCTCGGCCACCGGGACTGGTCTGGGGCTGGCCATCGTCGAACGCGCCATTGCCCGTATGGGCGGCCGCTTCGCCCTGGCCAACAGCAGCACCGGCGGCCTGTCCGCCCACATCAAACTGCCGCTGGCCAAATAGCGAAGCCTCAGGCGCGGGAGATCAGCAGCACCACCGCCCGTGCTTCCATCGACAACCCTTCGCCCACAGGCCCCAACCGCTCCGCGGTCTTGGCTTTGACGTTCACCTGACCGACGGACACGCCGAGCACCGCGGCAATGCGCTCACACATCGCGGGGATGTGGGGTGCCAGCTTGGGCGCCTGGGCCACCACGGTGGCGTCCAAGTTGCCCAGTTCGTAGCCTGCCAAGCGGACCTCGCGCATGGCTTCGGCCAGCAACACCGCAGAATCTGCCCCTTTGTATGCCGCATCGGTGTCTGGAAAGTGGCGACCGATATCGCCCTGCCCCACCGCACCAAACAGCGCGTCGGTGATGGCGTGAAGCAAGGCATCGGCATCCGAGTGCCCGAGAAGGCCCATGCTGTGGGGCACCTGGACGCCACCCAGCATCAAAGCCCGCCCGGGCACCAGCACGTGGGTGTCCCAGCCCTCGCCGACGCGAAAAGGCAAACGGGGCAGAACGGTCATTTGCGGCTCCTCAAAATAGCATCGGCCAAAGCAAAGTCCTCCGGGTAAGTGACCTTGAAATTCTGTGCGCTGCCCGGCACCAGTTTCGGAGACTGGCCCGCCAACTCCATGGCGCTGGCCTCATCCGTCACCCCCTCGAAGCCGGTCCCGGCCTGTGCCTGAAGCGCAGCCAACAAGGGGGCCAACCTGAACATCTGGGGCGTCTGTGCGAGCCACTTGTCGGAGCGGTCCAGCGTCTCACTCACCCTGTCACCCTGCCCCGACTTCAACGTATCAGGCAGTTTGAGCGCCAGCAATCCGCCGACCTCATCCCCCTCGCATGACGCGATCAAGGCTTCAATTTCCTGGGGAGTGATGAGGCAGCGCGCGGCATCGTGGACAAGCACCCAGTCCGTGTCCAAAGCCCCCGAAGCCTTCAAAGCCAACAATCCATTGCGCACACTCTCGGCCCGCGAAGCGCCACCACAAGGCGCCACCCGAACCGCATCGGCTGCCGCAGGCAGAAACAAGTCACCAGGCGCCACCACGGCCCACACCTCGTCAATCCTCGGCGTCGAGAGAAAAGCCGCCAGCGTATGCAGCACCAAGGGCTTGCCGACGATGGGCTCGTATTGTTTGGGCTGAGCGGTCCCCGCCCGCGAACCGGTTCCCGCACAGGGCAACAAGGCAAAGAAGCGGGGGTCTTGGTGGGAGGTCAATGGCCGGGTCTCAAGCGTTCAGCGGGGCCTCATTCTAAAATCAAGGGCAACACACCCCCTGTTCCGTCGAACCGGGGGTTTTCGTATTGGCCTGCAGCCAGGCCCGCGCACCCGAGACCTTCGCTGATGGAACTGCCCAAGCTCAACCCCGGCAAACGATTCACCCTGCCCCGCCCAAGCGGCTCAGCCGACGCCCTCCTGCTCGCCCAACTGGCCCAACGGGACAAGTCGCAAGGGCGCCTGACCGCCATCGTCACCTCCGATGCCAGCGATGCGCAGCGCCTCATCGACGAAATCGGGTTCTTCGCACCCGACCTGCGTGTGGCTATGTTTCCCGATTGGGAAACCCTGCCTTACGACAGTTTCTCGCCCCACCAGGACCTCATCTCCGAGCGCCTGGCCACCCTGTGGCGCATCCACACCCGGGGGCAGGCGCAACACAGCGATGGGGCGGCCGATGTGGTGCTCGTGCCAGCCACCACCGCGCTCTACCGGTTGGCGCCGCCCGCTTTCCTGGCGGGCTACACCTTCCATTTCAAGGTCAGGCAGCAACTCGACGAAGCCAAGCTCAAGAGCCAGCTCACACTGGCCGGCTACCAACACGTCACCCAGGTCGTCAGCCCAGGCGAATACGCGGTGCGCGGCGGACTGATCGACTTGTTTCCCATGGGCTCGCTGGTGCCCTACCGGGTGGACCTGTTCGACGATGAGATCGACAGCATTCGCACCTTCGACCCCGACAGCCAGCGCAGCCTCTACCCGGTGCCGGAAGTCCGTCTGCTGCCCGGACGCGAGTTCCCCATGGACGACGCAGCACGCTCAAAATTCCGCAACCGATGGCGGGAGCTGCTGGAAGGCGACCCGACCAAGAGCCGCATCTACAAAGACGTGGGCAACGGGGTGGCCACCGCAGGCATCGAGTACTACCTGCCACTGTTCTTCGAGGACACCGCCACGGTCTTTGACTACCTTGGTGAAGCGGCCACCGTGGTTTTGCATGGCGACCTGGAACCCGCCTTCCAGCGCTTCTGGCAAGACACCCAGGACCGCTACCGGTTGGTGCGCACCGATCCCGAACGCCCCGCGCTGCCACCCGAAACGTTGTTTCTGAGCGCCGAGCAGTTCTACAGCCAGGCCAATGCGCATGCCCAACTGGCGGTGCGCCCGGCACTGGAGGACGTCGCCGACAACGCCTTTGCCCAAAAGCTGGGAGACCTCTCCGTCGTGCGGGGCGCTGAAGACCCGCTGGCGAAGCTGCAGACGCACATCCGAAACACCGCGCACCGCATCCTGATCCTTGCCGAGAGCGAGGGCCGACGCGAGAGCCTGCTCGATTTCCTGCGGGCCAGCGGCTTGAACCCGCCAGCCTTCGACTCTCTGGCGGAGTTCCGGGAAAGCAAAGAAAGAGTCGGCATTGCCACGGCCGCGCTCACCGTCGGCTTTTCCTCGGTGGAAGACGGCATCGACTTCATCACGGAAACCGAGCTGTTCGCCGCTGGCCCATCGGCACGCCGTCGCCGAAAGCAAGAGCAGGTCAGCGATGTCGACGCGCTGATCAAAGACCTCTCCGAGCTCAACGTGGGCGACCCGGTCGTGCACAACGCCCACGGCATCGGGCGCTACCGCGGGCTGGTCAACATGGACATGGGCGACCGCAACCCCGACGGCTCGCCCGCGCTCATGGAATTCCTCCACCTGGAATACGCCGACAAGGCCGTGCTCTACGTGCCGGTCAGCCAATTGCAGCTCATTGGCCGCTACACCGGCGTCAGCGCCGATGAGGCGCCCTTGCACAAGCTGGGCAGCGGCCAATGGGAGAAAGCGAAACGCCGGGCTGCAGAGCAGGTTCGGGACGCTGCGGCCGAGCTCCTCAATATCTACGCGCGTCGCGCGGCTCGACAAGGCCATGCCTTCCGCTACTCGGCGCAAGACTACGAGATATTCGCCAACGACTTCGGCTTCGATGAAACCGCCGACCAGAAAGCGGCCATTCACGCCGTGATCCAGGACATGATCAGCCCGCAACCCATGGACCGCCTGGTCTGCGGCGACGTGGGTTTCGGCAAGACTGAGGTGGCGCTCAGGGCGGCCTTTGTGGCCGTGACCGGGGGGCGCCAGGTTGCCTTTCTGGCGCCAACCACGCTGCTGGCCGAACAGCACTACCAGACCCTGGTCGACCGCTTCTCCAAGTGGCCGATCAAAGTCGCCGAGATGAGCCGGTTTCGCTCCCAGAAGGAGATCACCGCCGCGCTCAAGGGCGTGGCCGACGGGTCGGTGGACATCGTGGTCGGCACCCACAAGCTGCTGTCCGAAAAACCCACTTCAAAGACCTCGGGCTGCTGATCATTGACGAAGAACACCGCTTTGGCGTGCGACACAAAGAGCAAATGAAGCAGCTCCGCGCCGAGGTCGACGTGCTCACACTCACCGCCACACCCATCCCTCGCACCTTGGGCATGGCCCTGGAAGGCCTTCGCGACCTGAGCGTCATTGCCACCGCGCCCCAGCGCCGGCTGGCGATCAAGACGTTCGTGCGCTCAGAGAGCAATGGCGTGATCCGCGAGGCCGTGTTGCGGGAGCTCAAGCGCGGCGGCCAGGTCTACTTCCTGCACAACGAGGTCGAGACCATCGAAAACCGCAAACAGAAACTGGAAGAGATCCTGCCCGAAGCGCGCATTGCCATCGCCCATGGCCAGATGCCCGAGCGCGATCTCGAACGCGTGATGCGCGACTTCGTGGCCCAGCGTTTCAATGTGCTGCTGTGCTCGACCATCATCGAGACCGGCATCGATGTCCCCACGGCCAACACCATCGTGATGGCCCGGGCCGACAAGTTCGGCCTGGCCCAGTTGCACCAGTTGCGCGGGCGCGTGGGGCGCAGCCACCATCAGGCCTATGCCTATCTCATGGTGCCCGACACCCAAAGCCTTACCAAGCAAGCCGCTCAGCGTCTGGACGCCATTCAGCAAATGGAAGAACTGGGCAGCGGCTTCTACCTTGCCATGCACGACCTGGAGATCCGCGGTGCTGGCGAGGTGCTTGGCGAAAGCCAAAGCGGCAACATGCTGGAGGTCGGCTTTCAGCTCTACAACGAGATGCTGAGCGAGGCCGTCGCCTCACTCAAAGCCGGGCGGGAGCCCGACCTGCTCTCGCCGCTCAGCGTCACCACCGACATCAACCTCCACGCGCCCGCCCTGCTGCCCAATGACTACTGCGGCGACGTGCACCTGCGGCTGTCGTTCTACAAGAAACTGGCCACCGCCAAATCCACCGACCAGGTCGACGGTCTGCTGGAGGAAATTGTGGACCGCTTCGGCAAGCTGCCCACGCAGGCGCAAACGCTGATCGACGTGCACCGCCTGCGCGTGTTGAGCGCGCCCTACGGCGTGATCAAGGTCGACGCCGCGCCCGGCGTCACCAACATCACCTTCAAGGCGAACCCGCCGATCGAGCCGATGAAAATCATCGAGCTGATTCAAAAGAACCGCCACATCAAACTCGCCGGCAACGAAAAACTGCGCATTGAACGCGAGCTCCCCGAAGTGAAAGACCGTGTCCTGCTGGTGCGCGACGTATTGCGCAACCTGGGGCAACCCACCAAAGCCAGGGAGGTGACCGAAAAAGCTTGATCCAGGTCAAGGCCCGTGGCGCTTTCCCGGGCCACCCGGTGCGTGTTCACCTGCCGTTCACACAACGGCCACGAAACTTCAAGCAAGGGCTTCACCATGAGGCCTGAACCATTGAAGAAAGGGATCTCAAAATGAACCTCAACACCCACCGCCCCTGGATCACGCCGCTGGTCATTGGTGCGTTCCTGCTCAGCGCCGTCACTGGCGTCCTGATGTTTTTCCACCTGGACAGCGGCTTCAACAAAACCGCCCACGAATGGCTGAGCTGGGCCATGGTGGTCGGCGTATCGCTGCACGTGGTGCTCAACCTCAACGCCTTCAAACGTTACTTCACCCAAACCACAGGCAAGCTTGTGATCGGCCTGTTCACCGTGGTTCTCGCCCTGAGTTTCATCCCTGCTGGTGGCGAGGCCGCCAGCGACCCAGGCTGGGCGGCCCCGGTGCGCGCACTGACGAAAGCTCCGTTGCCCGTTCTGGCGCAGGTGCTGGGAACCACGCCCGAGGCGATCAAATCTGAACTGAGCGCCAAAGGACACGCAGTTGAGAACGATCAACAAAGTCTGCAAGATCTGGTAGGGAAAGACCTTCGCACCCAGATTCAAACGCTCGACGCCCTCACCCCCAAGCCAGCCCAACCTTGAATGCGCCAAGCACGGAAGGCAACGAGCCGGACTGGATAGCCCCTGTCAAGGTGGCTTTTACGCCGATCACCGCCTGGAAAGGCAGCGACCTTTCGCGGCGTCAGGCGAAACCAGCGGCTCGACGCCCAGGTGTGCAGGCGAGACTTCCGCAATAATTCGGACATGACGTCCCCCAGCGAAATTGCCCCCGGCCTCACCGTTCAGAGCTTTCAACCACCACTGCGGCTGGGCGATTTCAAGCTCATCGCCTTCGACATGGATTCCACACTCATCAACATCGAGTGTGTGGATGAAATCGCCGATGCGGTGGGCCGGAAAGGCGAGGTGGCGGCCATCACCGAGGCCGCCATGCGGGGCGAAATCACCGATTTCAAAGACAGCTTGCGCCGCCGCGTGGCCTTGTTGCGTGGTGTGACCGTTGCCGACATGGAGCGGGTGGATGTGGAGCGTCTGCGCATCAACCCCGGTGCGGCCGAGCTGATCCAGGCCTGCAAGGCCGTCGGCATGAAGGTTTTGCTGGTCTCTGGCGGGTTTACCTTCTTCAGCGAACGCGTCAAACAGCGGCTGGGTATCGATTTCACCCGTGCCAACGTGCTGGAGATCGAGAGCGGGCCCAATTGTGGCCAGCTCACGGGCCGGCTGGTTGACCAGGCATGGGGCGATATCTGCGACGGTGCGGAAAAACGCCGAACCCTACTGGAAGTGGCGTCCCTGCTGGGCATTTCGCCCACGCAGTGCATCGCCATAGGCGATGGCGCCAACGACTTGCCCATGATGGGCGCCGCTGGCCTTTCCGTGGCATACCACGCCAAGCCCAAGGTGCGCGAGCAAGCGATGGTCGCGATCAACGAGGGCGGTCTGGACCGCCTGCTTGAAGTGGTGCGCTAAGGCACCAAGCACGGCCCGGCAGCTGGTCAGACATCGACAGGTGCGTATGCACCAGACCATCTCCTTGAACGGCGCGCTCTGTGCCCCGTCTCGCGGGAACACCCAAAAGGGAACCAATTGCCGCCAAGAACCTCCACTTGACGTACCCCCACCAGTTCCCCTCCGGCCATTGCCCCACCTTTGTTTCATGCGCTCCCATTTCGCCGCCCGACTCTGGACACGCACCAAGCCTCATCTGGGAACGGTGGCAATTGCGCTGGGCGCATTGATCGCTGTTCACCTCTGGCAAACGAGAGATATCCCTTCCGGGCCCGCGCCTGCCCTGTCCTTCACGCTCCTGCAGGCCGACGGCTCGGAGACCCGAACCACCCTGGCACAGTGGCAAAACCAGCACCCCGGCGAGCCAGTGGCGATCTATGTATGGGCCGACTGGTGTCCCATCTGCAAGGCCATGGCCCCCAACGTGCAGACACTGACGAAAAGTCGGCCGGTGCTGACCGTGGCCATGCAATCAGGACCCTCGACAAAAGTCGCCACGGTCTTGAGACAGCGCCAGACACCATGGCCCACCGCCGTAGACACCAACGGCGAAATAGCGCGCGCCCTCGGTGTCAAAGTGGTACCAGCCTACTTGACCCTGGACAGCCAAGGCCAAATACGCAACGCCTCGGTTGGCTACACCACCACAATCGGCATGCGCGCCCGTCTGGTATGGGCGAGCTTGTTCTAGCGCTCAGCCACCCGCCCGCTTGACCTTGTGACCCTTGGCCTGCAGGGCCGCCATGATGCGGTCAACGTGGTCACCCTGGATCTCGATCACACCGTCCTTGACCGTTCCTCCCGTTCCGCAGGTGGTCTTGAGCGCCTTGCCCAAAGCGGCCAGCGCTGCCGCATCCAACGGCACCCCCTTGACCACCGTCACCGCCTTGCCACCCCGGCCTTTTGTTTCCCGAGACACGCGCACCACGCCATCGCCCGCAGGCACCATGGCCCTGGCGTTGGCCTTGCAAACGCAATCACCCACCGGACGGCGACAAACCGGACACATGCGCCCGGATTCCGTCGAATAAACCAGGCCGGCATTCAATAACTTGTCTCGCATGGCCGGCATGGTAAGCGATGGCCCGGTACACTGCCGTCAAAGATCCAATCCATGCCATTCACTGCCTTAGGCCTCGCGCCCGCCCTCGCCAAAGCCGCCTCCAAACTCGGTTTCCTGACGCCCACCCCTATCCAGTCAGCATCCATTCCCGTGGTGCTGAACGGCGGCGACTTGTTGGCCACCGCCCGCACCGGGTCGGGCAAGACAGCGGCCTTCGCCCTGCCCGTGTTGCAGCAATGGCAAGCCGCGCTCTCTTCCATTGGCGCCCGACATCTGCGCACACTGGTGCTGGTGCCGACCCGCGAACTCGCCGCGCAAGTTGCTGAGGTGTTTCGCAGCCTCGCAGAACCGCTGGAGAATCGACCCAAAATCGTCGTCGCGTTTGGTGGCGTGTCGTTGAACCCGCAAATGATGAGCCTTCGCGGCGGAGCCGATATCGTCATTGCAACACCTGGCCGATTGCTGGACCTGACCGACAAAAATGCCTTGAAACTGAACGGCGTGAAGCAGCTGGTTCTGGATGAGGCCGACCGGCTGCTGGACCTGGGGTTTTCCGAGGAGCTTGAACGCATACTTGCCCAGCTACCGCCCCATCGCCAGACCCTCCTCTTTTCAGCCACGATGGCCCCAGCCGTGCAGGTGCTCGCATCCCGGCTGCTGCACAACCCGACAGCGCTTGACGTGCCCACGCAGCCCGGTGATGAGATCCTGATCGAACAGAGGGTGTTCGAAGTGGATGAAAAGCGCCGAGCGCAACTCCTGCGCCAGCTCATGAAAGAGCACAACTGGGACCGCGTGCTTGTATTCGTGGCCAGCCAGTACGCCGCAGAGCACCTCGCCGCCAAATTGCACAAAGGCAATGTTTTTGCCACCTCTTTTCACGGCGGTCTCAGTCAGGGGGCCCGCTCACAGACGCTGCAAGAGTTCAAGGAAAAGCGATGGGACGTTCTCGTCACCACCGATCTGGCCGCGCGTGGCATCCATATCGACCAACTGCCCGTGGTGGTGAACTACGATCTGCCGCGTTCAGCAACCGACTACACCCACCGCATTGGGCGCACCGGCCGAGCGGGAGAGAACGGCCTGGCGATCAGCTTCGTCACCGCGGCAAGCGCCGCCCACTGGCGCGTAATCGAGAAACGACAAGGGCTCAGCTTGCCGCGCGAACATCTGGCAGGGTTTGAACCCACGGAATCGGCGGCACCGAACGCGCACGACCCCCAAGGCACTGGCGGCATCAAAGGCAAGCGTCCAAGCAAGAAAGACAAGCTGCGCGCCGCAGCTGCCCTCGCAAGCAAAGACCAAGGCAACGGATGAAGCTCTGGATGGACAGAGAGTCAGGCGTCTCTGACCTCAGTCACCCACTTCAACATCATCGCGATCTGCCCCAACCCGGGCCATGGAATCACCATCAGCCCAACGTTTCCGTGTCACTGGTTTTGCCAGCAACTCGACATACACCTGCGGGCAACCAGTCGCGGCCACGGCGTCCAGCGACTGCGTCAGCACTTTCGGATGCACAGTCTCGGCCGCGCCCTGATCCGCCCCCAACCTGCAATCGAAGTCCCAGAAATCGGCACCCTCGGGCAATGCACGACGCCGCTCGCGCTTCATGTAGCGGCGCAACTCGTGCTTGATCGCATCCAGCACCCGATCGGGGTGGCGGCCCTCAGGGCGCAACTCAAATGTCTTTCTCATGTCAACAGTCCTTCAAAGGCTTGGCTCGCCCAGGAAGGACGCAAACATCAAGGGCTCGATTATCAGACAGCCCGACCATCAACACCCGCACCGAAACGCAAGGGCGGTAAGCGCGTGCATTGCCCACGCGCACTACGCGGGGGCAATCTCATACCCACCCTCATCAAGGTTTCGGTAAGGCCCAAAAACCGCTTCGAGTGCCGCCGCCTCCGCCTGTTGCCATGCGTCGAACACCAGTCTTTGCTGGGCATTCAGATCGTCGTCATCAGGCGCATCGCCATACTGCTGCACCAGCGCCCTGTGCATTTCATACATCGGCCAGACCATCGCCGCACCGCCCAAAGACATCTCCAAGGCCTCGCGGAACAGCCGATGGGCCGCCGCCCGCTGCGCGTCAGAGACATCGTCGGGCACATATAACTTCAGCGTGTAATCCATCGGAATCCAGCAAACAATTCGTCGCGTTGCACAATGCCTTCATTATTGTCCGTGACGAGCCGCTCACTCATGTCCCCCACCCGCCCCATCCCCGACAAAGAGACCATGGCGATGCTGCCCGAATTCCCGCGCCTCGGGATGCCGCACATCACACTGGTGAATACGAAGGCACAGGCGGTAGAGGCCTGCGCCCGACTGCGCGAACACACCGCACTGGGATTTGACACGGAATCCAAACCCACATTCCACAAGGACCAGGTATCCGAAGGCCCTCACATCGTGCAACTCGCCACCTTGTCCCATGCCTGGGTATTCCAGTTGTACGATGCCGGATGCAGCCAGCAAGTGACCCAGTTGCTGGGCGAGCCGAGGCGCATCCTCGCCGGATTCGGTCTGGGAGATGACAACAAGCGCATCCTGGCCAAGCTGGGCGTGGACCCCATCGGCGCTCTTGAGCTCAACACCCTGTTTCGGGAGCGCGGATACCGCAAGGACATGGGCGTGAAGGCGGCCGTGGCCGTTTTGTTCTCCCAGCGCTTCGTCAAATCCAAAGGCCGCCACCTCAACTGGGCCAACCACCGGCTGAGCGAATCGCAGCTCGTTTATGCGGCCAATGACGCCTATGCCGCCGCCTGCGTTTTCAAGGCCCTGAACAACAGGCCGGCAACCTGAACTTCAGGCCGCGCCCCGCCACAAAATCCGGGTTCTCAAACCCCGGCTTGCCGTAGCGCAAGGGCGAGCCATCCAGGCGAACCACCCGACCACCGGCTGCCTCCAGCACCGCCTGCCCGGCAGCAATGTCCCACTCCATGGTCCGCCCAAACCGGGGATAGACATCTGCAGTCCCTTCGGCCAACAGGCAGAGTTTCAACGAAGAACCTGCAAACACGATTTCGCTGATGGGAATATCGGCAAGATACGTCCGCATCGCAACCTCGTCACCGTGGGACCGGCTCGCCACCACCGTGGCGCCCTGGGGTGGCGTTCGTCGGCAACGTATGGCTCGCCGCATCCCTTTCTCCTCAACCCAACTGCCCACGCCGCTCACACCAGCGTACAACCGCCCCGATGCCGGCAAGAGCACCAGACCAAGCACCGGGCGGCCCTGATCCACCAACGCGATATTCACGGTGAATTCGCCATTTCAGTTCACAAACTCACGCGTTCCATCCAGCGGATCGACCAGCAGAACAGAGGCGCAGCGGCCAACCGGGTCGCCTGCCGCACGAAGCCTCCTCGGCCACCACCGGGATTGCCGGTGCCAGTCTTTCCAGTGCCTGAGTAATGAGCCGTTCAGCGCGCTCGTCGGCAGCCGTCACGGGTGACTCATCTTCCTTGACCACCACCTGGAAATCGCTGGCATAAACCTGCAGCACCGCCTCGCCCGCATCTCGCATCACCGGGATCAGTTGATCGAGCCAGAGGGGGAAAGCGCTGAAGAAGGCACTAGGAAAGTCCAAGGGCGAGGAAATCGGCATAGGGGGCCTCCATTATCGGAGGCGCCCCTGCCACACCACCCGGCATGCGGGTCCGCACCGGGCGGTTCGAGAGCTTGAGGTCATGACAGCCTGGGGACTCCCAGCCGGTCAAAGTACGCAATGGTCAGAACCCTCTTGATGACCCCGTTGCTGTTGCGCCACCACCGGTGAGAGTTACCGGCAACCTGTTTGGCCACAGCCTGCGATGCTCCCAGTGCCCTGAGTTCCCGCTGGATCGCCTTGGGCCTTTTCCATTGCTTGAGCTGGATGGCCCGCAGGCGGTGGCGCAGCCACTCATCCAGCTCTCGCCAGACACGGGGCGTTTGCGCCAATGCGAAGTACGCCTTCCAGCCCAGCACGTAAGGCCTGAGCTTTTCCACCGTTTGCTCCATGCTGCGCCCACCGCTGCGCCGCGTGAGTTGCCGGATTCTGACCTTGAAGTTGCCCAGTGCCTTCTTGGCCACTGCACATTTGACTTCTCCGCCCTTGACTACCCACAGCGCATACCCCAGGAACTTGCGCCCCAAGGCGCTGGCCACCGCGCTCTTGGCTTCGTTGATCTGAAGCTTCAGGTCGCCATAGAGCTTCCTGAGGATAGGCCATCACCCACTCGCCGGCCTTCTGGCTGCCCACGTAGACGTTGCAGTCGTCGGCATAGCGCGCAAAGCGGTAGCCCCTCGCCTCCAATGCCTTGTCCACCTCGTCGAGCAGCACATTGGCCAGCAGCGGACTCAGTGGCCCGCCTTGCGGCGTGCCCAGGTGGCGATCGACCACCACCCCGCCATCCATGATCCCGGCGTTCAGGTACGCCCGCACCAGCCGGATGACTCCAGCATCATCGATGCGCCTCTTGAGCCTGTCGATCAGGATGTCGTGGTTGACTCGGTCAAAGAACTTGGCCAGGTCCACGTCCACCACCACGCGTTTGCCCGATTGCACGTAGGCCCGCGCGGCCTTGACCGCGTCGTGCGCCCGCCTGCCTGGACGGAACCCGTGGCTGTGCTCACTGAAGCCGGGGTCGATCAGCGGTTGCAGCACTTGCAGCAGTGCTTGCTGGATCAGCCGATCGAGCACCGTCGGGATGCCCAGCTCGCGCTGGCTCCCGTCCGGTTTGGGGATCATCACCTTGCGTACCGGACTGGGCCGGTAATGCCCTGCCAGCAGCTCTTGGCGTATGTCGGGCCAGTTCGTGCGGATCACCCCGGCAGTTTGCTCGATATCGAGCTCATCCACCCCGGCTGCGCCCTTGTTGGCCTTGACGCGCTTCCACGCCGCTTGCAGGTTCTGTCTCGTCAGCGCCGCCTCCAGCAGGCCGCCAGTGCCCGCCAGTTGCTATGACCCTGTGCCCGGAGTGTTCACGCGGCGGGCCGCAGGCGCGTCGCTGGTGGGATCACGCCGGGCTTCACCCGCGCCCTCCCGCGGATTCACCTTTGTCAGGTTTTGCCAGCATCTGACGCATGGCCTTTGACATCCTCGTGTCCTCGGTCACTCACTCTCGTTCGGTCCTTCATGCAGGCCACACCTCCCATTCGGGTTTCGGACCTGCACTACTACGACCTCGGCTGACTTCTCGCTCCGGCAAGGCCGTCGCCCTTTCAGGCACAAGGCGAGATCTCCCCAGGTAAGAACGCACACCTTCATCGCACAACCGCCGCATTTACGCCACCAAGACATTGGTCACAAGAGCTTCGTGGTTCGTTGCCCACTCGCCCTGCTTGACAGCGCCTTCTATGCGGTTCTTGTCCATCGGCTCGCGACTTATGCTCCACGCTTCCTTCCCACGCTCGGTCACCCTCACGCAGTTGCGCTTCGCTTTGCTCACTGTGACCAGCTCGCAGCGGGACTTGCACCCACAGGTGTGCGCCCATGCTGGGCGCACAACGAAAAAGGCCGCCCGAAAGAGCGGCCTTTCAAGCCAGCCTCCCAGCGCGACCACTTCGCCGGAAGGCAGCGCGCCGTCCGATCAGTGAATCACGGCAATGGTCGTGCGAGCACCACCCTTTGTAGGTCATCAAGGTCAGAGCACCGTTCTTGATGTCACCCTTTTCGTCGAACGCGATCATGCCCGTCACGCCTTTGTAGTTGGTCTTCTTCAACTCAGGCAGGTACTTGACTGGGTCCGACGAGTTGGCGGCCACCATGGCGTTGACCATGACTTTGACAGAGTCATAGACGTAAGGAGCATAGACCTGCACCTCTGGCCAAACTTACCCTGAAGTCTTCGCGGAATTTGTCCATGCCGACTTTCTCTTCGCCTTCCACGCCACCGGCTTCCGCGCAGTAGACCTGGTCATCGGAGAGGCCGTCACCGGCCAGCGTGGGCAATTGGGCCGAGCAGATGCCGTCGCCACCCATGAACTTGGCTTCGATGCCCAACTGCTTCATTTGCTTGAGCATCGGGCCGGCCACTGCATCCATGCCACCGAAGAACTTCACATCGGGCTTCTTGGCCTTCAGCGTGGTCAGAATGGCATTGAAGTCGGTGGCTTTGTCGTTGGTGAACTCACGGCCCACCACGGTTCCACCAGCAGCGACCACGCCTTTTTCAAACTCATCGGCCACGCCCTGTCCGTAGGCCGTACGGTCATCAATCACGGCCACGTTCTTGGCCTTGGAGACTCTCGACGGCGTACTTGCCAAGCGTGCCACCGAGGTGCACATCATCAGCCACCACACGGAAGGCAATTCCGGGTAGGCCCTGACGGGTGTATTTCGGTTGGTCGCCGATGGGGAAATCTGAGGAATGCCCGCATCGTTGTAGATTTGCGAAGCGGGAATGGTGGTACCCGAGTTCAGGTGACCAATCACACCAGCCACCTTGGCATCGACCAACTTCTGAGCGGCTGCCGTGCCCTGCTTGGGATCGGCGGCATCGTCTTCAGCCAGCAATTCGAACTTGGCAGGTGCGCCATTGATTGTGAGGTTGGCTGCGTTCAGCTCTTCAATCGCCATCCGGGCGCCGTTCTCGTTGTCCTTACCCAAGTGAGCAATTGCACCGCTGGTAGGACCCACGTGACCAATTTTGATCACCGCAGCCTCGGCAGCGGGGGCAGCAGCAGCGGCAGGCGCCGCAGCCGTTTCAGCGGGCATTGCTTCTTTTTACCGCAAGCGGCCAACGCGACAGCCGCAGCGATGACGGCCAGTTTCATGTTCAGGTGCATAACTATCCTCGGAAAGGAATAAAAAGTTGGAACGCGGAGGGAACTTTTGGAACTCCACGTGCATAAAGATACCCGAAAATCACGCGCATACCCAAGCAAAAGTTCCCGAGACGAACCCTTCGAGGGTTTATCCCATCCGCGTTGAACGCCAGATCAGCAAGATGAATGGAGCATTAGCACCGCGATACCGCTGAAAGGCGGGCTGGCAATGGGTCAAACCTGCACTTCATGGCGCAAAGGCTCCAGCCCGGCTTGCTTGTAAGCCCGCCATCGCTGGCGGGCGGCTTCCAGGGCGTCCGGCTCGAACGAGACCACCTCAAACACTTTGGCATAGGAAGAGAAGGCCGGCGACATGTCGGACTTCAAATTCACCAAGGCATCGAATGCCCTCTCCGGTGCATCCCCTTGGGTAAGAACCACGGCAGAGCAATCGACCATGGGCCCCGCCTCGCTTCCCAGGCAATGCGGGATGAAGTCCACATTCCTCATCGACCACAGTAGCCTGTCAAGTTGGGCCGTCTGGCGAGCGTCGCCCACCACCAGCATCGACAGGCCGCGCAAATACCCTTTGCGAATCAACCGGCAGGTGTAAGCCATCGGATCTGGCACATTGACATGAAAAGCGACCTCGGTCATCTGGCCGGTACCTGAAAGCGCGAACGGAAAATCAAGTCCTCAGGCCTCGCCGGGCCCCACCTCCTCGGCCTTCTTCTTGGAACGGCTCCCGGTCGCGTGGCGACCACCCGCGGTTTTGGGCACCTGCGCCAAATGCGCTTCGGCGGCCAAGTACTGCAAGAGCAAAGGCACTGGGCGCCCCGTGGCGCCTTTTGCCACACCACTTTTCCACGCCGTTCCAGCAATGTCGAGGTGCGCCCAGGGCATGGCCTTCACGAACTTCTGAAGGAACTTGGCGGCGGTGATCGCCCCACCTGCCCGTCCGGCCACATTGCCCATATCGCTTAAGTTGGATGAAACATGAGTCCCTCAGCATAGTCCTCATCCAGAGGCATGCGCCAGCAGGGATCCAGCGCCGCCTCACCTGCCGCGGCCAGTGCTTGCGCGAGGTCATCAGACGAAGAGAAGAGCCCGGAACGGACCGCCCCCAGTGCAATCACGCACGCCCCCGTCAAGGGTGGCAATATCGATGACAGCCCGCGGCTTGAATCGCTCGGCATAGGCAAGGCATCGCAAAGCACCAGACGCCCTTCTGCATCGGTGTTGAGAATTTCAATCGTTTGACCACTCATGCTGGTCACCACATCGCCGGGCTTCACAGCCCGACCGTCTGGCATGTTCTCACAGGCGGGAATCAGACCGACCACATTGATGGCGGGGCGCAACTCGTTCAATGCGGCGAAGGTGCCCAAAACGCTGGCTGCACCGCCCATGTCGAACTTCATTTCATCCATTTCGGCGGCGGGCTTGAGTGAGATGCCCCCTGTATCAAAGGTGATGCCCTTGCCCTGCTCCCGCGGCGCACTGTCTTTGGCCGCACCGTGGTAGTTCATGACGATGAAGCGCAAAGGCTCGGCCGACCCTTGTGCCACCGCCAGGAACGCACCCATGCCCATGGCCGCAACCTCTTTAGGCCCCATCACTTTGGTTTTCACGGGACCTTTGCGCCCAAGTTTGAGTGCAGCGTCTGCCAGCATGGACGGGGTCGCGTGGTTGGCGGGGCGATTGGCCCACTCTTTGGCGAAAGCCACGCCAACTGCGGCCGCCTGTGCCTCCGAGAATTCCTCGCGCACCGGCTTCTCTTCAGCCACGCCAATCTGCAACCCCTGGATCGATGCCGCCTTGGCAGATGGCTTGGTGGTGGTAAAGGTATACAGCGCATCGGCGCTGGCATGCACCGCCGCACGCACCTGCCCGGCAGCCTCAGGCAACAGGCTCAACACCACAGAGACCTTCTTGGCCTTGACGCCTTTCAGCAACCCGACACCGGCCGCCACTGCGCGGCGCACCGCACCGGCGAAGCATCCCCGGCCCACCAGCGGGCTGCCTTAACGCCCTCTACCCAGTATGCCACCAGCGTTTTGCCCACAGCGGTTTCAAAGTCGCCCGCGCTGCGGGCATGAGCGATCAGTTTGGCCAGTGCTGAACCTGCGCCTGAAGCGTTGCTGGCCAGGCCATCGGCCACCAATACGATGAGGCCGTCGACGGCGATCTTGTCGGCCTGGAGTCAGTGACAGGGCTTTTAGTTCGAAGTTCATAATGTTGGGTATCAAAGTATCTGATCAATGTTATTCCATTCTTCCATCCGGACCGAGCTGGCGCGCAGTTTGGCGCCACGCTGGTGGTGTTATTCACCATTGTTCTGACCATGCTGCTCATCCGCACCCTCGGAGCAGCTTCTCGAGCAGCGTCAACCCGAAGAGATCATGTTGGTGCTGGGTTACACGGTGCTGGGCTATGCAGACCATCCTCACCCTGGCGCTGTTCATCGCGATTGTCTCCACGCTGGCCACGTGTACCGTGACAGCGAGATGATCATCTGGTTTGCCAGCGGGCGCTCGCTGGGTGGCTTCTGGGCCCGGTCGTGCGATTTGCCTGGCCCATTCTGCTTGTGATCACGCTGATGGTGCTGTTTGTCTGGCCGTGGGCAAATCAGCAGACCGCCGAACTGCGCGACCGGTTTTCAAGCAGGGGCGACCTGGAGCGCGTGGCGCCAGGCCAGTTTCAGGAATCATCAAGCGGGCGGCGCGTGTTCTTCATCGACAAGGACTCTGCCGAAGGCAGCGAAGGGCGCAATGTTTTCATATCCAGTTTGGAAGACGATGGCACCGAGGTGGTGACCTCAGCCGCTTCGGGCCGTGTCGAGCCGTTCGACAACCGCTCCTTCCTGGTGCTTCGCCATGGCCAGCGCCTGGAAACAAATCCCGAAAACAAGCGCGTCAAGGTGAGCGAGTTTGAGGAGTACGGTGCCCAGATCGGCGTGTCGGCTGTCCAGCGAAACGGTGTCGACGCACTCAAGGCACGCAGCACCTGGCGCCTGATGAACGAGCCTGAGCTGGCCAACAAGGGTGAGTTGGCATGGCGACTGGGCGTGGCATTGACCGCCATCAACCTGGTGTTGCTGGCCGTGGCCACCACGGTCAGCAATCCACGGGCGGGACGCAGTGGCAACATGATGTTCACCCTCTTTGCCTTCATCTTGTACTTCAACTTGCTCAACATCTCGCAACGCATGGTGAGCACCGGCAGGGTATCCATGAGCGCTTCATTGCTGGTGCTTCATGGGGGGGTGTTCATGTTGTGCATGCTGTGGCTGCTCAAGCGGCACCACAACTTCAGTGTCATCAGTTGGCTGCGCAAGAGCCTTCCAGGAAAGGGCTCCATGGAAAGCCCCGCCACCGCGGGAGGCACGAAGCCATGAAGACCATTCGCCGCCTGATTTACGGCGAAATTCTGGTCACCACCGGGTTCGTCCTCCTGGCCTTTCTGGCACTGTTCTTTTTCTTCGATTTTGTTGAAGAGTTGCCTTCGCTGGGCCGTGTCTCACGCCTGGAACCCGGTGTGAGCTATGAGCTCAGGCACGCCCTCGCATACGTCGCGCTGCTGATCCCCAACCGGATTTATGAGCTGCTGCCCATTGCCGTTCTCATTGGCTCTGTCGCGGTGATGGCACGACTGGCCAAGGGATCGGAGTACACCATTTTGCGCACCAGCGGACTTGGCCCCTGGCGGGCCTTGCGCACCTTGTTGGGACTGGGGGCGGTGTTTGTGGTCGTCACCTTTGCGGTGGGTGACTATGTGGCCCCATTTGCCGATAAAACTGCGCAGTTGCTCAAAGCACGGTATTCGGGGCGCATCAGCCTGGGGCAAACAGGCGCCTGGCTGAAAGAGCGACAGCCCAGCAGCAACTACTCGGTCAACGTGGGGTCCCTGTCGCCGCAAGGCGGCTTGGGAGAAGTGCGAATCTATGAGTTCGACGACAAGGGCAAACTGATCTCCACGGTGGAAGCGGAAAGCGGTCACATTGAGCGCAACAACACCTGGTTGCTGTTCAATGTGCGCCGGAATGTCTTCTCAGACCAAGACCTCAAGTCCTCGCGCATCGTGCGCACCCAGTTGCCTGAGTTCATCTGGCCCAGCGAGATTTCTGCGGAAATGGTCTCAGTGGCCCTGCTGAAACCTGACCGCATGCGCACCACCGACCTGTATGCCTATATCAGCCACTTGGAAAACAACGGACAGGCCGCACAGCGATACGAGATCGAGTTCTGGCGCAAGGTGTTCTACCCGTTGAGCTGCCTGGTGATGATGGTGCTCGCCCTGCCCTTTGCATACCTGCACTTCCGTTCGGGCGGCATCACGGGCTATGTGTTCGGTGGCGTGATGATCGGCATCAGCTTCTTCCTGCTGAACAACGTGTTTGGCTACATTGGCAACCTCAACCAATGGCAACCATGGCTTGCTGCCGCCTCACCTTCGATGATCTATTCGGTGATCTCACTGGGTGCGTTTGGCTGGCTCGTGCTCAGGAGGTAACGGCATGCTGGGTGTGATCGTTTTTGCACACGGATCGCGGGACCCATTGTGGCGCCGCCCCATCGAGGCGGTGGCCGTCCAAATTGAACAGACCGACCCATCGGCCCTGGTCCGTTGCGCCTACCTTGAACTGTGTGAGCCAGATCTGCCCGGCGCCGCTGCCCAGCTGGTGGCCCGCGGCGTGACCCGCTTGCGTGTGCTCCCGTTGTTCTTCGGCATGGGAAAGCACGCCCGGGAGGATTTACCCAAGCTGCTCTCGGCCCTCCGTTCGACACACCCCAATGTGACCGTGGAAGCGCTGCCGGCCGCTGGCGAGAGCCCTCGCCTGACCACTTTGCTCGCCGAGATGGCGCTGGACACGACGCTGCCATGAACCTGCATCAGTTCCGATTTGTTCAGGAGGCGGTGCGGCGCAATCTCAACCTGACCGAGGCGGCTAAGGCGCTCCACACTTCGCAGCCAGGTGTGTCCAAATCCATCATTGAGCTGGAAGAGGAACTGGGTATCGACATCTTTGCCCGGCACGGCAAGCGCATCAAACGTGTGACCGAACCGGGGCAGCAGGTGCTCAAAAGCATCGACATCATCCTGCGCGAAGTCAACAACCTCAGGCGCATTGGCGAACAATACTCGGCTCAGGACAGCGGCACCTTGTCGATCGCCACCACCCACACACAGGCCCGCTACGTGTTGCCTGGACCGGTGGCCAAGCTGCGCCAGGCCTACCCGAAGGTGTCGGTTGGGCTTCATCAAGGCTCGCCAGATCAGGTCGCCAAGATGCTGATGGAAGAAACGGCCGAAATCGGCGTGGCGACCGAGTCGCTCAGCAGTTACCCCGATCTGATCACCTTGCCTTGTTATGAATGGCAACACGTTCTTGTCTTTCCGTTCGATCACCCTTTGGCTCGCCAGGAGCGCATCACCCTCGAAGACCTGGCACCGCTTCCGCTGATCACCTACCACCCCAGCTTCACCGGTCGAACCCGAATCGATCAGGCGTTTTCGCAACGCCAGCTCATGCCCAACATCGTGCTCGAAGCCATCGACTCCGACGTCATCAAGACCTATGTGAAGTTGGGCATGGGCGTGGGAATCGTGGCAGAGATGGCCATGGTGGGTGACAACAACCCCACGACAGACCTTGTGGCCCGTCCTGCAGGCGCCCTGTTCGGAACAAATCTGGCCCGTGTGGCATTCAAGCGCGGAGCCTATCTGCGGCAGTTTGTTCTGCGCTTTGCCGAACTGCTGAGCGACCGACTCTCGCGCGACCTCATCCTGCGGGCCATGAATGGCACACCCGATGACTACGAGCTTTGACCACCTCAACAGTGCCGCAGCATCGGGCAAACGCCGCCGCATCTGAAACAAGCCTTGCTGGGCGCCCTCTTCCTTCGCGCCGGACCACCTCTTTCTGTGCCTTTCATGAACGCCAACGCCACCCCAGTCACCCCCGCCATCGCCTCTCGCCTGCCCGACGTGGGCACCACGATCTTCACTGTCATGTCGGCCTTGGCCGCAGAGGTGGGCGCGGTGAACCTGGGCCAGGGCTTCCCCGACTTCGATTGCGATCCGACCCTGATCGATGCGGTGACGGCTGCGATGAAGGCAGGTCACAACCAATACCCCCCCATGACTGGTGTGCCGGCCCTGCGCCAGGCAATGGCAGACAAGATGCTTGCGCTGTACGGCCTGAAAAGCGATCCCGCCAATGAAATCACCATCACGGCGGGCGCCACGCAAGCGATTCTCACGGCCATTCTTGCCGTGGTACACCCCGGCGATGAGGTGATTGTTCTTGAGCCTTGCTACGACAGTTACGTGCCCAACATTGAACTGGCCGGCGGTGTGGTGGTGCGCGTGCCACTCATGCCCGGCTCTTTCCGCCCGACTTCCGGCGCCATCGCCACGGCACTCTCGCCGCGCACACGCGCTACTCATCATCAACAGCCCACACAACCCCAACGGTCAGGTGTGGAGCAGGCGGACATGCGGGCGCTTGAAGCGTTGCTGGCACCCACCAACGTTTTGCTGATCGGCGACGAGGTTTACGAGCACATGGTGTTCGATGGCCAGCGCCACGAGAGTGCGGCGCGGTACCCCGGCCTCGCAGCCCGTGCCTTCATCGTCAGCAGCTTTGGGAAAACCTACCATGTCACCGGGTGGAAGGTTGGCTCGGTGGTCATCACGCCAGCCCTCACTGCCGAATTCCGCAAAGGTGCACCAATTCAATGTGTTCACTGTGAACACGCCCATGCAACACGCCTTGGCGAACTACATGAGCAACCCTGCGCCCTACCGCGACCTGCCCACTTTCTATCAGCGCAAAAGAGATCTCTTTCGTGCCGGATTGACAAACACCCGGTTCCGCCTCCTGCCGGGTCAGGGCACCTACTTCCAGTGCGTGGGCATCGACAAACTGGCGGTTGCCGAGCGTGACCTGCCGGAGGCCGAGTTTTGCCAGTGGCTGACACGCGAAATCGGAGTGGCCGCCATCCCGCTCTCGGCCTTCTATGGCAACGGCTTTGATCAGGTGATCCGCTTCTGTTTTTGCCAAACAGGACCAAAACCCTTCGGAAGTGGCGCTCGCGGCTCGCCCGACTGTAGTTGCCCCCGCAGGGGATGCGACTTGCATCCACAAGCCCGGCAAGCGCGACCGCTTCGTCCGATACCAGTTTGGCTAGCGTGCGGGGCCTAGTGCAATTGGGGCTGCGTGAAAGTTGTCACGGGTGCCCCCGGTATTCCAGCGCCTTGAAGCGCCAGCTGCGCCCGAATCACATCCAAACCCTTGTATGGTGCGTATCTCAAATTGTTGCGGTTTTGGCCGATAGACAACCGATACCGCCAGCACAGGAGAACTCATGCCGATCACCACCGCCAAAGCCCTGCCCAGCCCGATCCTGCGCGCCCGCCGTATGGCGATGGCCGCCGTTTTCGCCGCCGCCACCTTGACGCTCATGGGGCAATTCGGGCCACAAGCTCACGCCGCCACAGCCTACACGGTGATCGAGGCCGTTCAGGTGCCCGCCTGGGTGGAGACCGAGGGGCAACGGCGGCCTGCTCAGCCCGGTCAGGCGCTCAGGATCAATGACAAGGCAGTCACCGCCGAGGCCTCTCGCATGCTTTTGCGCCTGCCTGACCAAAGTGTCATCAAGCTGGGCGAGAAGACCGAGTTCCAGATCCAAAGCCTGTCAACCAGCGCGCTGGCGTGGCACAACCGTCAGAAATGAAGGCCGCTGCGATTGATCACGGGCGTATTCCGATATGCGACCGACTACACCAGCAAAGCCTTGGGCAACAAGCGCGACATCAACCTCCAGCTGCGCACCGCGACCGTGGGCATTCGCGGCGCCGATTTCTGGTCCGCTGACCGACGCCGACCACGATGCGGTGTGCCTGTTTGTTGAGGCAAAGTGGCCGTGGGACGAGATCAGAAGGACGATGTCATCCTCGACAAACCGGGGGCGTTCTGGGTGGTGCGCACCAGCCAGGCAGAAGGCCCAGCGAGGCCCGGAGCCACGCCGGAGCAGCTGCAAAAGTTCATCTCCCAGGCTGAGTTCAAGCCCGGCAGCGGTGTGCTGCTGGAGGGCGAGACGCTGGCGTCGCTGGTGAGCCTGCCGCGCTGCGGCCTCCAGGCCTGCCCCGGCCTTGCGCACGCGCCTGGCCGCAGAAGGCTATCCAGCAGACATTCGCAAAAGGGCAGCCGATACGAGGTGCGGATCAACGTTTCGCCACCGAACTCGACGCACAGACCGTGCTCGAACGCCTCCAGGCCGATGCAGGCATGGCCGTGAAAGCCGGTCGCGTGGCGCTGGCCGCCCAATAGCCCCCTAGTCGATACAAGCGGCGCGGGACCGCGAACGCTAGCTGTTGAGCTGGGCCCAGGCCTTGTCCAGCCGCTTCAGGCTCACGGGCTGCGGTGTGCGCAACTCTTGGGCAAAAAAACTCACGCGCAGCTCCTCCAGCAGCCAGCGAACCTCCTGCAAGCGCGCATCCTGCACGCCCTTGCGCTCAGCCACCAGACGCCAGAAGCGCTGATCCTGAGGGCGCAACTCAGCCAGTTTGGCCGCGTCGCGTGCCGGGTCCGAACGCGCTTTGTCAATGCGGGCCTGGACCGCCTTCAGGTAGCGAGGGAAATGCTGCAGCTGCGCATAAGGCGTCGCCACAAGAAAGCGCTTGGGCACCAACCTTTGCAACTGCTGGGTGACATCGGCAACCAAGGGTGCTGCGGCTTTGCTGTCTCTGAGCTTGCGTGTCGCAGCGGCATACTCCAACAAGATGGCGCCTGCGTGGCGCGCGATTTCCGTGGCGATCAGGGTGAGCCGTCCGCGCCCTTCTTCCACGCGTTTCTTGAACGCCGACCCATCCGACGGCAACGGGTCAATCAGAAAGGCGCGATCCAGCGCCAGCTCAATGATTTGCTGGCGCAACTCCTCCAGAGTGCCTCCCCCCGAGCCGCCGTCAGTCTTGCCCACCTGCATGTAAGCCGCGGCCATGGCCTGCAATCCTGGCAGATTCTTCTCAAGGTATTTCAGCGCATCCTTGATCTGCAAGGCAAACAGGCGCCGCAAGCCTTCACGGTGTTTGGCAGCGGCCACCTCGGGCTCGTCAAACACCTCAATGCCCACGCCGTCGGAGAAATCGATCAGCGCAGGAAACCCGATTAGCGTCTGACCACCCTTGCGGATTTCCATCAACTCGGGCAGTTCGCCAAAATCCCAGCTGGTGTGACGCTGATTGGCGCTCTCGGGCGCGGCCTGGGCGGTCTGCACAGCGGCCTTTTGAGGCACGGCGGCGCGTCCCGTCTTGCCATTGGCATTGGCATTGACAGCAGGCGATGGCGTGGCGGGGCCGGGGCGCAGGCTCTCCAACTTGAGAGACGCCAACGCCTGGAACGCCCCCCGCGCCTTGCCGCCCAGTTCGGCTTTGAGCGCCCCCAGGTTTCTGCCTTGACCCAGCTGCCGCCCGTGTTCGTCAACCACCCGAAGGTGCATGAAATGGTGGGCGGGAATCATGTCCACCTTGATGTCGTTGCGCACGATATCGAGGTTGGTGGCCTCCCGCACCAGTTTGAGCAAAGCATCCAGGAGGCTGCCTGAGCCAAAGACAGCCGGTTCGCTCAACGCCACGGTGAACCGCTCGGCAGTGGCTGGCAATGGCACCAGGCGCGACCGGGGGCGCTGGTGCAGGGTCTTGAGCAGCGCCTGCACTTTGTCTTTCAACATACCGGGCACCAGCCACTCACAGCGCTCTTCGCTCACCTGATTGAGCGCAAAAATCGGCACCGAAACCGATAGCCCGTCCCGCGCATCACCCGGCTCGTGCAGATAGGCACAGGCGCAGTCCACCCCTCCCAGGCGCAGGGTCTTGGGAAACGCCTGCGTGGTGATGCCAGCGGCCTCATGGCGCATCAGCTCGTCTTTGGTGAGAAACAACAGCTTGGGATTGAGCCGCTGCGCCTCGCGATACCAGCGCTCAAAGCTCGCCCCGCTGTACACCTCCGCCGGAATTTGGGCATCGTAGAAGGCAAAAATCAGCTCATCGTCGACCAGCACATCCTGCCGGCGCGACTTGTGCTCCAACTCCATCACCTGCTTGACCATCTTGTGGTTGGCCGCCAGGAAAGGCAGCCGGGTATCCCACTCGCCCGCCACCAGCGCTTCGCGGATGAAGATCTCGCGCGCGCCGGACGGATCCACCCGGCCATAGTCTGTGCGCCTGTTGTGATAAACCACCAGGCCATAAAGCGTGGCGCGCTCCAACGCGGTCACCTGCGCGGCTTTTTTCTCCCAATGGGGATCAAGCAGTTGTTTCTTGATCAGGTGCGCCCCCACCTGCTCCAGCCACTGGGGCTCAATGGCCGCAATGCCACGGCCAAACAACCGCGTGGTTTCCACCAACTCGGCGCAGACGATCCAGCGCCCCGGCTTTTTACTCAGATTGGCCCCCGGATGCCGGTAGAACTTGATGCCACGCGCACCCAGGTACCAGTCTTCGGCGTCGTTCTTCTGACCGATGTTGCCCAACAGCCCTGAAAGCATGGACAGGTGCAGTTGTTCGTAGCTGGCGGGGCGGGTGTTGATCACCCATTTGTGTTCAGCCACCACGGTGTGCAGTTGCGTATGAATGTCGCGCCATTCGCGCAGCCGCCGCACATTGATGTAGTTTTCCCGCAGCAGGTTCTCAAACTGGCGGTGGCTGAGTTTGTGGTCCTTGCCGTGGCCACCCTTGCTGTCCTCCAACCATTTCCACAACTTGAGCGTTCCGGTGAATTCGCTCTTCTCGTCGTCAAACTTGGCGTGGGCCTGATCGGCCTGGGCCTGTTTTTCAAGCGGCCGGTCACGCACGTCCTGCACACTCAGCGCCGAGGCAATCACCAGCGCCTCGTCCAGCGCGCCCCGCTCCCTTGCCTCGAGCAACATGCGCCCCACTTTCGGGTCCAGCGGCAAGCGCGATAGGGTCTCGCCGATGCGAGTAAGTTCGTTGTGGTCGTCCACCGCCCCCAGTTCGTTGAGCAACTGGTAGCCATCCACGATGGCGCGCTTTTGGGGTGCCTCGATAAAGGCGAAATCTTCCACCGCCCCCAACCGCAGCGATTTCATGCGCAGGATCACGCCCGCCAGCGAGCTGCGCAGAATCTCCGGGTCGGCGAACCGTGCCCGCCCGGCAAAGTCGGCCTCGTCGTACAGGCGGATGCAGATGCCGTCAGCCACGCGGCCGCAACGGCCCGAACGCTGATTGGCCGCCGCCTGGCTGATGGGTTCCACCATCAACTGCTCCACCTTCTGGCGAAAGCTGTAGCGCTTGACCCGAGCCGTGCCCGCGTCGATCACATACCGAATCCCCGGCACCGTCAACGACGTCTCGGCCACGTTGGTGGCCAACACGATGCGCCGCCCACTGTGCTCCTGAAAGATCCGGTCTTGTTCGGCCTGGCTCAGGCGGGCAAACAGCGGCAATACCTCGGCGTGGCGCAACGTGGGCTGGTGCGACAGGTGTTTTCGCAGGTGGTCGGCCGCTTCGCGGATTTCCCGCTCCCCAGGCAGGAACACCAGAATGTCACCCCCCTGCGGGCCACGCCAGAGCTCGTCCACCGCATCGGCAATGGCATCGTTGAGATCGAACTCCCGGCTCTCTTCGAATGGCCGGTAGCGCACTTCGACGGGGTAGGTGCGACCCGACACCTGAATGACGGGTGCGGGCCCCTTGGTCGACGCAAAGTACTTGGCAAAGCGCTCCGCATCGATGGTGGCCGAGGTGACCACCACTTTGAGATCCGGCCGGCGCGGCAGCAACTGGCGAAGGTAGCCCAACAGAAAGTCGATATTGAGGCTGCGCTCGTGTGCCTCGTCGATGATGATCGTGTCGTAGGCGAGCAGGTCCGGGTCAGTCTGCGTCTCCGCCAACAAGATGCCGTCGGTCATCAGTTTGACCGAGGCGTTTCTTGACAGGCGGTCCTGAAAACGCACCTTGTACCCAACCACTTCGCCCAACGGCGTCTTCAGCTCCTCGGCAATGCGCTTGGCCACGCTGGACGCCGCGATGCGTCGCGGCTGCGTATGCCCGATCAGCCGGGCACGCTGCCCCGGCCGGGCATTGAGCTTGCCGCGCCCCATCAGGAGTGCGATCTTGGGCAACTGGGTGGTTTTTCCCGACCCGGTCTCGCCGCACACAATCACCACCTGGTTCTCGCGCATGGCCCGCTCGATCTCGTCGCGGCGCGCCGAAACAGGCAAAGCATCCGGGAACGAGATGCTTGGCGCAACGCCGGGCTGGGCGGCGGCATCGGGCGAAGCTGGCTTGAATGAACGGCGAACGGAATCAGACAGGGACATAGACGGCGATTATCCGGGCTCGCTTCCATCCACAGCCAAAGTCGACCACCGTCGAAGTGCGGACGCCCCCATCGGCCAGCTTGAACGGAGTTCTTTCCCATCTTCGGCCTCTGAGTGCCGCTGCAAAACAACATCCGCACCTCCTCAAGGACATGAGGCGCCAACCAAAAGGTGAACCCCCTCCATCTGCTTCACAATGTCACCCCAAACCCGCTGTCCAAACCGCATCTCCCTTGCTTCGCCCCTCGACACAACCCATGTCCAACGTCTTCAATTTCACCTTTGTTCCCTGGTTTCGCTCGGTTGCGCCTTACATCCACAAACTGCGCGGCAGCACCGTGGTCGTCGGTGTGGCAGGCGAAGCCATTGCGGCAGGCAAGCTGCCCTTGATAGCGCAAGACCTGGCGCTGATCCAAAGCATGGGGGTGGAAATCGTGCTGGTTCACGGCTTTCGGCCGCAGGTCAACGAACAGCTCAAGGCCAAGGGCCACGAAGCCCGGTATTCCCACGGCATGCGCATCACCGATTCGGTGGCGCTCGATTGCGCGCAAGAGGCTGCTGGCCAGCTCCGCTATGAAATCGAAGCCGCGTTCAGCCAGGGGCTGCCCAACACGCCCATGGCGGGCGCCACGGTGAGGGTGATCTCGGGCAATTTCGTCACCGCACGGCCCGTGGGGCTGATGGACGGCGTTGATTTCATCCATTCCGGACTGGTGCGAAAGATCGACACCGAAGGCATTCGCCGCACACTCGACATGGGTGCCCTCGTGCTGCTCTCTCCGTTTGGGTTTTCACCCACTGGCGAAGCTTTCAACCTCACCATGGAAGACGTGGCCACCTCGGTGGCGGTGGCCCTGCAAGCCGACAAACTCATGTTTCTCACCGAGGTGCCAGGCATCCGCGTGGACGCGGCCGATCCGCAAAGCGAGATCGACACCGAGCTTCCTCTTGCAGACGCCAAGCGCATGATGAAAGCCTTGCCCGCCGCCCTGCAGCCCACCGACACCGCCTTCTACCTGCAACACTGCATCAGGGCCTGCGAAGGGGGTGTGGAGCGCAGCCACATCCTGCCCTTTGCCGTGGACGGCGCACTGCTGCTGGAGATCTACACCCACGACGGCATCGGCACCACGATCGTCGACGAAAAACTCGAAAGCTTGCGCGAAGCCACGATGGATGATGTCAGCGGCATCCTGGCCGTCATCGAGCCGTTTGAAAAAGACGGCACGCTGGTCAAACGCGACCGCACCGAGATCGAGCGCGATGCGGGTTTCTACACCATCATCGAACACGACGGCGTGATCTTCGGCTGCGCCGCGCTCTACCCCTACCCCGACGAGCGCACCGGCGAAATGGCGGCACTCACCGTCTCGCCAGACACCCAGAGCCAGGGCGACGGCGAGCGCCTGCTCAAGCGCATCGAAACGCGCGCCAAGGCCCAGGGCCTGCAGAGCATCTTTGTTCTCACCACGCGAACCATGCATTGGTTCATCAAACGCGGCTTCCAGCAGGTGCCGGCCGACTGGCTGCCAGAGGCCCGCAAACGCAAGTACAACTGGGACCGCAAAAGCCAGGTCCTGGTGAAAAAACTGAGCTGATCAACGGCGGCGACGCGCACCTTCCCCCGCAAGGGGGACAAGCCGCGCCACCGCCGCCCTGGCGAGGATTGAGTTTCCCCGCATGGCTCCAGACAATCGGCCCCAAACGCCCCACCAGTCTTTCCCGTGGCTGGTTTTGGCGGCACCCGGATGTCCGGACCTTGCTGGATCGTCTTCCCATGCCGGTCCTCACCCCCACGGCTCACCTCAACGGGCCACCGCCATGAAGCCCACACGACGGGCGCTCACCGCTGTCTTCGCCTCCACCTTCTTGCAACTGGTGGCGGGCTTCATGCTGTTGCCCTGGCTGCTTTACAGGCTGGACGAAACCGGAGTGGCTGTCACCACCGCTGGGGCCCTGGCTGCCGCCAGCTGGATCGGCATACTCGCGATCACCCCATTTGCAGGCAGATTGGTCAACAGAATCGGACGTCAAAAGACGCTGTTACTCGCGTGCGCCATGAGCACCGCCTCAGTGGCCGGGCTGTTGCTGACCAGTGCCCTGTTGTGGTGGTTTCTGCTGGTGTTGCTCGAAAGCCTGTCCGCCGGGTTGCGCTGGGTGGTGGGAGAAGCCATGGTGGTCGATCTCGCCCCCAGCGGCCAATGCGGCAAAGGCGTTGGCCTCTACGAAACAATGGTTGGCTCGACCTTTTTCATTGGTCCCATGCTGCTCAACTGGTGCGGCACAAACGACCCGAACGTCCCCTGGTACGCCTTGATGATGGTCGCCTCGGCGCTGATCATGAGCCTGTGGACAGGTTCCCCCTCCCAGGCGCGGGATTCTTCCCAGAATGCCGTGGAAGTGATTGGATTGCCGCAGGCCTTTCGGCGCCATTCAACATTGGCCGTGATCGCTTTCGTCGGCGGCTTCTTCGAAGGCGGCGTCTCAACCGCCTTGCCCATCTACGGGTTGTCGCTGGGCTTCAACGCCGAGGTGTCCACCTGGCTGGTGGCGGCAAGTGGCGTGGCAAGTGCCGTGGTCATGCTCCCGGCCGGTCTCCTGGTTGACCGAATGAGCCGCCACCATCTGCACCAGAGCGCCGGCAACGCGCACCGAGCCAGAAAGCAGATGATGCGCGGGTGCACCATTCTCACCATCGGTTTGACATTGCTGATGCCCTGGTTGGGGGCGCTGCCTCCGGTCGCCTTGTTGGTGGCCTTTGCATGGGGCGGTGCTGGGGGTTGCCTTTACACGCTGGCCGTTATCGACATCGGCGAGCGCGAATCGGGCACCGCGCTATTTGAGGCGACAGCGGTGCTGGTCTTGGCCTACACGCTGGGTGCCATTGCGGGTCCATTGGCCGGTGCTGCGGCCATGCAGGCCTGGGAGCGCATCGGGTTTCCATTGCTGCTGGTCGCGGTTTCGATACTGGGCTGGTGGCCTCTGCGCCGGTCGACACGCCGTGCAATTGACGTCAATATGTGACGCAGACAGCATTGACACATATCAAGCCCGCCCTGTGCCGGTCGATACTAGACTGACCCTCGATCCACCGTTGACCGATTTACCGAGATGAACGAACGCGCACGCCCCGCCAGCAAGGCCTCCACCTCTGCCGAAACCACCGCCGGGAACACCTCCCGAGTAAGCGGGCCCGCCGGGCGCACCGTCCGCACGGCGAAAAAACAACCGGCCGCACCCCGAAAACCAGTGAAATCGGCCGCACAGAAAGTGACCACCGTCGCCACCAAAAACACCCGCACCGGCCCAGTCAAAGAACCTCGGCGGGCCTCCCTGGGTGACACGGTCGGCACCACCCAGGCCAAGAAAATAGGTCGCACCGAGGTCGGTCTGGCCGTGGAAGCCCGTCAAGGCGCGCAACTGGCTATGGTGCGCGACATCCTTTCACGCAAAGACACCACCAAAGCGGACAAAGCCGAATCCCTGCGCGCCATCCTGGAGGGAGCCGCCCCGGACGACGCCAAAGCCATACGGCAGTTGCTCAAAGGACAAGCCAAAGCCACGGCACGGGCCAAGTCGGAGGAAGTCGACCCCAACGAACAACTCTCCAAAGACTGGCGCAGTGGCGCCTACCCATACAAGAACCTCCTCTCACGCCGCGTCTACGAGGCCAACAAGTACCTCCTGCAGGTCGAACTGCTCAAGCTGCAAGCGTGGGTCAAGGAGACCGGCCAACGCGTCGTCATCCTCTTTGAGGGCCGCGACGCAGCCGGCAAAGGCGGCACCATCAAACGCGTCATGGAGCATTTGAATCCCCGAGGCGCGCGCGTCGTGGCGCTTGAGAAACCCAGCGATATCGAGCGCGGACAGTGGTATTTCCAACGCTATGTGCAGCATCTGCCCACCGCCGGCGAAATCGTCCTGTTTGACCGCAGTTGGTACAACCGGGCCGGGGTTGAACGCGTCATGGGCTTTTGCTCCGACGAAGAGTACCGGGAATTCATGCGCCAGGCGCCCCAATTCGAGAGTCAACTCGCTCGCAGCGGCGTGCACCTGATCAAATTCTGGTTCTCGGTCAGCCGGGAAGAGCAGCGCCGCAGATTCAAGGAACGAAAGGCCCACCCTCAAACAATGGAAGCTCAGCCCGATCGACCTCGCCTCGCTGGACAAATGGGACGACTACACCAAAGCGAAGGAAGCGATGTTTTTGAAACAGACACCGCCGATGCACCCTGGACAGTCATCAAGAGCGATTGCAAGAAGCGCGCTCGTCTGAACGCCATGCGCTACCTTCTGCAGAAAATGCCCTACACCAACAAGGACAGCAAGAACATCGGAAAGCTCGACTCACTCATCGTGGGCCGTGCGCACGTCGTGTATGAACGCGGGGAAAGCCCAGGCGTCGTGATGCTCTGAAGCCAATCCGGCAAACAAGCAATCAAAAATAGAAAGCCGCCCATGGGCGGCTTTCTTTGTGGGCCTCCAGCAACCGAGCGAAACGATCAAGCCCCCGAGGCCGACGCGGAGCCGGCCCGCCGCAACAAAAGCGCCAGGGCAACCGACAAAATGCCGGTAAAACAAAGAAACGACCAGTTCGCAATGGTCAAGCCCAGAAACGTCCAATCCACCGCAGAACAATCGCCACTGCCTTTGAAGATCATCGGAATCGCGCGCCGAAGCGGGAAAGACTCGATCATCCCGTAGAAGTCGCGCCCACAACTCAACACCTCAGGCGGGTTCCACTGCAGCAGACTCTGACGAGCCGCCACAAATGCCCCAAACCCGGCAAGCAGCCCCATCATGACCACGCCACCGGTTTGCAATGTCTTGCGTCGAAACGTAGCCGAGATGCCGGCCACCAGCGCCACGAGGATCAGCGCATAGCGCTGCACGATGCACATTGGGCAGGGCTCCAGCCCCACAACCTCTTGCAAATACAAGCCAAAGCCCAACAAGCCAACACAGCCCACAGCGATCCATGCAAGCCAACGACGGGGGTGAGAAAACAGATTCATCAGAAGATTTTCGACAGGTTCAAATGCCAATCCCGAGAGGGTTCGAACGCATTGGAACACCAAACGGGAAAAGGGTTTCCCAAAGCAGGCAAAATTGCACCCCTGTCTTTCACGCTCAATCAGGAGATTCCATGGCACGTACCGTCAATTGCATCAAGCTCGGCAAAGAGGCCGAGGGCCTGGACTTCCCCCCATACCCCGGCGAACTCGGCAAGCGCATCTACGAAAGCGTGAGCAAAGAAGCGTGGGCTGCCTGGCTCAAACACCAGACCATGCTGCTCAACGAGAACCGCCTGAACCTCGCAGACGCCAGGGCTCGCCAGTATCTGGCGCGCCAAATGGAGAAACACTTCTTCGGCGAGGGCGCCGATGCGGCCACGGGTTTTGTGCCGCCATCAGCCTGATACCGCTGAAACGGCGCTTCCCTGTCCCAAGCACCCATTGATGCTGCGCCGCGTCGCAACACCCTGGTCAAGACGCCCCCTCACGGCCTGCGCCAAAGCCCCGCATTGACCATCCCAGCCCGTCATGCCCTGGTTATCGGCGCCGGCCTGGCGGGTGCCGCCGTCTGTGTCGCACTGGCCCGAAAAGGCTGGCGCATCACCTTGCTCGATGCCGCGCCCCGAGCCGCTCAAGGCGCATCGGCCTTGCCGGTGGGCATGCTCAGCCCCCATGTCACCCGCTCCCCCACCCCTCTGTCGCGGCTGTGCGAACTCGGTGTCAACGCCACGCGAGAAGAGTTGAACAAACTGGTTCCCCAAGGCGCCGGCTGGCTCGCCTGCGAAGTGGACAACCTGCGGCACGACATGGGCCGCTGGCCCGCCGCACTGGTGCGTCCGGCCGCCCTGGTGCAGGCCTGGCTCGACGAAGCGTCCAGCCAGCAAGCCCTCACGACCGTCTGGGGCGCCAGCGTGCATTCGCTTGTACGCAGAACCACAAGTCCCTCTGAGCCGGCCGGCGGCAGTTGGCAAGCTGTTGACGCCCAGGGGATCCCGCTGGCCGAGGCACCTACCGCGGTGGTGGCCGCTGCTTATGGAAGCCTGGGGTTGCTGGTACCCGGGTGGGTACCCGCCGAAGCCTGGCCCTTGCGTCCGGTCAAGGGTCAGATGAGTCTTGGTGCGCTGGTGGGTCCACCGCTGGCTGAACGGCCACAACGGCAAAACGGTGTCTTCGTTCCCTGCTATGAAGACAGTGGCCTGCCCCCCGACTGGCCCGCCCGCATCTGGTCCATGGGATCGACCTACGACCGGGGCGACAACAGCACCTACGCCACGGTCGAGGCGCATCAGCGCAATGCTCAGAGCCTGACAGCCATCGCCCCCAACGCGGCCACCGCGATGCAGGAAGCTCAGGCACACAGCGAACTGCTTGGCTGGGCACAGGTGCGCTGCGCCTCACTGGACCGGCTTCCGTTGGTGGGCGCAGTGCCCGATGTCGCGGCCCTCAGCGCAAAGATTGCCCAAGCACCCGCACGCCGAGGTCGCCTCACGCTGGATGACGTGCCCAGACTGCCGGGCTTGCACACCTTGAGCGCCATGGGTTCGCGCGGCCTCACGCTGGCGTTGCCCATGGCCGAAAGCCTCGCGCAAACCCTCTCAGGCAACCCTTCAGGTCAGGAACCCGATTTGCTGAGGGCGGTGGACCCGGCCAGGTTCGCACTGCGACTGGCGCGCCGCCAATCGTCTCCCACCAGCGTGTCAGCGTAAGCGTTCCACGCAGGCGGCCAGTTGATCGGGCTGCAAGGGCAACCCCAACAAGGCATTCACCCCGGCTCTTTGGGTGTCGCGGCGCAAGAGGCGCTTGCTCCACCAAGCCGCCAGCGGCCCTGCGTGTTCGGTGATGCCCAAGGTCATGGCTTCGGGGTGGCGTGCGGCAAAGAGGCGTGCCAACGCCCAGGCATCCAGATGGGCCACGTCCAAGCTGAAAACACCGCAACAATAGCGGTGCCGTCGGATCAACTCGGCGGCCGTGTCGGTCACATCGGTTTCATCAAAGTCCTCAACCCCAGCCCCTTGGAGCTGCGCTCGCAGAGTCAAGAGATCCCTTCCCCTGGCGCCGACCAACAAGGCGCGGCGTCGCACAGGCGCGGGCGCACCCTCCACTTGCGAGAGCGGCTGCAACACGCTGATGTCAAAATCGAGAAAACCCGAATCTGCCCGCTTTGCCGCAAAGACGGCATTCAGGTCGTGCACCATGGCTGCCCATTGAATCGGGCGAGAGAGAACCCGCCAGGCATGTTCTGGCGCAGGGGCACCCACCCAGATCAGGCGCTGACCCGCAGGCAGTGCGCGGGCATGAAACAACACCGCCTCGGCGCAATCGCCATCGACAAGCGCCACTTCGGCAATGGGCGGCACGGGCGTCGAACCATCGGATGCTGGAACCCAAAGTGCATACCGAACCTCCCCCTCAGCAGACAGGCGAAACACCGTGTTGAGCGCATGCCTCTCCACATCAGAGAAGCCAACCACTTTCACATAAATGCACTGTTCCACCATACCCGGAATGGTAACGCTCAGTTGCAAAACGCGGTGAGGGACCCAGACGCGTCATTGACTGCACAGATGCGATATATCCCGACATTAATACACTCAAGTTATATAGAAATTCAGATTCTGTATTTTGAGATATATGCGGTAAACCCTACATTGGCGGCATGCACGAACTTCCCATCGTACTTGCCGGCTTTTTTGTCGGCTTCATCGTCGGCCTGACCGGCGTGGGCGGTGGCTCGCTCATGACGCCAATCCTCGTGTTCTTCTTCGGGGTGAAACCTTATTTGGCCGTCGGCACCGACCTGCTCTTCGCCGCGGTCACCAAAGGCAGCGGCACCCTGAATCTGGCCCGCCAGAGGCTGGTGCCATGGCGGGTGGTGGGGCTGCTCAGCGCAGGCAGCCTGCCCGCCGCGCTGCTCACCCTGGGCGTTTTGCATCAAGTGGGGCCTGCCAGCGAAGCGGTGCAATCGGTCATGACCCACACCCTGGGCATCGCGCTGTTGCTCACCGCAGCGGCCATGCTCTACAAAGCGGCTCGCGGCAAACAACTGCCTCGCTCGCTGCAGGAACACGAAGTGCAAGGGGCCAGCCAAGCTCGCCACTGGAGCCTGCCTGTGCTTTTTGGCGCGGTCATCGGCACCCTCGTCACCCTCACCTCTGTGGGTGCAGGCGCCATCGGCGTGTCGGTGTTGCTGCTGTTGTTCCCACTGCTGCCTCTGCCTCGCATCGTCGCCGCAGACATCGCCTACGCCGTACCACTGACGCTGATCGCAGGGCTGGGCCACGCCACGCTGGGCTCGGTGGACTGGCCTCTCCTGGGCAAACTGCTCTTGGGTTCTTTACCCGGAATCTGGCTGGGCACCAGGCTGATGCGCCACACCCCTGAACGCCTCGTGCGCTCCCTGCTCTCTTTGCTGCTGGCCTACGCTGGCACCAAGCTGATCGCTCTCTGACCTTTTCTCCCCAAAAAACCATGTACCAGTACTCCGACTTTGACCGCCAATTCGTGCAACTGCGCGCGGCCCAGTTCCGCGACCAGCTTGAGCGACGCCTGAACGGTACGCTGCTCGAAGACGAGTTCAAGCCCTTGCGCCTGCAAAACGGCTGGTACGTGCAACGCTTCGCACCGATGTTGCGCGTGGCCGTGCCCTACGGCGAACTCAGCAGCGCCCAACTGCGCGTGCTGGCGCGCATCGCGCGCGACTTCGACCACAAGGAAGACAACGACATCACCAACGCCGTGGTCGCCCTGGCCGACGTACCCAGCCTGCCGGACCGCTGCGCCCACTTCACCACCCGCCAGAACCTGCAATACAACTGGATCCCCCTGCACCGTGCTGCCGACGTGATGGACTTGCTGGCCAGTGTCAACATGCACGGCATCCAGACCAGCGGCAACTGCATCCGCAACATCACCACCGACGCACTGGCCGGTATCGTGGTCGACGAAGTGGCCGACCCCCGCCCCTTTGCGGAAATCCTGCGCCAATGGAGCACGCTGCACCCCGAATTCGCCTTCCTGCCCCGAAATTCAAGATTGCCATCACCGGAGCTCGTGAAGACCGCGCCGCCACCGCCTGGCACGATGCGGGTCTGCGCCTTGCGCAATGTCGGCGATCTGGCTTCCAGGTCGCGTGGGCGGCGGCATGGGCCGTACCCCCCTCATCGGCAGTGTCATCCGCGAGTTCCTTCCCTGGAACCAGATCCTCAACTACCTCGAGGCCATCGTGCGCGCCTACAACCGCTTTGGCCGCCGCGACAACAAATACAAGGCCCGCATCAAGATCCTGGTAAAAGCCGAAGGCCAGGGCTTCACCGATCAGGTCGAAGCGGAATACCGCGAGATCGTGGAACAGGATGGGGCGCCACACACCATCAGCCAGGCCGAGCTCGAACGCGTGAGCGCCTTCTTTGAAGCACCCGAACTCAATTGCGACCGCAAAAGCGCCGACGCCAAGATCGCCCACATCCTGAAGGCGGCCGCAGAAGACGACCTGGAGTTCAGCCGCTGGCTCACGCAAAACGTCAAGGCCCACAAGAACCCCGACCTGCGCGCGGTCACCCTGTCTTTCAAACGACTCGGCTCCGCACCTGGAGACGCCAGCGCCGACCAGCTCGAACGGTCCGCCGAACTGGCTGATCGTTTCTCGGCCGGGGAAGCCCGCGTCACCCACGAGCAAAACCTCCTGCTGCCCTGGGTGCGTTGCGACCAGTTGCCAGAACTGTGGCGTGAAGCCCGGCGCATGGGTCTGGCCAAGCCCAACATCGGCCTGCTCAGCGACATGATTGCCTGCCCTGGCGGCGACTTCTGCGATCTCGCCAACGCGCGTTCGCTGCCCATCGCACAAGCCCTGATCGAGCGCTATCAAGACCTCGACGAACTGCACGACCTGGGTGAGATCGACCTGCATATCAGCGGCTGCATCAACTCCTGCGGCCACCACCACAGCGGTCATATCGGCGTGCTCGGCGTCGACAAGGACGGCCAGGAGTGGTACCAGATCACGCTGGGCGGCTCCGACGGCACCCGCCTCTCGGGCGAGCCACAACCCGGCAAAGTGATCGGCCCTTCTTTTGCAGCCGCAGAGGTCGCCGACGTGGTCGAGGCCCTGCTGGACACCTACCGCGCTCATCGGACCGAGCGAGAAACCTTCATCAACACCGTCAAGCGCGTTGGTCTGGACCCATTCAAAGCCGCCGCCAACGCCAAGCGCGTGACCACCGCCCGACCAACCGCTGCCGCCTGACCACCATGACCCAGAACACCTTCCAGCTTCTGTCCGCAGACCAAATCGCTGGCGACGCTCCGGGCACGCTTGCCCTGGCCAACGATGTCGACCCGCGCGAGGCCGACCTGAACGGCGTCGCCACCGTGCTGCTGAACTTCCCCGCCTTCAGCGATGGCCGCGCCTTCAGCCAGGCATTCCTGTTGCGCCGGCGCCTGGGCTTTTCTGGCCACATCTGCGCCACGGGCGATGTGCTGGTGGACCAGCTCCAGCAAATGCAGCGAAGCGGATTCACCCAAGCCGTGTTGCGTGCCGACCAGGACCGAGCCGTGGGTGAACGGCAACTGGCCCGCTACCCCGCCTTCTACCAGGGCGACGCCGTCGACACAACGCCTCGGTTTGCCAACGCCTGAGCCTAAAGGAGCCCCCATCATGAGCCAAATCGATCTCGCAAAAGTCAACGCCGAACTCGGTCGTGATGCCGCCGGCCTGGTGAACTGGGCCATCGGCCTGGGCCAACCCACCATCGTCACCACCAACTTTCGGCCATTCGAAGCCGTCATCCTTCATCTGGTCACCAGCGCAAAACCCGATGTGCCCGTGATCTGGATGGACAACGGCTACAACACCGAAGCCACCTACCGCTTCGCCGATGACGTGGCCCGCCAGCTCAAGCTCAACCTCAAGGTGTATCTGCCCCGCCGCTCACGCGCGCATCGCGAAGCGGTGGAGGGCCCCACACCGGCGCTGGACGATCCGCGCCACGCCGCCTTCACGGAAGAAGTCAAGCTGGAACCCTTCGCATGCGCCCTGCGCGAGACCGCACCCAAGGTCTGGTTCACCGCGCTGCGCGCCACCGACACCGCCGTGCGTGCGCAAATGGACCCGGTGAGCCTCAACCCCGACGGGCTCATCAAAGTGGCCCCCTTGCTGCACTGGACCTCCAAAGAGCTCTACCACTACTGCGAGATCCACGGCTTGCCCAACAACTTCGACTACGTGGACCCCACCAAGGGTGAAGACAACCGCGAGTGCGGCTTGCACCTGGCTCACTGACCCAACCATTGAACCCCACCATGAACGCCCGCACCGACACCACCGTTTTGCAGCACGCAGAGCACCACCTGAGCAACGCGCACCTGGACGCCCTGGAAGAAGAAACCATCTTCATCCTGCGCGAGGTGGCAGCTGCCTTTGAGCGCCCTGCACTTCTGTTCTCAGGCGGCAAAGATTCGCTGGTCATGCTCAAGTGCGCCGAAAAGGCCTTTGGCGTGGGACGCCTCCCCTACCCCTTGCTGATGATCGACACCGGGCACAACTTCCCCGAGGTCACCGCGTTTCGAGATCAGCGCGCCAACGAGCTGCAGGCCCAACTGATCGTGCGCAGCGTCGAAGACTCCATGAAGCGCGGCACCGTGCGCCTGGCCCACCCCGAAGAGCCTCGCAATGCACACCAATCGGTCACGCTGCTGGAAGCCATTGAAGAATTCCGCTTTGATGCGCTCATCGGCGGCGCACGGCGCGACGAAGAAAAAGCCCGCGCCAAAGAGCGGATCTTTTCCCACCGCGACAGCTTTGGCCAATGGCAGCCCAAAGACCAGCGCCCCGAGCTCTGGACGCTGTTCAATACCCGGCTCGCGCCCGGCGAACACTTCCGCGTGTTCCCCATCAGCAATTGGACCGAGCTCGACGTTTGGCAGTACATCGAACGCGAAAAGGTGGCCCTTCCCTCGCTGTACTACGCCCACAAGCGCGAGGTGGTCGACCGCCGCGGCCTGTTGGTGCCCGTGACCGAGCTCACCCCCGCCAAAGACGGTGAAGTGGTCGAAACCCGCGATGTGCGCTTCCGCACCCTGGGCGACATCACCTGCACCTGCCCGGTGGAAAGCACCGCAGCAACCCCCGAAGACATTGTTCTGGAAACCCTCACCGCCGAAATCAGCGAACGAGGATCCACCCGCATGGACGACAAAACCTCCGACGCGTCCATGGAGAAGCGCAAGAAGGATGGTTACTTCTGACCCCTGCGACGCCTTCGCACAAGACAACCACCTCGGACACCCCATGAACGCTGTTGTATCCCCCTCCACCGCCGCCGACACCCGCACCGCGCTGAGATTCATCACCTGCGGTTCCGTTGACGACGGCAAAAGTACCCTCATCGGCCGCCTGCTGGTCGACAGCAAAGCCGTGCTGCAAGACCACCTCGCCGGCGTGCAACGCCAGGGCGAAACCGATCTGGCCCTGCTGACCGACGGCCTCTCAGCCGAACGCGAGCAAGGCATCACCATCGACGTCGCCTACCGCTACTTCAACACCGAAGCGCGCAAGTTCATCATTGGGGATGCGCCCGGCCATGAGCAATACACCCGCAACATGGTCACCGCAGCGTCCAGCGCCGATGCCGCCGTGGTGCTGGTGGATGCCACCAAGCTCGACTGGCGCGACCCCACCCTCAAGCTCCTGGCACAAACCCGCCGCCACAGCCTGCTGCTCAAGCTGCTGCGCGTGCCATCCATCGTCTTCGCGGTGAACAAGCTGGATGCCGTCGACGACCCGACCCTGGCCTTTGCACACATTCGGGACGCGCTCAACGCATTTGCCGCATCCGCAGGCCTGAAGATCACTGCCACCGTGCCCGTATCCGCCCTCAAAGGCTGGAATGTCGTGGAAGCCGCCGCCGATGCCCAGTGGTGTGGCTACGGCGGCCCAACCCTGCTTGACATTCTGGAGCACCTGCCTGTCACCCCCGCCGATACCCAATTGCCCTTTGCTTTTCCCGTGCAATGGGTGGAGAAGTTTTCGTCTTCCGCCGACACCAGCCAAGGGCGGCGCGTCTTCTGGGGTCGCGTGTCCACCGGCTCGGTGCAGGCTGGTCAGGCGGTAAAGGTCATGCCCAGTGGCCAAGCGGCCACCGTGGCCCAGGTGCTCGACCACGCCCGCCAGCCCAAATCTGTCGCGGCTGGCCACAGCGCAGGCATCGTGCTGGACCGCGAAGTGGACGTATCGCGCGGCGACTGGCTGCTCGCCAACGACGCTCAGGAAACGCCATTGGCGGCCAGCCGATCCATCCGCGCCACCGTGGCCTGGCTGGATGACGAACCCCTGATCGCCGGGCGCGTCTACTGGGCCCTGCACGGCCACCGCTGGGTCAAAGCAAAGGTCCAGCGCATCGTTCACCGGCTCGACATTCACTCCCTCGCAGAAGAAGACGCCACCCAGCTGGAACCCAACGCCATCGGCCATATCGAGCTGGCCCTGCAAGAACCCCTGGCCACGCTGCCCTTTGCCGAGTCCAGGGCGCTGGGCTCGATGATCCTAGTCGACACCGCCAGCCACAAAACCTCGGGAGCGCTGCTGGTGACCTGAATTCGTCGTTCATATGCCCCAAAACCCTTTAACTTATGTCAATGCGAGAGGGTTAAGACGCCCCTACCCTCTGGATAACCCTAAAATTAGAGGTTTCACCGATTTGCCCACAACAACACCATGACCCACGTCGTCACCGAATCCTGCATCCGCTGTAAGTACACCGATTGCGTTGATGTCTGTCCCGTGGACTGCTTCCGCGAGGGGCCCAACTTCCTCACCATCGACCCAGACGAGTGCATCGATTGCGCCGTGTGCATCCCCGAATGCCCGGTCAGCGCGATCTACGCCGAAGAGGACCTCCCCAAAGACCAATTGCACATGACCCAGCTCAACGAAGAGCTGGCCCGTCTGCCAGGCTGGAAGAGCATCACCAAGCGCAAAGAGCCGCTGCCCGATGCCGAAGAATGGAAAGACAAAACGGGCAAATTGTCCGAACTGCTTCGATAAATTGAGAAAATGGAACCGAAACTGAACCAAGAAGTGATGAACACCGCTGCCGCCCACGATGGCCCGATCGAAACCGATGCCGTCATTGTTGGCGCAGGTCCTGTGGGCCTGTTCCAGGTGTTCGAACTCGGTCTGCTGGAAATCAAGGCACACGTGATCGACTCGCTGGCTTACCCTGGTGGCCAGCCTGTCGAGCTGTACCCCGACAAGCCGATCTATGACATTCCTGCCATCCCCGTGTGCACAGGCCAGGAACTCACCGATGCCTTGCTCAAACAGATCGAACCCTTTGGCGCGACCTTCCACCTCGGGCAGGAAGTGACCACGGTTCAGCGACAGGAAGACGGCCGCTTCTTCGTGCAAACCTCGAAAGGCACGCAGTTTCTGACCAAGACCATATTCATCGCAGCCGGCGTTGGCGCGTTCCAACCACGCACCCTCAAGGTCGAAGGCCTGGAGAAGTTCGAAGGCTCCCAGCTCTTCTACCGCGTGAAGAACCCTGCCGACTTTGCAGGCAAGAACCTGGTCATCGTGGGCGGTGGCGACTCCGCCCTGGACTGGACACTGAACTTCGTGGCCGAAGGGCCCAACAAAGCCGAAAGCGTCATCCTGATCCACCGCCGCGACGGCTTCAAGGCCGCACCGGCCAGCGTGGCCAAGATGAAAGAGCTCTGCGATGCCTACGAAATGCAATTCATCGTTGGCCAGATCACGGGCATCGATGAGCGCGACGGCAAGCTCGTTGGCGCCAAGGTCACCGGAACAGATGGAGTGACCCGCGTGGTTCCCATGGACACCCTGCTGGTGTTCTTCGGTCTGTCACCCAAACTTGGCCCCATCGCCGAATGGGGTCTGGACATCGAGCGCAAGCAACTCGTGGTTGACACCGAAAAGTTCTCGACCAACATCCCGGGCATCTTTGCGGTGGGTGACATCAACACCTACCCTGGCAAAAAGAAACTCATTCTCTCCGGGTTCCACGAATGCGCCTTGGCCGCCTTTGGTGCCATGCCCATCATCTTCCCAGAGAAGAAGGTGTTTCTTCAGTACACCACGACCAGCCCCAAACTGCACAAAGTGCTGGGCGTCGAATCACCAGTTTTCGACTGAGGAAGTTCAACCCCGCGGCAAACAAGGCCTCCCAAGTGGAGGCCTTGTTTTTTTCGCCCGCCATCAAAATCGGATAGAAATGTGGCTATAATTTGAGGCTGTTCCCTGATAGCT
The DNA here is from genome assembly GCA_041396525.1 of Burkholderiaceae bacterium. Classification (GTDB taxonomy): domain Bacteria; phylum Pseudomonadota; class Gammaproteobacteria; order Burkholderiales; family Burkholderiaceae_C; genus Hydrogenophaga. The sequence continues at coordinate 270,707 of JAWKYI010000005.1, forward strand.
CAGTCGGTAGAGCGACGGACTGTTAATCCGCAGGTCCCTGGTTCGAGTCCAGGTCGGGGAGCCAGACAACACAAGACAAAGGCCTTCTTCGGAAGGCCTTTGTTCTTTCTGGAATGGCATTTTTCAGCCGCTCGTCAAACGTTCGATCCAGCCTTGCTTCTCTTGTGAACAAAGCCCACATCCAGCAGACGCTCAAGCCCGCATTCTGGCTGGCCTGTCTGGCAGTCGCGACCTTGTCCCTCCTGCCGCCCAAAGACCTGCCGACCATCGCCATGGACATCTGGGACAAGGCGCAACACGCAATCGGCTTCCTGGGTCTGGGCATACTCGGACTGCTGGCCTATCCGCGCCACCCAACCAAGGTGCTGGCGGGGCTGGTGCTGTTCGGCCTGTGCATCGAAGTGGCCCAAGCAGCAACAGGTTGGCGTACCGGTGACGTGCTCGACTGGATGGCTGATTTGGCAGGGCTGTTGGTCGCCATGGCATTGCGCTGGGCTCAGATCCGTTTCGGCGCCCCCAGAAATGCCGCGCGATAGACTCTGGGCAGACGCATCCCCCGACCAAGCTTGCCACCCAAGCCAGACTGTGCGGCATCTGTATCCTTGAGGCCTTGCGTCACAATCTGGGGTGAGACAAGCCCGCGTTTCCCCCCAACTCCCTGGCTTGAGCCAGACGATGCCTTCCCGCCTGTGGCTCAAGCGTGGGGAGCCCTGGACCCAGCCCCGGGGCTGGTGGCTGCGGGTCGAGACCTCTCGGCACCCACCCTGCTCGATGCCTATGGCCAAGGCATCTTTCCATGGTTCAACGAAGGCCAGCCCATCCTGTGGTGGAGCCCCGATCCGCGAACTGTGCTGCGGCCCAGTGGATTCAGGCTCCACCGCTCACTGCGCAAAACCATCAAACGCCTGCGTCTCGACGGCCGACTTGAGGTGCGCTTTGACCACAACTTCGGTGACGTCATTCGCGAATGTGCGAGAACGCCGCGACGAGACCAGAACGGCACATGGATCGTGCCTGACATGGTGGCTGCCTACTCGGGCCTGCACCGCGCAGGTCATGCGCACAGCGTGGAGACCTGGATCGATGGCCATCTGGTTGGGGGTCTCTACGCCATCATGATCGGGAAAATGGTGTTTGGCGAGTCCATGTTCAGTCATCGCACTGACGCCTCAAAGATCGCCCTGGCGAGCCTCGTGGCCTTTGCGCTCGAGCACGAACTGCCCATGATCGACTGCCAGCAGAACACCGCCCACATGGCCACCCTGGGAAGCGAAACCATGGACCGCAGTGCGTTCTGCAACCAAGTGGCCCAGCACATACAAGGCCCTTCGCCAGCCTGGCAATTCGACCCCGTATACTGGAAACACTTCATTTCCCAAGACGGTTATTGAGCGTGACCCATCTCAAAGAACTCCCGCTTCAGGCGTTGCAGTTCTACGCAACCGCCCCTTACCCCTGCAGCTATCTGGCGGGTCGTCAGGCTCGCTCACAGGTGGCAACCCCGAGCCATCTGATTCACAACGACGCATACTCCGACCTCGTCAAACGGGGTTTCCGGCGCAGCGGGATGTTCACCTACAGACCCAACTGTGATGGCTGCCAGGCCTGCGTCCCACTTAGAGTCCCCGTTGCCAGTTTCCGCCCCAATCGAAGCCAACGGCGCTGCTTGAAAGACCATGCGCACCTGGAAACGCGCGTGCTCAACCTGTGCTTTGTGCCCGAGCATTACCAGCTCTACCTGAGATACCAAAACCGGCGCCACGCCGGTGGCGGCATGGACCAGGACAGCATCGACCAATACACGCAGTTCCTGCTGCAAAGCAGAGTCAACTCGCGCCTCGTCGAGTTCTGGACGCCCGCTCAGGCGGGTGCACCAGCCGTTCTCAAAATGGTGTCCATTGTCGATGTCATCAATGACGGTCTTTCTGCCGTCTACACCTTCTATGAGCCTGAGGCGGCCACCAGCTATGGCACCTACAGCGTTCTTTGGCAAATAGAACAGGCACGCGCCTTGGGGCTGCCGCACATGTACCTCGGCTATTGGATCGAAGAGAGCCCAAAAATGCGCTACAAGGACCGCTTCCAACCCCATGAGGTGCTGGTCAATGGCGTCTGGACCCGATCCGACCGCACCTGAATCGGGGAACCAGCCGCGGGTCATGATTTCATCTTGTAAAATTCTGGCAAACTGACTGCCACCATGACCAAACGATCCGATCTCCAGCCCAGCACCCCGACTGTTCAAGTCATCGAGCGCATGTTCAATCTGCTTGAGGTGTTGTCATCGCGGGAGGACCCTGTTTCACTCAAAGACATTGCGGAAAAGACCGGCCTGCACCCATCAACCGCCCACCGCATCCTGAACGATCTCACCATCGGCCGCTTTGTTGACCGCCCCGAAGCTGGAAGCTACAGACTGGGAATGCGCTTGCTCGAGCTGGGCAACCTCGTCAAGGCAAGATTGAGCGTGCGCGATGCCGCGCTGGCGCCCATGAGGGAACTGCACAAGCAAATCCAACAGCCTGTGAACCTGAGCGTGCGGCAAGGCGACGAAATCGTCTATGTGGAGCGGGCTTACAGCGAGCGCTCAGGCATGCAGGTCGTTCGGGCCATTGGCGGTCGCGCGCCTCTGCACCTCACAAGCGTTGGCAAGCTTTTCCTGGCCGCAGACGAAAGCCCGAAGGTCCGCGCCTACGCAACCCGCACTGGCTTGCTCGGCAATACCCGCAACAGCCTGACCCAGCTGGCCACCCTTGAGCGGGAACTGCAGCAATGCCGGCAAGCAGGTCTGGCGCGAGACAACGAAGAACTGGAAATGGGTGTGCGCTGTATGGCCGCCGGCATCTACGACGACCAAAACAAGCTCGTTGCAGGCCTGTCCATCTCTGCCCCCGCAGATCGAATCGACGAGAGCTGGGTCCCCAAACTGAAGGCCACCGCCGCGGACATTTCGACAGCACTGGGTTGCCCCACCACGCAACCAGCCCCTTCCTTTCGTTAGAAGGCTGGTGTGGCCATGGCGGCCACCGCGCAGCGGGGCAGTCTGGCAAAACCCGAGACCCGAAGGCGCCAAAGGAGCGCCAAGCAAAAACCCTCAGCCTTGTGGGCGGATGTCGCTGCGGCGATTGCCCTGAGCCTCAACCCAGTGACGCACCCGCTCGGCATCCTGAACCCGCCCCGAACGCCCGGACGCGTCAAGGAACACCATGATCAATGAACGCCCCGCCACATTGGCCTGCATCACCAGGCAACGGCCCGCCTCTGAGATATAGCCGGTCTTTTGCAAGCCGATATCCCACTCAGGGTTGCGAATCAACCGATTGGAATTGTTGTACTGCAGCGTTCTTCTGCCTGCCGCAAACTCATGGCTTGGCGACGTGGACAGATCGCGCAAAATGGGCCGCTCGTAAGCCGCGTTGACCAGGGTCACCAAATCGCGGGCACTTGACTGGTTCTGACTCATCAAGCCGGTGGGGTCGACATAGTGGGTATCGCTCATGCCCAGATCCCGTGCCTTGGCGTTCATCAGGCGAACGAAGTGGGTCAAGCCACCCGGGTAGGTACGGCCAAGCGCGTGCGCTGCGCGGTTCTCACTGGACATCAAAGCCAGATGCATCAACTCTCCGCGGCTTGCTGTGGTACCAACGGCGAGACGCGAACGGCTGTTCTTGATGGTGTCCACATCATCACTGGTGATGGTGATCATCTCATCCATCGGTAGATTGGCATCGGCCAACACCAAGCCAGTCATGAGCTTGGTCAACGAGGCAATGGGCAGCACAGCCGAATCGTTCTTGCTGTAGAGCACCTCACCGGTGAGCTGGTCCACCACCAAAGCCACGCTGGAATTGAGGTCCAGCGCATCGTCGGAATCCCTCAAGCCAAGCCGCTCGCCTTTGGAAACGGGGTGTGTCATGGCCACGCGCACAAAAGACGACTTGGCCCGGCTTGACGCCACCACGGTGCGGCCTTTGGCGCTCGAAACCCGTTGCTTCGCAGGCGATGAGCTGCTGCGTGCAACACGCCTGTCGAGCCGGGATTGCGCTCGGCTCACTCGGGCGGCATTTTTTCTTTGGCTGGCCTTTGCTACGGTCTCACGACTGGACGCCTTGCTTCGCCGCTTTTGCGCAACCTGCTTGCTGCCGACGCTCCGCTTGGCCGTGACTGCCTTCTTTCGGTCCGACGCCTTCGCAGAAGCCGATTTTGATGGAGCCACCTTGCCTTTGGCAGCCTGGGCAGCCATTGGCCAGACCATGGCGGCTGCGAGCAATGAGCCCAGCGCCAATTGCAACACGACAGGTGTTTTGATTGCAAAAAGTTTCATACACCGCTCCAACCATCGACAAAGGACTGGGAGCAGTATATGGGATGTGAAAAAAACTAGCAATATCAATCGCTTGCGGCGACTTGTTAATTGATCGATCGAAAAGACAGTGCTTTTGGCATCATTTCTCGAAAGAACAAGTCACAAGCATCCACAAGTGATTGATTTTATTGGAATTATCCCTGTGCGGCGACTCGGTCGACCTTGCTTTGCAACTTGTTCAGCGCACTCAGATAGGCCTTGGCCGAGGCCACCACGATGTCGGGATCTGCACCAACACCGTTCACAATTCGGCCACTGTGTTGCAAACGCACAGTCACTTCCCCCTGGCTCTCGGTGGAACCACTTGTGATGGCATTCACCGAATACAACACCATCTCCGCGCCGCTCTTGACATGGCTTTCAATCGCCTTGAGCGACGCATCCACAGGACCGTTGCCATCCGATGCGGCCTGGTGCTCGACACCGTCGACGGTGAAAACCACTTCCGCGTGGGGGCGCTCGCCGGTTTCACTGCGTTGTGACAAAGAGACAAGCCCATACTGCTCCTTCTCTGCCGTCACGCTCTCGTCACTGCACAAAGCAAGAATGTCTTCGTCAAAGATTTCGCTCTTGCGGTCGGCCAACTCCTTGAACGCAGCGAAAGCGGTGTTGATTTCGCTCTCGGAAGCCATTTCCACCCCCAGCTCCTGCAGGCGTTGCTTGAAGGCATTGCGACCGCTGAGTTTGCCCAGCACAATCTTGTTGGCCGACCAGCCCACATCTTCGGCCCGCATGATTTCATAGGTGTCACGCGCTTTCAGCACGCCATCCTGATGAATGCCACTGGCATGGGCAAACGCGTTGGCGCCGACCACAGCTTTGTTGGGTTGCACGACAAAACCCGTTGTCTGGCTGACCATCCGACTCGCCGGCACGATTTGCGTGGCGTCCACCCCCACGTCAAGCTGGAAATAGTCTTTGCGTGTGCGAACCGCCATCACGATCTCTTCCAGCGAACAATTGCCCGCGCGCTCGCCCAGACCATTGATCGTGCATTCCACCTGCCGCGCCCCGCCGATCTTCACGCCCGCCAGCGAATTCGCCACAGCCATTCCAAGATCGTTGTGGCAATGCACCGACCAGATTGCCTTGTCGGAATTGGGAATGCGTTCGCGCAAGGTCCGGATGAAATCTCCGTACAGCTCGGGGATTGCATAACCCACGGTGTCCGGAATATTCAGCGTCGTGGCCCCTTCGTTGATGACCGCTTCAAGCACACGGCACAGGAAATCCATGTCACTGCGATAGCCGTCTTCAGGGCTGAACTCGATGTCGTCCACAAGATTGCGGGCAAAGCGCACAGACTGCTTGGCCTGTTCAAATACTTCGTCAGGCGTCATGCGCAGCTTCTTTTCCATGTGCAATGGACTCGTCGCAATGAACGTATGGATGCGCGCACGATTGGCGCCTTTGAGGGCGGCTGCAGCCCGGGAGATGTCCCGATCATTGGCGCGCGCAAGCGAACACACCGTTGAGTCCTTGATGGTGTTCGCAATGGCCTGAACACAATCAAAATCCCCGTTGGAGCTGGCCGCAAAGCCCGCCTCAATCACATCCACCTTGAGACGCTCAAGCTGTCGCGCAATGCGCAGCTTTTCGTCCTTGGTCATGGAAGCACCTGGCGACTGCTCGCCGTCACGCAAGGTGGTGTCAAAAATGATGAGCTTGTCGGTCATGTAATTCTCCGGTCACTCGCCTCGTGGGCGGGGTTTAGAAAAAATCCGCAGAACAAAACAAAACGGCCCGCTGCGGATGCAAACGGGCCGTTGTTGTGATTCGCTCGCGCGTTACCAAGCATGCCCGTGTTGGACACCCAGTAGTAGCGCGAACGAAATCTGTTTCATGGCTGGCAATGTATCACAAAGCGCGAAGCTGCCAGATAAATGATCGCAATCCATGGCATATATGCCAGCTATTCGTGCAGGCCTCGTTCTTCAGGCTCATCGGTCGAGGTGCTGATGATGCTGGAGGGACGACCCTTGGATTTGCGCCAGGCCAGCACGGCATATCCGGACAGGCCATACAGCACAAACAGGCCAAAAAGCACGGTTGGCGGGTCAATGTTGATCACTGCGATTCCCAGGGCCACCAGCACAATCGAAGCAAAAGGTACGCTTCGCTTGAGGCTCAAGTCCTTGAAACTGTAAAAAGGCACGTTGGTGACCATGGTCAGCCCTGCAAACAGCGTGATGCCAAACATCACCCAGCGCAACGAGGCCGGATCCAGCTTCGCATCGGTGGCCAACCAAATGAAGCCAGCCACCATCGCTGCCGCTGCAGGCGAAGGCAACCCCTGAAAGTAGCGCTTGTCCACCACGCCGGTGTTGACATTGAAGCGAGCCAATCGCAATGCAGCACACGCGCAATACACAAACGACGCAATCCAACCCCAACGCCCCAGGGAATTGAGCGTCCAGATATAGGCCACCAGCGCAGGCGCGGCCCCAAAGGACACCATATCAGAGAGCGAGTCCATCTGCTCACCAAACGCGCTTTGAGTATTGGTCATGCGCGCCACCCGGCCATCCAGGCTGTCGAGCACCATGGCCAGAAATATGGCAACCGTCGCCATTTCAAACCGTCCATTCATCGCCATCACAATGGCGTAAAAGCCACCAAACAAGGCGGCCAGGGTGATCATGTTGGGCACCATGTAGATGCCCTTGCGGCGCTTGCGTCCCTCCGGGGCGGACGGGCTCAAAGAATCATCGTCGTACATCGGCATTGATTGGCATTCTTTCGCATCAGGCTTGGGGGACGCCCCAGTGGTTGCAGCGTCCTGCCTCGCTGGTCAGTGTAAAGCACGACCTGAACCACCGCCCAAAAGAAAAGGCCACCGAAGTGGCCTCCTTGGGGCATTCTGGCCTGGGGTCCTGACAAGGCCCGACCAGAGGGGAACAATCAGTTGCGGGTTTGGTCCACGAGCTTGTTCTTGGCGATCCAAGGCATCATGGCACGCAATTTGGCACCCACGACCTCGATCTGGTGATCGGCGGTGTTGCGGCGGCGCGCAGTCATGCTGGGGTAGTTCAGTTGTCCTTCCTGGATGAACATCTTGGCGTAGTCGCCATTCTGGATGCGCTTCAAGGCATTGCGCATCGCCTTGCGGGACTCCTCGTTCACCACTTCAGGACCGGTCACATACTCACCGAACTCGGCGTTGTTCGAGATCGAGTAATTCATGTTGGCGATACCGCCTTCATAGATCAGGTCAACGATCAGCTTCAACTCGTGCAGGCACTCAAAATACGCCATTTCAGGTGCGTATCCCGCTTCCACCAGGGTTTCGAAGCCCATTTTGATCAGCTCGACGGCACCACCACAGAGAACGGCCTGTTCACCGAACAAATCGGTTTCGGTCTCTTCTTTGAAGTTGGTCTCGATGATGCCGGCCTTGCCACCACCATTGGCCATGGCATAGCTCAACGCGAGATCACGCGCCTTGCCGCTCTTGTCCTGATGAACCGCCACAAGGTGAGGCACGCCACCGCCTTGGGTGTAGGTGTTGCGCACCGTGTGACCTGGCGCCTTGGGCGCCACCATCCAGACATCCAGATCCGCGCGCGGCACCACCTGGTTGTAGTGCACGTTGAAGCCGTGGGCAAACGCCAGGGACGCACCTTGCTTGATGTTGGGCTCGACGTTGTTCTTGTAGACAGAAGCGATGTTCTCGTCCGGCAGCAGGATCATCACCACGTCGGCCGCCTTGACCGCCTCGTCCACTTCCATCACGGTCAGGCCAGCTTTGCCGACCTTGTCCCAGGAGGCACCGCCTTTGCGCAGGCCAACAACCACCTTGACGCCACTGTCGTTGAGGTTTTGCGCATGGGCATGACCTTGAGACCCATAACCGATGATCGCCACGGTTTTGCCCTTGATCAGGCTCAGGTCACAGTCTTTGTCGTAGAAAACTTTCATGGAGAACTCCAAAAATTAAAGGTTGTGGTTGCATCCCGTTCGTCCTGAGCCTGTCGAAGGACTTCAGGTGCCGATTGCACAAACAACCGGACTTCGACAGGCCCAGCCCGAACGGGCAAAGAGCTGAGCCTTGAAAAAATCAAACCCGCAGGATTCTCTCACCACGCCCGATGCCGCAGGAACCCGTGCGCACGGTCTCGAGAATGGCCGTGCGGTCGATGGCCTCAAGAAAGGCGTCGTTCTTGCCCTGGTCCCCAGTGAGTTCGATGGTGTAGCTCTTGTCGGTCACGTCGATCACACGGCCGCGAAAGATATCGGCCATTCGCTTCATTTCTTCGCGCTCCTTGCCCACGGCACGAACCTTGACCAGCATGAGCTCGCGCTCCGTATAGGACCCTTCCGTCAGGTCAACCACCTTGACCACCTCAATCAGTCGGTTCAGGTGTTTGGTGATCTGTTCAATGGTCTCGTCGGATCCCGCGGTGTGAATGGTCATCCGGGAAAGCGAAGGGTCCTCGGTGGGCGCCACGGTCAACGATTCAATGTTGTAGCCCCGGGCAGAGAACAGGCCCACGACACGCGAGAGGGCTCCCGCTTCGTTTTCGAGCAGAACGGCAATGATGTGTTTCATGATGATGATTCCTCTTTTCTGAGCCCTCCCCTGCGCACGGTAATGCACAGGCTTGGCTGCAAATAGATTCGTCTGGGGAGAGCAGGCGGCGCACAGCGTCGCCTGCGGGAAGTGTTCGCGATTCGCGGGTGATCAAAGATCCTCGGAACCCAGCAGCATCTCGGTGATGCCTTTGCCGGCCTGAACCATGGGAAACACGTTCTCGGTCGGGTCGGTCCGGAAGTCCATGAACACCGTCCGGTCCTTGAGCTTTCTTGCCTCACGCAAAGCAGGCTCAACATCCTCTGGTCGCTCAATCAGCATGCCAACATGCCCATAGGCCTCGGCCAGCTTCACGAAATTGGGCAGAGCGTCCATGTAGCTGTGGCTGTAACGGCCTTCGTAGTCGAGTTCCTGCCACTGCCGCACCATGCCCAGGTACCGGTTGTTCAGCGCCATGATCTTGATGGGCGTGTTGTATTGCAGGCAGGTCGAGAGCTCCTGAATGCACATCTGCACCGAACCTTCGCCCGTGACGCAGAACACTTCGCTCTCCGGCTTGGCCAGCTTGATCCCCATGGCGTAAGGAACGCCCACACCCATGGTGCCAAGGCCGCCGGAATTGATCCACCGACGCGGCTCATTGAATTTGTAGTACTGGGCTGCCCACATCTGGTGCTGCCCCACATCAGATGTGACATACGCGTCCGCATCGCGGGTCAGGTCGCACAGGGTCTCGATCACATACTGCGGCTTGATCACACTGCCATCACCCCGGTCGTACTTCAGGCACTCCGTGGAGCGCCATCCCTCGATGGTGGCCCACCAACTGGCCAAGGCAGCCGGTTCCGTTCGGGTGCTGGTCTCACGCACCATGTTGATCAGTTCGGTCAACACGTCTTTCACATCACCCACGATGGGGATGTCGACCTTCACGCGTTTGGAAATGCTTGAGGGATCGATGTCGATGTGAATGATCTTGCGTTCGTTCTGGGCGAAATGCTTGGGATTGCCGATCACGCGGTCGTCAAAGCGCGCACCCACCGCGAGCAACACGTCGCAGTTCTGCATCGCGTTGTTGGCCTCGTAGGTGCCATGCATACCCAGCATGCCGAGAAACTTCTTGTCCGAGGCGGGATAGGCTCCCAAGCCCATCAAGGTGTTCGTCACCGGGTAGCCGAGCATGTCAACCAGGGTACGCAGCTCCTGCACCGCATTGCCCAGCAGCACGCCACCACCCGTATAGATGTATGGGCGTTTGGCGGACAGGAGCAGTTGCAAGGCCTTTCGAATTTGCCCGCCATGGCCTTTCTTGACCGGGTTGTACGAGCGCATATGCACCGACTCGGGATAGCCGGTGTAAGGCACCTTGTTGAAGGAGACGTCTTTCGGAATGTCCACCACCACGGGCCCAGGCCGACCGCTGCGCGCGATATGGAAGGCCTTTTTCATCACCATGGCCATGTCGGCCGCGTCTTTCACAAGGAAGTTGTGTTTGACGATGGGGCGTGTGATACCGACGGTATCGCACTCCTGAAAGGCATCGAGGCCAATGGCCGCTGTGGGCACCTGCCCACAAACGATCACCATGGGAATGCTGTCCATGTAGGCGGTGGCAATTCCTGTGATGGCATTGGTCACACCAGGACCCGAGGTCACGAGCGCCACACCGACATCCCCGGTGGCGCGCGCATAGCCATCTGCCGCGTGGACCGCAGCCTGCTCATGGCGAACCAGCACATGCTGAATCGTGTCTTGTTTGTAGAACGCGTCGTAGATGTGCAAGACCGCACCACCTGGGTAGCCCCAAATGTACTTCACCCCTTCAGCCTGCAAAGACTTGATGAGGATTTCTGCGCCGCGAAGATCTTGGGAGTTGGCGCCGGATGCGGCAGCCGCTGCTGAGGCCAGCTCGGCCTTGTTGATTTCCATGATGAACCTTTCGAGAATTTCTCTGACGAAATACCTTGGGTGCCTCTACGCCTGTTCTTGTGAAACGGTGTTGAGACTTAAGGCCAGAAGCCATGAGCGGACACATACCCCGCCGGACTTAGACCCGTTTGCCTGTTGAATTGCAATCGGGATTATCGCACCGCAGCACCTCCACACGAGCGATTTGACTGGCAACAACGCATTTTTTGCCCCGATTTGCTGCAATGCGACAATCTCGCCTGCCGAATTCTGTCCGCCCCATGACCTCACCTGCCCCGCTCCACCTCGCCGAAGCCAGCTTGATGGCGCCACCACTCACACGCCGCATGGCCTGCTGGCTCTACGAAGGCATGCTGTTGTTCGGCGTGGTCTTCATCGCCGGATACCTGTTTTCCACCCTCACCCAAACCCGCAATGCGCTGGACAACCGCCACTGGCAACAAGCCTTTCTATTCGTGGTATTCGGCATCTACTTCGGCTGGTTCTGGGCGAAGGGACAGACACTGGCAATGAAGACTTGGCACATCCGCATCGTCGACAGCCGCGGAAAACCCGTTTCCCAGGGGCGTGCCTTGTTGCGATACGCCTTGAGCTGGTTATGGTTCCTGCCGCCACTTGCGGCCAGCGCGGTGTTTCACCTGGGAGGTGCAGAAATCGCAGTCATCACGCTGGGGTGGATCGCCGTCTGGGCCCTGCTCTCGCGCTTCCATGCCTTGCGCCAGTTTCCCCATGATGCCTTGGCCGGCACCCGCCTGATTCACCACATTGCGCAGACAAAGCCACGCAAACCTCTTTTCAAAAAAGCATGAGCCAACAAGAAGCCACCGACGCACAAAAGCAGCGCACGGGCTTGACCCGCATGGCCCATGCCTTCCGGTATTCGATTGCAGGGTTGCGAGCGGGCTGGGAGGAAACAGCCTTCCGTCAGGAGGCCCTGGCGTCGCTGGTGATGCTGCCACTGGCCTTTTGGCTTGGCAGAGGCTGGGTGGAGGTTGCGCTTCTGGCCGGTAGTGTTTTGCTGGTGATGGTGGTGGAGTTGCTCAACACAGGCATCGAGTCCGCCATTGATCGCATTGGGCCCGAGTGGCACCAACTGGCCAAACGCGCCAAGGACATGGGCAGTGCGGCCGTTTTGCTCAGCCTGCTCACCTGCGGCGGCATCTGGGTGGCGGCACTTTGGACCCGATTTGCCTGAACATACCCAAACGCATCCACACGCTCTCCAACACCAACGATGACCCCCAACTTTTCTCTCTGCGTCTATTGCGGCTCAAGACCAGGCACCGACCCCGCATTTGCGGAAACCGCCACCCACGTGGGTCAGTGGATTGGTCAGTTGGGTGGGCGCCTCGTGTATGGCGGCGGCTGCAACGGCCTCATGGGCATCGTCGCCCAATCCACGCTGAACTCGGGCGGCACAGTGCTCGGCGTCATCCCGACAGCCCTGGTAGAAAAAGAATGGGCCAACCACCAGTGCACCGAATTGATCGTGGTCGAGACCATGCACGAACGCAAACGGCTCATGGCGGAGAACTCGGATGCGTTCCTGGCGATACCGGGAGGCATTGGCACTTTTGAAGAGTTCTTCGAAATCTGGACCTGGCGACAACTCGGCTATCACGACAAACCGGTCGGCTTGCTCAACACCCGTGGCTACTACGATGGATTGCTGAGCTTCCTGAACCAGAGTGTGCAGCAGGCTTTCATGAGCGAGTGGCAGATGGGTCTTGTGCAAGTGGGCACCAGGCCTGAGGAGCTCCTGCCGGATCTGATTCAATCGGCTGGACTCGCTCCCAAGGATCGGCTGGACGCCGTTTGAACGCCGCTTGAAGACCAAACAAAACGCCACGGACCGGAACGGTCGGTGGCGTTCATGCTCGGTGTGAAACGATCGAAATCACACAGCCGATTCGTCTTCCTCACCTGTGCGGATTCGAACCACCCGGTCCACGGAAGTCACAAAAATCTTGCCATCGCCGATCTTGCCGGTGTGGGCAGCTTTCACAATCGCATCGACACAAAGATCCACCTGATCGGACTTCACCACCACCTCAAGCTTCACCTTGGGGAGAAAGTCCACCACATACTCCGCGCCGCGGTACAACTCGGTGTGGCCCTTTTGACGGCCAAAACCCTTGACATCGATCACGGTCAAGCCGGTCACCCCCTGTTCGGCCAATGCTTCACGCACTTCTTCCAGCTTGAAAGGTTTGATGATGGCGGTGATCTGCTTCATGCGCGGGACTCCAAGTGGGCGTAAAGTCAAAACTTTATCACGGCACCATAGTCTGGTGCTCGCACGGGAGGGCGAGCGGATTGGCGGCGTGGTCAAATCGGTGACATGCCCCCCAACGCCCTGCCCCACCACCAACCCATCGCGGCCACCTTTCGCGGGGGGCATCCGGAAAACATCCACCATGGCTCCTTCGCCGTGGTCAACGCGGCTGGCAAACTGCTGGCCAGTTCGGGCGACGTGAAGTTCCCGATGTATGCGCGCTCATCACTCAAGCCTTTTCAGGCGATTCCCCTGGTTTCCCGGGCCGCAACAAAACCGATGCCGCTGGAAGATGCCGACGTTGCCCTTCTTTGTGCCAGCCACAGTGGTGAACCCAAACACACCGAGCGGGTGGGCACCTTGCTCGCCAGGATCGGGGCCAGCGAGCGCGACCTCGCTTGTGGCTGCCACACTCCTTACTATTACGCAGCCACGGGTCTAGCACCCAACCCGGGTGACACCTACACACGTTTACAGCACAACTGCTCGGGCAAGCACACCGGCATGCTCATGCTGGCCAAGGCCCTTGGGCAGCCACTGGATACCTACCTCGATGCAGACGGAGTGGTGCAAACAGAGGTGGCACTCAGCGTCAGCCACTTCTGTGGCATCCCACCATCGGAACTCGTCCGAGGCATCGACGGCTGCAGTGCCCCCAACTACGCGGTGTCCTTGCAGAAGTTGGCCCATGCTTTCGCCAAGCTCACGCGCATCGCACCCGATCCGCTCTACGGGGACGCTCCGCTCAGGGTAGCCACGGCCATGAGCCGCCACCCGGACCTGGTCAGTGGACAGGGTCGCAACGACCTGATTCTGATGAATGCCGGACGCGGGGATTGGGTCAGCAAAGTGGGCGCCGACGGCGTACAAGCTTTGGCCAGCTTCAGCCGCGGCATCGGGATTGCAGCCAAATGCAGCGAAGGCAACCTCACGCCGTTGATGGTGGCGCTGATCGACGCACTCGGCCAGCTGGGCTGGACCGATGCGCAGAGCCAAGACGCATTGGCAGCTCTGCTACCTCCCCGGCTGAAAAATGCGGCGGGAATTGAGGTGGGAGAGATGCGCAGTGTGCTGCGGCTCACCCACCATTGAACCCGCCCTGTACCGGCGAAGACACCACTACGACCGGTATTTGCTGGTGATCGGATAGCGCCAGTCCCGTCCGAAGGCGCGGTGGGTAACGCGGATACCCACCGGCGACTGCCGGCGCTTGTACTCGTTGATGCGGATCAGCCGCACCACTTTGTCGACGTCGGCCTTTTCGAAACCATCGGCCACGATCTCTCCAGGACTCTCGTCGTTCTCCATGTAGCGCTCGATGATGGCATCGAGCACCTCATAGGCGGGAAGACTGTCCTGGTCTTTCTGGTCGGCGCGCAACTCCGCGCTGGGGGGCCGCGAGATGATGCGCTCGGGAATCGGATTGCTGCCGGTGCGATAGGGGTCGTGCAGGTTGCGCCATTTGGCCAGGCGAAACACCAGCGTCTTGGCCACATCTTTTATGACAGCAAAACCGCCCGCCATATCGCCGTAGAGGGTGCAATAGCCGGTCGCCATTTCACTCTTGTTGCCCGTGGTCAACACGATGCCGCCAAACTTGTTGGACAGCGCCATCAGCAAGGTGCCCCGTATCCGAGCCTGAAGATTTTCTTCGGTGGTGTCCTCGGGCAGTCCGGCGAACTCCGTTTCCAAGCTCGATTTGAAAGCCTCGAAGTGCGGCGCGATGTCGATTTCGTCGTAACGCACACCCAGCCGTTTGGCCATGTCTCGCGCGTCGATCCAGGAGATATCTGCCGTATACGGCGAAGGCATCATGACAGCGCGCACCCGGTCTTTGCCCAAAGCGTCCACCGCAATGGCCAACACCAGCGCCGAGTCGATGCCCCCAGACAAGCCCAGCAAGACCTCGGGGAATCCATTCTTCCCGATGTAGTCGCGCACACCCAGAACCAGGGCGTGCCACAGATCGGCCTCCTGGCTGTGCGGTCCATCGACCAATGCGGTGATTTGCCATCCGCAGTCTGAGCGAGCAAGCTCAACTTCAAACTGGGTCTCTTCGAAGCTGATGGCCCGCCCGCACAACTCGCCATCGGCGTTCAGCACGAAACTGCGTCCTTCAAAAACGATCTCGTCCTGCCCCCCAACCATGTGGGCATAGACCATCGGCAGCCCGACCGCCAGCACCCGCTCGCGCATGGTGGCCTCGCGCTCGCCACCTTTGCCCGTGTGAAAGGGGGAGGCATTGATCACCGCCAGCAACTCCGCGCCTGCTGTCTTGAGGTCTGCGGCAGGGGCATCAAACCAGGCATCTTCACAAATCAGCAGCCCCACACGAACAACCGATCCATCCCTCGCAGGCACATCGATAACACACGGCGACTCCCCCGGAACGAAATAGCGGCGCTCATCAAACACCTGGTAGTTGGGCAGCTCACGTTTGGCATAGGTGTGCGTGATCTCGCCGTCCCGCAACACACTGGCCGCGTTGAACAGCGCAGACACGGTCACGCTGCGTTCGCGCCGGCCAGTGCCGAATGCATGGCGAGCGGGGTGTCCCACCACAATCGTCAGGCCTTTGAGGCCAGCTGTCTCGGTACGAACCCAATTCAAGGCATCATCACAGGCCTGCAAAAAAGCGGGGCGCAAAAACAGGTCCTCTGCGGCATATCCGCACAAGGCCAACTCTGGCGTGAGCAACAGCTGCGCACCCTCGCCATGGGCTTTTCGGGCGGCTTCAACGATTCGTCGGGCATTGCCGGCCATGTCGCCCACCACGAAATTGAACTGGGCCACACTTACTTTGAGCGTCATGAATTCTGAAAATTGGGGTGGAATGGGCAGGATCGGCGAAGGCTGGCGTCTGCGGGCAGTACCGGGTTCGGCGCCAGCGCCCGATGCGACGGAGGGAGCCACGCCATGACTGCGCCGAATTATGTCATTCGGGTATCGAAGTCGCCTGCCGAGCTGCCCGCCCAGGCATGGAACGCCCTTCTGGCCCTGGAATCGGATCCCAGCCCCTTCATGAGCCATGAATACCTCTGTGCGATGCATTCAACCGGTGCGGCGGTGGCGCAAACGGGCTGGCAGGCGCAATTCGTGTCGCTGTGGCAGGGCGGCGAACTCAAGGCCGCCAGCCCCATGTACCTCAAGCGCCACTCCTATGGCGAATATGTCTTCGACTGGGCCTGGGCCAACGCCTATGAGCAACATGGCCTGGCTTACTACCCCAAGGCACTGGTTGCCGTTCCATTCACGCCAGTACCGGGTGCGAGGTTGTTGGCGCAATCCCAGCTCTGGCGCCATCGTCTGGTTGAAGCGCTGGTGGATCACGCCAAATCAGAAGAGTTGTCGTCACTTCACCTCCTCTTCGTCCAGAGGCAAGACGTTGAAGCCTGCGCGACGGCCGGGATGATGCTGCGCCATACCGTGCAGTTCCACTGGTCTGGCCTGGACGATTTGCAACAACCTTTCAAGGATTTCGACCAATTTCTCGCCAGCCTCCAACAGGAAAAGCGAAAGAAGATCCGACAGGAAAGGCGAAAGGTCAGTGACGCCGGCGTGCGGTTTCGTTGGGCCCAGGGAAGCAACATCTCGAACAGCGACTGGGCCTTCTTCTATCGCTGCTATGAACGCACCTACCTCGAACACGGCAATGCGCCCTACCTCACGCCAGCATTCTTCGAGCGCATGGCCAGCGATATGGCAAACAACTGGGTCCTGTTCATTGCAGAGCGCGAGGGAAGACCCATGGCTTGCAGCCTGATCGGATTGGACGCGCAGCGCCGAACCGCCTATGGCCGTTATTGGGGCGCACTCGAACGGGTGGACTGCCTGCATTTCGAAGCCTGCTACTACCAGCCGCTGGAATGGTGCATTGCCCACGGTTACCTGCGGTTCGAGGGTGGTGCGCAAGGCGAGCACAAAATGGCCAGGGCCTTGATGCCCGTCAAGACCACCAGCGCGCATTGGCTGGCGAACCCGGCGTTTGCAGATGCGGTGGACCGGTTTCTTCAGCGCGAAGGCGAAGGCATCGGTCAATACCTTGAACACCTCGAACAGCACAGCCCCAAACGCCGCACCACGGCGCCCTCCGCAAAACACAGCGGATCCTGAGTGGCCTGCTCCTATCTCGCCCCTAGGTGTGCAGGCGAATCGCAATTCGTTGATCGGTGCCACCTTTGCGATTCGCGATCTTCGCAACGCTCGAGCATGGCCCGACCCTGTTGCACCCGAAAAGCCACGCTACCGGTGGCGTATTTCACGCACAATCTGGCACTGGAGCGAGCCAGTTTGTATTCATACGTTACACAATTGTTACACTCATCCGACATGGACGCCACCGACACCTTCTTCACCCAGACCATCGTAGGACCGCCTCTGACGGTGATGATGGGGCGGCGGTTGCGCATCGAAAACCAAAGCCCGCATGGGCTGGAGATAAACCTGGCCAGCGATGGGCTTCGCCTGTCACGACTTTGGCAAGACTGGGTCGTTCTCAGCCACGATGAAGACGCCGTAGGCACAACGCGCAGACGGCCCGGACGCTTGCGCCGCAAACTCGAACGCCATGCCCTCTGGCTGGCGATCC
Source organism: Burkholderiaceae bacterium (assembly GCA_041396525.1). Taxonomy (GTDB): domain Bacteria; phylum Pseudomonadota; class Gammaproteobacteria; order Burkholderiales; family Burkholderiaceae_C; genus Hydrogenophaga. The sequence continues at coordinate 288,396 of JAWKYI010000005.1, forward strand.
TCGGGCTCGGGAGTTTGGCTGCAACGGCCATTTTCTGGGGGGTTCTGCAATGGAGCTGAAGACCCCTCAAGACACCCTCACGCTCGACCCCATCGCGATGAATGTGGTCAACCGTGTCGCCACGGGGAGCCACCTCGCCGGAGAGCATTTCTTTGAAGGCGGGCTGCTGGTACAAGGAGAAATCTCAGGTCAGTTGCGAGTCAACGGTCGGCTCATCATCTGGACTGGCGGCGTGGTGAGGGGCCGCATTCGCGTCATGGGCGACTTCTATCTCTTCGGAAGGCTGGGCGATGCAGGAGGTGGTCCGCAGGACACGAGCCTGGAATGCACTGGCATGGCATACGTGTCCAAGACCGGTATCTCCACTGGCACACTGATGGCCAAACGGTTGCAACTTTATGAGGGCGCGGACTTGCAGGGTCCGTTCAAGACACTCAAACTCGTGGACAACTTCCCGGTGCTGCATGATGTGCAGACCGGATCCCGTTGAACCCACATTCGAGTGAACTTCTGCCTATGAAAGCGCATCGTCGCCACAACACACACCGACCCGCCGACAAGAAACCAGAGAGCCAGCCGATGGAGCCCCAAAACCAATTCCCCGACCAAGACACGTTCAACGCCCCCGGCACGGACAACTTCACCCCCGACACCAACACCAACGAGAACACCAGCCAGGCACTCGAGGTGGATGTGGGCAAGCCCATGCCCACCACACAGGCTGCGCACATGCCATTGCTCCAGGCAGGCTCAGGCAGCGAGGCGCCGGTCGAGTTGCCGGAAGGCAGCCCCCTCCGGAGCATGGTGGCTGAGGGCATGCACTTCGTGGGAAATGCCCAGCTGTGCGGGCCTTGCAGTGTGGCGGGCCAGGTGGAGGGCAATCTCACCCAGGCGCCGGGTGCCGTGGTCGCGGTGGTCGTCACCGAAACCGGCCGGGTCAAGGGCGACATCACCGCCAGGAAGATCTCGGTAATGGGCCACACCGACGGCATCCTCGACTCGGGCGAGGGCGAGGTGGCCCTGCACGACACCGCCAGCGTGCATGGCCTGGTGCGCTACGGCCGCATCCAGGTCAACGGTGCCGATCTCAATGCCACCTTGGAGCGGGTGAACGCGAACAAACCCCGGGTCTGACCGCTCTCCATGCCGTGGCAACAGGCCGCCCAAGCTCAACCACCCCGCCCGGCCGGTACCGTGCCGGACGGGGAAAGCGTGCGCTTGGCCGCCCTTCAGGCCACTTGGCGTCGGGACCGGCAGGTGGCCAGAAGACGCCTCTGGTGGCGATGGTTCGTCTGGGGAGCACGCCGATACGCATTGCCGTTATTGGCCGGTTTGGCTCTCATCGCTGCGCTGTGGGTCGCCGCCCATGCCGCGTTGGCATGGCTGTCGGACTCCGAAGTGGCACGTCCGCCCGAGATGCCCTCGGCCGCGCCCGACCCACTGCATCCAACACCCGTCGATGCGCCCATGACCATGGTGCCGATGGACCTCCACTTCACGCCGTTGCGAGCGAAGTCATTGCCCAGTCCTACCGGGGTGGCCCTGATGTTCGACGTCGACTGTCCGCCCGCAAAGCCAGATACCCGACACCCTTTCCTGGACTCGCCTGCGGGCCCCAGTGACATTACAAACCCCCAACTGATTTCCGAAAACTGGTTACACAGCAAGGAGCCTTGATCCCATGAGCCAAAACCCTACCTCCACCCGCCTTGTCCCGGCAGAACGTCTCTCGGCGATCACCAGCCTGATCGCCGAAGGTGCCGTGTTCGAGGGGAATTTCCACACGACGCGAGACCAAGGCATCAAGGTGGATGGCCTTCTGAAAGGCAACATCACGTTCGAAACCGGCGGCACCCTGCACGTGGGCGCCACTGGCGTGATCGAGAACACACGGCTCGAAGCCGACTATGTCTTTATCGAAGGCAAAGTCACTGGAACGGTGATTGCGCGCAAGGCGCTGGAGATCACCGGATCGGCCACCCTGCTCGGCGACGCCAGCTACGACGAGCTGATCGACATGCACCCGCGTGCACGCGTGCGAGGCAAGATCGAGTACCGTGGCGACATCGACGCGCCTCAAAACTGACCACCACAAGCCAGTGCCACGACCAGGGTGTCGTCGGCAAGGGCGCATCAGTCCGCTCACCATGGGTTCCCCCACGGCCACCAAGGTGGGGTGCCCTCGCAGAGCGGGGGTTCGACGAACTTGCTTTCAACCACCTTTCGGGCGTGGTCGTGGCCCGTCCCATAAAAAAGGCCTGCATGGGTATCCATGCAGGCCTTTTTTTCGGCAGCTCAGATGCCGCGCCGCCTTAAGAGACTCAAGCGCTCTTGGCTTTCTCGGCGTTGTAGGCAGCGATGCCGTCGGTGATTTCCTTGATGGCGGCGTCCTTGCCTTCCCATCCCAGGATCTTGACCCATTTGCCGGGCTCCAGATCCTTGTAGTGCTCAAAGAAATGCTGGATCGTTTTCAACCGCATGGGATTGAGGTCCTCAGGCTTTTGCCACTGGGTGTAGATCGAGAGAATCTTGTCGATCGGCACCGCCAGCACCTTGCCATCCACACCGGCCTCGTCTTCCATCATCAGGATGCCAAGGGCTCGGCAAGGCACGACCACACCAGGAATCAGCGGCACAGGCGTGATCACCAGCACATCGACCGGGTCACCATCGCCCGACAAGGTCTGGGGCACATAACCGTAATTGGTCGGATAGTGCATGGCTGTGCTCATGAAGCGGTCGACGAAAATGGCGCCGGTTTCCTTGTCCACCTCGTATTTGATGGGGTCCGCGTTCATCGGGATTTCGATGATCACGTTGAATGCTTCAGGCGCGTTCTTGCCGGGGGTGACGTTGTCAAGAGACATGGGATTTTCTGAGAGTTGAAGGAAAAAACAGGTCCAGGCTGCCGACCGGATTTGATTGGCAAAGACCATCTGACACGGCGCAACCGGACGATGCGCGTGCTGGGATTTACCCTGATTTTACTGATTCCTGCCTTACTTCCCCCCAAACAGGCCTGCCCAAACGTGGCAATAACGGCTAAATTGGCGGTGTTGGCCAATCACCCTGCCCCGTGCAAACCACTCTGCTCGGAATCGGGACTCGAGGAAGCAACGCAGCGGGGGTGAACTCCAAGCGTTGCCCCCTCCAAGTCGAACGAAGCAGGAGAAATTCAAATGGTTGGACAAACTGCGCTGATCTTTGCGCTCGTGTGTGGACTGCTGGCCGTGGCATACGGCTTCTGGTCCCGAAGTTGGATTCTTTCCCAGGACGCCGGCAACGCCCGCATGCAGGAAATCGCCGGCGCCATTCAGACTGGCGCTGCCGCCTACCTCGCCCGACAGTACAAGACGATTGGCATGGTGGGCCTGGTGCTGGCTGTGCTGATCGCGGTCTTTCTCGACATCAGAACGGGGGTGGGGTTTGTCCTGGGAGCGGTTCTCTCTGGCGCCTGCGGGTTCATCGGCATGAACGTGTCGGTGCGTGCCAACGTGCGAACCGCGCAGGCTGCAACCAAAGGGATCGGGCCAGCGCTGGATGTGGCTTTCCGGGGTGGTGCCATCACCGGCATGCTGGTGGTGGGATTGGGCCTGTTGGGCGTCGCAGGCTTCTTCTGGTATCTGTTGGGCACTGGTCCATCGGGCACCGGACCCGAACTGGCCAAGCTGCTCAATCCATTGATCGGCTTCGCTTTTGGCTCCTCGCTGATCTCCATCTTCGCCCGGTTGGGTGGCGGCATCTTCACCAAGGGAGCCGACGTGGGTGCCGACCTGGTGGGCAAGGTTGAAGCGGGCATTCCCGAAGACGACCCTCGCAACCCGGCGGTGATTGCCGACAACGTGGGGGACAACGTGGGCGATTGCGCTGGTATGGCGGCAGATCTGTTTGAAACCTATGCGGTCACCCTGATCGCCACCATGGTCCTGGGCGGACTGATGGTGCAATCGGCGTCGATGCAGGCTGCGCTGTATCCGCTGGTGCTCGGTGGCGTTTCCATCATCGCGTCCATCATCGGCTGCTTTTTCGTCAAGGCAAGCCCAGAAATGAAGAACGTGATGCCCGCTCTGTACAAGGGACTGGCGCTGGCGTGCTCTCGCTGATCGCGTTCTACTTCGTAACCACGGCGGTCATGCCCGACAACGCCATCAGCGAGACCGGAAGCCACATGCGTCTCTTTGGAGCCTGCGCAGTCGGACTGGTGCTCACCGCCGCGTTGGTCTGGATCACCGAGTTCTATACCGGCACGCAGTACTCGCCTGTGCAACACATTGCACAAGCATCGACCACCGGCCACGGCACCAACATCATTGCGGGCCTGGGCGTGTCGATGCGTTCCACGGCCTGGCCAGTGCTGTTTGTGTGCGTGGCGATCGTGGCCGCTTATGCACTGGCTGGCCTGTATGGCATTGCCATTGCCGCCACAGCGATGCTCAGCATGGCGGGAATTGTGGTGGCGCTGGACGCCTACGGTCCGATTACCGACAACGCCGGGGGCATTGCAGAAATGGCCGAATTGCCCGGCAGCGTGCGCGACATCACCGACCCGCTGGACGCAGTGGGCAACACCACCAAGGCCGTCACCAAGGGGTACGCCATCGGGTCTGCCGGCCTGGCAGCGCTGGTGCTGTTTGCCGACTACACCCACAAACTGGAGACCTATGGCCATCAGGTGCGCTTCGACCTGAGCGACCCCATGGTCATTGTCGGGCTGTTCATCGGTGGGCTGATCCCCTACCTGTTTGGCGCGATGGCGATGGAAGCCGTGGGTCGCGCCGCGGGCGCCGTGGTGGTGGAAGTGCGGCGGCAGTTCAAGGAAATCACCGGCATCATGGACGGTTCAGGGAAGCCGGAATACGGGCGCGCAGTGGACATGCTCACCTCGGCGGCAATCAAGGAGATGGTGGTGCCCAGCCTGCTGCCGGTTGTGGTTCCCATTCTGGTGGGGATGTTTCTGGGCCCCAAGGCGTTGGGCGGCCTGCTCATGGGCACCATCGTGACAGGTCTGTTTGTGGCCATCTCGATGTGCACCGGCGGCGGCGCCTGGGACAACGCGAAGAAATACATCGAAGATGGACACCATGGCGGCAAAGGATCTGAAGCCCACAAGGCGGCCGTCACGGGCGACACCGTGGGTGACCCCTACAAGGACACCGCCGGACCTGCTGTGAACCCCTTGATCAAAATCATCAACATCGTCGCTCTGCTGATCGTGCCGCTGCTGCCCATGGCAGGTTGAGCCGGACCGGGATCGCGCCCGAACATGGCCCCCCCCAGACCCGATTCTGGTGGGGCCTACGGACCTTGTTCAGTCACACGCCGCCAAGGGCATCTGCGCCATCAGCCGCACCAGGTCGCTCGAATCCTGCGTCAGCTCAGCCAATTGGCCCACCTGATTGGACTCAATGGCCAGCAGCACCAGTTCGTTGACGGCCCCCACCGCGGCCATGGCTCGCACAGGACTCAACCGGAGTGGCTGCTCGGCAGCGGTCTTGCCATTGACGGTGTCGAGCATGTAGTCCGCCAGGCTTTGCATCACTTCACGCCTGGCCCGGGCACCGGCGTCGCCCAAAAAATGGATGTCGACAAAAAGCGCACGCAAGAGGCCCGGCCCCGCGGCCAGGTGTTCAAAGTAGGCGCGCAAACCCCTCTCTATCTGATGCTCCCATGGCTGGGCGGGATCCAGTGATTCGCGCAGGGTGCGCAAGGCGGAGGCGCTGGCCGCAGCGTAGAGCGCCAGAAAGCACGCCTCCTTGCTCTCGAAATGCTCGTAAAAGCTGCGCTTGGACACACCCGCCTCGCGCACCACATCGGCGATGGTGATGGCTCCGCTCGCCTGCACGACGGCCGCCATGGCCTGCAACAAACGGGAACGGTGTTCGTGTGGTGTCCACCGCGGTCAGGTGCTGTCGAGGGCATTCATGGGGTCTCTATCTTAGGTCTTTGAATCAGGAAAGCCACGAGACGGCCCATGACTTTGCGCCCACCCAACTGCAACATCGTCACCTTGGTACCAACAGGTACCAAATCCAATCCCAACCGGAAAACAGCATGTCAGAACTGTCCGTGCGCCGCCTGCTGATCGACCTCGAAAAGCCGTTGGATCGGCACTGGTGTATAACGACGCCTTTCTGACCGCCTTCTTCAACGCCCTGTCCATGAGCTTCCCCGGGAGTGGGCGAGCAGTTCTTCATCGACTCTGTGCGCGCGGGGGTATCGGGCACCACCTGAAGAGAAGAACGCTGCGTTCCGACAGGTGCAAGGATTCGTGGGCCAGGAAGCCACCCATCGTCGTCTGCACGGGCTGTTCCAGCCGGCACCTTGAGACACTGGGTCTGGACAACGCCTGGGAAAGGCGGGCCGCTGATCGCCTGGCATCGTTGTGAAATGCAGACCCTCGACATGCCCTGGGCGTGACCGCCGCCAACGAGCACTTCACGGCCCTCTTCGCCGAATGGCTGCTGGCTCGCCCGGCGCTCTTCAAGCAAACAGAACCTCGGCTCAGGACGCTCTGGCTCTGGCACAGCGCGCCGAAAGCCAGAGCACAAAAACACGGCGTTCGACCTGTATCAAGCGCTTGGTGGTGACCTGACCTGGCGCTCCGCTGGATGCGTCGGTCACCTGGGTCTTCCTTCTCGACACGTTCAAGGCAAACCGCCGACAACCTGCGCCGCGATGGGAGCTTGTGGTCGACCTGGTGCAGCATGGCACCCATGCTGGGCCGAGATGGTTTGCTGCGACAGAGCTACCCGGGTTAGCGCCGCTACTTCCGCGCCGACTTTGCCCAATCAGGTGTCAGGTGACCTGTCGGCGCGCTGGCTACCGGCAACCGAGGGGCTGTACAAGGTGGTGTAAACAGGCCCCAAAGCCCTTTGCTGGCAGCGTTCGGCCGAAGCCGGCCTGTCCCCACCATAATCAGGCCATGTCCGAACGCGTCATCCCTCTGATCGACCAGCGCCTCAGTCGCCGGGAGGTGAAGGCGCCTGGACCATCGCCGCGGCCAACGGACGGCTGACCGATGCGCTGCAGCGACCGCTAAGGGATCTGCGAATCAGCGTAACGTCCGCTGCAACTTCCGCTGCAGCTATTGCATGCCGAAGAGGTCTTTGACAAGAACTACCCCTACCTGCCTCACAGTGCACTGCTGAGCTTCGAAGAAGATCACGCGTTTGGCCTGCAGTTTGCAGCCCACGGGGTGCAGAAAATTCAGCGACTGGCGGCGAGCCGCTGCTGAGAAAGAACATCGAGGTGCTGATTGCCCAACTGGCAGCCTTGCGCACCACCGATGGGCAGCCGATAGACCTCACGCTGACCACCAACAGTTCCTGCTTGAACGCAAGGCAAAGGTGCTGAAAGACGCCGGCCTGCAACGCGTGACCGTCAGTCTCGACGGATTGGACGACACCGTCTTCAGATCCATGAACGACGTGGATTTCCCGGTGGCTGCCGTATTGCGCGGGATTGATGCCGCGCAGAGGGTGGGCCTGGGCCCGATCAAGGTCAACATGGTGGTCAAACGCGGCACCAACGACCACGAGATCCTGCCGATGGCCAGACATTTCAAAGGCACAGGCATTGTGCTGCGCTTCATCGAATACATGGACGTGGGAGCCACCAATGGCTGGCGAATGGACGAGGTGATGCCCAGTGCCGAAGTCGTACAGCGCCTTCAGAGCGAATGGCCGCTGACACAGCTGGAGGTTGCCGCGCCTGGGGAGACGGCCCAACGCTGGGGTTATGCCGACCACTCCGGCGAAATTGGCGTGATCAGCAGCGTCACCCAGGCCTTCTGCGGCGACTGCAACCGCGCCCGGCTTTCGACCGAAGGTCAGTTGTACCTCTGTCTCTTTGCCAGCCAGGGACACGACCTTCGCCCGCTGCTGCGCGGTGGGGCAAGCGATGAGGTGCTTGCCAGTGCCATTGCCGCCATCTGGCAGGGGCGCACCGACCGATACTCGGCGCTGCGCGCCAGCTTGCCAGCCGACACGGCACCCACAACGGCCAAGCGCGTCGAAATGAGCTACATCGGCGGTTGACCTTGCCGGTTTGCAACCCTCTTCCTGCCGCCTCATGAGAAGGGCCCAGCCAACCCGGCAAACCCTCTGCACCCTGGCACCCATGGCCCGGCAATCACAGCGTCTGCTGCACACACCATGAGTGCGTTGCCCGCCGGGAACATCACCGCCCTCGTGCTGGCGGGTGGGCGTGGTACGCGCATGGGCGGGGTTGAAAAGGGTCTTCAACCCTTCAACGGGATACCCCTCGCCAGGCATGCTTTGAACCGGCTTAAGAACGCCGCAGACTTTTCATTGGGCGGATTCGCCCTCAATGCCAACAACCACCTGGACACCTACGGTCAATGGGGTGTCCCGGTGTGGACCGACGTGGTCGACGGGCAACTCGGACCGCTGGCTGGCATGCTCACCGGACTGCGCCACTGCCCGACCAGCCACTTGCTCACCGTGCCTTGCGATGCTCCCGCCTTCCCGGTGGACCTGCCTGCGCGCCTCGCCCATGCACTCGCACTGCCAGACGCCGACATTGCGGTCGCCTGCGCCCCCGACGAACACGGGACCATGCGACGTCATGCGGTGTTTGCCCTGATGCCCGCGGCACTTGCATCCGATCTGGAGGCGTATCTCCAGCAAGGAGGGCGCAAGGTCGGGCAATGGCTGCAGCGCCATCGAAGCGTGGACGTGGCGTTCAATGGCCCCCAAGACGCCCCCTCGGCCTTCGAAAACATCAACACGCTTGAACAGCTGCGCGCTTTGGAGTCGCGCGGCCTCCCGGATCAACCATGACATCTGATAGCTCCTCCGAAAACGTTGCCGACCTCAGCGTGCAAGAGGTTCAGCAGCGGCTGAGCCAAACGCTGAACGCCATCACAGACCGCGAATGGATACCGCTGCAAGAGGCGCTTGGCCGTGTTTTGGCGGCCGACGTCATCTCGCCCATCCATGTGCCTCCGCACGACAACTCGGCAATGGACGGTTATGCCTTCGACGGCGCCCAGTTGGACCGGAGCGGCGAGCTCGCGCTTGAGGTGGTGGGGAGCGTCCACGCCGGACAGCCCTGGCGCAAACCGCTGAGTGAACGCCAGTGCGTGAAGATCATGACGGGCGCGCCCATGCCTGTCGGGCTGGACACCGTCGTTCCGCTTGAAATGTGCACACGCGACGAAAACCTGGTCCGCTTTGCCAGCTCGGCCCTGCGACCCGGCGCCAACCGCCGTCGAGCCGGCGAAGACCTGATGCAAGGGCAACCTGCCCTCTGGGCAGGCCAGCGCCTGAACCCTGCCGCCTTGGGCCTGCTGGCCAGCCTGGGGCTTCAGACAGTGAACGTCTGCCGTCGACTTCGGGTGGCCTGCTTCTCCACCGGCAATGAAATTCTGAGCCTGGGCGAGGCACCGCGTGAAGGTGCGGTGTACGACAGCAATCGCTATACCCTGAGCAGCCTGCTCAACCGCCTCGGCGTTGAAGTGCTCGACCTGGGCGTGGTACCCGACCAGCCCGCTGCGCTGCTGGCGGCCTTTGAACGAGGCACCCGGGAGGCCGATGCCATCGTGACCAGCGGCGGGGTCAGCATGGGAGACGCAGACCACACCCGAGCCATCATGCAACGACTGGGCAAGGTCGACTTCTGGCGCATTGCCATGCGGCCGGGGCGCCCCATGGCCTTTGGCTTGCTGCGCTCAGGGTCTCATCACCCCGTCGCCTTGTTTGGCCTGCCAGGCAACCCCGTGGCAGCCAGGGTGGCTTTTCTCGTCTTCGTGCGACCTGCCGTGCTGCGCCTGATGGGTGCGGGCCCGGCCGAACCGATCCTGCTGCGCGCCCAAATCACCGAAGCCGTTCGCAAACGCCCTGGCCGAACCGAGTTCCCCCGCGCCATCGTCTCGCACAACGCACAAGGACAGCTGTGCGTGCGCACCACCGGGCCTCAGGGTTCGGGCCTGCTCAGCTCCATGGTGCAGGGCAACGGCCTGATCGTCTTGCCGCACGATGAAGGCGACATTCAGCCGGGAGCGTTCGTGAACGTCATGATGTTTGACGGCGTGACCTGAACGGCGCTTCAGCCCGGCACCCCCCGGTTGGCGAGGGCGTCGGCGCGCTCATTGCCCGGGTCGCCGGCGTGGCCCTTGACCCAATGCCATTCGATCTTGTGCGCACCACCGTGCACCAGCGCGTCGAGCCTTTGCCACAGGTCGGCGTTCTTCACCGGCTGTTTGGCCGCTGTCTTCCAGCCCTTGGCCTTCCAACCGTGAATCCACTCGGTGATGCCCTTTCGCACGTATTCGCTGTCCAGGTAAAGCGCCACCTGGCAGGGCCGCTTCAGAGCAGAGAGCCCCTCAATGACCGCCGTCAACTCCATGCGGTTGTTGGTCGTCTCGCGCTCCCCACCCCACAGTTCCTTTTCATGCCCTCCCGCCTTCAGGTACACCCCCCAGCCACCGGGACCAGGATTGCCTTTGCAGGCGCCATCGGTGTAAATCACCACAGGATTCAAAACAAATACCCCATCCATCAATCGATCAAGACCGGCGGCCCGGCAGATCACCGCGGTTCGCCACCGAAACCGGCACCACCGCCTGCGAACGCCGCGGCTTCCATGCAGGCCCGAGCAACCGCATGCCCCGCACCCGTTTGACCGCCACAAAAAAATACACCGCCCCCACGATGGGCCACCAGCGGCGCCCTGCCCGGTCCATCCAGGCCATGCGCTGCAACCATTTGTCGGTGCGCACTGCCGGCCTGTAGCAGCCAAAGCGCTCCGACTCTACTTCAAAGCTGAGCAAGCGAAGCCAGTCGCGAAGCCGACCTGGCCCAATGAAATCCCCCGCCTCCGGCAAATACAGCCGCGAAATGCCCAGACTTCCAAGGCCCACACGCGAAGCCCACCGCGCACGCGCCTGCCGCAAACCCCACAGGCTGTAAGGGTTGAAACCAGAAATCACCACCCGCCCTTCAGGCACCAGCACCCGCTCCACCTCCCGCAGCACATGGTGCGGATCCGCGCTGAGCTCCAGCGTGTGCGGCAGCACCAGAAGATCCAGGCTGGCTGCGGGAAACGGCAAAGCGGCCGCATTGGTCACCAGCGCCACGCGAGACAGCAAACCGGATTCTTTTTCGCCAACCGCCGCAGACCTCCCTGCCTGTCGAAGCTCGTCAAACAATGCCCCGTTGGCCACGGATTCCAGCCCCGCTCCTGCCAGCTCTTCTGGCAAAGCGAGCCACCGGTGTGGCATGCGATTGGCCTGTAACGCCCGCAATTCGGGCAAACCCAATTGCATCGCGTTGTAGCCGAACACGTTCGCTACCAGGCGGTCAAACTGCGACTGTTCCCATTCCAGCAAGTAGCGCCCGGGCGGGGTCTGGAACCATTCGGTCAAACTTATAATTGGCGGGCTCATGGAGAGTCGGAAAGGCGATGGGCTGAGTTGGCTGGTCACGCCAGGCTGGCGAACCCCTTGTGTACTCTACACGCCCTGATCCCACAAGCCATCGGATACACCCGCATGACACCCTTCCCCATTCCCGCCTTCACCGACAACTACATCTGGGCCATGCACGATGGCGCCCGCGCCCTCGTGGTCGATCCCGGTGAGGCGTCGGGCGTGCTCGACTGGCTGACCCATGAGGGTGTCACGCTCGACACCATCCTCATCACGCACCACCACGCCGATCACACCGGTGGGGTGGCCGAACTGCGCGAGCGCACTGGCGCCCGTGTCATCGGCCCAGTGCGCGAAACCATGCCAGAACCGCTGGAACGGGTCGACGAAGGCGATACCGTGACGGTCTTGGGCCTCGAGTTCTCGGTTCTTGCGGTGCCTGGCCACACGGCGGGCCACATCGCCTTCTACTGCCCCGCTCTCGACGACGCGCCACTGCTGTTCTGTGGCGACACCCTGTTCTCGGCCGGTTGCGGGCGCCTGTTCGAAGGCACGCCAGCCCAGATGCACGAATCGCTCTCGCGCCTCGCTCAATTGCCTGCGTCCACCCGCGTGTGTTGCACCCACGAATACACGCAGGCCAATCTCCGCTTCGCCTTGGCCGTCGAACCGAGCAACGCCGCCCTGCAGGCCTATGCGCAGCAATGCGCCACACGCCGCGCCGCGGGACGACCCACCTTGCCTTCTTCCATTGGACAAGAGAAGGCCATCAACCCTTTTTTGCGTTGCAGTGAACCGAATGTGGTTCGTGCGGCTCATACCCGTGCGCCAGAGGCGCCCCATGCCGACGCGCAAGCGGTGTTTGCCACCCTGCGCGAATGGAAGAACCAGTTTTAAAACCGCCATGCCCCCAAAGCCCACGCCAGACGCCCACGCCCGACCGTGCGCCCCACGCGCCCCACGCGCCCCACGCGCCCGTTTCTCAACCCTCCTGGCAATGGGCATCGGGCTCCTTCTCGTCGGGTGTGCGGGCGTGGTCGACCCGAACCAGTCGGGCACCCCCGGGGCATCGACGCCCTCGGGTGCGCAGGCAACAGGCCAGGCATCCACGACGGGTGCCCCCAACGCGCCGAAGGCGCTGTACACCGCGCCGCTCAGCCCCATCACCGCATCAACCATCAACAGCCGTGCGGTCGCCAACCTGGCCACCCCCAACGACATCTGGGACCGCATTCGCCGTGGTTTTGCCATGCCCGATCTGAACAACGACCTGGTTCGAGACAAGGAGCAGTGGTATGCGAGCCGGCCCGAATACCTGCAGCGCATGACTTCTCGATCGAACAGGTACCTGTTTCACATCGTTGAAGAGATCGAACGCCGTGGCATGCCTTCAGAACTCGCGTTGCTGCCCTTCATTGAAAGCGCCTTCAACCCACAGGCGGTGTCCAGCGCCCGCGCCGCTGGCATGTGGCAATTCATGCCCGCCACAGGCGAATCGTTTGATTTGAAGCAGAACGCCTTCAGGGACGACCGGCGCGACGTTCTCGCGTCCACCAATGCGGCGTTGGACTACCTGCAGCAGTTGCACGACCGCTTCGGCGACTGGCACCTGGCTTTGGCGGCCTACAACTGGGGCCAAGGCAACGTCAACCGCGCCATCACCCGCCGGCAGCAAGCAGGGCTTCCCGCCGGGTACGAAGACCTGGACATGCCCGCTGAGACGCGGCAGTACGTGCCCAAGCTGCAAGCGGTGAAGAACATCGTGGCCTCCCCCGAATCGTTCAGCGCCCAATTGCCCGACATCGGCAACCACCCCTTCTTCGACACGATCGCCATCTCGCAAGACATCGACGTGGCCCTGGTCATCCGTCTGGCCGGGATCAACGAATCCGATTTCCATGCGCTCAATCCCTCCCTGAAACAGCCCGTGGTCATGGCGGCAGGCACGCCCCAGATCCTCCTGCCCTGGGACAACGCCAACGCTTTTGAACAACGTCTGGCCGAGTACAAAGGCCCACTGGCCTCGTGGACTGTGTGGGTTGTTCCCAGCACCCTGAGCGTGAGCAACGCAGCCAAACGCGTGGGCATGAGCGAGTCCGAGCTGCGCAGCGTCAACAACATCCCACCCCGCATGCAAGTGCGGGCTGGCTCGACGCTGTTGGTGCGCCGCAGCGCGCAGCGCGACAGCGATGTGAGTGAATACGCGGCCGACAATGCGCGCCTGACGCTGCTGCCCGAGACGTATGCGCGCCGCACCACGGTGCGTGTGCGCTCGGGCGACACTTTGAAGTGGGCTGGCCCGACGCTATGGCATGACAACCAGCAGCCTGGCCAGGCTCAACAACATGTCGACCAAATCCCGGCTTCGGGCGGGGCAGCGGTTGGCCGTCATCAGCGCCGGGGCAGAGGGCAGCAAGGTGGTCGTCACGCGCGAAAGCCGTCAGACCGCCAAGCGCTCCTCCAGCGCAAGGGCTGCCAGCAGCTCGCGCATGAAGGTCAAGCCGACCTCTTCCAAAAGCAGCGGCAAGGTCAAGCGCGCATCAACGCGAAAAACCCCATCGAAATTGCCAGCCAAAAAGAAAAAGCGCTCCTGAGCAGGCGTTGGCGCAACACCATTCAAACCCGGAAACGGGCTTTGGCCTTCAAGGCAAACTGATTGGTGAAGGTACTGGCCAATCGGTTGCTGCCCAGATCGGGCATCTCGCTGAAACGCTGCAACATGCCCGAGACCGTCTCAGGCCCCGACTCGGGCATCAGCCCGTCGGGTGACCAGGCCTCGCGCGCCCGGTCAAAGGCCGCCAGGTACAAACCGCGGTCGCCCTGAAAATAGGCCTCCGGCACGGCTTTGCTGATGTCCGAAGGCCCTGCCGTTTGCAACCATTTCAGCGCCCGCACCATGGCATAGGCGGCGGCCTGACACAACGCCGGATTGGCTGCCAGCCACTGCGTGGTCGATGCCAGACAGGCCGCGGGCAAAGGCCCCCCAAACAACTCCTTGGTCCCACGCGCGGTGCGGGTATCGAGCAGCACCCGCAGCTCACCCGACTGCTCCAGGCGCGTGATCAAGGGATCGGGGTGGCAGATCGCATCCAGTTCACCCGTTCGAAACGCCCACAGCACCTCTGAAGGACGGCTCATGGGCACGAACCGCACATCGGTCTCGGCCACACCCGCGCGAGACAAAGCCAAACGTGCAATGCGGTGACTGGCAGAACCCAGCGCGGTGACGCCGATGCGTCGCCCCCGCAAGTCACGCGCGCTGCGATAGCTCTGCATCGTGTGATGGGACGCGCCCAACACAATCTGAGGCGCGAGTCCCTGCAAGAGGAAAGAGGAGAAAAGCTCCCCCTGGGTGCGCATGACCAGTGTGGAGGCATAAGGGCCAGACAACATGTGGGCCGATCCGTCGAGGCAGGCACGGATACCGGCGGACACGTCCGCATATTCCCGAAGCTCCAGCGACACACCTTCGGCTTCAAAAAAGCCCAGCCTGGATGCGATGGTCAGGGGCAGATAGCAAAAAGCCATTTTGTTGGACGCCGCCACCACGATGCGCTGGCTGCGCCGGCCGACCACGGGTGTCGGCGCGGCCTGGGCTGCGCCAACGGCGCCTGCCCACAGGGCTGCCATGCACCTCCGACCCCACTCACGGCGACTCAACATTCCACCACCCTTTACTCGCATCAAATGACTGATGCTTTCGAGCATAGTGCCGTGCCATAACTCCCACATCGGGAGCATTCCCGAGCGGGTTTACACCGAGCCAAAATGCAAGCAAACGTTAGCGACAACCACCGCCGCTCGCAGGACCAGAAACCGGCAACGTCGGGCGGCACCCGCCGGACGCGGTCTCTGCAGGCGACCTATCGCCGGTCCACCAAGGCGTGGGCAATGGTGCCCAAGTCAACATACTCCAGCTCACTTCCACGGGCACGCCGCGGGCCAACCGGGTCACGCTCACACCACGCGCCTTGAGGGCCTGAGCAATCACATGGGCTGTGGTCTCACCTTCTGCGGTGAAGTTGGTGGCCAGGATCACCTCGCGCACCTCGCGCTCTCCGCCCACCAACACATCCACCCGATCAAAGAGCTTTTGCAAACCGATGTCTTTCGGTCCCACACCATCCAGCGGACTGAGCCGCCCCATCAGCACAAAAAACAACCCTTTGTAGGCACCTGTGCGCTCCAACGCAGCCTGATCGGCCGGGTTTTCCACCACGCACAACTGACTGCGGTCGCGGCGAGGGTCCAGGCAGGTGTGACACACCGGCGCTTCTGTGAAGGTGTGGCACAACTCGCAATGGCGAACCTCAGCGCAGGCGTGTTCGAGCGCCTGGGCCAGCTGCAGCGCCCCTTGACGGTCATGCTGCAACAGGTGAAACGCCATGCGTTGGGCCGATTTGACGCCAACCCCCGGCAGGCGCTTGAGCGCTTGCACCAGCAGTTCAAGAGAATGGTTGTCGGCCATGTTGCCCCGTTTGTTTCGTCAAGGAGTGAACCACGCGCGCGCCGGCAGGCAAGCGCCGTGTCGGTTGTCAGGGCTCCTCAGCGCAGCCATCGTTGCGCCAAGCCGGAGCGGCTGTTGCCGTCCATCGGTGCCAGGCGAGAGCCATCCGTCCCGACCCTCACCCCTGATCGCAACAAGGCCAGGCGCAGGCGGGCCAACCGATCGCTTAAAACGGAAATTTCATGCCGCCCGGCAGACCGGGCATGCCCGCTGTCAGCTTGCCCATTTTTTCGTTGGTGGTTTCTTCGGCTTTGCGAACCGCAGCGTTGAACGCCGCAGCCACCAGGTCTTCGAGCATGTCTTTGTCTTCGCTCAGAAGGCTGGGATCGATCGTCACGCGTTTGACGTCGTGCTTGCAAGTCATCAACACCGTGACCATGCCCGCACCCGCTTCGCCGGTCACCTCAACGAACGCCAGCTCGTCCTGGGCCTTCTTCAAGTTGTCCTGCATCGCCTGCGCTTGTTTCATCAAGCCAGCGAGTTGTCCTTTGTTGAACATGGTCTTCCTTTAAGTCAAATAAAAAAATGAAGAGGCGACAGGCCATGCCGGGCAGTCCGACTCAGGCCGTCGCCTTGAGCGTGCCTGGCACAATTTTGCCGCCAAAGTCGCGCATCATCGACTGCACAAATGGATCCGACATGATCGTGGCCTCCGCTTCGCGCTGTTTCTGGGCCGCCAGAGCCGCTTGCCTGAGGGCCACCGAATCGTTGACCGAGCCAATCTCCACCACCAGCTTCACCTCGTGGCCCAGGGTACCCAGCGCTGCGGCCAGGCGGTCTGGTGCGTTGGACTGGCTGAGGGACTCGCGCTCAACCCGCAACACCCATCGCGCCCCGTCTCGCGCCACCAATTGCGACTGCAAAGCCAACTCGCGCACCAACGCGGTAATGGTCTCAGCCTGGACAAGCGCCTGAACAGCATCCCACCAGAAGTCACCCTCGGGTGTGCACAAAGGCACCTTGATCGGCTGGGGCTCACCAGGGTCCCGGCGCTGTTCCAGACGCGGGGACAGGCTGGCCTCGCGTACCGGAATCGCCTTGATCGATTGAGGCGCGGCAACAGGGGCCGCCACCGGCCTCTCACTTGAAAGCGACTCCCAAGGTGGCAAATCGTCATCCATTGACACATCGGACTCCACCTCGTCGGCCGCAGGCGCCGGCGAGGACTGCGCGAGCGTCTGCGGCCCATGTTCTGGGGAGGGGGCACTTGATGGAACAGGTGGCGCCAAAGGCGTTGCCGAAGCGGCGGCAGGCGGCAGCGGATGCTTTTCGCGGGCTTGCGTAGGTGCCGAAACGGGAAGCGGGTTCGAAGCGGGCTTCGCGCCTACGGCGGCCGTGCGCGCCTCTTGCGCGGCCTCAGGCGCCGATTTCAGAGTTTTTTTTTCAGCCAAGGCACCGGTCGCCGGCTTGAACGCCAGCAAGCGCAACAACACCATGGTCAATGCCGCGTACTCGTCGGGCGCCAGACCCAGCTCGGCACGCCCGTGCAAACACAGGCTGTAGAGCAGTTGGGTCTCGTCGGCCGGCATGCTGTGGGCCAATCGCGCAATCTCGGCCGCATCGGGGTCGTCAAGCGCGGCCACCACATTCGCCTGATCGGGCACCGCCTGCACCACCGCCATGCGCTGCAGGACCACGGTCATTTCCTCCAGCGTCGAGGCGGCGTTCAGCCCGTTGGCCCGCAAGGCATCGATCGTTTTGACCACAGTGGCGCCATCGCCCTGCCCCAACGCATCGATCAAATGAAAAACATGGGTGCGATCAACCGCGCCCAGCATTTGCCGCACCACACCTTCGGGCAACTGGCCGCCGCCAAAGCTCAGGGCCTGATCGGTCAACGACAAGGCGTCGCGCATGGAGCCACGCGCAGCGCGGGCGATCAACCGGAGCGCATTGGGCTCGGCGTTCACCCCTTCAGCCTGCAACACCTGCTGCAGGTGCTCCTGTATCGTCTGTGGCGCCATGGGCCGCAGATTGAACTGCAGGCAGCGCGACAACACCGTCACAGGCACCTTTTGAGGATCGGTGGTGGCCAGCACGAACTTCAGGTATTCAGGCGGCTCCTCCAAGGTCTTGAGCATGGCGTTGAACGCATGCCCGGTGAGCATGTGCACCTCGTCAATCATGAAGACCTTGAAGCGGCCCTGCACCGGTTTGTAAACCGACTGTTCCAACAATGCCTGCATCTCGCCCACGCTGCGATTCGACGCGGCGTCAAGCTCGGTGTAGTCCACAAAGCGGCCCGCATCGATATCGGTGCAAGACTGGCACACACCACAGGGTTCAGCGGTAATGCCCCCCTGCCCGTCGGTGCCGAGGCAGTTGAGCGACTTCGCCAGAATCCTGGACACCGTGGTCTTGCCCACACCGCGCGTGCCCGTGAAGAGATAGGCATGGTGAAGGCGCTGGGAGGTCAATGCGTTGCTCAAAGCCTGCACAACATGCGACTGCCCGACCATTTCGGCAAAATTGCGCGGACGGTACTTGCGGGCCAGAACAACGTAAGACGACATGAGGCGATTCTAAAGCGCGGAGAAAAGTCGGCCCGCCCCGGCAGCGGTCGCACGCATGGCCTACAATCGGTCCTGACGGGCCTTCCCGCATGGTGAAGCAGCCAACCGGGTCAGGTGGGGAACCAAGCAGCCCTAACTGTGGAATCAGTGCCGGGGTCAAGGCTCGTCACCTTTTTTTCTTGGACGCCAAAAAGCGCGCCCAAACCGATCAGGCCAGCGCCTGCGCCTTGCCCTTTCTCCTTTCAGGGCTGCGCCTCACCCGTCAACCATCCCCGGACCGCACCGTTGAACGCCTCAGGCTGCTGGCGCATCATCCAGTGACCAGCCTCCAATCCCAAGGCGCTGCAGCCCGGCGTGCTGTTGAGCTGCTCCACCCAGCGCTCGGAATGGAACATGAAGGGTTTTCTTGCCGTAGATGAACAAGGTGGGCACCTTGGGGCCGAAGGTCCGATCGACCCGGGCCACGCCGCGCAAGCCGCCATACACCCCCAGCCATTGCATCGCATAGGGGTAGTTCATCTGCCAGCCGATGGCCTGGGCCGGCGTGCGACAACCGATCTTCCTGGCCATGAAGCGCGTCATGGAATTCGCCAATGAGGGCCAGATGGCGCCCAGCTTCCAGGCCACCGCCAACCACACCTGATAGCCCGCGATCATGAGTTTCTCCTTTCCACTCAGCCGCCCCAGGTAGGCGCCCGAATTGGTGTCGCCGACATCGGCAGCCACCACCCGCAACACCCGCTCCTGATTGCGCGCGGCAAACTCGTAACCGAAGAAACAACCCCAATCGTGCAAGACCAGGGTCACCGGTTCATTCGGGCTCACCGCCTGCACCACCTCACCAAGCAACCCGCACATATCGTCAACCGACACCGGACGCGGTGGCTGGCTCAGGTCGTAGCCCGGTAGCGCAAAGCGCACGCAGCGGAAGCGGTCTTTCAATGCCGCCACCGTGCCCTCCCACAGTGCCGGGCCGTCGGGCCAGCCATGAAGAAAGACCACAGTGGGCCCTTGGCCTTCGATAAGAACCTGGAGTCCATTGATCGTCTGAACAGATTGCATGGTTGAGCCCTGGATTGCCTGGCAACGACAACCCTGTCGCGCCAGGCGCTCAGTATCAAGCAAAAGCGCAGCTTTGGCGGTCACCGATGTCTCGGCGGGGATCGGGGATACTGGCGGGCCTATGCAGCGCACCATCTTCACCACCCCAGTGATCAGCCCGGTCTTTCGCCTGTGTTCACTGGCTTGCCTGAGACTCATGGGCTGGACGGTGCAAGGTCAACTGCCCGATCACGCCAGCAAAAGTGTTTTGATCGCCGCACCCCACACCAGCAACTGGGACCTGCCAATGACGATCATGGTGGCGTTTGCCCTGCGGTTGCGCCCGCGCTGGATGGGCAAAGCCAGCATTTTTCGGCGGCCATTTGGCGGGCTCATGCGCTGGCTGGGCGGAATTGCCGTGGAGCGGTCGCAGTCCAACAACTTGGTTGACTCCAGCGCACGTGCCATCCGGGATGCCCCAGAGCCCCTGCAACTGATCGTGCCACCAGAAGGCACCCGCAGCATGGCCCGGCATTGGAAGACCGGGTTTTATTACATCGCACAAAGCGCGAACGTCCCGATTGTCATGGCCTTCATGGACTACAGCACCAAGCGCAGCGGGTTGGGCCCGGTGTTCGAGCCCACCGGCGAGGTGGATGCCGACATGGCCGCCATCAGGGCCTTCTACAAGCCCTACAAAGGGAGGAACGCCGAACGGTTTGCATCGGAGGAAGGCGGCTGAGCCGCCCCGACTCCAATGCGCTTGCCGCTGACGGTTGGAGCATGCCCCGTGCAGACCTCTTGCCGGACCTGGTCCGTTCAGCGTTCAATGCCAGGCAGGTTGGACTGCTTGGCGCGACTGCAGGTGGCGCATGAGCTCAGCGGCCAACTTTTGCAGGCGGCGATCTGGCAACGAATTGGCAAACGTCAGCCGCTGAGCGGCATAGCGGCGATCGCAGGCCATCAGCAGCCGGTCAACGGGCACGCCATGGGCATCCATGCGCACCCTGAACGACTGCATCGCCTGTTCAGGCCATTGGATGGCCACATCGGTCTCACTCGGTGCGTGGGCGCGCTTTTCCCAGCGCGCATCGCCCATCGCCACCAGAACCTGGGGAGAAGCATGGGATCTGGCCTGCTTCGGGGCCTCGTGCTTTTGAGCCATGGTGATTTCCTTCCTCTACCGGGAGGCGCAACGCAAAGCGAGATGCACACGTCGCACGCCGACCCGGTGTCAAGCGTAGGCTTCGAGCGCGCGCGCCAACTGCCGAAAAAGCGCCGAGAATCCGGGGTTGACTTGGGCCAACGGGGCGCAATTGGGCAAAATGTCACGACCATGAACACAATCGCTCCACGCCTGATCAAGCTCTCCGCCCAACCCACCGGCGCGGCGCAAATCGACCACCCACGGCCCGAACGCCTGATCCGAGGCAACCCGATGCGCGAGACCTGGAATGAGGTGGACGAAGCGTTGACAGCGGGGCAGGTGTATTGCGGTGTCTGGCGCTGCGAACCCGGTCATTGGCGAATTGCCCTGGGCGCCACCGAACGCGAACTTTTTACCGTGTTGAGCGGTCGTTGCCGCGTTCACGATGCCCGTGGAGGACATGAAGACGTTGGTCCCGGCGAGGCGCTCTACATGCCACCCGGATTCGAAGGCTCCTTCGAGGTGCTCGAGGCCCTGACCAAGACCTACATGATCTGCGAGTGATGTTGACTACCTGGCTTTGACAGGGCGCGCGCCGCCCAGGCGCTCCGGACAAGGCGAAGAGCGGCCAAAGGCAATCAGGCTGTGGTGGCGACGGCGGATTTGTAGACGCCGCATCCCAGGTACCACTGATCGACCTTCTCCACATAGGAGATCTTGGTTTGAATTCTGGAGGTGACGGGGTTCACGATGTCGTACTCGACCCAACCACCGCCCGCGTCCGCTTGCTCGATGATGGCATCAAGCAAGGCTTGGCCATCCACGCCCGGAATGTCCTGAACCCTGGTGCCGACCTTGCTCGGGTTGCCACCAAACGCCAGGTAAGCTCCTGCCGCGTCAAGAGCGAACACATACATGTCGCGGTCGTAGAACGACTGTGATGGATCGGTAATGGCCTGGAGGAAGGCATCGCGGCCCGCGGTCGAGTAGCGGGCCACCGCACGCTCGACCAATGCGATTGCCTCGTCAGCAGTACCCTGCTGCAAAAGAAAGGAAGAAACGGCGCTTGCCAATTGGGATGCACGGCTCTCGAGCTGGTTGGCCTGCTCAACGGCCTTCTCCACCATTTGCGCGTTGCGCTGGGTGATCTGGTCCAGTTGACCCACAGCAGAAGAGATCTCGATGAGGCCTGTGCTTTGCTCTGCACTGGCTGCCGAGATCAGCGACATGTTGGCAGCCACACTGCGCACCCCACTGACGATCTCGGTCATGCTGCTGCCTGCGGTGCGGATCTGCCTGACACTGGTGGCAACCTGCGAAGACGACGCCTCAATGAGTTGCCGGATCTCTTTCGCGGAGGCCGCCGAGCGCTGCGCCAGGGTTCGCACCTCACTGGCCACCACCGCAAAACCGCGCCCCTGCTCTCCCGCCCTCGCGGCTTCGACCGCGGCATTCAGCGCCAGAATGTTCGTCTGGAAGGCCAAGCTGTCGATCACACCGATGATTTCGTTCATCTGTTGGGCGCTCTTTTGAACGGTCTCAACCGAGGCCACAGCCTCGCCCATGGATTTGGCACCCGACTCGGCCACGTCGCGCACGTGAATCGCCTGTCCGTCGGACTCTCCAGCGGTCTCAGCGTTTCGATGCACGGTGCCCGAAAGCTCCTGCACACTCGCGGCGGTTTGCTCCAGGTTGGCGGCTTGCTGTTCGGTCCGATCCGCCAGATCGCGGTTGCCCTCGGCCAGATGCTTGCCCGCGTGCGCCACCAGAGCCGAATTGCTTCGCACCTGCGCCACCATGCCTGATAGGTTGGCATTCATCTGCTCCAGCAAAGTGGAAAGCTCGGCCAACTCGTCGGTTCCTCTAGAACGCACATGGGTGCGCAAGTTGCCCGACGCAGTTTCCCGCATGACCTCCAGCACCTGCCGGAAGTCGGTCACAAAGCTCAGAAAAAAGCTGACCATCAAATAGCCAAGCAGGCCAAGGCCCATCACGGAGCCCACCACGGTGACCCAGAGCAACCGCCGATCCGATGCCAGTCGCTGATTGAGCAATTCGGTCAGACGGTCTCGCAAGGCATTGCGATAGGCCCCAACGGATTGGAGTGCCGAGGTGCCTGCTGCGAAAAACGCCTGCGCAGTCATGCCCTCCTCCCCACTCAGGGTTCGCTGGGCCTGGTTCAAAAACCCGGAAACCGCTGCCAGGGTCTCGCCGCTCTTCAGGTCGGACTGTCCGTACTTGTTCAAGAAGGCCTGCTGGTCGCTGACGTCTTGCGAAAGCGCTTGCGCCTCCCGAGTCAGCAACAAAGCTTCGGCCATCTGGGCGGGCTCTCGCACTGGCTTGGCCAATTCACCCGAACCAAGGCCACGCACCTGCCCGATCTTTTCACCCCAAAGCGGAAGCTGGCTCACCATGGAATCCATCAGGAAGTAGGTGCTTGGAACCGGATCAAACAACAGGCTCGAACGCTCGCCGGCTGTGTAGATCAGCTGTCGCAACTCGTGCACGAGCTCGCTGTGGTGATCAAAGGCCTGCATCGGCGACTGCCATTGGGCGGTTTCCAGATCTGAGAGCTTCTTGCTCAACGAGGCCCATTGATCGCCCAGGTTGAAGTCAGGGCGTTGCGCGATGTGTTGCCCAACATCGGCCATTGCCTTGCGAATCGCCTCACGGGCCGGCTCCAGAGCGGTCTGTTCTTTGCCTTCTTCAAGCAGAAGCACGTGGGTCTTTCCCCGGTGCACCTGTGTGGCCTGAATCACGTCGTTCAAGGCCACAACGAGTGCAACCCCGTCAAGCTTGTCCCGCGAAACCCGCATGGACTCGCTCACACGCTCGATCAGGCTGTAGCTCACGATCAGCAACGGAACCACCAGCACCATTGCGAGCACGCCAAGCTTGGTGGGCAGCCGGAAGGAGCGCATCAGTGCCACACCGGGCTTGAAGGGCTTGAATGCAAACATGGCTTTACCGGGTTGAGATTTGAGAAGAAGCGTTCCTTGGCCTATCGGCACCTGCGGATGCAACTTGAAGTCATCTGGTCCACCAGGTTCAGTGCCGCCGAGAAGGCAGGCCGGACTGGTGCGCTTCGAAGCAGCGGAACAGCGCGTCGGCGATCAGCGCCAAGGTGGGATCCCCCATGGCCTGGGCGTCCTGCAACTGCTGAAACGCATACTGGGGGTCATGCAGCATGTCGATCCGACTGATGGACATGCCATGGCTCGACATGCACAGGCTGAACCGAATCAACAACTCTTCCGGCCAGGGCAGCACGGGATGGGCACGGCGCAGCGCTGGGGCCTCGGGGGCCTCAGGAAGAGCCGTGCGAGAAGGCGGGATCGGTGTGGAATAGGCCATGCCGGACTCCGGTGTGGTTGACATGCAGCCGCCCCAATGGAGCGACCGCCATGACCTACTTTAGGAAACTACCGCCAGGGCTTGTGACCACAAAAAAGGGATGAAAACCGCCCAAAAAGCCCCTTCATCCCTTCTGTCGGCAGGACCGGCCCTTCGATCAGGGCAGGGGTGCCTTGGCTGGACGGAAAACCACCTGACGTCACACGCTCATCAAACTGAAGCAGTCCAGCCAATGCCAGCGGCTTTGATCTCGCCACCCATTCACTTGCGTGGCGGATCCCCTCTCCGGTTTTCGCCGGGAGCCGGCACCCGTATGACCCCGCGACGCTTCAGGCGTCCAATGGACGCGCTGGGAAAGCGCCTTCTCAGGCACCCTGCCCGGCGAGTTGACCGAAGGCCCGAACCACTTCCGGGGGAGCCTGTACCAGCTCGATCAAGACGCCCTCCCCCGCAATCGGGAACGCCTCGTTGGCTTTGGGGTGCAGGAAAGTGATGTCAAAGCCCGCAGCCCCTTTGCGGATACCGCCAGGCGCGAAGCGCACCCCATTGGCGGTGAGCCAATCGACAGCCAGCGGCAGGTCGTCGATCCACAGGCCAATGTGGTTCAGCGGTGTGGTGTGAACCGCGGGCTTTTTTTCGGGGTCGATGGGCTGCATCAGATCCACCTCGACTTTGAACGGGCCGGAGCCAATGGCACAGATGTCTTCGTCGACGTTTTCGCGCTCGCTTTGGAAGCTGCCCGTGACAGCGAGGCCCAGCATGTCAACCCAGAGTTTTTGCAGGCGCTGCTTGTCAGGCCCACCGATGGCGATTTGCTGGATGCCGAGAACTTTGAAGGGGCGTGGGGTGCCTTTCATTGCTCGAACTCCACAATGGGCTGGTCCACCGACAAGGATTCACCCTTGCTCGCCAACACCTTGGCCACCACGCCATCGGCTGCGGCAAACAGCACGTTCTCCATCTTCATCGCTTCGATGACCGCCACGCGTTCGCCGGCCTGCACTTTTTGGCCCACCTGAACCGACACATCGGCCAGCAACCCCGGCATCGGGGAGAGCACGAAACGGCTCATATCCGGCGGCGCTTTGAACGGCATGAGCTTGTGCAACTCGGCCATGCGCGGGGACACCACCATGGTTTCCACCCGGGTGCCATTGTTCTGCACCACCAATGCCAGGGGGTTGCGTGGCGTACCACGCTCAACCTGGGCGGTGAAGGGCTGGCCATTGCAGGTGCCGGTGATGCAGACGTCGTTCAGCCGTGAAGGGCTGGAAATGGCATAGCGCTTGCCCTCCACCGAGACCGTGGCCACACCGATCTGCCCCACTTCCTCAATCACATGCACCTGGCTGTAGGCGTGTTTGCCCTTCGCGTCCAGCGTGATCACACCAAAGTCGTGACCCACCTTCACCCCGTAGCCGGGCAACTGGCCCGAGATGCCGGCTGCGCGCTCACGCGACTTGCGGCGCACGAAAGCCGCCAGGGCGACCAGGAAGTTCGGGTCTTCGTGCGGCACGTCTTCCGCCTGGAAGCCGTGGGCGTAGTTTTCGGCAATGAACCCTGTGTTGAACTGGCCCGACACAAACTTTGGATGGGCCAGCAAAGCGGCCTGGAACGGGATGTTGCTGCTGATGCCGCGGATCACAAAACCGTTGAGCGCCTCGCGCATCTTGGCAATGGCGTCGTTGCGGTCTTTGCCGTGCACGATGAGCTTGGCGATCATCGAGTCGTAGTACATCGGGATCTCACCGCCATCCACCACACCGGTGTCCACCCGCACGCCGTGCAGCGCGGTGGTGTCGGCCTGGAACATGGTTTGCTCCGGCGGCGCAAAGCGCACCAGCCGCCCCGTTGAAGGCAGGAAGTTACGGAACGGGTCTTCCGCATTGATGCGGCACTCAATGGCCCAGCCATCGCGTTTCACATCGGCCTGCGTCAAAGGCAACTTTTCACCGGCGGCCACCCGAATCATCAGCTCGACGAGGTCCAGTCCGGTGATGCACTCGGTGACGGGGTGCTCCACCTGGAGCCGCGTGTTCATTTCCAGGAAGTAGAAATCCTGGTCCTTGCCGACCACAAACTCGACCGTACCGGCGCTCTGGTACTGCACCGCTTTGGCCAGCGCCACCGCCTGTTCGCCCATGGCCTTGCGGGTTGCCTCCGAAATGAAGGGCGACGGCGCCTCTTCGATGACCTTCTGGTGGCGGCGCTGGATCGAA
This sequence comes from Burkholderiaceae bacterium, assembly GCA_041396525.1. GTDB lineage: Bacteria > Pseudomonadota > Gammaproteobacteria > Burkholderiales > Burkholderiaceae_C > Hydrogenophaga. Next base: position 314,566 of record JAWKYI010000005.1, read on the forward strand.
CACTCGCGCTCATTGAGGTACACCACATTGCCGTGCGCATCGCCCACCACCTGAATTTCGATGTGGCGCGGCTGCTCGACAAACTTCTCGATGAAGATGCGGTCGTCGCCAAAGCTGTTGCGCGCTTCGTTCTGACAGGCAGTGAAACCGTCCAACGCTTCCTTGTCGTTGAAAGCGACGCGCAAGCCCTTGCCGCCGCCGCCAGCCGAGGCCTTGATCATCACGGGATAACCGATGTCTTTGGCGATCTCCACGGCCCGCTCGGCCGACTCGATGGCATCGTTCCAGCCCGGAATGGTGTTGACCTTGGCCTCGTTGGCCAGCTTCTTGGAGGCGATCTTGTCGCCCATGGCTGCGATCGAGTGCGCCTTGGGACCAATGAACGCAATCCCCTCGTCTTCGCAGCGCTTGGCAAAGGCTTCGTTCTCGCTCAGGAAGCCATAGCCCGGGTGAATGGCCTGGGCGCCCGTCTGCTTGGCCGCCTCAATGATTTTGTCGGCCACGAGGTAGGACTCCCGCGATGGCGCAGGACCCAGCAGCACCGACTCATCGGCCAGTTGCACATGGCGCGCCTCTTTGTCGGCCTCGGAATACACCGCCACGGTGGCGATGCCCATCTTGCGGGCGGTGGCAATCACGCGGCAGGCGATCTCGCCGCGGTTCGCAATCAGAATCTTCTTGAACATGGGTATGTCCTATTTCTCAAATGTGGGGGCACTGTTGCCGCAGACCGAGGACACCGCAGAACCGGTTTTGCCGGGCTGCTGGTGTCGCCCCTTTTGAGGGGCAGACGCAAAGCGGCGCGAGGTTGTGCATTTCAAAGGGGGATGTTGCCGTGCTTGCGCCAAGGGTTCTCGACCTTCTTGTCCTTGAGCATCACGAGGGAGCGGCAGATGCGCTTGCGCGTTTCGTGCGGCAGGATCACATCGTCCACATAGCCGCGCGCGCCGGCCACAAAGGGGTTGGCAAAGCGCGCCTTGTATTCGGCCTCCTTGGCGGCCAGCTTGGCCGGGTCGCCCTTGTCTTCGCGGAAGATGATCTCCACCGCGCCCTTGGCCCCCATCACCGCGATCTCGGCGTTGGGCCAGGCAAAGTTCACATCGCCACGCAGGTGCTTGGAGGCCATCACGTCGTAGGCGCCGCCATAGGCTTTGCGGGTGATGACGGTGATCTTGGGCACCGTGCACTCGGTATACGCGCAGAGCAGTTTGGCGCCGTGTTTGATGATGCCGCCGTATTCCTGCGAGGTACCAGGCATGAAGCCGGGCACGTCCACAAAGGTCACCACCGGGATGTTGAACGCATCGCAAAAACGCACGAACCGGGCCGCCTTGATGGAGCTCTTGATGTCCAGGCAACCGGCCAACACCAGCGGCTGGTTGGCCACGATACCCACCGTCTGCCCATCCATGCGGGCGAAGCCGATCAGGATGTTCTTCGCATACTCGGGCTGCAGCTCAAAGAAATCGCCATCGTCCACCGTCTTGACGATCAGCTCTTTCATGTCATAAGGCTTGTTGGGATTTTCGGGCACCAGGGTGTCCAGGCTCAGTTCCATGCGGTCGATGGGGTCGCCGCTGGGCCGCACCGGAGCCTTTTCGCGATTGGACAAAGGCAGGTAGTTGTAGAGGCGGCGCAGCATCAGCAGCGCCTCCACATCGTTCTCAAACGCCAGATCGGCCACGCCGCTCTTGGTGGTGTGGGTGACCGCACCGCCCAGTTCTTCGGCGGTCACCGATTCGTGCGTCACGGTCTTCACCACCTCCGGACCGGTGACGAACATGTAGGAACTGTCTTTCACCATGAAGATGAAATCGGTCATGGCCGGTGAATACACGGCGCCGCCCGCCGAGGGTCCCATGATCATGCTGATCTGGGGCACCACGCCGCTGGCCATCACGTTGCGCTGAAACACCTCGGCATAGCCGCCCAGGGAGGCCACGCCCTCCTGGATTCGGGCACCGCCCGAGTCGTTCAAGCCGATCACGGGCGCGCCCACCTTCATGGCCTGGTCCATGACTTTGCAGATCTTCTCGGCATGGGCCTCTGACAGCGCACCGCCAAACACGGTGAAGTCCTGGCTGAAGACGAACACCAGGCGGCCATTGATCATGCCGTAGCCGGTGACCACACCATCGCCGGGAATCTTGTTGTCGGCCATGCCGAAATCGGTGCAACGGTGTTCGACAAACATGTCCCACTCTTCGAAGGTGCCTTCGTCGAGCAACACCTCCAGCCGCTCACGCGCCGTGAGCTTGCCTTTGGCATGCTGCGCATCGATGCGCTTTTGCCCGCCGCCCAAGCGCGCCGCCGCGCGCTTGCTTTCGAGTTGTTCAAGAATGTCTTGCATGGGTTTCTCCAGGTAAATCTCTCTCGGGTTTCTTCAATTTCAATCAAACAGGTCCAGCAACGCGCGCGCCGCCGTCGAGGCGGGCAATTCGCCGGCCAGGACACGGGCCGTGGTTTCCCCCAGCCGTTCGCGCACCTTGGGGTGCTCACGAAAACGCTGCTTCAGGCCGGCATCGATGCGCTCCCACATCCAGGCAGAGGCCTGTTGTTGACGCCGCATGGTCCATTTGCCATTCGCTTGCTGCAACCGCCGAAACTCGCCGACGGCTTCCCAGAAGCTGTCCACCCCCTGGCTCTTCAAGGCGCTGAGCTGAATGACTTGGGGGTGCCACAGCTTCTCATCGTGGTGGGCGTGTTCGGGATGGCCGTGCAGACCCAGCAGGCGCAGGGAAGATGTGATTTGCGCGCGGGCTCGGGTGGCGGCGTCCGGGTCGATGTCGGCCTTGTTGATGACCACCAGATCGGCCAGCTCCATCACACCCTTCTTGATCGCCTGCAGGTCGTCGCCGGCATTGGGCAACTGCATGAGCACAAACATGTCGGTCATGTTCGCCACCGCCGTCTCCGACTGCCCCACCCCCACCGTCTCGACAACCACGATGTCATAGCCGGCGGCCTCGCACACCAGCATGGCCTCGCGCGTCTTCTCGGCCACGCCACCCAAAGTGCCGCTGCTCGGGCTCGGGCGGATGTAGGCCTTCTCATGCACGCTCAACTGCTCCATGCGCGTCTTGTCGCCCAGGATGGAGCCGCCCGACACCGAACTCGACGGATCGATGGTCAGCACCGCCACACGGTGGCCCTGGCCGATCAGGTACAGGCCGAGTGCTTCGATGAAGGTGCTCTTGCCCACGCCCGGCACGCCGCTGATGCCCAGGCGAAAACTCTTGCCGGTGTGTGGCAGCAGGGCGGTCAGGAGTTCATCACCCTGCAAGCGGTGGTCGGCGCGGGAAGACTCCAGCAAGGTAATGGCCTTGGCCATGGCGCGGCGTTGCACCATGGTCGCCCCGCGGACGATCCCGTCCAGATAGCCGTTTGATGAGGTCATGGTCAGCATGTCAGCAACCCAGGACACCGCGGAACTGGCTTGGCCAGGCCGCTGGTGCCGCCCCCTTGAGGGGGTGGCGCGAAGCGCCGCAGGGGTGGGTCACGAGCTCGCTTTCTTGATGTGCTCCAGCACATCTTTGGCGCTGGCGGGAATTGGGGTGCCCGGGCCGTAAATGCCTTTGACGCCCGACTCGTACAGCATCTCGTAGTCCTGGCGCGGAATCACACCGCCCACGAACACGATGATGTCGTCAGCCCCCTGCTTCTTCAGCTCGGCGATGATGGCCGGCACCAGCGTCTTGTGGCCAGCGGCCAGCGTTGACACACCCACCGCGTGCACGTCGTTTTCGATTGCCTGGCGCGCGCACTCCTCCGGGGTCTGGAACAGCGGGCCCATGTCCACATCAAAGCCCAGGTCGGCAAACGCTGTGGCCACCACCTTGGCACCGCGGTCGTGGCCGTCCTGCCCGAGCTTGCTGATCATCACCCGCGGGCGGCGCCCCTGCGCCTGGGCAAATCCGTCAATTTCCTGTTTGAGCTGGTCCCAGCCCTCGGCAGAGTCATAAGCTGCAGCGTACACACCGGTCACCTTTTGCGTATCGGCGCGATGGCGCCCGTAAACCTTTTCCAAGGCGTCCGACACCTCGCCGCCCGTGGCGCGCAGGCGCATGGCCTGAATGCTCAAATCGAGCAGGTTGCCTTGCCCGCTCTCAGCGGCGGCGGTCAAAGCCTGCAACGCCACCTGCACCTTGGCCTCGTCTCGGCTCGCCCGAATGGACTTCAGCCGCGCAATCTGTCCCTCGCGAACCTTGACGTTGTCGATGTCGAGGATTTCGATCGGGTCTTCCTTGTTCAGCTTGTACTTGTTGACGCCAACGATCACATCCTTGCCGCTGTCGATGCGCGCCTGCTTCTCAGCGGCCGCCGCCTCGATCTTGAGCTTGGCCCAGCCCGAATCCACCGCCTTGGTCATGCCGCCCATGGCCTCGACCTCTTCGATGATGGCCCAGGCCTTGTCGGCCATTTCCGGGTCAGGCTTTCCATCATGTAGCTGCCAGCCCAAGGATCGACCACGTTGGTGATGTGGGTCTCTTCCCGGATGATGAGCTGGGTAAGCAGGCGCGACGGGCGCTGAACTCGGTGGGCAGTGATGGCTTCGTCAAACGAGTTGCGTGCAGCGACTGCGCCACCGGGGACCGGGCGGTTATCTCCACCGTGGTGCGCACCACGTTGTTGTAGGATCCTGCTCGGTGAGCGACCAGCCGGACGTCTGGCAATGGGTGCGCAGCATCAGGCTCTTGGGCTTCTTGGCGTTGAAGCCTTTCATGATGCGCGTCCACAGCAGGCGGGCCGCGCGCATCTTGGCGATCTCCAGATAGAAGTTCATGCCGATGGCCCAGAAGAAGCTGAGGCGCCCGGCAAAATCGTCCACATCCATGCCTTTGGCAATGGCGGTTTTCACATATTCCCTTTGCCATCGGCCAGGGTGAAGGCCAGCTCCAGCGCCTGGTTGGCGCCCGCTTCCTGCATGTAGCCGGAAATCGAGATCGAGTTGAACTTCGGCATGTGCTTGGCCGTGTACTCGATGATGTCGCCGATGATTTTCATCGACGGCTCAGGCGGGTAGATGTAGGTGTTGCGCACCATGAACTCTTCAGAATGTCGTTCTGAATCGTTCCGGACAGCTTGTCCTGCGACACGCCCTGCTCCTCGGCCGCCACCACATAGCCAGCCAACACCGGCAGCACCGCCCCATTCATGGTCATCGAGACCGACACCTTGTCCAGCGGGATCTCGTTGAAGAGGATTGTCCTCCACAGAATCAATGGCCACGCCCGCCCGCCCACGTCGCCCGTCACGCGCGGGTGATCGGAGCCGTGCCCCGGTGGTGGCCAGGTCACAGCCGCCACCGACACCCCCTGCCCACCTGCCGCCAGCGCCTTGCGGTAGAAGGTATTCGACTCCTCGGCGGTGGAAAAGCCGGCGTACTGGCGGATGGTCCCAGGGGCGCACGGCGTATGGTGGCCTGCGGCCCGCGAATGAAGGGCTCGGAAACCGGGCAACGGTTAGTGGCCGGCAGGTTGCCCGGCGGTGTAGAGCGGCTTGACCGTGATGCCGTCGGGCGTGACCCAGTTCAAGGCCTGGACATCAAGCCGCCGGGGCGGATTTCTGCGCGGCCTGGGCCCAGCCTCCAGGGAGGCGGCGTTGAATTCAAAGTCTTTAGGTCATGCAATGCGGGTGAATGGCGACAAAATCGATCGAATTTTTATATCATTCATAATTATTGATGCAAAATATTCTCGGCATCTTACAATCGACCCTCCACTTCCAACCACCTGAAAACCGCCTCGATACCCATGTCTGCCCTGTCACTCGCTCCCCGCGCCCTGTACGAAGAGGTTGCCGAACTCCTTCGCCAGCGCATCTTCAGCCGCGAGCTGGAGCCGGGCAGCTGGATTGACGAACTCAAGCTGGCCGAGGAATACGGTATCAGCCGAACGCCCCTGCGGGAAGCCCTGAAGGTGCTGGCCACCGAGGGACTGGTGACGATGAAGGTGCGCCGTGGCGCCTATGTGACCGAAGTGTCAGACAAGGACCTGGCCGACGTCTACCACTTGCTGGCGCTGCTGGAGTCCGACGCCGCCGGCGTGGTGGCCGCGCAGGCCAGCGACGAACAACTCGCCGAACTCAGGGAACTGCACGCCGAGCTCAAAGGCGCGGCCAGGCATCGCGACCAGTTTTTTGCACTCAACGAACGTTTTCACCTGCGCGTGCTGGAGATCGCAGACAACCGGTGGCGCATGCAAATGGTGGCCGACCTGCGCAAAGTGATGAAGCTCAACCGGCACAACTCTCTGCTCAAGACCGGGCGCATTGCCGAGTCGCTGTCTGAACACCAGGCGGTGATGGATGCGCTGCTGGCACGGCGACCCGGAGCTCGCCAAAGCGCGCATGCAGGCCCACTTCCTGAGCGGCCTGGAAGCGGCCACCCGAGGCCGCCCCAGCCCACGCTCAGCCACGGCCCTGCGGCAGTGCGGCGTGTCCAACCGTGATCGGCTGCATGCGCACCTTGTTCGCGCAACCCACGCACTTCTTTGCATCGCAAGCTGCCCCGCGGTGCACCCGAATCAGGCAAAACCCACGCAAACGCGCTTCCAGTGAACCTTCCACCCCTTGGGCACGCAATCTGCTTGAGGTAACCCAAGTCAGACCAACGGCGGTTTGATCGGCAGGCTCCTTGGCCCTTGCCCGCGAGAATCACAACGGCGTCCATTTCCACTCCCCCCTGGAAACAGGCGGGACGGAAATGGGCGCCGTTTTTTTTGGTTCGTACCGACCGGTCCGCTGCCGCCAGTCTTGGCGAAGTTGTGTGTGCCAGGCCCGTGCCTGGCCACCCAAGCCTCTCGTTATCCGGGGACCTCCTCCCCCACCCGACCGAAAAGGACCCTCCATGGCCTACCTGATCCCCTCGGAATTCGTCACCAAGATGGTTGACGCCGGTGAAGCCAAGATATTCATGTCGACCCGCGACACCGTGATCCGCGCCTACATGGCCGGCGCCATCCTCGCCCTGGCCGCCGCCTTCGCCGTCACCATCAACGTGCAGACAGGGCAACCGCTTGCTGGCGCCATCCTGTTCCCGGTGGGCTTTTGCATTCTTTACCTGCTGGGGTTCGATCTGCTGACAGGCGTCATGACCCTGTGCCCGTTGGCCCTGATCGACAAAAGACCCGGTGTCACCCTGGCCGGCGTGCTGCGCAACTGGGGCCTGGTCTTCGTCGGCAATTTCGCTGGTGCACTGACGGTGGCGGTGATGATGGCCATCATCTTCACCTTCGGCTTTTCCAGTGAGCCCAATGCGGTGGGCAAGGCCATCGGCCACATCGGCGAAGGCCGCACGGTGGGCTACGCCGCCCATGGTGCCGCCGGCATGCTCACGCTGTTCGTGCGCGGCATGTTGTGCAACTGGATGGTCTCCACCGGCGTGGTGGGCGCGATGGTCTCCACACACGTCTCGGGCAAGGTGATCGCCATGTGGATGCCCATCATGCTGTTCTTCTACATGGGCTTCGAACACTCCATTGTCAACATGTTTCTCTTTCCCTCGGGACTCATGCTGGGCGGCAACTTCTCCATCAGCGACTACCTGTTCTGGAACGAAATCCCCACCGTGCTGGGCAACCTGGTGGGCGGCCTCGCCTTTGTGGGCCTGACCCTTTACTCCACCCACGTGCGGACCGCCGCCAAGCGCGCCGCCTTAATTCCATGGGCCGCTCAACGCAATCGGCCGAGCGCGTTGAGCGGCCCATGGCAACCACCCAACTTCCCGCTGCGCCATGCCACGATCCCTGAGCGTCTCCATTGGTCAACACACCAGCAAGGGGCGCAAGGCAGTCAATCAGGATTTCCACGGCGCCTGCGTCCCCGCTGAGCCCCTGCTCAGCACCAAGGGCATTGCCTTGGCCATTGCCGACGGCATCAGCACCAGCCAGGTCAGCCAGGAAGCCAGCGAAGCGGCGGTGCGCGGCTTCCTGGAGGACTATTTCTGCACGTCCGAGGCCTGGAGCGTCAAGCGTGCCGCGCGCAGCGTGCTGGCGGCCACCAACGCCTGGCTTCACAGCCAGACCCTACGCAGCGAGTGGCGGTTCGACAAAGACCGGGGCTATGTGTGCACCTTCAGCGCACTGATTCTGAAATCCAACACCGCCCACCTGTTTCACGCGGGAGACAGCCGCATCTACCGGCTTCACCCGTCCCAACTCGAACAGCTCACGGAAGACCACCGGCTGCGTATCTCGAGCGAACAAAGCTACCTGACGCGCGCCCTGGGGATGCACACCACGCTGGATATCGACTACCAGACGCAACCTCTCGCCGAAGGCGATGTGTACCTGCTCGTCACCGACGGGGTCTACGAACACATCGGCGCCGGCACCATCCATCAAGCCCTCGCCGCCCACCCGGACCAGCTCGACGAGGCGGCTCAGGCGGTGGTGCGCGCCGCCCTGGAAGCGGGTAGCGAAGACAACCTGAGTGTGCAGATCGTGCGCATCGAGCGCCTCCCGGCCCAGGACTTGCACGAGCTCACTGGGGAGTTTTCCCAACTGGCGCTGCCCCCCATCCTCTCAGCGCGCGAAGAAATCGACGGCTATCGCGTCGTGCGCCAACTGCACGCCTCCAGCCGCAGCCACATCTACCTGGCCCATGACATCGCCACCGGAGATCCGGTTGCCCTGAAGATCCCTTCGGTAGACCAGCACGGCAACGAGGCCCACCTGGAGCGCTTCGCGCTGGAAGAATGGATTGCCCGGCGGATCAACAGCCCCTATGTGCTCAAACCCTGCATCACCCAGCGGCCCCGCCAGCACCTGCTGCTGGCGATGGAATACGTGCCCGGCCAGACCTTGACCCAGTGGATGGCAGACCACCCCCGCCCCACACTGGAGACCGTGCGGGCCATCGTGGAGCAGATGGCCAAAGGCCTGCAGGCGTTCCACCGCCTGGAGATGCTGCACCAGGACCTGCGCCCAGCCAACATACTCATCGACTCGTCGGGCAGCGTCAAAATCATCGACTTCGGCTCCACGCGGGTGGCGGGTCTGGCAGAAGTGGCGCCTCAGATCGACGATGCGCTGTGGGGCACCGCGCAATACACGGCCCCCGAGTACTTTCTCGGCGCGCGCGGTACCGAGCACTCCGAGCAGTTCTCGCTGGGCGTCATCGCTTATCAGATGCTCACGGGCCGACTGCCCTACGGGGCCGAAGTTGCCAAGACCCGCACAACTGCCGATCAGCAAAGGCTGGTCTGGCAAGACCTCACCGACGAACGCACCCGCATTCCGCTGTGGGTCGAAGGCGCATTGCGCCGCGCCTTGCATCCCGATCCCTCCAGACGCTACAAGGATCTGGCGGAGTTCACCCATGACCTGCGGCATCCCAACCCCGAATACCTGCGGCATTACCGACCACCGCTCGTCGAACGCCACCCGGTGGCATTCTGGAAAGGCGTCAGCCTGCTGCTGTTGCTCGCGCTGCTGATCGCCCTCGAACGCCTCTTTGCGCTCTCACACTGAGCAGGCCGCACCCAAGGCGCGGAGCCCAGACCGCATCCGGGAACGGCACCAAGGCTTGTGGCCGAGGGCCTGGCGCTGGTGCCAAACCCACTGTCTGCAAGAATCCCCCGTACAACCGCCCGCAACCCGGCAAGGAGCTCCCGGGGTCCCGCAGGCGTCCGCATCACTTTTCATAGGAAGAGCCAATCCATGTCAACCGCCGCACTTGCCCAACCCGGCATCCTGGAGACCATCCCTGCCCAAGCCCGCTACCTGGCGTTCCAACGCCGTCCGGGCGCGGACCCACGAGCCAGCCTTCGGGCGCTCGCGGCCCAAGCCGATGGCACCACCTGCGTGGTGGGCCTGGGCCCTTCGCTGATCGGTGAATTCCGGGCCCCGGTGCACGGCCTGCGCCCCTATAAGGGCATCGAAGGCGCTCAGGTGAAGCTGCCCGCCACACCGGTCGATCTCCTGATCTGGCTGCGCGGCTCCGATCGCGGAGAGCTGCTCCTGCGCAGCCAGTCGCTGCAAGAGGCCCTTGGTGGTGCCTTCGAGCTTGAATCGGTCACCGACGCCTTCAATCACGCGGGGGGCAAAGACCTCACCGGCTACGAAGACGGCACCGAAAACCCCGAAGGCGACGCCGCTCATGCCGCCGCACTGGTGGCCAGCGGTGCGCCCGCGCTGCACGGCAGCAGCTTTCTCGCCCTCATGCGCTGGCGGCACCACATGAGCCGCTTTGGCGCCATGCCCAGCCAGCAACAAGACCACGTCTTCGGTCGCGAGCGCAAAAGCAACGAGGAAATCGATGATGCCCCCGAATCCGCCCACGTCAAACGCACGGCGCAAGAGAACTTTGAACCACAAGCCTTTGTTCTACGACGGTCCATGCCCTGGGCCGATGGCACCGAAGGCGGCTTGATGTTTGCTGCATTCGGCTGCTCCCTATCGGCTTTCGAGGCACAGTTGCGCCGCATGTCAGGCGCTGAGGACGGCATTGTTGACGCCCTCTTCAGCTTCACCGAGCCCCAATCGGGCGCGTATTTCTGGTGCCCACCCATGCGAGACGGTCAACTGAACCTGAGCGCCATCGGTCTTTGAACGAGGCCTTTGGGCATACCCAGACCCTGGCAGCGAAAACCATACGGCCTAGGGTATGTCCGACCTGCCCAATTGACGGATATCAAGCAATATAAGCGGGTTCGAATGCATCATTCAGACCTGCAAAAACACTTGATGGAGACAAGAGATGGCACACATCGTGATTCTTGGTGCGGGCATTGGCGGCATGCCCATGGCCTACGAAATGAAGGCGCTTGCCCGCAAGGAAGATACCGTCACGGTCATCAGTGAGGCGCCCAAGTTTCACTTTGTGCCCTCCAACCCCTGGGTCGCTGTCAATTGGCGCAAGCGTGACGACATCGAGGTTGACATTGCCTCCGCGCTGGCCAAAAAAGGGATCGAATCGATCATTCAGGCGGCCAAACGGGTCCACCCGGAAGCGAATCAGGTTGAACTGATGGATGGCACACGGGTCGACTACGACTACCTCGTCATCGCCACCGGTCCCAAGCTGGCCTTTGACGAAGTCGAAGGACTCGGGCCCCACGGCGGACACACCCACTCCGTCTGCCATGTCAGCCACGCCGAAACCAGCCAGACCGCGTGGGAAGCCTTCGTCAAGGACCCGGGGCCCATCGTGGTCGGGGCGGTTCAGGGGGCTTCTTGTTTCGGACCTGCCTACGAGTTCGCGATGATCATGGACACCGATCTGCGCAAGCGCAAGATCCGGGACCGGGTGCCGATGACCTACGTGACACCGGAGCCTTACATCGGCCACCTCGGACTCGGCGGCGTGGGCGACTCCAAAGGCATGCTTGAAGCGGCCATGCGCCAACGCCACATCAAGTGGATCTGCAACGCCAAGACCACCAAGATCGAAAACGGAAAAATGTTCGTCACCGAGCACGACGACCAAGGCAAACCGATCAAAGAACATGAGTTGCCCTTCAAGCACAGCATGATGCTGCCGGCCTTCAAAGGCGTGGACGCGGTTTATGGCATCGAAGGCCTCACCAATCCCCGTGGGTTCATCACAGTCGATGAGCACCAGCGCAACAAGAAATACACCAACGTGTTCAGCGTTGGCGTGTGCATCGCCATTCCACCGGTGGAAACCACACCCATCCCCTGTGGCACGCCCAAGACCGGTTACATGATCGAATCCATGGTCACGGCCACCGCGCACAACATTCGCGAACTGATGGACGGCAAGGAGCCGACCCACCACGCCACCTGGAACACGGTGTGCCTGGCCGACTTCGGCGACACCGGTGCCTGCTTCGTGGCACTGCCCCAGATTCCGCCGCGCAACGTGAGCTGGTTTGCCGAAGGCAAGTGGGTGCATCTGGCCAAGGTGGCGTTCGAGAAGTACTTCATGCGCAAGATGCAAAAAGGCACGTCCGAGCCCATCTATGAAAAGCTCATCATGGACTTCATCGGCATCACCAAGCTCAAAGCCAAAATCACGGGCAAGTAGCACCCCAGGCGGCGGCGACGGGCGGGACAGCGCTGCCCCACAAGAAAAGGCCTGCAGCACGCGCGCTCCAGGCCTTTTTCAGTCTCGTCAACGGCAGGGCTCAACGCCCTTGAATTCCCAGCAGCTCCACTTCAAACACCAAGGTGGCATTCGGCGGGATCACCCCACCCGCTCCCCTGGTGCCATATGCGATTTCGCTGGGGCAGGTCAACTTCGCCTTGCCACCCACCTTCATGCGTTGCACACCTTCGGTCCAGCAGGGAATCACCCTGCTCAGGGGGAACTCGATGGGTGTGCCGCGGGAATAGGAGCTGTCGAACTCCTTGCCATCCGGGAAAGTGCCCTTGTAATGCACCTTGACCGTGTCGGCAGCGCTCGGATTGGCGCCCGAGCCCTCTTTCACGGCGCGGTAGACCAAGCCACTGGGTGTGACCACAGCACCGGCTTCCTTCGCCGCGCTGTCCAACGCGGCATCACCGGCCATTGCAGGCACCGCCATTGACGCGGCGACCAGGGCCACCATAGACATGACAATTCGCTTCATTCGCTATCCATACAGTTGGTTGAAAGAATCCCGCCCCATGTGAGGCAGGCGATTGGAACCTTCGGTGATTGTGCCCGAGGCCCCGCTCAGCACCTGATCAAACGGCCTCGACGCCCGTGGTCTCAACTCGCCCGACATGGGCCTGGGCCCGCGCCCAGACCTCGCGTGGGGGCAGGCTCTTCAAGCGGTGGTCGCTCCAGACTTGCCGCCACTTGCGGGCCCCATGCAGACCATGGCGCAACCCCAGCATGTGGCTGGCAATCGAATACCAGTTCACGCCATCCTCGGCGTGGGCACGCTCCATGTAGTCAATCATGGCCATTTCCACGCCCTCACGCGTCAAGGCCCCTTGACCGGCATCGCCGTAAAAGCGCTCATCCCATTCGGTCATGAGCCAAGGATTGTGATAAGCCTCCCGCCCAATCATCACACCATCCACCTGCTGGAGGTGTGCGGCAATCTGCTCATTGGTCGTGATGCCGCCATTGACAGAAATGACAAGGTCCGGGAAATCCTGTTTGAGGCGGTAGGCCAACTCATAGCGCAAAGGTGGAATCTCGCGGTTCTCCTTCGGAGACAAGCCCTTGAGCCAGGCATTGCGTGCATGCACGAGAAACACCCGACAGCCCCCTTCGGCCACCGTGCCCACGAAATCACGCACAAACGCATAGCTTTCCACCTTGTCGATGCCGATGCGGTGCTTGACCGTGACCGGGATGTCCACCACATCGACCATGGCCTTCACACCATCGCGCACCAACTCAGCCTCGCCCATCAGACAGGCACCGAAGGCCCCGCGCAAAACCCGCTCGCTCGGGCAGCCGCAATTGAGATTGATCTCGTCATACCCTCGGTCCTGCCCCATCTTCGCGCAGACCGCCAGATCCGCTGGCTCGCTTCCACCCAGTTGCAGCGCCACCGGGTGCTCTTCCTCATTGAAGAACAGGTGCTGGGCGGCATTGCCGTGAATGAGGGCGCCCGTTGTCACCATCTCGGTGTACAGCAACGTGCGGCGCGTCAGCAGCCGGTGGAAAAAGCGGCAATGGCGGTCGGTCCAGCCCATCATGGGGGCCACGGACAAGCGCCAGAAAGAAGGATCGGGAAATACGGGGGACATGCCCGATTATCCCAGCGCCCAGAAAAAACCCCGCCAAAGCGGGGTAGATCGAGAGAAGTGACTCCAGCCCAGGACACCGCGGAACCGGCTTTGCCGGGCCGCTGATGTCGCCCCCTTGAGGGGGTGACGCGCTCGCCAGTGCGAGCGCGGCGCAGGGGTGGGCACATTCACCCCATGTGCAGACCACCGTTGACCGAGAAGTCGGCGCCGGTCGCATAACCACCCTCTTCGCTGGCGAGCCAGGCGATGATTGAGGCGATCTCGCTGGGCTTGCCCAGGCGCTTCACCGGCACCGTGGCGACGATTTTCTCCAACACGTCGGGACGGATGGCGTTGACCATGTCGGTTCCGATGTAGCCGGGGCTCACCGTGTTGACCGTCACGCCCTTGGTCGCCATTTCCTGCGCCAAGGCCATCGAGAAACCGTGCATGCCGGCCTTGGCCGCCGAGTAGTTGGTCTGCCCGGCCTGCCCCTTCTCGCCATTGACCGAGGAGATGTTGATGATGCGGCCCCACCCCTTTTCCACCATGTCTGCCACGACCTGCTTGGTCACGTTGAACATGGAGTCCAGGTTGGTGTTCATCACCGCATCCCAGTCTTCACGCGACATCTTCAGGAACATGCGGTCCTTGGTGATACCGGCGTTGTTCACCAGCACATCGATGGAACCATGCTCGGCCTTGGCCTTTGAGAAGGCCTCCACCGTCGAATCCCAGTCACCCACATTGCCCACGGACGCGTAAAACGTGTAGCCCTCGGCCTTCTGGGCATCCAGCCACTTCGCGTAGTCGCGGGTGGGGCCGCAGCCGGCGATGACCTTGAACCCCTCCTTGAACAACCGCTGGCAGATTGCCGTTCCGATTCCGCCCATGCCCCCAGTGACGTATGCGACTTTTTGACTCATGTTTTTGCTCCTCTAGATGATGCCGTCAGGCACCAAAAACGGGTAAATCGCGTGCGCTCATGCTTCAGTGTGCGCACCACCGTGCTCAACGCTCGACCGTGAGCGACACGCCCATGCCGCCGCCGATGCACAGGGCCGCGAGGCCCTTCTTGGCATCGCGGCGCTGCATTTCATGCAACAGCGTGACCAGGATGCGGCAGCCAGACGCGCCGATCGGGTGTCCGATGGCAATGGCACCGCCGTTCACATTGACCTTGGCCGCGTCGATCTCCAGCGCCTTGTTCACCGCACACGCCTGCGCAGCAAAGGCCTCGTTGAGTTCAAACAGATCCACATCGGCGGCCGTCCACCCAGCGCGCTCAAGCGCCTTGCGGGAAGCGGGGACCGGGCCCATGCCCATGGTGGCCGGATCGAGGCCGCTGGTGCCAAACGACACAATGCGTGCCATGGGCTTGAGGCCCAGTTCGGCGGCTTTCTTCGCACTCATCACCATCACGGCGGCGGCGCCGTCGTTGATGCCGGAAGCATTCCCAGCGGTCACCGTACCCGCCTTGTCGAAGGCCGGACGCAAGCCACCCAAGACTTCAGCATTGGTCTTGCGGTTGATGAACTCGTCGGTGTTGAACACCACCGGATCGCCTTTGCGCTGCGGGATCACAACATCCACGATCTCGTCCTTGAACTTGCCCTCTTCCTGGGCCTTGGCCGCCTTGGTCTGGCTGGCCAGTGCCAACGCGTCCTGCATTTCGCGGCTGATGTTGTGTTCCTTGGCGACGTTCTCGGCCGTGATGCCCATGTGGTACTGGTTGTAGACGTCCCACAGGCCGTCAACAATCATGGTATCGGTCATTTTCCAGTCGCCCATGCGCTGGCCGTCGCGGCTGCCATTCAACACATGGGGGCTGGCGCTCATGTTCTCCTGCCCGCCGGCAATCACGATCTCGCTGTCGCCCCAGGCGACCGCCTGGGCAGCCAGCATCACCGCCTTCAGGCCGGAGCCGCACACGGCGTTGATGGTGAGGGCGGGTGTTTCCTTGGCCAGCCCGGCTTTCATCATGGCCTGGCGCGCAGGGTTCTGCCCCACGCCTGCGGCCAGCACCTGGCCCATGATCACCTCGCCCACGGCCTCGGCCGACACGCCCGTGCGGGCCAGCAACTCCTTGATCACAATGCTGCCCAGTTCTGTGGCGGGCACCTTGGCCAGCGTCCCACCAAACTTGCCCACCGCGGTGCGGGCTGCTGCAACAATCACAATATCTTCCATGGCGATCTTCCTCATTTAAAGTGAAACAGGTGAAGGGACTGCCGCTCGACGGCCCTGCTTTCGCGTGTCTGTCCTGACTGGTTCAATGCCTTGGCACCACAACCAGCACCCAGACACCATCATGCCTTGGCTTTGACGTATCGCCCCGGCGCAGGCTCGATGGCGACATAGGACTTACCCTTGCCATAGGCCTTGGGCGCAGCAATTTGCTTGCCAGACAGCGGCTTGAGCCATGCGGCCCAATCGGTCCACCAACTGCCTTTGTGCTCGGTCGCGGAGGCGATCCAGTCATTGACGTCGGTGGGAAACTTGTTGGCCGGCCCGATCCAGTGGCTGCGCTTGTTCGCCGCCGGTGGGTTGATCACGCCAGCGATGTGCCCCGAAGCGCCCATCACGAAACGCTTCTTGCCGGGGAACACCTGCGTGCTCGCATACGCGCCACCGATGGGCACGATGTGGTCTTCGCGCGAACCGTAGAGGTACACCGGTATCTTGACCTTGCGGAAATCGACCTTCTCGCCACATACCGTGGCTTTGCCCGGCTGGACCAGCCGGTTTTCGAGGTAGGTCTGGCGCAGGTACCAGGCGTAATAGGGGCCGGGCAGGTTGGTGGCGTCAGAGTTCCAGTAAAGCAGGTCGAACGGTGGCGGCGACTCGCCCTTCAGGTAGTTGCCCACCACGTAGTTCCACACCAGGTCGTTCGGGCGGAGAAAGCTGAAGGTGGTTGCCAGATCACGCCCGGGCATGATGCCGCCATTGGCGAATTGCAGCTCGCGCATCTTGACGAAGTTCTCGTCAATGAACACATCGAGGATGCCGGTGTCGGTGAAATCGATCAGCGTGGTGAGGAAGGTGGCGCTGTTGACCGGCTGCTCGCCGCGCGCAGCCAAAACGGCCAGTGCGTTGCTGAGCATGGTGCCCCCGACACAGAATCCCAGGGCGTTGATGGTCTCGGCGCCGGTGATGTCCTGGGTGACGTTGATCGCTTTGATCACCGCGTCTTCAATGTAGTTGTCCCAGGTCTTGTCGCCCAGGGACTCGTCCGGATTGCGCCAGCTCACCACAAAGGTGCGGTGCCCCTGCTCCACGCAGTAGCGAATGAGGGAGTTGGTGGGCTGGAGGTCCAGGATGTAGAACTTGTTGATGCAGGGCGGCACCAGCAAAAATGGCCGCTCATACACCTTGGTCGTCAATGGCTTGTATTCGATGAGCTGGAACAGCTCATTCTCGAAGACCACGGCGCCCTCGGTGGTGGCCACGTTCTTGCCCACCTCGAACACGCTCTCGTCGGTCATCGACACATGCCCCTGCTTCATGTCGTGGAGCATGTTGGCCACGCCCTTGGCGATGCTCTCGCCCTGGGTTTCGATGGCTTTCTTCTGCGCCTCGGCGTTGAAAGCCAGGAAGTTGCTGGGGGAACTGGCGTCGATCCACTGCTGCACCGAAAAGCGCACCCGCGAGCGGGTCTTGGCGTCGCCCTCGACCGCCTCGGCCATCGCCATCAGGGTGCGCGCGTTCAACAGATAGGCTGCCGCCGAGAACGAGGCCACCGGGTTGCTGGCCCAGGCCTCACCGGCAAAGCGCCGGTCGCCCTCAGGCTTGGCGAGCAAGCCCTGACTCATGAGCGACGTCACTTCATTGATGTAGTTGTTCTGGATCTCCAGCAACTTGGCAGGGTCGAAAGCCACCGCCTCGCCCGCCGCCTGATTGAACAGATCGTTCATACCGCCCATGCCCATGCTTGGCATGCCAAACGCACCGCTGTTCTTGGGCATCAGGGCCTGCAGCGCGGCCATGGGATCACCGCCAGCGGCACCGGGCATGGCGGCCGCACCGGGAAACGATTTGGTGGCCTGCGTCCATTGCTCGATCAGGGATTGCTGAAATTGCTGCGCAGCCTCAAGCCAGGGTGCTTGCGGGGTTTTCCCAGATGTCATGCTTGTCTCCATTGGTGTAACCAGCGGCTAATATAGAACGCCAGGGAGGCGATTCAGTGTTTTCCCCAGTATTGAAGAAGTGACTTCCGTCAAGCTGACAGGGCAGCGCGGTGCGGGGCCAATTGAAGGGAATACCGTGTATCTGGTAGTGATAGCGTGGATGTATGTCGTTTTGATGATGTCGGTGGCCGAGGCGACGCACGCCACAGGGACCGTCCTTGGTGCCATTGTGACCTTTATTCTTTACGGTTTGCTCCCCATGGGCATAGTGGTTTACATCATGTCCACGCCCGCACGCAAACGCAAAATCAAGGCACGGGAAGCCGCTGAACTGGCCGAGGCAAAGGCATCAGGTGCCATGACCGTCAATCCAGATACAAGCGGCCAGACGGCCGGTGCTGCCCAGGACAGCGGCGTCGCGCCGGTGGGAAAAGAAGCGCCCTGACTGCCCCACGGTGCACCAGGGTTCGCTGCCATCATTGCCAAGTGGCGGTGGCAACCCCAGACGCTGCAAGCGCTGGCGTGCCAAAGCGCTCAGGTTGGCCAGGCGTTTGTCGGGGTGCCCGGGCACGGGCTGGAAACAGGTGATGGCGTCAGGCTGCTGAGCCACAAAGGCGGCCTCCACCTCCAGCCCCACCTCGAACGCGGTCGGCCCGATGCAAGGCCCCAGCCAGGCCCAGGTTTGCGCCGCAATGACACCGCGATCCTGATCGACACCACTGCGCTGAACAGCTCGCGTGTATGCCTCGAAGCAACCCTCCAACACCCCTGAGGCCAATCCCCGCCACCCGGCGTGGGCTGCGGCGACCACACGGCCCGATGCATGGGCGAACAACACAGGCAAGCAGTCGGCCACCATGATCGTGCAGGCCAAACCCCGCTGATCGGCGACGCAGGCGTCGGCCTCGGTGCCATCGGGCGTGTGGGCATCAAGCTGTGCCACCGCGGTGCCATGGACTTGCTTGAGAAAAATGGGCCTGACGCCCAGCATCTCGCGCAGCCGGGTGCGGTTGGCGGCCACAGTCTGCGGGTCATCACCCACATGGTCGCCCAGATTGAAGCTGTCAAAAGGCGCTTTCGATACCCCGCCCTCGCGGGAGGTGAACGCCGCCCGGACGCCTTTCGGCAGCCCGGGCAGCGGCGAGAGCCACGATGAAGGCAGTCCGCTGTTCATTCGGTTGCATCCGGACAGGCCGACGGCTGTGCAGCCTGAAATGCCGGCAACGCCATGCACGATTCCACCACGGCCAGGGTGCGCGGCAGATCGTGCAATGGGGTGTCGAAACGCCGCGCGTTGAACACCTGCGGCACCAGGCAGCAGTCGGCCAAGGTGGGCGTATCGCCCCAGCAAAACATCGAGGGCGGCTGTTGGGCCAGCTGCCGCTCAAAAGCCTCCAGCCCCTGTCGCACCCAGTGCCGATACCAGGTGTTCTTCGCCTCTTCAGTGGCGTGGAGTTCGTGCACCAGGTACTTCAACACCCGCAAGTTGTTCAAGGGGTGAATCTCGCAGGCAATCGACTGCGCCAAGGCGCGTACACGGGCCCGCCCCAGCGGATCCCGGGGCAGCAGCGCAGGTGTCGGGTGCACCTCATCGAGGTACTCGATGATGGCCATGGACTGGGCTATGGTGGTGCCATCATCCAGTTCGAGCATGGGCACGAGCCGGTCGGCGGACTTTTCAGCGTAGTCGGGTTGCCGGTGCTCCCCCTTCACGAGGTGCACCGGCACATAGGTATAGGACAAGCCCTTGAGCGCCAGCGCAATGCGAACGCGATAGGAGGCCGACGAGCGAAAGTAGTTGTAGAGCTTCATGGCGCCACAGGATAAACCCGCTGCACGCGATTTCGGGCCTTCAAACTGAAACACCTGGCATCTCAGCGCCGCCTCCGCGCGACAATGTCGCATGGCCACCATCGCCCCACCCAATCCGCCTGCCTCTCCCACCCCGCAATGGCTTGAGAACGTCTACGAGCGCCTGGTCAACGAAGACGACGGCCGTGTCTGCCACGCCATTTCCGAGGAAGCATGCCGCGCCACGCCGGGCAACTTTGCCAGGATGCTGGTGGCCAACGCGTTGAGCACTGTGGCCGACAGCGTGGCCAGCGCAAAAACCACCCTGCCTTGGCTGATGCTGCAATTGGGCGCGCCCACCTGGCTCAACCCCTTGCTGGTGCCCATTCGCGAAGCCGGCTCCATGCTGCCGCAACTGCTGTTGGGCGCCTTGGTGCGGTCGTTCGCGGTGCGCAAATGGGTCTGGGTGTTGGGCGGGGCCGCGCAAGGCGCCTGCCTGGCCGGGATGGCGCTGGTGGCCTGGACGCTTGAGGGCCTCAGTGCAGGCCTGGCGATCGTGGCGCTGCTGACGCTGTTCAGCCTGGCGCGCGGCGCCTGTTCGATCGCCTACAAAGACGTGTTGGGCAAGACCATCCCGAAAACGCGGCGGGGCGTGCTCTCCGGCTGGATCGGCTCGATCGCGGGCGCGCTGTCGATGGCGGTGGGCGCCGGCCTCGGTTTCCTGACCGAGGGCAATGCCCATTCGGTGTTCGTGGGGGTGCTGGGCGCCGGCGCGGTGCTGGGGGTGTTGGCGGCCTGGTCGTTTTCGCAGATTGTGGAGTTCCCCGGCGCCACCGAAGGTGGTGTCAACGGCATGCGTGAGAGCTTTTCCCGCCTGGGATTGCTGCGCGATGACCCAGGCTTTCGCCGTTTCGTGATCGCCCGGGCGCTGGCCATGGGCTCAGGACTGGCTGCGCCGTTTTACGTGGCGCTGGCGCGCGAAGCACTGGGCGAAGCGCTGAGCCTGCTGGGGGCGTTCATCGTCATGGAGGGGCTGGCCGGGCTTGTGAGTTCGCCCTTGTGGGGCAAGTGGGCCGACCGGTCCAGCCGACGCGTTTTTGCCTTTGCCTCAGCGCTCTCGGCGCTCCTGTCCATGGCGGTCGCTGCGGCAGCCTGGGTGGGCCTGGACCAAGGGACTGCAACCGTTTTCTATCCCCTGGCTTTCCTTGGACTTGGCGTGGCGCATGCCGGTGTTCGCCTCGGCCGAAAAACCTACCTGGTCGACATGTCCGAAGGCAACCGGCGCACCGACTACGTGGCCGTGAGCAACACCACCATCGGTGCGCTGCTCCTGGTCTCGGGTGCGGCAGGCGCCCTCGCCTCACTGGTTTCGGTGCCTGGCACCCTGATGCTGATGAGCCTGGCCGGCTTGGTCGGTGCGCTGCTGAGCCTGCGCCTCAGGGAAGTGTCGGGGCGGGCACCATTGAAGACAGGCCACTGAGGGCCTCGACCAAGGCCGGCACCATGCTCACGGCGTTGCTGCTGTGGGTGATGCAGTCGGTGCTCCAGACCTCGCCCACGCCAGCTTCTTTCACCAGCGGGAGTGCGCCCGGCGCAAACAACGCATGGGTGACGGCCACGTCGACCGACACCGCGCCTGCGGCCAGCAACAGCCGGGCCGCTTGCGCCAGGGTGTGGCCGGAACTGGCCACATCGTCCATCAACACCACCTGACGCCCGCGCACGGGCAGCGCGGGCAGCTCGATCGAGACGGCGCGATCGCCCGAGCGCGTCTTACGGCAAACAGCGTGGTCCCAACCATGGCGATTGGCCGCCTGCGCCACCCACTGAAGCGACTCTTCGTCGGGCCCGATGAGCACCGCGTTCGGGCGTCGCCGGTACACCAGGTCGGCCAGTGCCGGCGCCCCGCTGAGCACCACGGCCTGCGCCACTGGCACCGCCTCTTGCAGCGTGCTCACACGGTGCAAATGCGGATCAACCGTCACCACCGCATCAAACAGACTGGCCAGAAAGGCGCCCACCACCCGCTGGCTCACCACCTCGCCCGGATTGAAGGCGATGTCCTGGCGCATGTAGGCCAGGTAAGGTGCCACCAGCGTCAGATGGCTCGCACCCAACGAGCGCGCGGTTCGCGCCACCAACAGCAGTTCGACCAGCTTTTCATTGGGGTCGCTCAGGCTGCGCCAGACGACCGCGCGCGCTGGCAGGATCTCGGGCAGCCGAAGCCGCAGCTCACCATCGGGGAATCGGTGACGCTCAATGACACAGGACTTGAAACCACCATGGGCGGCCGCGCGACAGGCGACTTCGGCGTCTTCGGGAAAATGCAACAGGCAAGGCGTCGTCATCGAAATCAACCGCTCCTTCAAAATGCCACAAACACCTGGGGCAGTTGATCGGCGGTGCCAATGCAAAAGGCGTTGTCGCGCTCGCAAGCATCGCCCGCAAACGCCAGATCGGCGGCGTAGACCGCGTGCACCCGGTACAGCAGGTCGCCCTCGAACACCGCGTCGCCCAGGCGTCGAAACAGGTCCACCCCCGCAGCGGGTACCTTGGGGGCCCCTGCCAACCGCGCAATGCGGGCCAGTTGCAGGTTGTCCACCCCGACCACCACGCCT
Source organism: Burkholderiaceae bacterium (assembly GCA_041396525.1). Taxonomy (GTDB): domain Bacteria; phylum Pseudomonadota; class Gammaproteobacteria; order Burkholderiales; family Burkholderiaceae_C; genus Hydrogenophaga. The sequence goes on from JAWKYI010000005.1 coordinate 336,730, forward strand.
GTGGTGGCCGCCCGCACCTCCAGCGTCAGGCTGCCCAGCGACGGGTGCCGGGGATCAAAACCCTTGCTGCCCTGCGCAGCAATGATGGCCTGCATCTTGGCCAGCGCGCGGCCCGAATCGAGAATGTCGCGGGCCAGGCGGTAGCCGTCGCCACCCCGCACATCGGGGCTGCACTCGATCAACCGCCCCGCCAGCCTGAGCGACTTCTCGCGCAGGTCGGCGGGCGCCTCGGGATGGTTTTCCAACACCTGCATCACATCGCGCGCCTCCAGCACCGGCCCCACCCCGCGCCCGATGGGCTGGCGACCGTCGGTCACCACCACGTCCAGCGACAGGCCCAGCCGGTCGGCCACGTACTCGAACAGGCGGCGCAGCTTTTGCGCCTCCGGCATCGAGCGCACTTTGGCCGTGGGGCCGATGGGAATGTCGAGCACCAGGTGCGTGGCGCCGGCGGCCACCTTTTTCGACAAAATCGACGCGACCATCTGCCCGGGGGAGTCGATGCTCAATGGACGCTCCACCGA
>JAWKYI010000006.1:0-274805 GCA_041396525.1 Burkholderiaceae bacterium
CAAATCCGGAGGCGATCGGCATTGGGATGCTGCTCTGCACTGAGTATCTGCCCCACCACCACGCCAGAAAACGGCGGTGCAGCCGGCGTCAGCTCCTCCACCTCCAGGCCCGCCATGGTCAACTTGTCTGCCAGTTGCTGGCTGGTGATGGGCGGATTGCAAAAACTGCGCAACCAGGATTCAGGAAATTGCATGAAACTCGTCTCAATAAAGCGCTAAACAAACCATGTCACCAACCCGCCAAGGCTGCGACAACTGCGCACCACGCAGATCATTGCGCGGTTGGCAGATGACGTTCACATCCGAAACTGACTGAGAAAACGGATATCACCATCGAAGAACAGGCGCAGATCGTTGACGCCGTAGCGCAACATTGTGAAGCGATCCATGCCCATACCGAACGCGAAGCCAATGTAGCGCTCAGGGTCCAACCCCATATTGCGCACCACATTGGGATGCACCTGCCCGGATCCGCCGACCTCCAGCCACTTTCCAGCCAGCGAGCCCGTCTGAAACTGGATGTCGATTTCGGCGCTGGGTTCGGTGAACGGAAAGAAGCTGGGTCGAAAGCGCAACACCAAGTCCTCGCTTTCGAAAAAAGTTCGGCAAAAATTGGTCACCACCACTTTCAAGTCTTTGAAACTCACGTTCTCACCGAGCCAAAGGCCTTCGCACTGATGAAACATCGGCGAATGCGTTGCGTCACTGTCCACCCGGTAGGTGCGGCCCGGCGCAATGACCCGCACTTCGGGCATGTCTCCACTGAACAGCTTGCCAGAGCGAGGGTCAAAACCATTGCCATATTTGCGAACATGGGCATGCACATAGCGCACCTGCATGGGGCTGGTATGAGGTCGCAAGTTGAGTGATATGCCGTCGGAGCCTTTGCCATCCACATAAAAAGTGTCTTGCATCGAACGTGCCGGATGGTTCGGTGGGCTGTTGAGCGAGGTGAAGCTGAACCAGTCAGACTCAATTTCTGGACCTTCAGCCACCTCAAACCCCATGCTGCTGAAGATGCCCTCAACCCGCTCGAGGGTCAAACTCACCGGGTGCAAACTGCCAGCACCGCGCTGGCGCCCCGGCAATGTCACATCCAAGGCCTCGGCTTTAAGCTGGAGATCCAGCTCGGCATCGGCCAAAGCCTGGCGGCGGGCCGTGAGCGCGGCTTCGATGGCCTGCTTGGCGACGTGATCTGCACGCGCCGCTGCCTTCTTCCTCATCGGCGAAGCCCGCAGTCCTTTCATCAACTCAGTGATGCGGCCGGCTTTACCGAGGTATTGCGCCTTCGCGTTTTCCAGATCGGCCTGCGTCGCCGCAACACCGAATGCCTCGCGAGCGCCGAGGGCAAGAGCGTCCAACTCGTTCATGTGGTTTGAATCGTTTCTGGTGAGTTGCAATAAAAAAAGGGATTGAGCGCCGCGAGGGAAATCCCTCAAGCCTCAACCCCTTTGAGCGACTGGGGCGTCAATGCTGCCCGTCAGAGCAACATCAAAACCCGTCGTGAATCAAGCGGCCAGCTTGGCTTTGACTTGCTCCACGATGCTGCCGAAAGCAGCCGGGTCGTTAACAGCCAGATCGGCCAACACCTTACGGTCAATTTCGATCTGTGCTTTCTTCAAGCCATTGGCGAACTGACTGTAGTCAGGCCACAGGCACGTGCACCAGCGTTGATACGCGCAATCCACAGGCAGCCGGAATACGCGCTTCTTGTTGCGGCGGTCGCGGTATGCATATTGACCGGCCTTCATCACTGCCTGCTTGGCAATGCGGAAGACGTTGCCGCGGCGACCGCGGAAGCCTTTGGCAAGGGCTAGAACTTTTTTGTGTCGGGCGCGAGCCGTGACACCACGTTTGACGCGAGGCATAAATTACTCCTTGTTCGTCGTTGATCAAATGCCCATGCCGGGCAGCATCTGAGCCATGTGACCCATATTGGTCTCATGCACAGTCACTGCACCACGCAGATGGCGCTTGTTCTTGGTGGTCTTCTTGGTCAGGATGTGACGTTTGAAGGCTTGACCGCGCTTGACGGTGCCACCGGGACGAACGCGGAATCGCTTCTTCGCGCTGCTTTTGGTCTTCATTTTGGGCATATTCATGCTCCTTTTCATTTGTGCTCGCGAGGCGCCCGCGAACCACTCCGCGGTCTTGTTGGCCCCGAGCCACTTTTGACGAACCGCTTGTCAGCGATTCGTTTCGGCAAAATGGGCAAAGCCCACCTCACCTCGAACCGGCAGGAGACAAACCTGCCCGTCCAATCCCTTTCGACCGCCACCCATCAGGCTGACGACGCACTCCCTTCGGACGCAACCTTGGCCGACGAAGCACCAGCGGGCTTCTTGCGACCCGGCGCAATCATCATGATCATCTGACGCCCTTCCAACTTCGGAAACTGCTCCACAATGATCGAATCGGCAAGCTCATCCCGAATGCGGTTGAGCAATGCGAGACCCAACTCCTGGTGGGTGATCTCACGACCACGAAATCGCAGCGTGATTTTGCACTTGTCGCCATCGTCCAGGAAACGCCGAATGTTGCGCATCTTGATGTTGTAGTCACCCTCATCCGTGCCAGGGCGGAATTTCACTTCCTTGATCTCGATGACAGTCTGCTTAGCCTTGGCCTCTGCAGCTTTCTTTTGCTCCTGGTACTTGAACTTGCCGTAATCCATCAAGCGACACACCGGGGGAACTGCGGTGGCGGCGATCTCCACCAGATCCACATCGGCCTCACCCGCCATGCGCAGCGCTTCCTGCAAAGTGACGATTCCCAAAGGCTCGTTATCTGGGCCGTTGAGGCGAACCTCTGGGGCCATGATTTCACGGTTCAATCGGTGAGCGCGCTCCTCACGCTGGCGGCGATCGCGAAAGTTGGTAGCTATGGTGAGTTCCTTTATGTGGGCTGGTTAAACACAACGACTCCTAGCAACGCGCTTTGAGCCAAGGCAAACGCGCAGAGAGCCACAGCCGTGGGGCATCAACCGAAACGTTTGCACAATCAAACTTTGGATGAAACGTCTGCCGCAATCATCTTGGAAAAGTCTTCCAGCGACATGACACCGAGATCTTTGTTGCCTCGCGCCCGCACTGCCACAGCGCCAGCTGCCTTCTCTTTGTCGCCCACGACAAGGATGTAGGGCAGCTTTTGCAACGCGTGCTCCCGTATTTTATACGTGATTTTCTCGTTGCGCAGGTCAGACTCCCACCCTAAGCCCTTGATTTTGCAGCGTTTTGGCGATTTCGACAGTATTCGGACTGCGAATCGGTGATATTGAGCACCGCCACCTGCACTGGCGCCAGCCAAACGGGCAGTGCGCCAGCGTGTTGTTCGATCAAGATGCCAATAAACCACTCCAGGCTGCCCACGATGGCGCGGTGCAACATCACCGGCCGATGACGAGCCCCATCCTCGCCCACATATTCGGCATCAAGCGTTCCGTCATGAAGAAGTCAACCTGCATCGTGCCACATTGCCAATGCCGCCCTATGGCGTCCTTCAGGGTGTACTCAATCTTGGGCCCATAGAATGCCCCCTCCCCTGGCGACACTTCAAACTCGCAACCGGACTGCCGCAGGCTTTCAATCAACGCGTGCTCCGCCTTATCCCAACTCTCATCGCTTCCGATTCGGGCTTCGGGCCTGGTGGCAACCTTGTAGATGATGTTGGTAAAGCCAAAATCCTTGTACACCCGCTGAAGCAAAGCCGTGTAGGCCACGCACTCCTGAAGGATCATGTCTTCCGTGCAAAAGATATGACCATCATCCTGCGTGAATGCCCGCACCCGCATGATGCCGTGCAAACCACCCGACGGCTCGTTTCGGTGACACTGGCCAAACTCGCCATATCGCAGCGGCAAATCCCGATAGCTCTTGATGCCCTGCTTGAATATCTGAATGTGCCCGGGGCAATTCATTGGCTTCAGTGCGTACTCGCGCTTTTCACTCTCGGTGGTGAACATGTTCTCGCGGTATTTATCCCAGTGGCCGTCTTTTCCCACAGCCCTTTGTCCAGATCTGCGGCCCTTTGACCTCGTGGTAACCATTGTCGCGGTACACCCGCCGCATGTACTGCTCCACCTCTTGCCACACACTCCAGCCCTTGGGGTGCCAGAACACGGTTCCTGGCGAGTGCTCATCGAGATGGAACAGATCAAGTTCACGACCAACTTCCGATGATCGCGCTTTTCCGCCTCTTCAATCATCTCGTCAGGTACTGTTGCAACTCCTCTTTGCTGGACCAGGCCGTTCCATAAATCCGCTGCAGCATTTCATTGCGATGGTCTCCCCGCCAATAGGCGCCCGCGACCTTCATCAGTTTGAAGTGTTTGAGCTTGCCCGTGCTGGGCACGTGTGGCCCTCGACACAGGTCTTCAAAACGCCCCTCGCGATAGAGGCTGACCTCTTCGTTGGTCGGAATGCTGGCGATGATCTCGGCCTTGTAATGCTCGCCCAACCCTTTGAAATAAGCCACAGCCTCGTCTCGCGACAAAACACGCCTGACCACCGGCTCATCTTTTGCAGCCAGTTCCCCCATGCGCTTCTCGATGGCCACAAGGTCCTCCAGCGTAAAGGGACGCTTATACGAGAAATCGTAGAAGAAACCGTGCTCGATCACCGGACCAATCGTGACCTGCGCCTCAGGGAACAGCTCCTTTACGGCATACGCCAGCAAATGCGCGGTGGAATGTCGAATCACCTCCAAGCCGTCGGCATCCTTGGCGGTAACGATCGCCAACGGCGAGTCGCCCGTGATCTGGTGACTGGTGTCAACCACTTTGTCACCAATTTTGCCGGCCAATGCAGCCTTCGCAAGGCCCGGACCTATGGAAGCAGCCACCTCAGCCACCGTAACAGGACCAGGAAATTGGCGTTGAGAGCCGTCAGGAAGCGTGATGAGCTTAGCATGTGTGAGTTTCAGAAAGCAAAAAGCGCGGCAAAGGCCGCGCTGAATGGAATGAAATGTAGGCAGGCGCGAACTGCAGAACTCAAGAGACCGAGGTCTTGAGGCTCGAAGTTCGCAGACCAAATACTTGCATGTCACTTCCCAAGATAAAAAACGGAATGGGGATATTTTCCCACATCTGTTGGCACTGACTGCGATCGAGAAAGGTAACCGGTTCCTTCGAATGGCCTCCTGGCAGCCCACCAAGCGCGGCCCGCCATCAAGTGCATTGATCTCTCAACCAAGTTGGAATCAGGCATGAACTGCCACCCTTGGCCGCACATTGGGCGACCGCTACTTTGTCCGCCTGCTCCTTGGAGCCGGCGCTGCCGACACCCCAGACCGAATCATTGCTCCACGCAATGGATCCACATTCTCCGGCCCCGGCAAACTCCAGCACCACGACACAATTTGCAGCACCACCACAATCATTGACCGCATCGCTGTTGGCCTCGGGCTGTGACGTGTAAAAGGTGGAAATCGCACCAAAGCCGGAGGACGGGTTGATGGCAATTGCACCACGCGGGGTCGCACTACTGGAACCACCGCCACACGCCACCAACGTCGATGCGACCGCAATTGCAATCGCCAGTTTCCAAGTAGTCAGCACGGGAATCCTCCTAATGTCAAAACAACGGAACCGAAAGGCTATCCGCAAATTGTCACACATCAGCGCTCGCCGCAGCCTTCGAACGGCCTACGTTGTATGTAATTGACGACAAGCCCCGCGTACAAAAAAGAGCTCGCCACGAAAAAAGCCCGGTCACACTGCTGTGCAGCCGGGCCATTTCAACAGTCAAGAGAGAGACCCGCTGGGCCGCTCGATGCGCCCTCGCATCAGTGGAACTGCTCTTCTTCGGTCGAGCCAGTCAGCGCCTTCACGCTCGAAGAGCCGCCCTGAATCACGGTGGTCACATCATCAAAATAACCTGCACCAACTTCCTGCTGGTGAGACACGAACGTGTACCCTTCTTCGCGGGCTGCGAACTCGGGCTCTTGCACCATCTCGGTGTAGTGCTTCATTCCCTCGCCTGCGCCATAAGCCTTGGCGAACTTGAAGGTGTTGAACCAGTTGATGTGGATACCCGCCAACGTGATGAACTGGTACTTGTACCCCAACGCAGAGAGGTCGTCCTGGAAAGACGCGATCTGCTTGTCGTTGAGGTTCTTCTTCCAATTGAACGATGGTGAGCAGTTGTAGCTCAAGAGCTTGCCGGGGCATGCCGCATGCACCGCTTGCGCAAATTCGCGCGCAAAACCGATATCGGGCACACCCGTCTCGCACCACACCAGATCCGCATATGGGGCATAGGCAACACCACGGCTGATGGCTTGCTCGAGACCATTCTTCACGCGGTAAAAGCCCTCCTGCGTGCGTTCACCTGTGAGAAACGGCTTGTCATTGGCATCGTGATCGCTGGTGATCAAATTGGCGGCTTCTGCGTCGGTGCGGGCCAGCACAATGGTGGGCACACCCATGACATCCGCAGCGAAGCGCGCGGCAATCAGCTTCTCACAGGCTTCCTGCGTTGGCACCAGCACTTTGCCGCCCATGTGACCACACTTCTTCACGGCAGCGAGTTGGTCCTCGAAATGAACACCTGCAGCGCCAGCGGTAATCATGTTCTTCATCAGCTCAAAAGCGTTGAGAACGCCACCGAAGCCTGCCTCGGCATCCGCCACGATGGGCAGGAAGTAATCAATGAACTCTGGGCTGCCTGGCTCGATACCACGACCCCACTGAATCTCGTCTGCGCGCTTGAAGGTGTTGTTGATACGGCGCACCATTGTCGGCACGGAATCGTATGCATACAAGGACTGGTCGGGGTACATGGTTTCGGATGTGTTGCCGTCGGCGGCGACTTGCCAACCAGAGAGGTACACCGCTTCAAGACCTGCCTTCGCCTGCTGCATGGCCTGGCCTGCAGAAATCGCGCCGAAGGCATTGACATAGCCTTTCTTGGCACCGCCGTTGACTTTCTCCCAAAGCTTTTCAGCGCCGCCAGCAGCCAAACGTGTGCTCGATGTTCATGCTGCCGCGCAGACGAACCACGTCGGCAGCCGTGTAGCCGCGTTTTACGCCTTTCCAGCGAGGGTTCGTTGCCCAGTCCTTTTCCAGGGCTTCAATTTGCTGCTGACGGCTCAGTTGTTCATTGAGGGATTGAGGCATTTTTGAACTCTCCATTAGTTGACCGGATATGGGGCGGCTGCGTCTTGATAGCAAACGGTGTGCCGTTACAGCCATTGTAGTCTTATACAAGACCTGAGAAAGCTCTTATGTCTTATATAAGACAATATTTTTTATCGTTTAAAATCAACACTCTTTATGGACAATTTCTCAATACAAAAATACTTTTCTTGCAATGAGAAAAGTTTGCGCAGTGCAGCAATTTGAATTTTCTTTATGTGAAATATAGTGTTCCGATATGAGAAGAGACCGGTGCCGGCACAGGCCATCCAAACTGGCGGCCGTCTCCGAATGGGGCATGATTCGCGGCCATATGTCCCAAGATTCCAACGATGTCAAACAATGGGCGGCCTATGGCAGCCTCGCACTCAGCATGTCCTTGGTCAGGAGCTACGTCGCGCTCTCCAAACCACTTGTTCTTGTGTTCCCCGTGTTCCTGCTGGCCTGGCTCCGCTTTGGCATCGGTGGACTGGCAGTGAGAAGAGGCTGCGAAAGCCCGCCAGCGAGCCGCCAATGGGCCCACGAACACGGCTTCTGCTTTTCCTGGAGTCGTTTCTGGGCAACTTCCTCTTCTCGATATGCATGCTTTTTGGAGTGAGCCTCACCACAGCGGTTGCTGCAGGCGTCGTGATGTCATCCATCCCTGCCGTCGTGGCCATCCTCAGCCGGCTTTTTCTGAAGGAGCGCATCGGATTGCGGACCTCGGCAGCCATTGGCTTGGCGGCCATCGGCATCGGCTTGTTCTCCATGCAGAAGCCAGAAGGCGCAGGACAGGTGTACGCCCAGACACAACAGTGGGGGCTTCCCCTGTCCGTGTGGGGTAACCTGCTCGTTTTCGCCGCCGTGGTTTGTGAGGCTTCGTACGTTGTGATTGGCAAACGGCTTACTGATGGGCTTGGGCCCAAGCGCATATCGGCCATCATCAACCTTTGGGGGTTTGTCCTGGTCACGCCATTGGGCGTATGGGCAGCCTGGCACTTTGACTTTCGAACGGTATCCAGTCCGATCTGGTTGCTACTCGTGTTCTACGGGCTGGCGGCAAGCGTATGGACTGTATGGTTATGGATGACCGGACTTAAGACGGTACCCGCATCCCGCGCAGGCGTTTTCACGGTCATGTTGCCGTTGAGCGCCGCCGCCATCGGAGTATTGTTTATGGGGGAGCAACTCACCCCCACGCAGCTTCTGGCATTCTCCATCGCCTTGCTTGGGTTGATTCTGGCCACCTTGCCCAGCAAAAAGCCGCGGCACACACCGCAACGCTAGCGTCCAAGACGACCGCCACCGCAGGTGTGGTCTGTTGCATGCTCCAAATAGCAGGCCGATTGCGCCCAATCCGGGGGCAGCGCGCCACGCACTTGCGCCAACGGGCACCATCAGACGCAACGATTGGTGTGGGCAAAAGGACTAAAGGCAAAACAATCCGGTGGGATTTGTCACACCCATCCACAGCGCCCATCCAGAAGTTGCCGCCAAGGCAAATCCGGCCAGCCGAATGGCCCAGGACCCCGACCGGGCATTCCTCAAGCGCAACAGCAGCCAAGGTCCCGCTGTCAAGGAAACTGAAGTCCCAATCGAGAACAGCGCCATGATGCCCGCCCCCTCGATGGCGTTGGCTGAGAGCGACGCGACCAACAAAGCAGAATAGAGCAACCCACATGGCATCAAAGCCCACGAAACGCCGAGAACGAATGGCGCCTTTGATCCCAATCGGGTCAACACGGGTCTCGCTTTTCGCCACACGCTTTGGCCGAGGTTCTCGATCCAGGCAGGTTGACGGGCTTGCCACAACAAAACAACCCCAAGCAAGAAAACCGCCGCGTGAAACATGCTCCACAGGGGCCGAATCGCTATGGTGCTTGTTCCCAGCAGGGCGAGCCCCTGAACCGAGCCAGCTGCCAGTGCCCCAAAAAGCGCATAGCCGATCATGCGGCTGAACTGGAATGCCCAGACTGCTCGAGTGCCGTTGGCACCGGCAGCGCGGCCAATGCCCGCACACGCAGCACCGCACATGGCCACACAGTGTGGTCCCCCAACCAATCCCATAAACAGGGCCGTGATGGCCATTGAGCTTTGCATGGACACACTCTACCAAGGCCACCCAGCACCCAATGCCCTGGGGCCTTGCCGAGTCAGATGATCTTCGAAAACCGAGCCCGATCGAGGTCAACCTGCAGGTTCTTGTCAAAGACCATTGCGATGGCCCTTACCAAGTACCAGCCGTTGGCGTCACCTCCACGCTGCTGTCTGGAAATCGTCACAAGACCATGCGCGCTCATCTCCTCAGCACTTCGAGCTCGCGCGCAAAGTAGCGCTTGAACTCAATAAGGTGCCCAAGCTCGATGGATTCAAAGTCCAGGGCACCCTGGCACATGATCGACATGATCACGGCACGCCGCAACACGTCATCGCGCGACAGCGCAGTCCACGCAATGGGAAGCCGCCCTTGATTCAGGGCATCGTAATACTCCTCCAGCGTCTTGGCATTCTGACTGTAGGTAGCGCCGATTCGACCAATTGCCGACACACCCAAGGCGATCAGATCGCAATCTGGCTGGAGTGCTGTAACCTTGAAAATTCCGATGCAAACGGCCTTGCCGTTTAGCCGCAACCAATGAGTCTGATGGCAATGCAAAGTGATCCATGCCGACATAGACATAACCCACGTAGCAGGGCATCAACGATGCAGACAACATGGAAAGCGCAATACCAGGGGCTGGAAGTAACTCGGCAGCCACAATACGGCGCTGGGGTTTGAACCAGGTTTGGCAAGTGCGCATACGCTGCATGCTGAGGCGATGCGGTCCGGTCGGAGGTCGTTGATCTGTTTCAGGGTTCGCGCAAACGACTCTGGCGTCTGCAGTGGCAGGCCGTAGATGAGGTCCACATTGACCGATTCAAAACCGATCTTACGCGCGGTTTGTACCCAGTGCAAAAACCTGCTCTGCTGCCGGCTGCACCCGGTGTACCGCCTTTTGAACCGCTGGATCAAAGTCCTGGACATGAAAAACCCAGGCCGATTGAACCCCAAGCGCGCCAAAGTCACACAAACGCTGATCACTCACCGTGCGGGGTCGACTTCGACAAGAATTACTCGCCCCCCGGCACCAGAGGTGAGGAATTTCGCCGAATCATGGTCATCAGTCTTCAACTCGGCATCGAGAGGAAGGTAGGCGTTCCACCTCCCAGATGAAGTTGGGAAACGTTGTGACCCTTGCCGAAATGCTGTACCTGGAGCTCGACCTCGCGGGTCAGATACCGAAGGTACTCTGCAGCGCGTTCGTGGTGTTTGGTAATCACCTTGTTGCAAGCGCAGTAGTAACAGACCGACTCGCAAAACGGAATGTGCACATACAAACTGAGCGGCAACGCCATTGAGCCCGCCCGCCGCTGCTCCAAGGCCTGAATGTAGTCAGACTCTTCAAACGCTTCGACAAAGCGATCCGCCGTGGGGTATGAGGTGTATCGAGGTCCGGGCATGTCGAATCGCTTGAGCAACTCGTCGGGAATGGCATGACTCACTGGCTTTTCTCCATTTCTGAACAACGAATGTGCATCAAGCCGCCCCAAGCTCCTTTGATCTTCATCAAAGCTTGTTCTTCGCTTACAGGCACCACGCGACGTGGCCGTCACTTGCGCCGGATTTGCTCGACCGAATCTGCGGGTATGCGTTAAGCTCGGAGCGGATTACCTGGGGAAAATATGGACGCACAAAGCATCAAGGTCGCCTGTTCGAGTTGTAACCTGAGGGAGTTGTGCCTCCCTATGGGGCTCAATCCCGAAGAACTGGACAAGCTCGACAATGTCATCGCGGCCCGAAAGCGCGTCAAACGTGGCACGCTGCGCTGTTCAATACCGGCGACAAGTTCACTTCGCTGTATGCGGTGCGTTCGGGGTTCTTCAAGACGTGCGTGACCACCGCCGACGGGCGCGACCAGGTCACTGGCTTTCAAATGACTGGCGAGATCATTGGTCTTGACGGGATTGTGAGTGACCGCCACTCCTGTGATGCGGTGGCCTTGGAAGACGCAGAGGTGTGCGTCATGCCTTTTGATCAGGTGGAAGAACTCTCCCGTGAGTTCACAACCCTGCAGCACCACGTCCACAAGATCATGAGCAGGGAAATCGTTCGTGACCACAGCGTGATGCTGCTGCTGGGCAGCATGCGAGCCGAAGAACGCCTCGCGGCGTTTTGCTGAATCTAGTGCAACGCCTGCACGCACGCGGATTTTCCCGGAAATCCGAGTTGATTCTTCGGATGACACGGGAAGAAATCGGCAGCTACCTCGGAATGAAGCTGGAAACCGTGAGCAGAACTTTCTCCAAGTTTGTCGACGACGGCATTATTGAAGTCAAGCAGCGGTACGTGCACATCAAGGACACCGACGGCCTGCGTCGCATCGTGGTGCTGATCCGCACTGACTGATGGCCTTCATCACTTCAGCGCTTGAGACACCGATCTTCTGGTTGCAGCAAAACGAAACTCACTGCGGCGTGCAGACAGCGCTCTTTCCCGACCCGTGGAAGAAAGGTGGTCAACCTGCCATTGCGGGCGCAGTCCTGCGGCCGCTCCGACACCGGCACCGGGCAGCGATTGACTTCAAAGGTGACATAGCCAGCAAAGTGGTCAACGCACTGGAAAGTCGTGACGCCCCAGAACACAAAGAAGGCCACCGTGTAGATGGCTTCGCGCGAAAGACCCAAACCTTGACCTCGCGCCAATGCAATTCGCTGGGGTCGACAAAAGGCGAATACCAGCATCTCCAGCAGTGCTGCCATCAGGAACGCTGGCCAGAGCAATCCACATCCATCGTTGCGCCTTCATTGTTCTGTCTCCTAGGGTCGGTTGTGATCGTTCCGGCAGGCGTCCGGGCCAAGGTCACTTCTCAGGTGGAGCCTCTGCTGTGGTGGCGTGGTTGCGAGCCTGGTGGGCAGGCATCAGTTGAAACAAAGCGGCATCCCGCTCTTACCTTGCAAAGCCTGCGCCGCCTTGAGGTCATGCGCTCATAGTCGACCTTGTTGAGGACAGGGTCGGCGTTTTTCACGGCGATTACAGCCGTAGCAATAGCGGCGATGACCACGACCAGTGGCCCCCCCACCACCATCCACATATGCGGAACGCGCCACCATGCTATCGGGGCAACCGGGGCAGTTGGGTTTGGGGTCATCGATATCTCCAATTTAGAAAGCAAGAAAGCGGTACTAGCGCGGGACCAGGAAAGCGGCCTTTTCCGACACCTTTGCCACATCGCCACCTGTCGACTGGATATCGAAATGGATGCCATGGGAACCCGGTTCGGATGAGTTGGGAGGAATCTGCACTCGCAACACGGCGGAGCGCACTTCAGTCGGCAACACCGTGATCTCCGCGTCTGAGGCAATGGCGATGCCAGGCAAGCCGCGCACCGATATCTTGTAGGTCTGAGGCGACTCCGTCGCATTCATCACTTGCAATCGGAACACGTTTTTCGATTCTGCCCTGCTCCACCATGCGCGCCGCCCCTCGGTCCCGAATAACATCCACCTTCAGCGGCGTGCGCAGATACAGACTGACCATCACGGCGGTGGTTATGGCCACAAGTATGGCCGTATAAATCAGCACGCGAGGGCGCAATCCGCGCCGGATCATTTGCGCCGTTGACCAGCCGTTGGCGACACCGTTTTGGGTGGAGTATTTGATAAGGCCTTTGGGATACCCCACCTTCACCAGCCCCATCACATCGTCACACATCGATGCGATTTACCCAATGCACTCGTATTGAAGTCCATTGCGAATATCAATGCCGGTTGGACAAACGAACGCACAAGGTGCAATCCACGCACGATCCCAGTCCAAGTGCTTTGGGGTCGGCCTTTTTTGACCGAGGTCGCGGGCTCCCCACGTTTTTGATCGTAGGTGACGATCATCATGTCTTTGTCAAGCATCGCGCTCTGAAAGCGCGCATAGAACATGCTTGCATACCTGTTCGCGCATGAAGCCTGCGTTGCCATAGGTGGCAAACCCATAAAAGAAGATCAGAAGAAGATCTGCCATGGGCCCAATGCAGCAGCAAGCGACAAGAAGCAAGCTCACGAATCGGCGTGAAGTAGCGAACAAAGGTGAATCGGTCCACAGCGCAAACAGTATCACAAGGCGTGTTGCCTTTGCCAAACTTCTGCATCGAAAGTGGCGCGCCGTCCAGCCGCATGCGCGCGGAGCGGTCACGCTGCACCTTTTCTCCGTCCAGAGAAAAATCTCTCGGTGTAAACAGTTTGTGGACAAACGTACCCACCACAAGCGCCCGGCCACGGCCCGTAAAGAGAAGAGCGACAGCGCAGATATGACCAGCAGACCGGTCAGATAGATGAAGTCCTGGATACAGAACGAGGCCGAAAATGAAGAAGCGGCGCGCTTCAAGATCAAACAACGCGACCTGGCGGGCGTTCCTTTCAACCACGGCAAGCCATAAACGCAGTTGCGTGATCCAGACCGTGATCCAACGCCAGTTGGAAAACAGGCCCTTGACGGCGCGCGAGATGAATCTTCTTGCTGGACATACAGCGACACCATCACCTCGTCATCGGGCAAGAATGCCCGCTTTGGCGCGTCGCTGGGTGTGTTGCTGACTGTCGCAAGAGGGCTGGAGAGCAGCGTCTGGCGTAGTGAGCTCACGGAATCCCTGACTTAACAAAGCGAGGCCCCAAAAGGGCCTCAAACACAATCAGTTGGAAGCGGCAGGTTTATTACACGAGAGACCCCACACATAGGATGCCAGCACGTTGATTTGCCCTTCGTTGACAGGGCTGCGCAGGCATGGTGTTGTTGAAGCCGTTGTTTCACCGCTTTGATGATGGCATCTTCACCCCAGCCATGCAACCACACACCATCGGTCAGATTGGGGGCGCCGATCGCCTGCATGCCCTTGCCATCCTGGCCGTGGCACGCAGCACAGGCTGCAAACTTCACCTTCCCCTGGGAAGCCCGCACGCTGTCGTGTGGGCTGCCAGACAGGCTCAGGACGTAGTTGGCCACATTGCGCACGTCTTCTGCCGTGCCCTGCGGCTGCCATGGGAGGCATCACGCCGAGTGCGGCCTTGAGCAATCGTCGTTTTGATGTAGGCTGGATCGCTACCACCAAGCCAGTCGCCATCGGTCAGGTTGGGAAAGCTCTTTGCACCGCGCGCGTCAGAGCCGTGGCACTGGGCGCAATAGTTCATGAAAAGACGCTCGCCAATGGCCATGTGCCTGGGCATTGCCGGCAATCTGTTCTGGCGTCATGCGAACTTGGCGTAAATCGCTAGCGATCGCTTCTTTCCACTTTTTGAACTTCTGCAGCATGCTGACCGGTTGATCCAACCAACACCTTTGTACTTCCGAACGTGGGATACAGCGCGCATAGAAGGCAAAGATCCGTGATGATGAACAGGTACACCCACCACCGGGGCAAGGGGGGTTGTTCATCTCGCGCGATCCACCTCCCAGACATGGCCAAGGTAATTGTTGTCGGCCGACGGACTCACCTTCGTGGTTCCGCTGATCCACAACAGAATCAGACAGGCCACGATGCTGAAAATCGTCAAACCGGCAACGTAGAAGTTCCAGAATTCGCTCGTAAAGTCGCTCATGATGTTTCTCTCATTCGTGCCGGGTTGTTATTCGTCTTGAAAGGCAACTGCGCTGCCTCATCAAATCCGGCTTTGTTGCGACGGGACCTTGCTGAGCCACGATGCCCAGGAACGTCGACTGATCGGTCACCGCACTGCGAAGAAAATTGATGTCCATGGCGGCGTTGCTCCTCACTGAGCCTTGGCGTCAACCGCAGGTGCGGCCAACGTGGCTACACTGCGAGCCGTCCCGAGGACCTGAAGATAGGCAACCACAGCATCGAGTTGGGTCTTGCCCTTCACCTCAGCAACAGCATTAGCAATTTCCTCGTCCGTATAAGGATGACCCAGCTTGCGAAGCGCGGTCATCTTCGCGGGCAATGCATCGGCATCAACCATTTTCTTGTCCAACCAAGAATAGGCCGGCATGTTGGACTCAGGAACCAGATCGCGCGGATTGTTCAGGTGGATACGGTGCCACTCGTCGCTGTACCGCCCTCCCACACGGGCCAAGTCCGGTCCCGTGCGCTTGGAGCCCCACTGGAAGGGGCGGTCGTAGACGAACTCACCAGCGACCGAGTAGGGACCATATCGCAGCGTCTCGGCCTGGAACGGACGAAGATCATTTGCGAATGGCAGTTGTAGCAGCCTTCACTGATATACACATCCCGACCAGCCAGTTGAAGGGCACCATAAGGTTTGACCCCTTCCAAGGGCTGGGTCGTGGACTTTTGGAAAAACAACGGAACAATTTCCACAAGACCGCCGACAGCAACCACCAGGAGTGATCAGCAGAATCATCAGAAAGTTGTTGGTCTCAATGCGATCGATGCAGCCAGAAACCTTTGGAGCTTGATTGGTTTGCCATTTTGTTGTCCTCAAGCGTGTGAAGGATTGAGAGCAGGAATGCGCACATCTTCAATGCGACCCTGTGCTGCTGTCTTGATAACGTTCACAGCATCAGGCACATACCCAGACAGAGGAAGCCACCCAACAGACAGATCACATAGAACGGGAAAGTGGCCTTGACGGACTCCACAGAGAGGAGTGTAGGTCAAGGCTGCCATCCAGGTTGACCGAACGCCACATCAGACCCTGCATCACACCCGCGATCCACATGGAAGCGATGTAGAGAACGATACCGATGGTGGCCACCAGAGTGGATTTCAATCGCGGCCACGGAGTACATCTTCTTCTGACCGAAGAGACGTGGGATCAGGTAGTACATGGAACCCATGGTCCTGTGGCCACCCAACCAGCACCCGAGTGCACGTGACCCACGGTCCAGTCGGTGTAGTGCGACCAAGGCATTGACCGTCTTGATCGACATCATCGGACCTTCGAAGGTCGACATGCCATAAAAGGAAAGGGAGACAATCAGGAAACGCAGAATCGGATCATCGCGAAGCTTGTGCCACGCACCCGAGAGGGTCATGATGCCGTTGATCATGCCGCCCCAACTGGGCGCCAACAGAATCAGCGAGAAGATCATCCCGATGGATTGCGTCCAGTCAGGCAACGCGGTGTAGTGCAGGTGGTGAGGACCTGCCCACATATACGTGAAGATCAGCGCCCAGAAGTGGACGATCGACCAGACGATATGTGAATAGACGGGGCGCTCAGCCTGCTTGGGAATGAAGTACATCATGCTGCAGAAAGCCTGCCGGTCGGGAAGAAGCCCACCACGTTGTGGCCGTACCACCACTGAACCATTGCGTCCACCAGACGCAGCGTAGGCCGAGTAGGAGTGGGTCAAACTGGTGAGCGCTGGATGATGTTGTTGAAGATGTGCAGCAACGCCGGCAATGATGAAGGCGCCATAGAACCAGTTGGCCACCGTAGATGTGCCGAACCTTGCGGATTCCCACTGTGCCAAAAAGCCCACAATGGCGTAGGCAACCCACGACAGCAATCAGCGAGTCGATGGGCCAGATCATCTCGGCATACTCGGCCCTGGGTCAGGCCCAGTGGGTAGGTGACAACAACCGGCAAGGATGATCGCATTCCGTATCCCCAGAGGTGAAGGCTGCCAGCATGAGATCAGACGCGCGTCTGGCATGTGCGCTGAACCACGTAATAGCTCGTCAATCAGACCAGAACCCCCAAACGCAAAAATCACCGCACTGGTGTGCAGTGGGCGCAGGCGGCCGTGACAACCACTCTTTGATGCCTTGGGTGAGCTCCGGCCAAGCCATGGGACCTGTGCCAATGATCACGCCCACCAGCATGCCAACCACACCCCAGATCACGGTCATGATGGCAAACTGCCTGACCACCTTATCGTTATAGACCCGCCGACTGGCTGGTCTTTGCTGTCACGGACATACAGAACTCCTCATAAATGTCACTAAGTGGAGTGTCGTGGCACCCCCTCCATCGCCTTGACTTAAGTCAATCACCCCGAAAGAATGCGCTCGCCGCTGGCGTTCAATGTTGTCAAACTGGCCCGACTGCAAGGCCCACAGAACACCCCCGATGATGCCGAACACCAACCGCAGAACCGAAATGGGAATGAGAAGGTAAAAAGAATGTCCATGGAAGTGGCCTAAAAAAACTTGTGATAGTGCTACGCCGTCGCGATGAGGTGGTCTGCGGCAGCACAGGCTTGGGCGCTGGTCCATTTGAAGCCAAGCGCAGCGCATTAATAATCACCAACAAGGAACTGCCGGCCATGCCCAGACCGGCAAGCCAAAGAGGAGGCATCAAGCCCATCAGCGCAAATTAGATACTCCAGCGTTATAGAGGCAGCCACAACCCAGGTTCTGCTTGACGAATCCGCATCGTCGCTCTCGCCTGCCGAATGGTAAGCGCCACATCCAGCACCCGTCCCACCCTGAATCCCACACAATCCGACTGCGCTGCGCCAGAAGCGCGGCGCATGTCCCACAGGGCAATGGAGGCGTCGGCACGGGCAAGCACACGGGGCCATCGTTCAGCCCGTCACCGACCATGACCAGGCGCACCCTCGCCTGAAGCGCAACCACCTCGCTCAGCTTCTGCTCGGGTGTGGCACCTGCAATCACATGATCGACACCCACCGCGTCCCACCCATTGGGCCGCGGACGCGCGATCCCGAAGAAGCCAGGTCTCAAGCCCCAGTTCCCTGAGGGACTGAACCGCCTCACGCACGCGCATCTTCGCGCAATCCTCGGTCATTTCAAACGTGGCCATCCACCCCTGCCGATCGGCCAAGTAGACCCGCGGCGAGGACGCACGATCTGCTGCATCTCCTTCAATGCCACAAAACACCGCAGAACCCAGCTTCAACCAGGCTCCGCCATCAGGTGCAGCCTTGAGCCTGTCCTGCGACCTCTTCTATGTCACTGAGTTGAGTGCCAATCGATTGATCCGCAGTGGTGCTCGCATGGGCTACCACGAGGGCACGCGAGACCGGGTGAAGCGACCCCTGCGCCAGCGCCGCCGACAAGCTTAGCGCACCACTGATAGGTCAGACCTTCGCACCACCACCCGCGACAACGCCAGACGGTCATGCGTGAGCGTTCCCGTCTTGTCAAACACCACCGCGTTAATACCTGAAAGGGTTTCCAACGCTTGCAAGCGCCTCACGCTGAGAATACCTCGGCGAGCGAGCACACCGGCAGACGCGAGCATCCCCGCAGGGTGGCGAGGAGACAGTACGCGCAAGGACAGGTCACGATCAACTTTTTCGCCACCGCCACCGCCAGTGCTGGTATGGTCAATCTGCCACCAATACCACCTTACGGCAGCTGCAGCACCCAACAACCTGAGGAATCAGAAATGGTGCTGCGATTCGGTCCCAGCAACGCCAACCGTGGCTTCTCGGTGCTGGCCTTTTCCATGAGGAACAATCTGCCCAAAACGCGTGTCGCGACCCAGGCGCTGGACGACCACCTCAACGGCCCCGCCAGATTGAAACTACCAGCGACCACACCCTCCCGCTGCTTGGTGACCGGATGGGATTCGCCGGTCAGCAATGCCTCATCGACCGTTGCTGCCGGCACCTCAGGATTTCGCCGTCTGCGGAAATGCCTGGCCAGCCTGCACCCGAACGACGTCACCCACCATCAAGCGTCGTGCGGACACCGGCACTCGAATGCGCCATCGGCCCGACGCTTCTCGCAAACCTCGGGCAAACGGTTCATGAGGCTGTCCAGTACCAGCCGTGCGATCCGGGCCTTGAGTTCGAAGTTCGCCCGCCAAGAAGAAAAACACGAACATCGTCCAGAGGAATCAAACCAGACCTCATGCCCCCAAGGACCAAGAGTGGGGTCGAAGACCACGGCCGAACTCACCAGAAAGCTCCGCAATATCCCGATGGACACCGGCGTATCCATTCCGACACGCCCATGCTTCAAATCGCGCCAGGCGCTCTTGAAAAATGGACCTGATGCGAAGAACACCACAGGCAAGCTCAACAACCAGCTTGCCCACCGCAACATAACTGATCGATATCGGCGGGAACTCACCTGGTGCAGTGACGTAGGCTGGCACGGCGTACATCATCACCTGCATCGCACAGAAACCCGCCACAAACAGCCGCCACAACGCCTGTCGTGTCTCCCGAAGGCGCTCGCTGATGGAGAGCGCGTGCTGCATGGGCAGCAACCGGTACCCTGTCTGCCCCACCACCTGTGCAAGATTGGAGATTCGGGTCACCGCTGGATCCCAGCGCAACGTCAGGCGACGCGTCGCAGCGTGAACTTGCGCACTTTCAACGCCAGGAACTCCTTGCAACGCGCACTCAACCGTGTCGGCGCAAGCGGCGCAATACATGCCCTGCACCATCAACACAGACTCAGCCATCGGCTGTCCATCCACCTCGGCAAACTCGGTGAATTCGCGCTGCTCGATGGGATCATCCAGCACCGCAAAGTTGTCGTCGACCTCCAACGGTCCACGATGCGCGCCAAAGATTCCCTTGTCCGCCGTTGCATCGGGCAAAGGACTTCCCACGAAACGCCCGGCCATGGGCGCAGCAACGGCCTCGTTCATGGGCTTAGGGTAATCTGGCAAGGGTTTCATCTGCTTGATATAAGTCAAGTACCGCGGGACGGCATGGCCTATTCTCAAACAACCGAACCATTCAAGGAGCAATAACCATGTACAAGCGCATTCTCGTGGCCACCGACGGATCCAAACTCTCGGCAAAGGCTGTCGACCACACGCTCGACCTTGCCGACATCACAGGTGCGGAAGTGGTGGCGCTCAAGGTGGTTCCGCGCTACCCGCAAACCTACTTTGAAGGCGGCGTCGCACTTGCCGCTGAAGAGATTGCGCGCATTGAAAAGCAATGGCATGACGAAGCGATGGCCGCCGTGATGGCGGTCAAGTCTGCCGGACAGCTGCGTGAAATCAAGGTCAAGCCGGTGACGGTGAAATCCGATCTTGTCTCCGAAGCGGTAATTGCCGCGGCGAAACGAAACAAATGCGACCTGATCGTGATGGCCTCACATGGTCGTCGAGGCATCAAACGCTTGTTGTTGGGCAGCGAAACCCAACAGGTCTTGACCCACTCCCATATTCCAGTGCTGGTGCTTCGCTAGTGTGCTGTCCCGCGGTGAGGAATCGGGCGTGATGGCGCCTTCCATTTCCCGAAGCTTCGCGCGAGCCAGGGGCCGAGCCAGTCATTCACCGTGCGGTCGGCATTGAATGGTGGTCGTGAGGCATGTGGCGCCTGTCAAAAGACAGGGAGGCCGCTTGTCTAAAAACGCGTGAATCGCTTCCCTGTGTTCCGCGGTGTCGGCATAGGTATAGGCCTGCTCGAAAATGCGTTCGTCGTCAACGGCCCCGGTCAAGGCGCGCAGCGGCTCTGCTTGTTCAAACGAGCAGCCTGAGGCGAAACCAAGCGACAGATCCCAGCCACCCGCTGAAGCACATGCCCAGGCAGATCAGGCTCGGCGACGACCGCGTTCAGGAAGCGTTGGGTCAGCATCTGATCAGCGTCGAACACTGCGGCCTCCAGCAGCATCGATCGCGCCAATGGCAATCCCAGTTCGCGGGCAACCGGCTGCGCCTCAAGGGTGCCATCGGGAAGCCAATCGGGCAATCGGCGCCGAACCCGTGCGCCGCCCCCGCCACCCGGATATCCACAGCAGCACGCCAACTCAACGCCGCGCCCATGCTACGGTTGCCCTGAATCTCGGCAATCACTGGTACTGGACAAGCCTGCACGGTCTGCAAGGCGCCCCAGACCTCCTCTTCGTGAAACTCCCGCAGGGAAAGCCTCGTCAAAACGGAAACCCGGGTACTCGGCAATATCACCGCCCGAAGGCAAAAATGCCCATACGCCAGCCAACACCTGACGCATCAAGCCCGTCCCGGCCGTTGAGCTCCATAAAAAGGCATTCCTCAACTCGCCACATCTTTCGTGACATGGCATTGAACTTGGCGTGATTCGCCAGCACCACCCGTGCCGTACCGCCCTCATCATGCAGGCGGACGCTGCCCAAGTTCGCGCTCATTGTTGACGATGGATCCTGACGGCCAACCACCCACCACATGATCAAACCGGCAGCGATCATGGGCACTGGCTCACATTGCCCCATGCTCATGCCCAGGCAAGCAGCCCCAGGAAGTCATCAGGCCGACGGGAAGAACTCGGCGATGAAGCCGACACCCCGTAGCCAGAGCGCAAACATGGCAGCAACGCGGCCTCTTGCGCGCGGCTTGCGCGCATAGGTCCCACAACAGAACGAACAGCAGACCTTCCATCAGAAATTGGTAGATCTGCGGGGATGCCGAGGCAAGTCACCGGCCCCGCGGAATACATGGCCCAAGGCAGCGACGGATCGGCCACACGACCCCCAAAGCTCCCCATTGATGAAGTTGCCTACGCGGCCTGCCGCCGATCCGTGGCACACAAGGCGCCACAAAGTCCATGACTTCAAAAACGGTCTCCTGCGCGTGCGGGCATACCAGACCATCGCCACCATCACGCCCAGAAATCCCCCATGAAAGCTCATGCCGCCTTGCCAGACATACAACACCTCCAACGGATGATCAGCGAAGTAATACGCCGGCTTGTAGAAGAGACAATATATGATCGACCACCAACACCACCCAAGAACACCGAGAGAAAAAAGAATATGTCTTCCACATCCCTTCGCGTCCAGGGTTGAGGCGAAGTGATTGAAGCAAAGGCTCATACTTGAGCCGCTTGCCAACCAGACAAACAGCCCAAACGCGGCCAGATAGGTCAGTCCATACCAGTGAATTGCCAAGGGACCCAGTTGCAGAGCGATGGGGTCAATTTTTAAGGGTGAGATCAGCATGTCGGCCATCGGCTAACAAGTAACCATATCAAAGAAAAACACCGGTGGCCAACCTGGCACCGGCGCTGAGCAGGCGCAGCCGTCGATGCCCAGCACGGAAAGATCTCTCACCGCCCCTTTGTCTGCCGACATGGCCAACATCGCATAAGCCTTCAATGCCGCAGACACTTTGCGCTTGCGCGGCAGAGCAGGCTTCCATCTCCCGCGATGTCCTGCTCTTTCCTGCGGGCGGCCAACTCCTCATCCGAAAGCAACATTGATGCTGCGATTGGGAATGTCAATCCGAATCCAGTCACCGTTTCGCACCAGACCAATTGCACCACCAGCCGCCGCTTCGGGCGACACATGGCCAATCGACAACCCAGAAGAGCCACCTGAGAAGCTGACATCCGGTGAGCAGTGCACGGGCCTTGCCCAACCCCTTGGACTTGATATACGAGGGTGGGATAGAGCATCTCCGTGCCTGGCCCACCTTTGGGGCCCTCGTAACGCGCGATCACCACATCGCCAACGCCAGCTTTGACCTTGCCACCCAAAATGTTCTCAACCGCTTCGTCTTGCGACTCGGTCACGTGGGCCGAACCCTCAAGAAACCAGAAAGTCGTCCACTCCAGCCGTCTTGACCACGCAACCATCCAAGGCAGTGCGCCCACCAACACAGCCAAACCCGCCCTCTTGAAAGCATGATCAATGGCGCGAATACAGCCGCTCGCCCTGTCCAGGTCAGACTGGGCCGGCGGGTCAAACTGACTGAACGCAACCTGTGTTGGAATGCCCACGCCGGACCGGCCTGATAAAAAGTCTGTACCTCTTCCGATGGCGATCGCGCAATGTCCCACTTGTCCAAGGCCTCTTTCATGAATCTTTGCATGGACCATAGGCACGTCCGTGTGTGCAACTTTCCTGCCCGATCGAGCTCCCCCAGGATGGCCATGAGTGCCACCAGCGCGGTGCACATCTTCAATGTGGTATTTGTTGGTGTTAGGTGCCACTTTGCAGTTGCGGCACGGACTCGACACCCGATCGATGTCCGCCATGGTGAAATCAATCTCCGCTTCCTGTGCGATCGCGAGCAGATGCAGAATGGTGTTGGTGGACCCCATGGCGATGTCCAGCAGAAATCGCATTCTCAAAGCCTTGCTGCCCATCGAGCGCGGCAACACCGAGACATCGTCCTGCTCGTAGTAGCGCCGACAGAGCTCGACGACCAACCGCCCCGCACCAAGGAACAACTGCTCACGATCAGCATGCGTGGCCACCACCGTCCCATTGCCCGGCAAGGCCAAACCCAACGCTTCTGCAAGGCAATTCATGGAATTGGCCGTGAACATGCCCGAGCACGACCCACATGTCGGACAGGCTGATCGCTCCACTTCCGCCAGATCGGCATCAGACACCTTGTCATCCGCCGCCATGATCATCGCATCGATCAAATCCAGCTTCCTGAACTCGATCGTCTGAGACTCAGGATTGGCCAACTTCACCTTGCCCGCCTCCATAGGGCCACCCGAGACAAACACCACTGGGATGTTCAAGCGCATGGCGGCCATCAGCATGCCGGGTGTGATCTTGTCGCAATTGGAGATGCAAACCAGCGCATCTGCGCAATGTGCGTTGACCATGAACTCCACCGAGTCGGCGATCAGATCGCGGCTGGGCAACGAATACAACATCCCATCGTGCCCCATGGCAATACCGTCGTCGACGGCAATCGTGTTGAACTCCTTGGCCACTCCACCGGCTTTCTCGATCTCACGAGCCACCAGTTGACCCATGTCCTTCAAGTGCACGTGCCCCGGCACAAACTGGGTAAAGGAGTTGGCAATGGCAATGATCGGCTTCTCAAAGTCGCCATCCTTCATCCCTGTGGCGCGCCACAGGGAACGGGCGCCGGCCATGTTGCGACCGGCAGTCGAGGTTTTGGAACGGTAGGCAGGCATGGTCTGAATCTCGTATGCAAAAGGTTGAGCGTGGAGGAGTAACCTGAAATTATCCTGCAGCCTGCACAAAGCGATGCGGCGTAGGGCTTTCGGTCACCTAACGGAAATGAAGCTGAGGCGCTCAAGTTCGAACCAGCCGGCCCAGAGCGCCAACAGGTTGCAGCACTCAGCGCCTGCGGTTGCGCGCTTGCATTCCCATTGCTTCGCGTTGCCGATCAATCCGGGTGCGCTTCTTGGCGTCCATCTTCTCCATTTCCTTGCGCTTGGTGTATCCCGTCGAATCTGCAAAAGACCACCAGGCAATGGCCAATCCGAAGAGAGCCATGACCCACCACCAGGAGGAGTCCAAGACCAAGCCAATGCGCCAATAATTCCAGACCAGAGCGACAAGGCCAGCAATCAAGAAATACATCACACCCTCCGGTAAAGCTCCGACAAAGAGCGGCAAGCAACTGTAACTTTGCGTATCGCGCGATCAAGGCTCGATAGAATCGGGCCTGTGAAATCCTCACCGCCTCCTAAAAGGAAACGACCATGAAACGCGCACTTCTCATTATGGCTGCGATGGCTGCCATTTCCGCACCCGCGATGGCCGACGAAGCATTGGCAAAAAGCAAGAACTGCATGGCTTGCCATGCTGTTGACAAAAAGCAGGTCGGTCCATCCTACAAAGATGTTGCAGCCAAATACGCCGGCAACGCCAAGGCAGTCGACATGCTGGCGAACAAAATCATGAAAGGGGGTTCGGGCGTTTGGGGGGCCATCCCCATGCCTGCCAATACCCAGGTCAACGAAGCGGAAGCCAAGAAGCTGGCCGCGTGGGTATTGAGCCTGAAGTAAGAATCGACCCGCTCAAACGGAACCCGCTTCGCGCGGGTTCTTTTTTTCCACGGTCCCGCCGGATCTCGCGCAAGCGCCCCGAACAAAGAAGCCCGCCAGGCAAAAGACCTGGCGGGCTTGATGGCGCGAGGCAGGATCAGTACGCCTGACCCAACTGATCCAGGATGGCGGGGTTTTCCAAGGTCGAGGTGTCCTGCGTGACTGGCTCGTTCTTGGCAATGGAACGCAGCAGACGCCGCATGATCTTCCCTGAGCGCGTCTTCGGCAGGTTCTCGCCAAAGCGAATGTCCTTGGGCTTGGCAATCGGGCCAATTTCCTTGGCCACCCAATCTCGAAGCTCTTTGGCGATCGCCTTTGCTTCATCACCATGGGGCACCGGTCGCTTAAGCACCACAAAAGCGCAAATTGCCTCACCAGTGGTGTCATCGGGACGCCCCACCACCGCCGCTTCAGCCACCAGATCCGTCTTACCCACAAGTGCCGACTCAATCTCCATGGTGCCCATGCGATGGCCGGACACATTCAAGACATCATCGATACGGCCCGTGATCCGGAAGTAGCCTCGATCCGCGCTGCGGACAGCCCCATCACCAGCGAGGTAGTATCCCTTCAGCTCTTCCGGGAAGTACGACTTCTTGAACCTTTCGGGATCGCCCCAAATGGTTCGAATCATGGAAGGCCAAGGCTTCTTGATCACCAAGATCCCACCCGATCCGTTTGGCACATCGTTGCCAGTTTCATCCACAATCGCAGTGGTAATGCCCGGCAGCGGCAATGTGCAGGA
This sequence comes from Burkholderiaceae bacterium, assembly GCA_041396525.1. GTDB lineage: Bacteria > Pseudomonadota > Gammaproteobacteria > Burkholderiales > Burkholderiaceae_C > Hydrogenophaga. The sequence continues at coordinate 25,534 of JAWKYI010000006.1, forward strand.
TCCTGGCACCAGAGGTGTTGCACCAGGCAATGGGGTGATCATGTGTCCGCCCGTTTCGGTCTGCCAGAAGGTATCCACGATGGGGCATCGCTCGCCACCGACGTGCTTGTAGTACCACATCCAGGCTTCAGGATTGATTGGCTCTCCCACCGAGCCCATGATGCGCAAGCTGCTCAGATCGGAACGGGCCGGATGCACTTTCTCGTCCGCCTCGGCGGCCTTGATCAACGAACGAATGGCCGTGGGCGCGGTGTAGAAGATCGTGCACTTGTGACGCTCGATCATTTGCCAGAAACGTCCAGCGTTGGGATATGTGGGCACCCCTTCAAACACAATCTGCGTCGCACCAGCGGCCAAAGGACCATAGGCTACATAGGTGTGTCCGGTGATCCAGCCGATATCAGCCGTACACCAAAATACGTCGGAATCCCTCAGATCAAAAGTCCATTGCATCGTGAGGTTGGCCCACAGGAGGTAACCCCCCGTGCTGTGCTGAACCCCTTTTGGCGTGCCCGTGGAGCCCGAAGTGTAGAGCACGAACAGGGGATGCTCCGCCCCCACCATTTCGGCTGGACACTCGGTAGACTGCCCCTGCACCGCGTCGTGCATGAACGTGTCTCGTCCCGCCACCATGTTGCAGGCGGTGGGCGTGCGCTGAAACACAATCACATCCTTGACAGTTTCGCACCCGCCCAAAGCAACGGCCTCGTCCACGATGGCCTTCAGTGGCAACTCTTTGCCGCCACGCAGTTGGTAGTTTGCAGTCACCACAGCAACTGCCTTCGCATCGTGAATGCGCTCTTGCAGAGCTTTCGCAGAGAATCCACCGAACACCACACTGTGTGTGGCGCCAATTCGGGCGCATGCCTGCATGGCCACCACGCCTTCGATCGTCATGGGCATGTAGATGACAACGCGATCACCCTTCTTAACCCCCCGTGATTTAAGCGCATTCGCGAATTGCGAAACCTTGGCCAGCAACTCCTTGTAAGTCACCTTGGTGATTTCGCCGCCATCGGCCTCAAAAATAATCGCCGTCTTGTTCTCGACCGGTGTGCCCATGTGCCGGTCAAGGCAGTTGTAGGAGGCGTTCAGCTCGCCGTCTTCGAACCACTTGAAGAACGGCGCATTCGACGAATCCAGCGTCTTGGTGAAGGGTTTGTGCCAGGTCAGCGTGTCGTTTGCGCGCTTGGCCCAAAAACCCTCAAAGTCATTCTCAGCTTCGGCGCACAACGCAGCGTAGGCATCCATTCCGGAAATGCGCGCATCTTGTCGCGTGGCTTCAGAAGGCTCGAATACCCGGTTCTCAACCAAAGTGGATTCAATGGCGTTCGACGGTGTGGACATGGGCAGTCTCCTCTATGGGTGTTGATTCGGTGAACCTGTTGACTGTGCGAAAAGGCTCTTACGAGCCACTTACACTTCAGTGCAGGGCCTTCAATATGCGTCCGTACGAAGGCCGTGACTTCTTAGAATAACGGGTTACGGCAATACAAAGAACTGCCAGTTACCCAACCCATCTCCTGTCCCTCCTGAAAGTACCCGCCCATGACAACAGCCATCCGCCAGGCCGATCTGATCGAGTCCATCGCTGCAGCGCTGCAATACATCAGCTACTACCACCCCACGGACTACATCAGTCATTTGGCCCGGGCATACGAGCGCGAACAGAGCCCAGCCGCCAAAGATGCCATCGCGCAGATTCTGACCAACAGCAAGATGAGCGCCACCGGTCATCGCCCCATCTGCCAGGACACCGGTATCGTCAACGTGTTTCTGAAGGTGGGTATGGATGTCCGCTGGGAAGGGTTCACAGGCAGTCTCGAAGATGCCGTCAACGAAGGCGTGCGCCAAGGCTACAACAACGTTGACAACAAACTGCGCGCCAGTGTGGTGGCCGATCCGCTGTTCGCGCGAAAGAACACTGGCGACAACACCCCTGCAGTCATTTACACCGAGATCGTTCCTGGCAATACTGTCGATGTCACTGTGGCGGCCAAGGGTGGAGGCAGTGAAAACAAGAGCAAGATGATGATGCTCAACCCCAGCGACTCCATCGTCGACTGGGTCCTGAAGACCGTGCCGACCATGGGTGCGGGCTGGTGTCCCCCCGGCATGTTGGGCATTGGTATTGGTGGCACAGCCGAGAAGGCGGTTCTGCTTGCCAAGCAAAGCCTGATGGAAGACATCGATATGTATGAGCTCCAGGCAAAGGCTTCCAAGGGCGAGAAGCTCACCCAGGTTGAAGAGCTCCGCCTTGAGCTGCTGGAGAAAGTCAACGCACTTGGCATCGGTGCGCAGGGGCTCGGCGGACTCACGACAGTTCTGGACGTCAAGATCAAGATGTACCCGACCCACGCTGCCGGCAAACCCATTGCCATGATTCCCAATTGCGCCGCCACCCGACATGCCCATTTTGTGATGAACGGTTCTGGCCCGGTGTACCTTGAAGCGCCCAGCCTGGATCTCTGGCCCAAGATTGACTGGACGCCTGACACGGAGAAGAGCAAGCGCGTCGACCTCAACACGCTTACCAAAGCTGAAGTGGCAAGCTGGAAGCCTGGGCAGACCCTGTTGCTCAATGGCAAGATGCTCACGGGGCGTGATGCCGCACACAAACGCATCCAGGACATGTTGGCAAAAGGCGAACCATTGCCCGTCGACTTCACCAATCGCGTGATCTACTACGTTGGCCTGTTGACCCTGTTGGCAACGAAGCGGTAGGCCCCGCAGGCCAACCACCGCCACCCGGATGGACAAGTTCACCGACACGATGCTGGAAAACCGGCCTCATCGCGATGATCGGCAAAGCAGAGCGTGGCCCTGTCACCATCGAATCCATCAGAATCCACCAAAAGCGCCTACCTCATGGCGGTGGGTGGGGCGGCCTACCTTGTGTCAAAAGCGATCAAAACGGCCAAGGTTGTTGGCACGAAGACCTCGGCATGGAGGCGATTTACGAGTTTGATGTGATCGACATGCCGGTCTGGCGGTCGATGCAGGAGGCACCAGCGCCCACGTCACAGGTCCCGCCGAGTGGAGCAAGCGCATCGCGTCCGGCGAGTTCAAGGGCATTCCCGTGGCGGGCGCCCGATCACACTAGGCGTATTCGACAGCGGCGTGGGGGGGCTCAGCGTGCTGCGCGACCTGCAGGCCTTGATGCCCAACCTCCCACTTGTCTACGTTTCCGACAACGCGTTCGCACCCTACGGCGAGCGCGAAGTCAAAACCATCCAAGAACGCACGCACAAAGTCACGGAATACCTCCGGCAAGACTGTGACATCAAAGCGCTGGTGATCGCCTGCAACACGGCAACCGCCCATGCCATCGACGCGCTGCGCGCGAGCCACCCGGACCTGCCCATCATTGGTGTGGAGCCTGCCTTGAAACCCGCTGCGGCACTGAGCGCGAGCGGTCATGTCGGCGTCATGGCCACTCGCCGTACCCTTGGCAGCGATCGCTATCATCGTTTGCAGCGGCAAGTCGAGACGCAAAGCACGCGTCCGCTCCATTTCTGGTCCCAGCCTTGCGATGGCTTGGCCGACGCCATCGAAAACAACCGCCTCGACGACGTGCAAAGGCTGTGTGATCGCTACGTTTCGGAGCTGTTCAGCGTGGGACCCCAAATGTCCGGCATTGACACCGTGGTGCTGGGGTGCACCCACTATCCGTTTGCAATGGATGCCTTGCAGAAAGCAGCGGCCAAGCGCCCGGTTCGCTTCCTCGATACCGGCATCCCTGTGGCAAAACGAACACGGGATGTGTTGGGCCCACTTCTTGAAGGCATCGATCCAGGGTACCGCTCGCCGCAGCCCACGCTGCTGACAACCGGCGACGAAGTGGGCATGGGTCTTGCCGCCCAACGCTGGATACATCCCTCGCTAAGCGCTCAAAAAGTGCGCATTTGAGTGATGGCGGTCTACGCCAACGCACCGGGGCGCAGATCTCCCCCGTCCTGCGCCCTGGCCTGCCCTCTTTTCATGTCGACCGGAAGCAACAGCAGCAAGCCCAACAGGAACAACCCCGCCGTCACGGCAATCGCCAGACGCTGATTGCCCCCGGTCGCCCAGGTGATGGCGCCGTAGCTCAACGGCCCAATGATGCTGGCCAACCGCGTTGCAAACGACCACAAGCCAAAGAACTCGGCGGACCGTTGCGGTGGCGCGAAAAGACCCGCCATGGCTCGACCGGAGGACTGGCTCGACCCCATACAAAAACCAGCCAGCGCCGCAGCGTACCAAAAGCCGCCCTTGGTGGTCGTCAACGCAGCCATCACACAAGTCAACATCCAGCCCACCAGCGTCAGACCCAATGTCAACTTGTGGCCCATCCGGTCCTGAGCATAGCCAAACAAAAAGGCGCCCACCATCGCGGCAATGTTCAGCACAAATATCAACACCATTGTCTCCTGCTGAACAAAACCTATCACTTGTTCGGCATAGACGGCAGCCAGTGTGATGGCCACGGCAACACCGCCTTGATAGGCGACAGCACAGGCAAGCAGCCACATGAAGTCCACATACCCACGAGCCTCCAGAAAGGTCGTCTTCAGTTGCCCGAGGGAGGCACGCAACCCTGCTCTGTCCATGGCCCCAGCCTGCGGCCGCGCACGCTCTTTAAGCATCCCCAGCGTCACCGAGGCCGCCAAGGCAAAGACCACTGCAGTGATCAGCATCGTCACTGGGACAAACTGCGCCGCAACCTGCCCCTGCCCCTGCGCCCAAATCACATACCCCAGGCACAGGCCCAGCGCCAACATGCCGCCCACATAGCCAAGACTCCAGCCCCACCCACTCACCCGCCCCATCGCATCGGGCTTGGCCAGCTCGGGCAAGAAAGCCGCGATCAGAGACTCCCCCCATGCAAAACAGACATTGGAAAAAACGACAAGCGCCATGGCCAGCACAACCGCGCCGGGACCCACCAAGGCAAGCGCGGCCGTGGCGATCACACAACCGCCCGTACTCAACCAAAGCAACCGCTTTTTCGCCGCATGCTGATCCGCCCAGGCGCCCATCGCCGGCATCGTGAGCATCACCACCGCATGTGAGACGCTGAGCGCAAACGTCCAGGCAAACGTTGCCCAAGGTGCCCCATTTGCGACCACTCCCACAAAATACGCCGCAAAAACCGCGGTCAAAACGACAGTGGTGTACCCCGAGTTGGCAAAGTCATACATCGCCCAGGCAAACACCTCGCGCTTGCGCACACCGTCATGCAAGACCTCGCTGGAGATCACCGCCATGCCCTGGTCAGTCTCGCGAAGTGCTCATCAAGGACACGATCAATGCAAATGGCGGGGCTTGCGGCCACCGCCGTGGCCCGAGCCCCCATGGCCCCGCGGTGGACGCCCCAGATTCATCGAGCTCACCAACGACTCGAAACGCTGGGTAAAAAGGGTGTCGATCGCGGCGACCACTTCCCCCAGCTCGGCGGCATCAAAATGCCGCTCCATGACATGAACCACATCCTGAACCAACAGGTCGCGTTGAACCTGCATGATCGCCGCCGGCGTTGGTCCCACGAAGCACATCATGAAATCATCCCGGGCTTCCGCCTCGGGATTGCCCTCATCGTCCTCATCAAACTCGGTGTCGTAAAAAGACACCTCAAGGGGCGCACCGGTCGCCGCAATTTCGTTCAACCCCATGCAGGCTTCTTCGATCACCTGTCGAAAATCCTCATCGCCGGGCACTGTCCAGCAAAGTTGCAAGACATGGGCATTCGAATCAAAACGAATTCCCGGCTCGTCCTCGTAAGAGCTCTCCGCTGCTGCGGCAAGCGATTTGCCACCAGCGTATTGCCACAACGGTTTCAGTGCATCCTCGATTTGGGCAAATGCCACGTCATCACGCAGCGGCACATCACCGTGCACGTGTATTTCGAAGGGTGCGTTGTATCGGGTCATGGAAACTCACTGTACCGGTGAAACCGGGAAAAACCTATAGCCAAAGCATGGTGCCTCGAACCGGAATCGAACCGGTACGGCCGATTAAAGCCGGCGGATTTAAGTCCGCTGTGTCTACCAATTTCACCAATGAGGCAGATCGAAGATTGTCGCAGGGAAGGTGATGATCCCAGGCTGTTGGCCAGTTGATCCAGCAAAGAAAAACGCCCCGAACAACCAGTGAACGAGGCGTCTGTAATTTGGAGGCGCGACCTCGAGTCGAACCGCCAGACGGATTTGCAATCCGTTGCATAACCGCTTTGCTATCGCGCCATAACAATACCGGCAAACGACCGGCATCGACCCAACCGACAAAAAAGGGAAGCGCGGGCTTCCCTTTTCAAAATTGGAGCGGGATAAGAGGCTCGAACTCTCGACCTATACCTTGGCAAGGTATCGCTCTACCAACTGAGCTAATCCCGCGTATCCAGACCGTTTGCGTACGTCCCTGGAAGCCAGAATTATAGCTTAAAAAATGGGTGCTTTTCAAGCGCCATTCATTTTTTTGCCTCAATGTTTGACCGCGTCGGGAGACGCTGCCCCGGAGCGCGCGGCTGCCGCAGCCATTTGTGCAGCCACCTCTTCGTCCGTCAAAGGTACGGGTTGCCGCTCAAGTGCAATCGACAACACCTTGTCAACCCATTTCACCGGAACAATCTCAAGCCCTTCTTTCACGTTGTCGGGGATCTCCGCCAAGTCCTTCACATTCTCTTCTGGAATGATCACGGTCTTGATTCCCCCCCGCAGCGCAGCCAGGAGCTTCTCCTTCAAGCCCCCTATCGCAGTCACCTCACCACGGAGTGTGATTTCACCCGTCATGGCCACATCCGCGCGCACGGGAATGCCAGTCAATGCGGAGACCAAGGCCGTGGTCATGGCGGCACCAGCGCTGGGGCCATCTTTGGGTGTCGCTCCATCAGGCACGTGAATGTGCATGTCTCGTTTGTCGAACAGCTCATCCTTGATGCCCAACTCTCGAGCGCGGCTTCGAACCACCGTTCGTGCCGCCTCGACCGACTCCTTCATCACATCGCCCAGGGACCCAGTACGGGTGATGACGCCTTTGCCAGGCATGGTTGCCACCTCAATGGTCAGCAAGTCGCCCCCCACCTCAGTCCAGGCCAATCCAACGACCTGCCCGATCTGATTCTTGGCTTCAGCTCGCCCAAACGTGTACTTGCGCACGCCCAGAAAGTCACTGAGGTTCTCGGAGTCGATCACCAGGGTGGGCGTGTACTTCTTGAGCAACAGCCCTTTGACCACCTTTCGGCAAATCTTGCCGAGCTCGCGCTCAAGCGAGCGCACACCGGCTTCACGGGTGTAGTAGCGAACAATATCGCGCACCGCTTCGTCCTTGACCTCCATCTCGCCTTCGCGGATACCATTGTTCTTCAACTGCTTGGGCAGGAGATATCGGATGGCAATGTTGGTCTTCTCGTCTTCCGTGTAGCCAGAGAGGCGAATCACCTCCATGCGATCCAGCAAGGCAGGCGGAATGTTCATGGAGTTGGAGGTCGCCACGAACATGACATCCGAGAGATCAAAATCCACCTCGACGTAATGGTCGCCAAACGTGTGGTTCTGCTCTGGATCCAAGACTTCGAGCAACGCACTGGAGGGATCGCCCCGGAAATCGGTTCCCAGCTTGTCGATCTCATCAAGCAGGAAAAGCGGGTTGCGCGTACCAATCTTGCTCAAGCTCTGGAGAACCTTGCCCGGCATCGCACCGATATAGGTTCGTCGATGCCCACGAATTTCGGCCTCGTCACGCATCCCGCCCAGGGCCATTCGAACGTACTTGCGCCCAGTGGCCTTGGCAATCGATTGTCCAAGTGATGTCTTCCCGACGCCTGGAGGCCCCACCAGACAAAGGATGGGCGCCTTCACTTTATCAACCCGCTGCTGCACAGCGAGGTACTCAAGAATGCGGTCCTTGACTTTCTCCAGACCATAGTGGTCTTCGTTGAGAATCTCTTCCGCCAAGGCCAGATCGTGCTTGATCTTGGTCTTCTTGCTCCATGGCAACCCAACCAATGCATCGATGTAGTTGCGCACCACTGTCGCCTCAGCGGACATCGGAGACATCAACTTGAGCTTCTTGAACTCGGCCTCGGCCTTCTTGCGCGCTTCGGCAGGCATCTTGGCAAGTTTGATCTTCTTCTCTATCTCTTCGATGTCAGCGCCTTCTTCGCCCTCCCCCAGTTCTTTCTGGATGGCTTTGACTTGCTCATTCAGATAGAAGTCGCGCTGATTCTTCTCCATCTGCCGCTTCACACGACCACGGATCTTCTTGTCCACATTGAGAATGTCCACCTCGCGTTCGAGTTGCTCGAACAGATTCTCCAAGCGCTTGTTGATGGGGTCGAGATCCAGCACCACCTGCTTGGACTCCAGCTTCAACGGAAGGTGAGCAGCAATTGTGTCCGCCAGACGCCCGGGGTCATCAATGCTTGAAATCGAGGTGAGGATCTCAGACGGAATTTTCTTGTTGAGCTTCACGTACTGATCAAATTGCTGCATCACCGCACGACGCAAGGCTTCGAGCTCTGCGGAAGGAACCGCGGCTCTCTCGGCCTCTGGGTCGATGGGTGCGACAGAGGCCGCAAAATGTGTCTCCCCCTCGGTAATCGAGAGCACCTTGGCCCGTTGAACCCCTTCAACCAGCACCTTCACTGTTCCATCAGGGAGTTTCAGCATTTGCAAGATGGTCGCCACGCATCCCATCTCGAACATGTCCTCAGCCGACGGTTCGTCCTTGGCCGCTGCCTTTTGCGCCACCAACATGATCCGGCGCTCGTCTTCCATCGCCGCTTCCAACGCCTTGATGCTCTTCGGTCGCCCCACGAACAGTGGAATGACCATGTGCGGGAACACGACCACATCACGCAGGGGAAGCAACGGCAAGTCGACCGGCGTATTGGGCAAGGGGGTTTGTCCGGACATATCTTTCAACCTCAGTTAGCGTGACGGGAAGCCATCGACGGCTCCACATCAACCATGCATTCGAATTCCATGGCGAACAACCCAACGGTTTTCGCCCCGCGATAAGTCAAGCCTGCTTGGCCGCTTCGCGGTAGACCAACAGGGGCGGCTTGTTTTCATCGATGGTGGACTCATCGACAACCACCTTCTCGACATTGCTGAGCCCCGGCAACTCGTACATGGTGTCGATCAGGGCGTTTTCCAGTATCGAGCGCAAACCGCGGGCGCCAGTCTTGCGCGCCAAAGCTTTTCGGGCGATGGCCTTGAGAGCGCCAGGACGCACCTCCAACTCGGCATCTTCCATGGCAAGCAAACGGGTGAACTGCTTGACCACTGCGTTCTTTGGCTCAGTCAGAATTTGCACCAGCGCATCTTCACTCAACTCGGCAAGGGCAGCAATGACCGGCACGCGACCAACCAACTCGGGAATCAAGCCAAATTTGATGAGGTCTTCCGGTTCGATTTCCTTGAAAGCTTCGGTCAGGCTGCGCTGCTTCTTGCTCTTCACCACCGCTCCAAAGCCCATACCGGAGGCCTCGGTGCGATTCTCGATGATCTTCTCCAAGCCGGCAAATGCCCCCCCGCAGATGAAGAGGATGTTGGTCGTGTCGACTTGAAGGAAATCCTGATTGGGGTGCTTCCGCCCACCTTGCGGGGGCACAGAAGCCATGGTCCCTTCAATCAGCTTGAGCAATGCCTGCTGGACACCCTCGCCCGACACATCACGGGTGATGGAAGGGTTGTCGGATTTCCGCGTGATCTTGTCGATCTCGTCAATGTAAACAATCCCCTGCTGGGCGCGTTCGACATCGTAGTTGCAGCTCTGCAGCAACTTGGCGACGATGTTCTCAACGTCTTCACCAGCGTAACCCGCCTCGGTCAGGGTCGTTGCATCGGCCATCACAAACCGCATTCAACATGCGCGCCATCGTGTGCCAGCAGCGTCTTGCCTGACCCGGTCGGTCCGATCAACAAAATGTTGCTTTTGGCCAACTCCACGTCGTCCTTGCGGGACGTCTGTTTGTGGCGAAGACGCTGTAATGGTTATAGACAGCGACCGCCAAAGCCGTTTGGCAGACTCCTGGCCAATGACATAGTTGTCAGATTGGCCTTGAGCTCTGCCGGCGTGGGGACATCGTCCCCGCCCATTTTCACCGCCTCAGCCCTGGCAGCTCATCACGAATGATGTCGTTGCTGAGTCAATGCACTCATCGCAGATGAACACGGAAGGACCTGCGATCAGCTTCTTGACCTCGTGCTGGCTCTTACCGCAGAACGAGCAGTAGAGCGCTTTTTCACCAGTGGTGGCTTTTTTGTCGACCATCGATTGAGTGGGGTCCGGTAAGACGTTCAGAAATGCACTGACGGCAATGATAGTTCAAGCCGCCTGCGCGCCAACCGCCCAAAAAAGGCCATTTTTGACCCGATTCCAGGCGGTTTGACTCGAAAAAATGATTTTTCGAGGCAGATCAAGCGGCACTCGGGCGCTTGTCGATGACTTTGTCGATGATGCCGTAGTAGTCTGCAGACTCGGCCGCGGTCATGTAGTAGTCACGCTCGGTATCGCGCGACCTTCTCCAAGGGGTTGCCCGGTATTCTCCGGCAAGAATCTTGTTGAGTTGCTCGCGCGTCTTGAGGATTTCACGAGCCGATATTTCGATCTCGGTGGCTTGTCCCTGGGCTCCGCCAGACGGTTGATGGATCATGATCTTGGAACGGAGCGAAAAGCGCTTGCCCTTGGCGCCGACGGGCGGAAAACGCCCCCATGCTGGCTGCAAACCCCGTACAAAGGGTCGACACATCCGGCTTGATGAAGTTCATCGTGTCGTAAATCGCCATCCCCGCGCTCACCGAGCCACCAGGAGAATTGATGTAGAACGAAATGTCTTTGTCGGGGTTCTCGCTCTCCAGAAACAGCAGTTGCGCGACGACCAGATTGGCCGAATGGTCGTTTACCGGGCCAACCAGAAAAATCACGCGCTCTTTGAGCAAGCGCGAATAGATGTCGTAGGCGCGCTCGCCCCGACCTGAAGTCTCGATCACCATGGGGACCATGCCCAGGCTTTGAATATCCATTGCGCTCATGCGATTCTCCGAAAGTTGATCAATTGCCTTGCCCTAACTGTAACCAACCTCTCAAGCTTGATTCGTTGTTGCGGGCATGGGACTGGGTATATATGGCGAGTGTGCGTCAAATCACAAGCGTCCAAGAATGAAAAAGGGCGGATTGCTCCGCCCTCTTCCTTGCCTGATGGCATCGCGAGACAAAATCAGGCTTGTTGACCCATCAACTCGTCGAAATCCATGGCTTTCTCGGTGACTTTGGCTTTCGACAAGACGAACTCAGCCACGTTGTTCTCAATCACGATCGCCTCAACCTCGGCCATGCGACGGTTGTCACTTGTGTACCAACGCACGACATCGGCAGGCTTTTCGTAAGACGCCGACAGCTCATCGATGTGCGCCTTGATCTGTTCTGGCGTGGCCTCCAGCTTGTTGGCTCGCACCAACTCCGCAACCACCAAACCGAGGCGCACACGCCGCTCGGCCTGGGGCCGGAAGAGGTCTTCCGGAATTGGGGCCTTGTCAGCGTCTTTCACGCCCCGCTGCTTCAAATCGGCACGCGCACCTTCGACCAGGCGCTCCAGTTCGGACTGAACCACGGCTTTGGGCAGATCCAGTTCGGCTTTTTCGGCCAGTGCATCCATGGCGGCAGCCTTGTTGCGCGCCAACACCCGGAACTTCACTTCCCGCTCCAGATTCTTGCGAATATCGGCACGCAGACCTTCAACGGTGCCCTCGGCAATACCCAGCGACTTGGCCAAGGCTTCGTCCACGGCTGGCAGATGCGCTGCTTCAACTTTGTTGACGGTGACCATGAAGTCGGCCGTTTTGCCGGCCACATCCTTGCCGTGGTAGTCCTCGGGGAAGGGCAGCGGAAAAGTCTTGGATTCGCCGGACTTCATGCCGCGCACCGCATCCTCAAACTCCTTGAGCATCTGGCCATCACCAACAATGAACTGGAAACCATCCGCTTTGCCACCTTCAAAGGGCTCGCCGTCGATCTTGCCCGCGAAATCGATTGTGACCCGATCGCCGTCTTCAGCCGCTTGGTCTTGCGCCCGTTGCGCAAAGGTACGGCGCTGCTTGCGCAAAATCTCAAGCGTCCGATCGATGGCAGCATCACTCACTTCAGCGGTCACCTTCTCCACCTCAGCGGTCGACAGATCACCGATCGTGACGTCTGGGTACACCTCGAAAACGGCATCAAAAGTCAATTGGCCTTCAGGGGCGTCTTCCTTCTCGGTGATCTTGGGTTGGCCGGCAACACGAACCTGGGCTTCGGCGGCGGCGCTGGCAAATGCCTCGCCCACCTTGTCGTTCATCACTTCATAGTGCACCGAGTAGCCGTAGCGTTGAGCAACCACATTCATGGGCACTTTGCCGGGCCGGAAGCCATCCATCTTCACGTCGCGTGCCAGCTTCTTCAGGCGCTTGGCCACTTCGTTTTGGATCACTTCGGCAGGCAAAGAGAGCGTGATCTTTCGCTCAAGCTTTTCCAGGGTTTCAACGGTCACGGTCATGCGGTTCTCCAAAACAAAAATGCAGTTGGCCTTTGCCAACCGGTGAATGTGTGTTCTTCAATGAAGTGGTGCGCGGGGGGGGACTCGAACCCCCACACCATTGCTGGCGTCAGGACCTAAACCTGGTGCGTCTACCAATTTCGCCACCCGCGCTCCTGCATCTTTGGCCTGAACCAGACACGTTCAGTGTCTGACTACCAAGCCTCCATTACGGCAACCTTCTATTGTAGCCGCATGGCCACAAGACCAGTCCGCAATGCGCCAGTCAGTGCGCCTCTGGACGCCGGATCCGAAACCAGGCCGCATACATGGCGGGCAACGCCAGCAGGGTCAGCACCGTTGCCACGATCAACCCTCCCATGATGGCAACCGCCATCGGCCCCCAGAAGACGCTGCGCGACAAGGGAATCATGGCCAGCACAGCCGCCGCTGCGGTCAGCACAATGGGGCGCATCCGCCGAACGGCGGCCTCCACAATGGCCTCCCAGGCTGGCACGCCACGGGCACGGTCTTGCTCGATCTGATCGATCAGGATCACGGAGTTGCGCTGGATCATGCCCATCAGCGCAATCACACCCAAAAGCGCGACAAATCCAAATGGGCGGTTCAGCAGCAACAATGCGCCCGCAACCCCGGCCATGCCCAGTGGGCCCGTGAGAAATACCAGTACCGAGCGACTGAAGCTTTGCAACTGCAACATCAGTAGCGTGAAGGTCAGGAACAGCATGATGGGCACGCCAGCCGCAATCGACGAAGAACCTTTGCTGCTTTCTTCCACCGCACCTGCCACCACCACGCGATAACCGAGATGCCCACTCGCGGCCCAGCCGGCGCTGAGCTTCTCCAGCGCTGGCTGGAGTTGCGCGGTCACCGTGGCCCCCTGCAAACCCTCTGCCACATCACCCTGGACCGTAATGGCATAGTCGCGGTTTTCTCGCCACATCACGCCGGGCTCCCAATCAAATCGTGGTTGGGCGATTTGCAGCAACGGGATGCTCTTCCCGCTGGCGGTGGGCAAATAAGCATTGCTCAGGCTGGAGATCGCATCGCGTTCTGCCAGCGGTTGGCGCAGCACAATGTTGATCAGCTTGTCTCCTTCACGGAACTGGCCGACGGTAGCCCCACTGAAGTTGATCTGAGACGCTTGGGCAATCGACTGGCTCGACACCCCAAGTGCACGCGCCTTCGCCTGGTCGACATCAAGGCGCACCACTTTCACAGACTCGTTCCAGTTGTCATTCACGCCTCGCATATTGGCATTGGTGCGCATGACAGACTTGACCTCATCGGCAAGCTCGCGCAACACGGAAGGATCGGGACCAACGACGCGGAACTGCACCGGATAAGGAACCGGGGGACCATTGGGGAGCAGCTTGACCCGACCGCGCACCTCCGGAAAGGAGGTGGCCAACAGCTGCGGCAAGGACTTTCGCAGGCGCTCCCGCGCCGCCAGATCTTCGGGAAGCACGATGAGCTGGGACACGTTGGTCTGCGGGAACACCTGATCGAGCGGCAGATAGAAGCGTGGCACGCCCGAACCCACCCACGTGGTCACACTCTTGACCCCCTCCTGCTCTGCCAGACGGGCTTCGACACGACGCGTGACCTCCAAGTTCGCTGCCATGCTCGTCCCTTCGGGCAACCATACATCGACCAACACCTCCGGCCGGTTGGAATCCGGGAAAAACTGCTGCTGAACCTGCCCCATTCCCACAAGGCCCAACACAAAGGTTCCAACCGTCAGGCCGATGGTGATCCATCGGTGCTCCACACACCAATCCACCAACGCCCGGAACCGGTCATTGAAAGGGCCGTCAAACACCTCCTGCGCCGGACCCACATGTGCCTTGACCTTCAACAGCCTGACGCCCAGGTACGGCACAAACATCACCGCGACGACCCAGGAGATGATCAGTGCCGCCGTGGTAACGCCAAAGATGGCAAACGTGTACTCCCCCACTGTGGAGTTCGCCAGGCCAATGGGAAGAAAGCCGACCGCGGTAATAAGGGTGCCGGTAAGCATGGGCATGGCCGTGGCGTCCCAGGTAAAGGTGGCGGCCTTCATCATGGAATAGCCTTCCTCAAGCTTGCGAACCATCATTTCGACCGCAATGATCGCGTCGTCCACCAGCAATCCAAGGGCGATGATCAGTGAGCCCAATGAGATCTTGTGCAGCCCGATTCCCCAGTACTGCATGACCAGAAAAGTGATGGCCAGAACCAGCGGGATCGTGATGAAAACCACCAGACCCGGTCGCACATCGAGCGTGAAACTGCGCAGGCCCCTGCCCCCTTCGCGCTTGTGCAATCCGAGTGCCAGAAAACTCACCGCCAACACAATGACCACGGCCTCAATCAACACCTTGACAAACTCACCCACGGATCGCGACACGGCTGCTGGCTGGTCCTGAACCTGTTGCAGCTCCATGCCGGCCGGCAATGTGCGTTGGATATCGGTCACTGCCAGCTTGAGCGCTTTGCCCAAGGCAATGATGTCCCCGCCCTTGGCCATGGAGATCCCAAGCGCAATGCTTTCCTTTCCATCGTGGCGCACAAGCACCTGGGCTGGGTCTGCATAGCCCAGGTGCACATCGGCGATGTCACCCAAACGGATCTGTCTGCCATTGGCACCCCGGATGGGCATGGCCTTCAACTCATCAACCGAATTGAATGCGCCACCTACCCTCACCTGCACTGCGTCGCTCGGTCCCTGAACCGTTCCGGCCGAAACCAGGGCGTTTTGCTGCCCCATGGCTGCAAGCACCTGTTGAAAATCAAGGCCGAGCAAAGCCATTCGCTTTTGCGACACCTCCACATACAAGCGCTGGTCCTGCTCACCGAACAGCGCCACCTTGCTCACATCCTTCACCCTCAAAAGCTGTTGGCGAATGTCGTCTGCCACCTGTTTCTTGTCGGCAGGCGAATAGCCATCACCCTGCAGGGCGTAGATGACGCCATAAACGTCACCGAACTCGTCATTGAAGAATGGTCCAACAACGCCCTGGGGCAAGGTGCCACCCATGTCGCCGATTTTCTTGCGCACGGTATACCAGACCTGATTGACCTCTCCAGGCGGGGAAGAGTCCTTGATCTGGAAAATGATCTGCGTCTCACCGGGCTTGGAATAGCTCCGGATGATGTCGGCGTAGGGCACTTCTTGAAGCGTCTTTTCAAGCCGATCGGCCACCTGCTCGGCCATTTGCTGTGCCGTCGCACCTGGCCAATAGGCGCGTACCACCATCGCGCGGAAGGTGAATGGAGGATCTTCGTCCTGGCCGAGCTGAAAGTACGCGGCAATGCCCAAGAGCATCAACACGATCATCAGGTATCGCGTGAAGGCTTGGTGGTCCAGCGCCCATTGGGAAAGGTTGAAGCGCGACACCCAGGAGGATTTTCCGTCGTTCAAGGTCGTGTGTTGGCTCATTCAGGCCTCACTGCGCCTGAGCCGCGAAACGGACCACCTTCTGCCCAGGCGACAAGACGTGCACGCCCGCCGCCACCACTTCCTCACCTTCTTTGAGGCCCGAGGCGATCACCACGTCATAGCCATCGACACCGGCCACCTCCACCTCGCGCGGCTGCACCGTTCCCGATGCAGTATCAAATACCCAAACGGCCGATTGACCCTTCTCACCCGCCTTGGCCTGCATCAGTGCGCTCGTCGGTAATTTGATCACCCCTTTGCTCTGACCCGAATCCGGGACAAAACTGACATAGGCGGTGGCCCCCAATGCCACTGGCGCACCGTCTGCCAGCGCGACTTTGACCTCATAGGTTCGCGTGACCGGGTCGGCACTGGCCGCCACCTCACGCACCGTGCCATCCATGAATCCTCGCATCCCCTCTTCCTCAGCGCTCCACAGGCGCACCTTCGCCGCCTGTCCTTCCTTCAATTGCCCCACTTGGGTCTCCGGCACCGAAAAAACCACATCGCGCGGACCATCTCTGGCGATCCGAACCACCGGGGTGCCTGCGCTGACCACCTGACCCACGTCGGCATCCACCGAGACGACCACGCCATCGGCATCAGAAACGAGGCGCGCATAACCAGCCTGGTTTCCTTGAACCGCGCTTTGGGCGCGCGCTTGCCTCAACGCAGCTTCTGCGGCGTCCAGACTGGCCTGTCGCCGTTCGATGTCTGCTGCACTGACGAAGCCCTTGGCTTTCAGGTCGACGAAGCGCTTCAAATCGGCTGCAGCCAGGTCTCGCTGGGTCTGCGCAGCCGCTACCTGGGCATGCGCGGCGTTGCTTGCCAGCGCAAGGTCGTTGCCATCAAGCCTTGCCAAGAGCTGCCCAACCTTGACGTGCTGCCCCATCTCCACGGGCCGCTCCACCAGCTTGCCCCCCACCCGAAACCCCAAACGGGCCTCGTGACGCGCACGCACCTCACCCGCCATCTCCTGTTCTGCCGTCGTCGCACTTCGACTGACCACGGTGAGCTTGACGGCCCTGACAGGCTCTGCGGGAGCTTCAGGACGCGAACACGCCATCAAGCCAACGGTGGTAAGAATGAGCAAGACCAAAGTGTGTGTGCGCATACTGAGAAGAATGACTTATTCGTCCGATGGGCTGCGCCACGCGCAAACCTCCGACGACGAAACTTAATGACTGGCCGGTTAGTAACCAAAATTGTAGTTCAATAAGACGGCATGCCGAATACAAACAAGCGTCCAGCGGATTCAAAAGCGCCCCGGTACCTTTGATCGGCATTCAACGCCCCCCACGACACTGCCCTCATGCGAGATTCGAACGTCCGAGACAAAACAACAACGCTGGCCCACGGCGTGGATCACTACGAAAACTTCCCTGTGGCTTCGTTGCTGTGTCCCGCAGCACTGCGGCCAGTTGTGACAGCCCTCTACCATTTCGCACGCACGGCCGACGATCTGGCCGATGAGGGCGATGCCAGCCCGGATGAGCGGCTGAAGCAATTGGCTGCCTACCGCAAAGACCTTGACCAAGCGCTGAACAACGCCACGCCCAGCGACAGCTGGCGGCCGGTGTTTCAGCCCCTGGCAAAAGGCATACGCCAACACCAACTCCCCGGCAACCTGCTTCACGACCTGATCAGCGCATTTGAACAAGACGTGCGGTATACAGCTGCAGGCCACCAGTACCAGAGCACACGCGAGTTGCTGGACTACTGCAAGCTCTCGGCGAATCCGGTGGGCCGCCTGCTGCTGCACCTCTATGGCATCGACGCAGACGATGCCCTGGCCCAAAGCGATCACATCTGCAGTGCGCTGCAACTGATCAACTTCTGGCAGGACATCAGCGTGGACCTTCCCCGCCAAAGGCACTACTTGACGTCGGACTGCCTCCAACGCCACCGACTCGAGCGGGCTCACTTTGAGCCTGGGGTTGCGGTCGATGCCGCCACGGAGCTCAGGCGGCGCCAGGCAGTGGCCGAACTCTGCCAGGACGCGCGCAAGCGCATGCTGATCGGCGCCCCGCTGGTGCGGCGCATACCGGGTCGGTCCGGGTGGGAGCTGCGTCTGGTGGTGCAAGGGGGGCTGCGAATCCTCGACAAAATCGAAGCCGTAGATCACCGTACCTGGGCAGTGCGCCCCACCTTGAGCAAGCGCGACGCGCCCGGCCTGCTCTGGCGTGCGCTACGGATGCGGTGATCGGGTGCGCTGAGGTCAGACGCTTGTGCCTCTCGCAACACACGATCCTTCGGATTCCCTGCGTACACTTGGGCCGAAGATTTCACCATGACGCCACAAACCTACGTCCAAGAGAAGGCCGCCGCATCGGGCAGCAGCTTCTACTACGCTTTTCTTTTTCTGCCTGCTGAGCGCCGCGCGGCTATCACGGCGTTCTACGCATTTTGTCGCGAAGTGGACGACGTGGTCGACGAAACCCGTGACCTGGGCGTGGCACAAACCAAGCTCGCCTGGTGGCGTCAGGAAGTGGGCCAGACCTTTGACGGCACACCCAGCCATCCGGTCACGCAAGCCCTGATACCGCATACGAAAAAGTTCGGCATTGAAGCCCGGCACCTGTTGGCCGTGATTGATGGCTGCCAGATGGACCTGGACCAGAACCGTTACCTGGATTTCGCCAACCTGCAGACGTATTGCCACCTGGTAGCAGGCGTGGTGGGTGAAGTGGCGGCGCGGATTTTCGGCCAAACGCAGCCCGAAACCACGGCATTTGCCCACAAATTGGGGCTGGCCTTTCAGCTCACGAACATCATTCGCGACGTGGGCGAAGACGCCACAAGAGGACGCATTTACCTCCCGATCAATGACTTGCAGCGTTTTGATGTCAAGGCACATGAACTGCTCAAACGGGGGGCTGCACCAGGAGCCGACGTTGCCGACTTTCAAATTCGGTTCAAGGCCCTTTTGGACTACCAGTGCACGAGAGCGCTTCAGACGTATGACGAGGCCCTGGCCATGTTGCCTGAGCCCGACCGACGCACCCAGAAACCAGGTCTCATGATGGCCAGCATCTACCGAACGCTGCTGCACGAAATCGCCGATGACCCTTTGCTGGTGCTCACGCAACGGGTGAGCTTGACGCCCTTGCGGAAGTTTTGGCTGGCCTGGAAAGTACAGGCCCTTGGCCGCTTGTGACGCTCGAAGTGGCCACAATGGGGACCCGCACGGCATGAACCTGTGTATCGTGGGGGGCGGCTGGGCTGGCATGGCGGCCGCAGCGACCGCAGTCGAACGCGGATGGCACGTCACGCTGCTGGAGGCCACACGCCAACTTGGCGGGCGGGCCCGGGGCATGGTTTGCCGGCGCCCCGACGGCCTTTCCCTGAACCTGGACAACGGCCAGCACATCCTCATTGGGGCCTATTTCGAAGCACTGTCGCTGATGCACCGCACAGGCGTGGAGGTCGAGCAGGATTTGCTGGGCATCCCACTGGCCATGCCGTTTCCCGACGGCAAAGGAATCCAAACGCCTGCGTGGGCAACATCCTTTCCGAGCCCTCTGAACGCGGTCGTGGCCATTGCAACTGCGCGAGGATGGTCGTGGTCTCAGCGGTGGGCACTGGTGCAACGTTCGACTCAATGGCAAGGCATGGGCTTTGCCTGTCCGGAGGGGACCACCGTCGCCGAGTTGTGCCAGGGACTGCCCGACAAGGTGATGCAGGAGCTGGTCGAGCCCTTGTGCGTGTCCGCACTGAACCTGCCCACCGGGCAGGCTTGCGGGCAGGTATTTCTACGGGTCATGCGAGATGCCTTGTTTGGCACCGGGTTTCCACCATGGTCGGGATCCACTCTCTTGCTGCCACGCGTCGACCTGAGCGCCCTATTTCCTGCTCAAGCGGCAAACTGGCTCCGGAAGCACCACGAGAAGCGATTTGATCTGCGATTGGGTACACGGGTCAGCGCCGTCCAGAGGCGCGGCACAGGATGGTCCGTGCACGGTGAAAACTGGTCGCTTGAGTGCGATGGCGTGATTTGGGCAACAGCGGCCTCACCCGCTGCCAAGGCCATGGCTCAATCAGCTGCCATGGCCAAGCACCAAGGACAGGAAGCGCTCGCTCTGGGACTTTCCCAATGGGCAGCAGACACAGCAGCGTTGGAGCACACCGCCATCGCCACCGTCTACACCTGGACACCCGGACTTCGGCTGCCCAAACCCATGCTGGCCTTGCGACCGCAGCCCAGCTCACACGAGTCGCCTGCACAGTTTGTTTTTGATCGCGGACAACTGCACCCTCACGATGCGTCCATGCAAGGGGTGTTGGCTTTCGTGGTGAGCGCGGCCGAAGGCGAACGAGACGATTTACAACGCCGTGTCGAGGCGCAAGCCCGGCGCCAGTTGGGCCTCAAGCAGCTGGAACCGATCCTGACGGTGGTCGAGAAACGCGCCACATTTGCCTGCACACCCAGCCTCAAGCGACCCGCGCAAGAAATTGCCAAAGGCCTGCAGGCGGCGGGTGATTTTGTCTCTGGGCCGTACCCTGCTACCCTTGAAGGTGCCGTGCGCAGTGCGCACAGCGCCGTACTGGCGTTGAAATCGCCATATCAATGAGTTGCACTGGAACCATCCGGACGCCAACCAATCCCTCAATCGACCACCCCCAACTGGAAAGGAGCATCTGCGGATGTCATTCACCCAAACCGCCCGAAACACACTGATTGGACTCGGCATCGGCATCGCCGCCCTCATGACGACCGGCCACGCCATGGCCCAAAGCATGGTCAGTGTGAAAGGCAGCACCGTCAACATGCGAACCCGCCCCACCACGGCGTCGGAAATCATGTGGGAGTTGAAGAGGGGCTACCCTCTCAAGGTGTTGAAGCGGCAAGGTCGGTGGCTGCAGGTGACCGATTTTGAAGGCGATCGCGGCTGGGTCGCCAGGTCTCTGACAGGCAAGACCCCGCATTTCGTCGTCAAGTCCAAGATCGCCAACATGCGCAGTGGACCTGGCACCAAGAACCGCATCGTGGGCAAGGCGCAATACGGCGACCTGATGCGCACGTTGGGCAAGCGCTCGGGTTGGGCACACGTACAAAACGCCGAAGGCAAGAGGGGCTGGATCTCTCAGAAATTGCTCTGGGGCTTCTAGACCAGCAAAAGAAAAAGCAGGCCAAGGCCTGCTTTTTCTTAGCTCAGCATCCGTGCGGTCACAGATTGGCCGCTGTTGCAGTCTCTCCGCTGCTTGCGGATTCGGGATTGGGCGGGACCATGGCGCCGATGATGTCGCTCATGGACAAGACGCCCAGGTGTTTGCCTTTGGCGGTCACGACGTTGGCCACCTCCATGTTTTCAGCGCTCAACAGACGGGCGACCTCTTCAATCACCAGGCCAGGATCGACGTCAGGCCCCGCCACCCGCGTGCCAGGCTGCACCAAGGTCCGGCTGCGGATGACTCGGCCCCGGTTGACATCACGCACAAAGCTCTCGATGTAATCATCGGCCGGCTTGAGAACGATCTGCTGTCCGGTGCCTTGCTGGACCACCTCACCATCCCGAAGAATGGCGATCCGGTCTCCAAGGCGCAAGGCTTCGTCAAGGTCATGGGTGATGAACACGATGGTCTTGCCGATCTCTTGCTGAAGATCCAGCAGGACGCTTTGCATGTCGCTGCGGATCAGCGGGTCAAGGGCCGAAAAGGCCTCATCCATCAACAGGATCGGTGCGTCGTTGGCCAGCGCACGTGCCAACCCAACCCGCTGCTGCATGCCGCCAGACAGTTGGTTGGGGTAGTTGTCTTCATAGCCCTTGAGACCCACGCGCTCGATCCACCGCATGGCCCTTTCGCGCCGCTGTTTGGCCGGCAGCCCTTGAACCTCCAGACCGTACTCGGCGTTCTCGAGCACGGTGTAGTGAGGGAACAGGGCAAACTTCTGGAACACCATGGCCGTCTTTTCACGGCGAAAGCGCAGGAGTTGCTTGTGGTTCATCTTCACCACATCCTCATCGCCTGCGACCACCTCCCCGGAGGTGGGCTCGATGAGGCGGTTGATGTGGCGAATCAGGGTGCTTTTGCCAGACCCCGAAAGCCCCATCACCACCTGAATACCGCCGGCGGGCATGTCGATGTTGATGTCGCGCAATCCCAGCACGTGGCCGTGGCTGTCCCGCAGTTCCTGCTTGGTCATGCCGTTTTGCACGCGCTCAAGATACTGCTCCGGGGTGGGCCCAAAGATCTTGTAGAGCTTGCGAATGGAGATGCCAATGCTGTTCGCCGACGCCTCACTTCCCACCGATGCGCCCTGGGGCGCCGTCATTTGATCAGCCATGGACCACCTCCAGATGCTTTTGAAGCCGTTTGCCATAGGCTTGGGAGACCCTGTCAAAGATGATCGCAATGCCCACAATGGCCATGCCATTGAACACACCCATGGTGAAGTACTGATTCGAAATGGCCTTGAGCACCGGTTGCCCCAGGCCTTGCACGCCAATCATGGAAGCGATCACCACCATGGCAAGGGACAACATGATGGTCTGGTTCACGCCAGCCATGATGGTTGGCAAAGCCAGCGGCAACTGCACCTTGCTCATCTTTTGCCAGATGGAAGCGCCAAACGCGTCGGCCGCTTCCAGCAGGTCGGTGTCCACCAGTCGGATGCCCAGGTTGGTAAAGCGGATGACCGGCGGGATTGCGTAGATCACCACAGCGATGACACCGGGAACGCGGCCGATGCCGAGCAACATCACCACGGGGATCAGGTAGACAAAGCTGGCATCGTCTGCATGACGTCCAGCGTGGATTGATGATTTTCTGCAGACGGTCCCAACGGCTCATCATGATGCCAATGGGCAACCCCAGCGCGAGCGCCACGACCGTACAGACGAAGATCATCGAGATCGTCTTCATGGTGTCGTCCCACATTCCGAGATAACCGATCGCCAAGAGCGTCAGCACGGTACCGATGGTGATCTTCGCCGAGCGCGAAGCCAGCCAGGCCACCAGTGCAATGACGGCCACCACCACCGGCCAGGGCGTGCGCGTAAGCAGGTGCTCGGAGAAGAGAAGGAAATCCCGCAGGGGATCAAACAAGCGCTCCAAAGGCTCGGCCATATTCGCGGGTAAAGGCCCGGAACGATCCATCGATTGCACGCCGCATGGCGCTGAGCTGTTCCGAGCCCAGAGAGGGAAATTCATTCAGCCAAGACATAGAGACCCCTGGTTGGAAAACACAAATGGCGGCCAGAAACCCGGTTGCCCGGATTCCTGCCGCCATAAAGGCCCACCGCCAGAACAGCGGGGGCAGACCGGGCTATCAAACACCCGAGGTCAGAGTCCCGCCTTGACCTTTTCGGCCACGTCAGCAGGCACCCAGCTGGACCAGATCTCTGGCCGAGTCTTCAGGAAGTGGGTGGCGTTATCGGCACCCGTCGCCTGGTTGTCGCTCATCCAGGCCAACAAGGCGTTGACCGTCTCGTTATTCCAGGCTCGGGCCTTCAGGTAGTCGACCGCAGGACCACCAGCCTTTTCGAAGCGGTCGGTGATCACGGTGTATACCTCGGCGCGGGCCCAGTCATTCTTGGCTGGCTTGTCGCACTCGGCCACCGCGTTGCACTTCTCCCAGGCTTCCTTGTCGTGAGGCACACCCGCGTCAAGCTTGACCATGTCGTACTTCCCCAGGATGGAAGTCGGTGCCCAGTAGTAGCCCAGCCAGCCCTCTTTGCGCTCGTAGGCTTTGGCAATCGAACCATCCAGGCCAGCAGCAGAACTCGTGTCGAGGAGCACAAAACCCTTTTTCTCGCCCTCCCAGGCCTTGAATGCATTGGCGGTGCTCAGCTGGCAGTTCCAGCCCGATGGGCAGTTGTGGACTGCGCCCTTGCCTTTGTTCTCTGCCGAAGGGAAGAGCTCGGGGTGCTTCAGGGCATCATCAATGGTCTTGATGTCAGGGTGTGCATCGGCAACGTACTTGGGATCCACCAGCCCTCGACACCGCCGTCTTTCAGGGATTCGGCCGCGTAATGAAGCTTGCTGTCCTTGACCGCGGCATCCAGCGGCTGACGCACTGCGTTGACCCAGGCTTCGGGGGCCACATCGGGCTGACCCTTTTCCATCATGGCGGTCATGCGGGCATGGTGTCGCCGGGCACCAGCTCGACTCTCGCAGCCATAACCCTTGGAGAGAATGATGTTATCGATGTTGCCAGCACTTCGGCAGACTGCCAGTTCATGTTGGCCACAGTGACCTTGCCACAGGCTCCGGGCAGCGGCTTCAGCCACCGGTGCGGGCCGGCCGCGGCCGGCGCTGCGCCTTCTCCTTCTTGCCGCATGCGGCAAGCAAGGTGACCGAGGCAATCAGGGCAAGGGCGATCTGGGATTTTTCATCGTTTTCCGTCGATTCGGGGATGAGACCCACCGACGCAGGTTGGCCGGTGAATGCGGAAAGCACATCCAACCACCTGGAGAAAACGAACGCTGCTGCAACCAAACGGGACTGACCAGCCGCTCAACCAACAGGAAGTTGGATTGAAATGAGCCCGCTAATATAGTCTTTCATCTAAATCTCATGGAAATACTGAGACTTTTCATATAACGATATCCGACAAACGCCGTCAACCATCGGCCCGCTTGCCCATGGCTTTGACCGCTACATGGGCGGGCCGCTCGATGCAACGCACGATCCAGGCATGGGTCAACGGGAACGCCGCCATCAGTTCCCTGGCCGGGCGGGCCCAGTTCAAGACGCTGGCGACACACAAATCGGCCACGGTGAACCTCGGCGCAGCCAGGAACGCGATCGCCTTCTCTTGCTGTGCGGCCAGGTGCTGCTCGATCACGCGGAAAGGCACCGCCAGACGCCGCTCTGCGGCTGCAGCCAACTCGGGCTTGCGGCGTTCGGGTGGCATCACCATGCGGTGCATCAACACCGTCAGTGCGTCGCTTTCGGCCTCCGTCACCGCCCAAAAGCTCCATTTCAAAGCATGCGCGTCCTCGGCAGGGGTGGCGGGCGCGATGGACTTCCCGTCCGCAGGCCCATGGTGTCTGGCAATGTAGAGCGCACAAGCCATGCTCTCCCACACCTCGACCGCCTCGCCTTGACCGTCCGGGCGTTGGTCGACGACCACTGGCACGTGGCCGTTGGGGTTGACCGCCAGGAACGCCGGGGTTCGCGTGTTTCCACCCTGATACGGCAGATTGACGTGGGTGAATTCAAGGCCCAGTTCGGTGGCGGCCCACAGCGGTCGCACGGCGCGGGAGGCTGGAATGCCATAAATGGTCAGGCTCATGGTGAAGCAAGGGTCAATGGATCAGGAGGATTCGAGGCTCAGCACAACACGCGGCTCAGGGCTTGCAGGTCTTGCACCGTGATGTGCGGCTGGGCCGGGGCATGGGTCCATGGCTGGTTCTCTCGCCGCACCCAGGCGAACTGCATGCCGGCGTTGAGCGCGCCCAGGCCATCGAGATGGGCATCGTCGCCGATGTGAAGCACCTCGTTGGGCGCCACACCGGCGGCCTGTGCACCCGCGTGAAAAATCCTTGTGTCCGGTTTGGCCACTCCGAAAAGCTGGGCGCTCAACGCGGCCCGAAAGTGGGCCCCCAAGCCGACGCGGTGCACGTCGGCGTTGCCATTCGACAAAGCCACCACCGGAAATCGTCTGGCGAGGGCCTCCAAGGCGGGCAAAGCATCGTCGTAAAGCACCACCCGCTGGCGCTCGGCGAAAAAAACTTCAAAGGCGGGCTCGGCCAGAGCCGGGTCATCGCCAGCCCGCGTCAGCAACAACCGGATGGACTCGCGGCGCATGGCGCTCAGGTCGTGGGCGATGTCCGGGCGAAGGCTGACCATCTGGTTGCGCACGGTGCGCAAGGTGTCTTTGTCGCGGGCCAGTGCGGCGGTGGCGGGCGCCTGCTCGTCAAGCCAGGACTGAAGCACCCCCTCGGCCCGCTCGATCGTAGGCCAGATGGGCCAAAGGGTGTCATCGAGATCGATGGTGATCGCGCGCACGCGCCCGATATCGAGCCCCATGTCTTGATGGCCCGCGGAGGTCGGAGTCTGGTTGCTGTCGGGGGTCTTCATGTCTGCGGGAGAATAGCGCATGAGTTTCGCCAAAGAACCGCCCCACTCCCATGGCCAGGCACCGCGTACGGCTGTTGTGCTGTGCAACCTCGGCACGCCCGATGAGCCGACGGCGCCGGCCCTGCGCCGCTACCTTGCCGAATTCCTGGGTGACCGCCGGGTGGTGGAGATTCCCCGCGCGGCCTGGTGGTTGATCCTGCACGGCATCATCCTTCGCGTGCGGCCAAAGAAATCGGCGGCGAAATACGCCAGCATCTGGACACCCGAGGGTTCGCCACTGAAGGTATGGACGGAGCGGCAAGCCACCCTGCTTCGCGGCTACCTGGGTGAGCGCGGGCATCAGGTCACGGTGCGGTACGCCATGCGCTATGGCAATCCGTCGATTGCCAGCGTGCTGGACGAACTCAAATCCCAGGGCATGACCCGGCTGGTGATCGTGCCGGCCTACCCGCAATACAGCGGCACCACCACCGCCAGCGTGTTTGATGCCGTGGCCCAATGGGGGCTGAAGACCCGCCACCTGCCCGAAATCCGCTTCGTCAACCGGTACCACGATGACGCGGGCTACATCGAAGCGCTGGCCAAGAAGGTGCAACACCACTGGATGCACAACGGCCAGGCCGACAAACTGGTCATGAGCTTTCATGGCGTGCCAGAGCGAACCCTTCACCTGGGCGACCCCTACCATTGCGAATGCCTGAAAACGGCGCGGCTGCTGGCGCAGCGGCTTGGCTTGGCCAAGGACCGCTACCTGGTGACCTTCCAGTCACGGTTCGGCAAGGCCAAATGGCTGGAGCCCTATACCGAACCCAGCCTGATCGAGCTGGCACAGACCGGCACGCAAAGCGTGGACCTCATCTGTCCGGGGTTCACCAGCGATTGCCTGGAAACACTGGAAGAGATCAACATGGAGGCGCGCGAAGCCTTTCTGCACGCCGGCGGTCGGCAGTTCAACTACATCGATTGTCTCAACGACAGCCCGGATTGGGTGCGCGCGCTGACCCAGCTCACCGAGAGGCACCTGCAGGGTTGGCCCACGCAGTCGGCCGACGACCCGGGACTGCTCAAGGAAAGCCGGGAACGCGCACTGGCCATGGGCGCCAAGAACTGAGCCGACTGGCCGGCCGACATCATGCGGGCTGATCAAAGCGAGGTGGCGAGAAGCACCGGGCGGCCCTGTCTCAAATTGAGAAAACTTGCCGCACGGCCGCACCACCCAAGGGTTAGCCCCTAAGACAGGCCCTGAACCGCATGTTTCACTGTGGGAGGAAATTCACCAACAGGAGACAAGCATGCAGGTTCAACTCAAGGTCAACGGCAAGGCCGTGACAGTGGATGCGGCGCCCAACACGCTGCTGGTTCAAGCGCTTCGCGAACATCTCAGACTCACCGGCACCCATGTGGGCTGCGACACGGCGCAGTGCGGTGCCTGCACCGTGATGATGAACGGCAAAGCGGTCAAGTCTTGCAACATGCTCCTGGCCCAGGCGTCTGAGGCTGAAATCCAGACCATTGAGGGACTGGCCAGCGCCGACGGCACCATGCATCCCATGCAGGCCGCTTTCAAGGAGTGCCACGGCTTGCAATGCGGTTTTTGCACCACCGGCATGGTCATGAGCGCGGTGGACCTGTGCAAGCGTCAACCCAACGCAACCGAAACCGACGTGCGCGAAGCCCTGGAGGGCAACCTGTGCCGCTGCACGGGCTACCAGAACATCGTCAAATCCGTGCTGCAGGGCGCTGCGGCCATGAAGGCCTAAGGAGACAGAAATGGGTGCATCCGACTTCGCCAACCTGCCCCACATCGGGGAGTCCGTCCGCCGCAAGGAAGACTACCGCTTTCTGACCGGCTCCGGCCAATACACCGACGACATCGCGCTGGCCAACATGAGCCACTGCTACTTCGTGCGCTCACCCCACGCCCACGCGCGGATCAAAGGTATTGACAAATCCGCGGCATTGGCCGCCCCCGGGGTCATCGGCGTGCTGGACGGGCAGGACGTGGCTGCCGACAAGATCAACGGCCTGCCTTGCGGGTGGCTGATCACCAGCACCAACGGCGAGCCGATGAAAGAGCCGCCACACCCCATTCTGGCGTTTGAAAAAGTGCGCTATGTGGGCGATCACGTGGCCATGGTGGTGGCGGAAACCTACGAACAGGCCCGCAATGCAGCCGAACTCGTCGAAGTGGACTACGAGCCGCTTCCCGCCATGGTCGATGTGCGCGATGCCCAAGCACCTGGTGCCACTGCGATTCACGATGCGGCCACCGACAACCATTGCTACAAGTGGGCCATTGGCGACAAAACCGAAGTGGACAAGGTGTTTGCCAGCGCTGCCCACGTGACCAAGCTCGACCTGGTCAACAACCGCCTCGCGCCCAACCCCATGGAGCCCCGGGCCGCCATAGGCCACTACAACCGGGCGGGCGACGATTACACCCTTTACGTGTCCAACCAGAACCCGCACGTCGAGCGCCTGCTGATGACGGCGTTTGTGATGGGTCTGCCTGAGCACAAGGTGCGCGTGATTGCACCCGACGTGGGCGGGGGCTTTGGCGCCAAGATCTACCTTTACGCCGAAGACGTCTGCCTGACCTGGGCGTCGAAAAACTCAACCGCCCCATCAAATGGAATTGCGACCGCTCGGAGGCGTTTCTGTGCGATGCCCATGGGCGCGATCACGTCAGCCAGGCCGAGCTGGCGCTTGACAAGGACGGGCGGTTCCTGGGCCTGCGGGTGCACACCGATGCCAACCTGGGCGCCTACCTCTCGACCTTTGCCTCCGCCGTGCCCACCATCCTTTATGCCACCTTGCTGGCGGGTCAGTACAAGACGCCGCAGGTGTATGTGGAGGTGGATGCCTGGTTCACCAACACCGCTCCGGTGGATGCCTACCGGGGCGCCGGTCGACCTGAAGCCACCTACCTCCTTGAGCGCATCGTGAGCCGCGCCGCGTGGGAGCTGGGGATATCCCAGGACGAGATCCGCCGCCGCAACTTCATCACCGAGTTCCCTTACCAGACCCCGGTGGCATTGCAGTACGACACGGGCGACTTCGTTTCTTGCATGTCCAAAGTCAACGAGTTGGCCGACATGGCCGGGTTCGAGGCCCGCAAGGCCGCCTCCAATGCCAAAGGCCTGCTGCGCGGCGTGGGCTACTCCAGCTACATCGAAGCGTGCGGGCTCGCGCCCTCCAACCTTGCTGGGGCGCTCGGCGCGCGTGCGGGCTTGTTCGAATGCGGCGAGGTGCGCGTGCACCCCACTGGCAGTGTGACCGTCTTCACCGGCTCCCACAGCCACGGCCAGGGCCACGAAACCACCTTTGCGCAGGTCGTGGCGTCTCGCCTGGGCCTGTCACCCGATCAGGTCGACATCGTGCACGGCGACACCGGGCGCGTGCCGTTCGGCATGGGCACCTACGGCTCGCGCTCGATCTCGGTGGGGGGCGCGGCCATCATGCGCGCACTGGACAAGATCGAAGCCAAGGCCAAGAAGATTGCCGCCCACCTGATGGAGGCCAGCGACGCCGACGTCGACTTTTCCGGCGGCGAGTTCAAGGTCAAAGGCACCGACAAGATGGTCACCTTTGGCCAGGTCGCGATGACAGCCTATGTGCCCCACAACTACCCGCTGGACAAGCTGGAGCCTGGGCTGAACGAGACGGCCTTCTATGACCCGACCAACTTCACCTTTCCGGCCGGCACCTACATCTGCGAGGTGGAGGTGGATCCGGCCACGGGCGTGGTCCGCGTCGACCGCTTCACCGCAGTAGACGACTTCGGCACCATCATCAACCCGATGATCGTGGAGGGCCAGGTGCATGGCGGGTTGGTGCAGGGCATCGGACAGGCGCTCCTGGAGCACTGTGTCTATGACCGCGAAACCGGCCAACTCGTGACCGGCTCGTTCATGGACTACGCCATGCCCCGCGCCGACGACTTCCCCAACTTCACCATCGGCCATGTGTGCACCCCCTGCACCACCAACCCGCTGGGAACCAAGGGGTGCGGCGAAGCGGGTGCCATTGGCTCGCCGCCGGCGGTGGTCAACGCGGTACTCGACGCCCTGGCGCCGCTGGGCGTCAAGGATCTCGACATGCCCGCCAGCCCGAACCGGGTCTGGACCGCCATCCAGAACGCCCAGCAATGACCCCGCTTCGCGCCGCTTGCCCAGCGCCCTGCCCCACAAAGGCAGACGCCGCGCGGGCTATTGCCCGCCTGGCGGCGCGCCCGGTCAATGCCCCCTTATTCGTCGTTGCCCTGCTGGCCTTATCGGGCCGGGCAACGCACCCCCTTTAGGAGTGAACCATGTACGCATTTGCCTACGAACGCCCCGCCTCCGTGGCCGACGCGCTGGCCAAGATTGCCGCCGGCGGCCAAGCACTGGCTGGAGGCCAGACCCTGATCGCTTCATTGAAGCAACGCCTGGCGCAGCCCGAGACCCTGGTTGACCTGGGTGGCATCGCCAACCTGAGCGGCATCCGCAAAGACGGCAACACGCTGGTGATCGGTGCGATGACCCGCCACGAGACCGTGGCCGACAGCGCCGACGTCAAGGCCACCATTCCTGCGCTGGCCGCGCTGGCTGGCAACATCGGTGACCGGCAGGTCCGTGCCATGGGCACCATGGGCGGTTCGGTGGCCAACAACGACCCTGCAGCCTGCTACCCCAGCGCCGTGCTCGGCCTGGGCGCCACGGTGGAGACCAACCGCCGCCAGATCGCTGCCGACGACTTCTTTCAAGGGATGTACACCACCGCCCTCGAAGAAGGCGAGCTCATCACCGCCATCCATTTCCCGGCCCCCCAAAAGGCCGCCTACGCAAAATTCCGCCAGCCGGCGTCGCGCTTTGCCCTGGTGGGGGTGTTTGTGGCACAGACCGCCAACGGCGTGCGCGTGGCGATCACCGGTGCGGGCAATGGTGTGTTCCGCCATGCCGGCCTGGAAGCGGCGCTGAACAAGAGCTTCACCCCTGAAGCGGTCGAAGGCGTGGCCATCGACGCGGGCGAACTCAACGGCGATCTGCATGCCAGCGCGGCCTTCCGCGCCCAACTCGTGAAGGTGCAAACGCAGAAAGCGGTCAAGGACGCGAATGGCTGAACCTCTTGCTGGGTTTGCCAGCATCGACGAGCTGATCCACGCCTTGCAAGGTGTGGGTTACCACGCGCCGCGCCAACTCGCCACCTCGGTGTTTCTTGCCATGAAGCTGCAGCGCCCACTGCTGCTGGAGGGTGAGCCCGGGGTCGGCAAGACCGAGCTGGCCAAGGCGCTGGCGCGGGTGCTCGGCCGCCCGATGCTGCGCTTGCAGTGCTACGACGGCATGGAGCAGCGTGAAGCCCTGTACGAGTGGAACCACACGGCGCAGTTGCTGCACATGCGGGCCGCGCAGCACACCGCCACCACCGAAGCCATCGAACGCGAGGTCTACCAGCCGCGCTACCTGATTCGCCGGCCTCTGCTGCAGGCCTTGCAGGCGCCGGCGCCAGGCGCCGTGTTGCTCATCGATGAAGTCGACCGGGCCGATGAGCCCTTTGAGGCGTTCTTGCTGGAGTACCTCGGCGAGTACCAGGTCACCATTCCGGAGCTGGGGACCATCAAGGCCGAAGCCGCGCCCGTCACCATCCTCACCAGCAACCGCACGCGGGACCTCAATGACGCCGTGAAGCGCCGTTGCCTGTACCAGTGGATGGACTACCCCGAGCGCGAGCGGGAATTGGCCATTGTTCAAAGCCTGGTGCCTGAGGCCGGCCCGGCACTGACCGAACAGATCACGCAGTTTGTGGCGCGTTTGCGCGCCATGCCTTTTGCCAACGCCTTTCAGCGCAGCCCTGGCATCGCCGAGAGCGTGGAATGGGCCAAAGCCCTGGTGGCGCTGGACACGCTGACGCTGGATCCGGAGGTGATCCAGGACACCGCGGGCATCTTGTTCAAGCAGCGCGAAGATGTCGCTGCCCTCATTCCGCTGATCGACGACCTGTTGCAGCCTGAGCCCGCGTGAGAGGCGTTGTGCCCCATGAAACTCGGTGACGCGCGCAGCGGCAAACTGCCCGACAACATCACAGGTTTTGGCCGCGCACTGCGCCGGGCCGGGGTTCCGGTGGACAGCAGCCGGATCGCCTTGGCCATTGATGCCGCCGGACTGGTCGGACTGGAGCGCAAAGACGATCTGCACGCCGCGCTGAGCGCCGTTCTGGTGAGCCGCCAACAGGATCTGGAGGTGTTTGACCAGCTCTTCGACGCCCTGTTCCGAAACCCCGAACTCGCGCAGCAACTGCTCGCCCAAATGCTGCCCAAGGTCCGCCAGGGCCAGACGCCGAGCCGCAAGGCACGGGTGCAGGAAGCCCTCGCCGCAGTCAAAACACCCCCGCATGGGCCACGCAAGGAAAGCGAAATTCAGCTGGACGCCGCCATGACCGCGAGCGACCAGCGGCGCCTGCGGCACGCCGACTTCGCCACCCTCAACGCAAGCGAGTTCCGCTTGATCGAGCGCTTGGTGCGGGACATTCCGCTGCCTCTGCCGCCGATCCCCGGGCGCCGTACGCGTGCGGGCACACGCGGCCATCGCCCGCACTGGGCGGCCGCATTGCAGCAAGCCCGGCGCCACGAAGGCGAGTTGCTGTGGCTGCCCAGGCGCGCGCGCCGCCCGCAGATGCTTCCCCTGCTCGTGCTGGTGGACATCTCTGGCTCCATGGAACGCTACGCACGCCTCCTGCTCGCTTTTCTGCACAACGCCACCCAAGGCCGGCCGCGCGCGGCTTTTGCCTTCGGCACCGACCTCACCGACTTGCGCCCCGCCTTTCGCCACCGCGACACCGACCACATGCTGGCCGCAGCGAACGCGGCCATTGCCGATTTCGCCGGCGGTACCCGCCTGGGCGCTTCGCTGGCCACCTTGCGCCAGCGCCACGCCCGCCAGCTTGTGGGCCGGCGCACCGTTGTGCTGCTCATCAGTGACGGTCTTGACACCGGGGCCCCGGAAGCGCTGAATGAAGAATTGCGCTGGCTCAAGCGCCACTGCCGCCAGCTCCTGTGGCTCAATCCCTTGCTGCGTTTCGACGGCTATGCACCCCTGGCCAGCGGCGCTCAGGTGCTGCACAAGCACGCCGACGGCATGCTGGCGGTACACAACCTGAGCCGCCTGGAAGACCTGGCCCAGGCGATGGCACGCCTCATGCAACGCTGACGCACCCATTCAAATACTGTTCCAAGAGGAGACAAACACCATGGACATGACCGGCCAACGCGCCCTCAAAGCCACCCAGCAACAAGCCTGGGAGGCCCTGAACGACCCCGAGATACTCAAGGCCTGCATCCCGGGGTGCAAAAAATTCGAACCCACGGGCGACAACGCCTTTGCGGTCGCTGCGGGCATCAAGATCGGCCCCGTGGCCGCCACCTTCAATGGCAACGTGCAGCTCACCGACATCGTGGCGCCCACCAGCTACAAGCTCAATTTCGATGCACAAGGCGGCGTGGCTGGCTTTGGCAAGGGGGAGTCCTCCGTCGAACTCAAGCCGCTGCCCGATGGCTGTGAACTCAACTACACCGTGCACTCCACCGTGGGCGGCAAGATCGCCCAGCTCGGCCAGCGTCTGATCGACGGGGTGGCCAAGAACATGGCCGAGGATTTCTTCAAACGTTTCGAGGCGGAGCTCGAAAAGCGCTACCCACCGGCAGAAACAGCCGAAGGGGGCGACGCCACGGGCGTTACCGCCGCAAACGACTCAGGTGGGAGCAGTGGTGGCGAGGCCAAGGGCATGCCCGCGTGGGTATGGATCGCCGGGGCTGTGGCCCTTGCGGTCGTGGCCTGGCTGGCCAGCCGCTGAACCCATCTGGTCTTACCGCATCGGAAAAACCATGGAAAACCTCGACCTCACCGTATTGCGCAGCCTGCTGCAGTGGCGCCAGCAAGGCAAGAAGGCGCTGCTGGCCACCGTCGTTCGCACCTGGGGCTCCTCGCCGAGGCCCGTGGGGTCCATCATGGCGCTGTGCGAGTCCGGCGCCGTGGTGGGATCGGTCTCGGGCGGGTGCATTGAAGACGATCTCATCTACCGTTACAGCCGCGCCAACACCCCCAGTGATGCCAGCCCCATCGAGGGCATCACCCACGACATCCCCGTTGGCCCGCCCGAGCGTGTCACCTACGGCGTGACCGCCGATGAGGCACACCGTTTCGGCCTGCCCTGTGGCGGCACCCTGGAGCTCTTGCTGGAATTCAATCCGGCGGTTGCCCCGCTGCAAACCCTGGTTCAGACCCTCACCGAGGGCCACATGATGGAGCGCCACACCGACATTTTGCCTCGGGCAAAGTCACGCTCAAAGCCGCCACCAAACCCCAGGCGCTCAGCGACGATGGCACCACACTGCGCAACCGGCCCCGAATACCGCATGCTGCTCATTGGCGCTGGCCAGCTCACCGAATACCTCGCCACCATGGCGCTGTTTTGCGGCTTTGCGGTCACGGTGTGCGACCCGCGCGAGGAATACCGCAACAACTGGCGGGTCGACAGCGTGACGCTCAAGAGTGGCATGCCCGACGACGTGGTCAATGACTTTCACCTGGACCGGCGCACCGCCGTGATCGCCCTCACCCACGACCCCAAGCTCGACGATCTGGCCTTGCTGGAAGCCTTGGGCAGCGAAGCCTTTTACGTGGGCGCCATCGGGTCGCGGCGCAACAACGAGGCGCGTCGTGCCCGCATGATGGAGCACTTCGAGCAGACCGAAGAAAGCCTGGCCTCCCTGCGCGGGCCGATCGGCATCTACATTGGCAGCAAGACGCCACCAGAGATCGCGGTGAGCGTGATGGCCGAGGTGCTGGCGCTCAAGAATGCGGTGCCGCTGCCGCGCGACATGCAGGTGGGACCCGCCAAGGAGCACCTGCAACCCGGCAGCAAGACCGCCGCGGTCTGCTTCACCGATCGGCGCGCCGCCTGAAGGGCCGTGGGCGCCCCGTTGCACACCGTGATCCTCGCCGCGGGCGCTGGCTCGCGCATGGGCCACGTGCCCAAATGCCTGATCCATGCCGATGGCAAAACCCTGCTGGAACGCTTGCTTGGCGCATTGACCCCGCTACAGGCCTGCGAGACCGTGCTGGTGGTCGGCCACCACGGACAAGCCATCGAGCGTGCCTTGGCGGGGTGGCCCCTCGCCCAGAGAGTACGTTGCGTGACCAACCCGGCCCCTGATGAAAGTCCGGCAGGCTCTTTGCGGCTGGCGCTCGGTGCGCTCCCCAGCGCCGCCCTCCATCCAGTGATGGTCGTACTGGCAGATCAACCGCTGCTGACGGCCCGCGACCTCACTGCGGTATGGCTGGCTTACCAGGCGCGCGCGCGGTGAACACCGGTGTTGTGGCCTGCGGTGGATGGCCGGCCCGGTCATCCGGTGGTGATGTCGCCGCGCGTGGTGAAGGCGCTGCGGGACAACGCCGTGACCAGCCTGAAAGAGTGGCGCCTCCAGCACCCTGACTCGGTGGCCGACTGGATCAGCGACAACCCGGCCCACACATTCGATCTCGACACCCTCGCCGACCTGCAAGCCCTGCGCGACGCGACCCAGCTCGACTGGCAATTGCCACAAGCCAGCGACGCAACTTTTACCGGAATAATCCCCGATCCATCCGGTGGCGGAAAGACGCAATGACCAAGAATGCTGATCAAATCTGAACGACGCCCTCGGTTCCCTCAAGGCACCGAAAGGCCCGTCCATGGCGTGCTCCGCTTTTTCATCCAGCCCACCGCCCCTGATGACCTCCAGCAGCCCAGCCCTTCTTGCTGAACCCCGGCGTCTCGCAGCCATCGAGCAGGCCCGCCAAGCCGTCCTGGTCGGGCGCAGTGCGCAGAGCGCTGTAGGCCTCTCACCAGGGATTGAACGCTCCTGGCGCCGGTGTCTGGATTTGGGCCACGAACCCGAGCGGGCCGTGACTTTCAATGCCATTTCGGCGCAGGGTGCACGCCGGGTGCTCGACGCCAGCCGCCCCCTGTTGCAAGCGGCCACCCCCGTGGTCCGCACACTGACCAGGGCGATGCTGCACACCCGTTATTTTCGCCATCCCTGACCAACGCCGACGGACTGGTGATCGATGTCCATGGCCCCGTCGAGCGCAACGACCCACCCGCCGCCGCCTTGGCCCGGGTGGGCGTGGACCTGCTCTGAAGCGGCTGTGGGCACCACCGCCATCGGCACCACACTCGCCGAGCAGCAACCGGTCTGGCTGCACCGTGGCGAACATTTCTTCCGGGACACGGCGATATTCAGTTGCGCTGGCGCGCCCATCTTCGGGCCTGACGGCCGCTGTGTGGGCATGTTGGACCTGACGGGTGTGAACGTGGTGGAACAACCCGCGCTCAAGCACCTGGTCCGCACAATCGGCCCGCAGCATCGAGAATGCGCTCACGCTGGCCCAACCACCGCCTCCTGTTGCGGCTGAATTGGCCCGGCCGCGTGCTGGGCGATGACAACGACGGGCTGGTGTGCCTCGACGCCGAAGGCTTCATCACCGGCATGAACCGTCCGGCCACCGAAATGCTGTGCGCCACATCAGAAACGATGACGGCACACGCCGACAGTGTTTTCGCCATTGGCTGCGCCGAGCTCTTTGACGCTGCCCGTCAGCATCGGGGGGCATTTGAAGTCCCTTTGTGGTCGGGGCTGCGGTTGCTCGCGCTGGCGCAACCCCACACCTCAGCCGAAAGAGGCGCTTCGTTGTCGAGCACGCCGTCCCCATTGAAAGACCACGAAACTCGCTGATCCGCAAGGCGGTGGAAGACGCACAAGGCAATGTGGAGGCGGCCGCCCGCGCCCTGGGCATCAGCCGCGCCACAGTCTATCGGCGGCTGCAAGCCAAGAAGCCAGTGAATTGACTGGCTGGCTGACCAACCTCCACAACACCCGAACAACTGCTCCCCAAGGCCGCCACCGGGGGCGGGGCCATCAGGGGGCGGTGAGCGTCATGCCCTCTTGCTGAAAGATGCGCAGCAACTCGCCGTTGTCGCGCAACGATTGCAAGGCCGTCTGCAGCGCCTCGCCCAGGGCCCGGTTCGACTTCTTCACCGCCATCCCCACTGGCCAGCCATTGTGGGGAATGCCGTTGAGCGTCAGGCTGCTCAGTTCGTATCGCCCGGGCTTGACGCCCGCGCGGAACATCGCGGCCTCGGCCTGCGCCCGGGTGAGGTAGGCCGCTGCGGCCTTGCCATCGATCACCGCCTGGGCGGCCTGAATGCCGGTATTGAAAATGCTGACCTGATCGCGCATCAGACCGCCGCCGTACCCCATCATTGCGCTGGCCGCACCGGTGCCGCGCTCGGCCGCGAGGGGCAGTCCCTTGAGGTCCTCCGGGCGGTCCACCTGCGCGATGCGGGTGGTGTCGCGCATCAACACAAACGACTGACGCATGTAGGGCCCCAGCATCAACACCTGAGGGTTGTGCGACATCAGCGTCTTGTCCAGCGGCACTTGCAGCATCACATCCGCCGGCCCGAACCCCAGGTAGTGGCCCTTCCACACCATGTTGCGCAAGTCGTCGTCCATGTTTTCATCGGCGTCGAAAGGCAACAGGGCCAGCTTGAGGTTCATGGCCCGCGCCAATGCCCCGGCCAGCGCCACATCGAGACCGCGCATGTCGGTGGCGGGCCCTTCGCCAAACGGGGCGTTGTCTTTGTAGACCGCGACCTTCAACACACCGCTGGCGCGCACTTTGTCCAGGTCGGTCAGCTCGGTCTGGGCCTGTGCCAGGGGCAGGCCCACCAACAGCGGCAGCAGCGCGGCCAGGGCCTTGCGTCGGCCCCAACGCGGCGCGTCCGCCAGGTGTGTTCTGGAGAACTCTGAAGGGATCATTTTGCTCATGGGGTTTTGTCTCCGTTCTTGGAATCGATCCTGGTCTTGTATGCACCCTTGAAGGCGCAAACCGATGGTCAAAGACCTCAAGGCTCG
Organism: Burkholderiaceae bacterium; assembly: GCA_041396525.1. Classification (GTDB taxonomy): domain Bacteria; phylum Pseudomonadota; class Gammaproteobacteria; order Burkholderiales; family Burkholderiaceae_C; genus Hydrogenophaga. Next base: position 63,430 of record JAWKYI010000006.1, read on the forward strand.
CGGCGCGTTTCAAGGTAGGTCTTGATCGCCCAGATGGCCTCTTGGGTCAAGATGCCTTCAAACGGCGGCATGTAGACGCGACCACCACGCGTGCGACCACGGCGCACCGTGCCCAGGAAATACTCATCGATTTCCTTGAAGCAGGCATTCTTCTTCTCTTCATCGGCCAGGCCCATGCAATCGCTGTCAATCTTGCGCAGATCGGGCGAGATGCCCCCGGAAATAGCCTCCAGGCCGTGGCAGCGGGCGCAGTTCTGGGTGTAAGCGGAGGTACCGATGCGCAGGGCCTCCTCGTGGCCTTCTCCCTTGCTGTAGGGGTTGCTGTCGCGCCACTTCTCCCCCAACTGCGGCAGGGTATGGGTGTCGACCGACTGGGGAACCACGTCGCCATGGGCCATGGCGGCAGTGGTCACCAGGGCGGCGGTGAGGGCCAGCGCGCCACGCGCGAGGCGGCGGGAGGAACGGGGAAAGAACAGGAAAAGCTTCATGGTGGTTGTCTCCGGTTTTAAAAGGGTCTCCCCCACCAAATAGCAATATGCAGGCCATCGGAATCCAGCCACCCAGGTCGCCTTGTCTCGGACCGCAAAGTGTTCCAAATTGCAGCAGTGACACCCACAGGAACAGTTCATGTGTACCGCTTTGGGTCCATACGCCACGCAAACATACCCCTGCCAATTGGCCGGCAAATTGCTAACCCAATTTGAAACAACTTTGCGCCATATTGGCGTAACCACGGTTGTTTCGCGGCGAGGAAACCCTGAGAATGAAAATGAACGAAGAGACACCATGGCCCCGGCCCCATTCGCACAGACAACCCCGCGTTGAAGACGCCTGGGGCCTTGAAGATTGGGGACACGGTGCCCCCCCTCCAGGAGACAACATGACACCGCCCAGCCACGCCGCGGCGCAAGGACACCGGCCTCATGCTGCACCCCCCGGCCACCCCGATCAGGACGAGCTGATCGGTCAGTCGCACCGACGCTCGCGCAGCTACGGCATCACTGCCCATGCCGAGCCCGATTTTTCCAGCCCTTCGCGAGGTTTGCTCAACGACGCGCTGGATGAAAACCGCTTTCTGTTCCAACACGCCGCACCGGTGATGGAAACGCTGTACGACCAGATCGTCAACACCCACAGCATGGTGCTTCTGACCTCGGCGCGAGGCATGGTGTTGCATTCACTGGGCGACACCGACTTCCTGGAAAAGGCGTCCCGGGTGGCGCTCACCCCGGGCATGGACTGGTCTGAGCAGAACAAGGGCACCAACGCCATAGGCACCGCGCTCACCGAAGAGGAAGCCCTCACCGTTCACGGCAACCAGCACTACATGAACGCCAACAAGGTGCTGACCTGCTCGTGTGCGCCGATCTTCGACCCCCACGGCCAGGTCATTGGCGCCCTGGATGTGACCGGCGATCACCGCAGCTTCCACCAACACACCCTGGCGCTGGTGCGCATGTCGGCGCAGATGATCGAGAACCACATGTTCGCCGACATCTTCCCCAAGGCCATCCGCATCCATTTCCACACCCGTTCCGAATTCCTTGGCACGCTGGTCGAAGGCATCGCGGTGTTCTCCCCCGAGGGGCGGTTCATCTCGGCCAACCGAAGCGCCCAATTCCAGATCGGTCTGCCCTTCGCTTCGCTGAAGGCCCACACCTTCTCCTCCCTCTTCGGCATCCCCGTCTCGGCCCTGAGCGACCTTTTCGGCGGCAGCATCACCAACCCCAAACAACTCTGCCTGCACAACGGCGTGACCGTCTGGGCAAGGGCCAAACTGAAGGCGCCCAACGCCTGGATGCCGCCAGCGGTCCATGTGGTGGGTGAATCGCCGGTCGAAAGCGTGGCCCCGGCGGCCGCGCCCAAGCCCATGCCCAAGCGCACGCAGCTGTCGTCGCTGGCCTACCTCGACACCGGGGACCCGCAGGTCTCCGCCGTGATCCACAAGCTGCGCCGCGTCTCGGGTCGCGACATCCCCGTGATGATCCTGGGCGAAACCGGCACTGGCAAGGACCTGCTCGCCCAGGCCATCCACGGCGACTCCAACCGCTCAGGCCAACCCTTCGTCTCGCTCAATTGCGCCTCGATTCCCGAGACCCTGATCGAGTCGGAACTGTTTGGCTACGAAGACGGCGCCTTCACCGGCGCGCGCAAGAAGGGCGCACTGGGAAAGATTCAGCAAGCCCACGGGGGCACGCTGTTCCTCGACGAGATCGGCGACATGCCCAAGCACTTGCAGGCGCGCTTGCTGCGGGTCTTACAGGAACGAAAGGTCAGCCCGCTGGGCTCCACCAAGGAAGTCGATGTGGACGTGGCCGTGATCAGCGCCACCCACAAGAACCTCAAGGAAATGATTGCGCGCGGCGATTTCCGGGAAGACCTCTATTACCGCCTCAATGGGCTGGTGGTCCGCCTGCCTGCCTTGCGCGACCGCACCGACTTCCAACTGGTGGTCAACAAGATCCTCAAGTCACTGTGCGAAAACAGCGCCAAGGTCACCATCTCACCGCCGGTGATGGATGTGCTCAGCCGCTTTCATTGGCCAGGCAATTTCCGCCAGTTGCACAACCTGCTGCGCACCGCCGTGGTCATGGTCGGCTGCGATGGGCAAATCGAGATGTCCCACCTGCCCGACGACTTCCTGGAGGAGCTGGAGGTGGGGCAAACCCCGCATGTGCCCCCCGAGGTGCTCAAGGCGATTGCCTTGGCCAAGCCCGATGCTGCCCCGGCCGCCAATCCCGCCGTTCCGGAGATCGACGGCCACCGCCTGCAGGATGTGGCGCTCAGCGCAATGGCCAACATGCTGCGCCTGCACAAGGGCAACGTCTCGGCAGCGGCCAAGGCGCTGGGGGTCTCGCGCAACACCATCTATCGCAAGAAGGACCAGTTGCCGCCCGACGTGCTCAACTGACGGCCCTTCCCTATGCGCTTGCTCTGAGCGAGCGGCTCAGGGCGCCCGGTCCATCCAGACCGGCTCCAGTTCGCGCCACGCGCGCTGGACGTTGAAGGCGTGCCGCTGCGCGTAACCTGCCCAAGATGAAAACGCGGGCAAGGGCACCAAACCCGCCTCCTGAGGCTGGTGCCCCTCGTCCATCGCTTGCAGCACGCCTTGCCGCAAGGCCATGAGGTAGGCGCGGGTCTCGCTCAGGGCCTCTGGCAGGTCTCCTGCCCTTTCGCGTGACGACACCGCTGCCGACACCACATGGGCCGGCGCCAGCGCTTCCAGGTGGTCCAGCGCGACCAACCAGTCGTCCAGACGGCCTTGCGCGAGCTCGGGAACGCGCCGCGAATACACCAGGCCACCCACCCACACCACCCGGTGTGCAGGGTTCCACAACACCAGATCGCCTTCGCTATGACCGCGCTCGAACGGCTGCACAACCAGCCTCATGCGCCCCACCGGCAATACATCTCCCGCCCGCAAGACCCGGTCAGGTAACACGATGCCGGTTCCTGCCATCGCCGCCCCGCCCACCCGGGCCGTCAGGCTGGCCAGACACGCCGGGCACCGCTGGCCCATGGCCGCCTGGGTGGCAGCGCCCGACACCACAGGCGGCCGCGCAACGGCATCCAGGCCGGCCCAGGCGCTGTTGCCCAACACGTTCTCCGCATGCGCATGGGTGTTCACCACCCAGCGCACGCGTGCACGAAACCGGCAGGCCACCGATTCGCGCACACGCTCACCCACCAGCCGACTCGGCCCCGGATCGATCACCGCCGCCTCGCCACCATCCACCACCAACGAAACCGGCGCCACACGGCCACCGTTGTCGGCGCCGATCTCCCCGGATCGCCTGCCCAGACCCAAACCCCCGGTGCCAGCGCTTGCCAGGGCACCGGCGGGCCCGCCGGCGGACCACAAACCACTGCTGGCCGCATCGCCGTGCAGCCAACCAATGTGGAGGCCAACAATGCCCAGGCCAGAGCCCAACCTATGGTGGTCGTCCACCTGCCGCGCATCCGTGCCAACCTCACCGCGCCCGCCCACCCGAGCGGACCACCTTGCGCAAGGCATCCAGGGTGGCAGGCTCGTGTCCCAGATGGCCGGCGCGGGTAAGGTGAAGCCGAATCGCACCACCCTGCTCCTCAGGGCCTGCCATGCGCGCCCAGCGCTGGCTGTTTCGGCTCGGACAAACCGCGTCATAAAGGCCGTGCACCCAGTCCACCGCGATGCCTTCGGCCGCTGCGCGCCGCACAGCACGGTCCAGTTCCCCAGGGCGCACAAACCCGCGGTGCGCCAGGTAGTGCCCCTGCACCCGGTACTTGGCCTGCAACCGCCGATCGACCGGCCTCAGGCGCGGCAAAGCCGCCTGTGCACGGGCCCGCCGCAACCCGCGTTGCAACGCGCCGAGGTCTGCGCGGATGCGCCGGGACAGCCCAGGTCGTGCGTCGCCTCGGCATGCCGCAGGCTTTTTCGCATCCCCGCCAGGGCACAAGCCATCTCCAGCCTGTTCCAATGGCGCACGGCGCGCAGCCCTGCAACACCCAGTGTTCCACTTTGAACCACTTTTCCCAGCGCCGACAAAACCGCGGGCACGCCATAACCCGGCGCGCGCGGCCACCGTGGTTCAAACCCAACGGCATGGACCACGCGTCGGGTTGGTTGCAACAGCCCGGCCATCTCGCGCCGGCTCACCGCAAACGCGCCACGCAAAACCATGCGCCCCACGCATTGCGGATGGCGTTGCGCATAGGCCAGCGCCACCACCGTGCCCCACGAACCCGCCAGCACATTCCAGCGCTCCACGCCCAGCGACCGGCGCAGTGCCTCAAGGTCGGAAACAAGCGCCTGCGTGGTGTTGCGGGCGATCGAACCCCGTGGCCGGCTGGCGCCGCAACCACGCTGATCGGGCGCCACCGCCCACTGCCGCCCCGGATCAAGCGGGCTCAACATGCCCGGCTGACAACTCGCCCCGGGCCCCCCATGCAACAAGAGCCAGGGCACCCCCGAGCGCTCCCCCACCACCCGGAAAGCCACACGGTGAGCCGATGAAGTGGAAAGATACCGGGGGACGGGCCAGGGTGTGGAGGTCATGGGTGAAATGCGGTGGTGGGCGAACGATCAGTAGTTACCCGAATTCGCTCTTGCAGGCATGGTCAATGGCACCGTTGTTGCTTAGGATGAAGGCGCTTGCACCGCAACCTTGCTGGCAAGTTTGCAGACATGTTTCATGCCAACCTCAACAGGAGACCGACTATGCAATGGACCACCCCTTCCTTCACCGACCTTCGTTTCGGATTCGAGATCACGATGTACATCGCCAACCGCTGATCGTCAGCGGCTCGACTGAAAGGCGCACGGGTGCACAACGCGTGCGCTTTTTTCTTTCTCCCGTCTCTTCTCAATCCCAGGTCAGTTTATGCGTATTCGGGTACTCGGCTCCGCCGCAGGTGGCGGCTTTCCCCAGTGGAACTGCAACTGCCGCAATTGCGACGGTTTGCGCAAGGGCAAACTGCGAGCGACTGCGCGCACCCAATCGTCCATCGCGGTGAGCGCCACCGGACAAGACTGGCTGCTCGTCAACGCCTCACCCGACATCCTCAAACAGATCGCACAGACCCCGGACCTCCAGCCGGCGCGCGCCGTGCGCGACAGCGGCATTGCCGCCGTGTTGTTGATGGACGCCCAGATCGACCACGTGACCGGTCTGCTGATGCTGCGCGAGCGGCAGACGCCGCTGCCCCTGCTGGCCACGCCCGAGGTGCTTTCCGACTTGTCTGATGGTTTCCCCATCACACGCATCCTGTCCCACTATTGCCAGGTTGCCGCCACAGAACTGCCCATTGACGGCAGCGCCACCGACATCCCCGAGCTGCCGGGCGTGAGGGTGCAAACCGTGGCCCTGTCGTCCAAGCCGCCACCGTACTCGCCATTTCGCGGCAACCCCCGTCCCGGCGACAACATCGGCTTGTTGCTGCACAACCCGAAAACAGGCTCCCGCGCGTTCTATGCGCCCGGCCTGGCCGCACTCACCCCCGAGTTGCTCAACATCATGGCCGGGTGCAGCGTGGTGCTGGTCGATGGCACCTTCTGGACACACGATGAAATGCAGCGCGAAGGCCTGTCAAAGAAATCCGCGCTCGACATGGGCCACCTGCCACAGAGCGGGCCCGGCGGCATGATCGAGCAACTCGACCAGTTGCCGGGCACTGTTCGAAAAATCCTCATCCACATCAACAACACCAACCCCATGCTGGTGGACGACTCGCCCGAGCGCGCCTTGCTCACCGCCCATGGCATCGAGGTCGCTTTTGATGGCATGGACATTGCCTTCTGAAACCCCATGGAAATCGCCCAACACCCCCGCCCGCTCGAGGGCCTGCCCGCCTGGAGTGCAGAAGAGTTCGAAGCCCAGTTGCGTGACAAAGGCCGCAGCTACCACATCCACCACCCATTCAATGTGCGCATGAATGCAGGCGGCTGCACACCCGACGAAATCCGTTGCTGGGTGGCCAACCGCTTCTACTACCAGATCTGCATCCCGCGCAAAGACGCGGCCATTCTGGCCAACATGCCCGACCGCGCACACCGCCGCCTGTGGATGGAACGCATTCTTGACCACGACGGCCATGGCGATTTCCAGAACGACGCTGCCGGCGGCATCGAAGCCTGGACGCGCCTGGGCGAAGCGGTGGGCATCCCACGCGATCAACTGTGGTCGCTGCAGGGCGTGGCGCCCGCCGTGCGCTTTGCCTGCGACGCCTACGTCAATTTCGCCGCCAAAGCGCCGTGGCAAGAGGCCGTCTGCTCTTCGCTCACCGAAATGTTTGCCCCCCAGATCCACAAAGACCGGCTGGCCACCTGGCCGCACCACTACCCCTGGATCGAAGCCACCGGCCTGACCTATTTCCGCAGCCGCATCCCACTGGCCAGCCGCGACGTGGAGCACGGTTTGCGGGTCACGCTCGAACACTTCACCACCCGCGCGCAACAACACCGCGCACTCGACATTCTTCAGTTCAAGCTCGACATCCTGTGGTCCATGCTGGACGCCATCGAGAAGGCAAGCCAGTGACATGCCCCACCACGGCTCAACGCAAGAACCCCACATGAACGAAACCTCCACACTACCCGATCAGCCCAAGCTCTCCCGCCGCTTCCGGCTGCAATTCGAAGAAGCTCAAAAGCGCTGGGTGTTGCTCTATCCGGAAGGCATGGTGCAGCTCAACGACAGCGCTGCCGAAATTCTCAAGCGCTGCGACGGCGCGAGAAGCCTGGACAACATCGTCGAAGAACTGGAGGAGATATTCAGCGTTCAGGCGCTCAAACCACAGGTGGTCTCGTTGCTGGAAGAGGGACAGCGCCGCGGCTGGCTGGAATGAGTCCACCCGGCCAGGTTCACGCAACCGCAGGAGACCCCCCTTTGACCACTACTGCGCACAATCCCGTCGGCCCGCCCCTGTGGCTGCTGGCCGAGCTCACCTACAAATGCCCCCTGCATTGCGTGTTCTGCTACAACCCCACGCAGCATGCGCGCATCCGCGACGAGCTCAGCACCGAGCAATGGGTCAGCGTGATGCAGCAGGCGCGCAAGCTCGGCGCTGCCCAACTGGGCTTCTCCGGTGGCGAACCCCTGTTGCGCGACGACCTGGTCGAGCTGGTACAGGAGGCCCACCGACTGGGCTACTACACCAACCTCATCACCTCGGGCGTGGGCCTGACCCCGGCCAAGGCACAAGCGCTCAAAGAAGCCGGTCTGGACCACGTCCAGCTGTCCTTTCAAGACTCCACCAAGGAACTCAACGACTTCCTGAGCCACACCAAAACCTTTGAGCTCAAGCAGCGCGTGGCGCGCCTGATCAAGCAACACGACTGGCCGATGGTGTTGAACTGCGTGCTGCACCGCCACAACCTGCCCCACGTGCGCAAGATCATCGACATGGCCGTGGCCCTGGAAGCCGAGTACCTCGAACTGGCGAACACGCAGTACTACGGCTGGGCATGGATCAACCGCGACCACCTGATGCCCACACAGGAGGAGCTCCTCGAAGCCGAGGCGGCCGTCAACCAGTTTCGCCTGGAGCAATCGAACAAAACGGGCCCCAGACCCCGGGTGCTGTTCGTGGTGCCGGACTACTTCGAAGAACGGCCCAAGGCGTGCATGAACGGCTGGGGTTCCGTGTTTCTCAGTGTGGCCCCCGATGGGCTGGCCATGCCCTGCCACAACGCGCGCGACCTGCCCGGTCTGGCCCTGCCCAGCGTCAAGGACACCCCGATCGCCGACATCTGGCAACGCAGCCAGGCGTTCAACGCCTTTCGCGGCGAGGGTTGGATGAAAGCCCCATGCCTCACCTGCGACGAACGCCACAAAGACTTCGGCGGCTGCCGCTGCCAGGCCTTCATGATCACGGGCGATCCCGCTGAGGCCGACCCCGTGTGCAGCAAGTCACCCCACCACGAAAAGGTGGTCCGGATGGTCAGGCAGGCGCCAAAGCAACGCCACATCCCCATCGTCTTCCGCAGCGACGACGAGTCCCGCCACCTGCACCCGCTCGACTAGTGTGCTGTCCCGCAAATGACTTGCACATGAAACCTCGCCTTCACACCCATGGCTGCGTTGCAGATCCTCGCGACAGCACGAGCTATCACTGCGGTTTGCGCCTTGCCCTGGGCGCGAATCCATCGCTTTCATTTCATGCAACTGTTTGCGGGACAGCACATCAGGGCCTGTTCACACATTTTCTCCAAGATGGGTTGCAGACCCAAAAAGGCGTTGCAGCCGCCGCCACACCCTCACTGGTCACCAGGCGACGCTGCCTTGGGTCGCCAATAGCGACCTGCGGGAGCCGGTAACTGCTGCAAAACCCGCTCCAGCGCCACCGCGTCCACGTGGCCACGCAACGCAGCAGCCACCGACGGCACCGCATCCTCAGGCGCAAAGTTGTGTTCTGTGCGCACGCTGCGCACATCAGCAAGCCATTCTTGAGGATCGCCGAAAGGCACAGGCTGCTGCGCAATGTCCCAGTCCTCGATGAACAGGGCCCGCAACATGGGTGGCAGGATGGCCGCAAAGGCCAATGCCTCGGCCACCGTCAACCGATGCCGGAAGGCGTGAAAGACCCCCACCACCATGTTCCAGGCCATGTTGGTGGTGGGCAAGCCCGCACAGTCGCGCGCGTCCACCATGAAACGCTCAAATTGCAGCGTGGGATTCTGGTACTCGAATGGCAACGTCATGGCCATATTTTCACCACACCGGCGCCACGCGAGCACCGCTGACCCCGCCACTTCAGCCCATGGCAGAAAGTGTGGACCGGGGCAAGTCGATCAAAAGGCACCGCCACGGCTCGCCCGATCAGCGTTTGCCGCCGCCATGGCCACCGCCTTTCCCGCCACCATTGCCGCCACCATTTCCTCCACCACTCCCCCCACCCTTTCCGCCTCCATTGCCACCTCCATTGCCGCCGCCCTTACCCCCTCCGCTACCGCCAGCGTTTCCGCCGCCCCCTGCATTGCTGCCGCCACCACCTTTGCCGCCGCTGCCCTGGCCACCACCGGCGCTTTGGCTGCCACCGCGACCATTTGAACCGGGCCCTTGCCCACGCTCGTCGGCTTTCGACGGGGTGCGCGATTTGGCCTGAGAGGCATCCGCCACACGCTCAGCCTTGTCAGCCCGATTGGCGGCACTGACCACCGAGCCCAGGCGCAGCCCCAGGCTGTGAGCAACCTGCCCCCAACCCATGCCGCTGTCGCGCAATGCCTGCACATCGCTGGCGGCCAGCGCAAGCTCGGCAGTGGTCGGTTCGGCAATTCCTTGCTGGCTGAGGTTCGCCCGCGCCAGTTGCAGCGTCATCTGCTGCTGCCGCGCGGACACCGCCGGATCGGACACCGGCGGCGGATTGACCACCACCACGATGTCATCCGACCAGGCGGCACCGCCTGCCAGACAGGCCACCACCAGCGTCGCAGGACGAAGCAACTTGACCGAAAGCGAAGAAATGAATGCCATGAGAAAACCCCATCGATGTTTCAGACACCCGCATCCTATCCATTGAGCTCAAGCCAGAGGCGCCCAAGATGTGACCTTCGGTATCGACGCCACACCGGGAAAACACCGCACACCAAGGCCCGCAACCAAAGGTAAGCGGGGCAAAAGAACTGTGCAGTTCATATTGCGTTAAGCCTGCCCCTCCATCGTCGGCCGTGCGATGCGCGCACCGGACCGGCCCCATGGGGCCATGGGTCCGAGCCACGGATCTGCGCCTGGTCCAAACCCACGGCCATGGAAACACAAGCAATTCACAACGCTCCAGCCCACCCGAGGAGAAACCCATGCACCCAACCCCCCTTCGCCTCGTCCTCCGTCAGACAAGTGCCTGGAAACACGTCTCGGCCGCCCTGCTGCTGGCCGGGCTTTCGGCCTGCGGAGGCGGCAGCGGCGGCGACACCGCGGCCTCAGCGACCCCCTCTTACAAGGGCACGGTGACCGCTTTTGCAGGTCCAACAAACTTCAGCGTCGATGGCATTCCGGTGGACGCCAGCGGGTCGAACGCCACGCCGCAAGGCATGCGCAAGGGAAGCCGGGTGGAAATCCAGGGCGACATGGTCGACGGGCGCCTGGTGGCCCGTCGGGTCGAACTCGACGACGACAATCCGAGAGATGACCACAACACCGACCCGCACGAACTCGAGGGCCGTGTGACGGCCTACACAAGCCCCACAAGCTTCAGCATCGACGGCATCCCGGTCGATGCCAGCGCCACCCCCACCACCCTGTCACCGGGCATGCGGGTCGAAGTGCACGGCACCATGAGCAATGGCGTCATGGTGGCCGACCGCCTCAAGGTCGAAGACCAAAGCGCGACCGGCGATCGCCCCGACGACAGCGGAGACGATGTGGACGAAGCGAATGGGTCTGACGACCCAAGCGCGGAGCGCGAAGACGATCACAGCGCCAGTGGTTCACACGCCGAAGACGATTCGGACGGCGATGACCACGCATGCGACACCCAAGCCGAATCCGGGTGCGAAGACGACGACAAACACCACTGAGCGCCAGCGGCTGCCGGCACGGCCCTGAGCGCCCACGAACCGCTCAGGGCTTCATGCTCATGACCCATTCGGCCAGCGTCTTCAGATCGGCCTGGCTCATGGTGTCATGGGGAGGCATTGGGGTGCGGCCCCACTTGCCTTTGGAGCCTCGCTGGATCGATTGCACCAGCGAAGCCACGGCGTCTTTGTCATCCTTGTATTTCTCGGCCACCACGCTGTAGGCCGGGCCCACGATTTTCTCCTTGGCCGAATGGCAAGACAGGCAACCGTTGGCTTTGGCGAGCTCCATCGCGGCGGCTTCGTCGAGCGCGTTTGCAGCGCCAACGGCAAACAGGAGGCTGGTGGTCATGAAAAGGAAGTTGCGCATGGCTCGAATCTCGAATCGTTGAAATCAATGGGCAAAAAAATGGGTGGGACAACGGCGCAAAGAGTTGCGCCAGAAGCCCCACCCAGCACACACCGTGGAACCGGCATTGCCGGGCCACAGGTGTGATCCCCCTCGGGGAAGGCGCACAGCGGCGCAGGGGGATTACTTCATCAGCTTGAAGGTCCAGACCGAGCCACCTTGCTCGAGCATGTTGACCTTCTTGGCCACCTCGCCACCCCACAGCGGCACAGCACCACCCCAGCCCGAGACCACGCTGATGTACTGCTCACCGCCTTCGGTCCAGGTGATCGGAGGCGCCACCACACCCGAGCCGGTCTGGAACTGCCAGACCACTTTGCCGGTCTTGGCATCGGCCGCTTTGAGGAAGCCCTCGGGGGTGCCCCAGAAGACGAGGTCCCCCGCGGTCATCACACCACCCCACAGCGGGGCCTCGTTCTTGACTTCCCATTCGATCTTGCCGGTCTTGGGGTTGACCGCGCGCAAGGCGCCGATGTGGTCGTCATAGAGCGGCTTGATCGTGAAGCCGGCACCGAGATAGGCCGCGCCCTTCTTGTAGGTGATGGGCTCGTTCCAGATCTCCATGCCCCACTCGTTGGTGGGCACATAGAACAACCCGTCTTCGGGCTGTACGCCATGGGCATCTGGTTCTTGCCGCCCAGGAATGCAGGCGCGGCAAAAACCGAGCTGCCTTTGTTGCCGTCACCACCGGCCGCGGTCGGGTCACCAGGGCGGTTTTCCGGCACGAAGTTGGGCCGGCCTGTCTTCATGTCGATGCCGGTGGCCCAGGTGGTCTTGGTCACAAACGGGAAGGCGTTGGTCAGCTTGCCGTTGGCCGCGTCGAGCACGTAGAAGAAGCCATTGCGGTCGGCCTTGGCCCCCATGCGTTTGCCGTCCATGTCGAATGTCACGAACTCGTTGACCCCGTCAAAGTCCCAGGAGTCGTTCGGTGTGCCCTGGTAGCTCCAGACGATCTTGCCGGTCTTCACATCGATGGCCACGGTCGAGGCGGAATACAGGTTGTCGCCCTTGCGCACGTGGCTGTTCCAGGGACCCGGGTTGCCGGTACCGAAATAGGCCAGACCGGTCTTGGCATCGTAGGAACCGCCCAGCCAGGTTGCCGCGCCGCCGGTCTTCCAGGTCTCGCCAGGCCAACTGGCGTTGGTGGTGCCGGTGATGCCGTTTTCCTTGCCGTCCTTGTAGCCCATGTGGCCTTCGACCACCGGGCGCGTCCAGACCATCTTGCCGGTCTTGGGGTCCCGCGCTTCCACGCGACCGACCACGCCGAACTCACCACCGGACACGCCGGTGAGCAACAGGCCCTCGGCGATCAGGGGCGCGGCGGTGTAGCTGTAGCCAGCGGAGTAATCATCAATCTTCTCGCGCCAGACCACCTTGCCGGTGTCCTGGTCGAGGGCCACCAGCTGGGCGTCCAGCGTGCCGAAAATGACCAGGTTGTCATAGAGCGCCGCGCCCCGGTTGACCACATCGCAGCAGGGCATGATGCCTTCTGGCAGGCGGTGCTCGTACTTCCAGAGCTTCGCCCCGGTCTTGGTGTCCAGCGCGAAGATGCGCGAGTACGAAGCGGTCACGAACATCTTGCCCTTGTTGACCAGGGGCTGGGATTCCTGCCCCGCTGCTTCTCGCCGCCAAACGACATCGACCACACCGGCACCAGCTTGCTGATGGATTTGGCGTTGACCTGGTTGAGGCTGGAGTAGCGTTGCCCCTGCGTGCCCATGCCCCAGGAGAGCACGTTGTCGGGGTGTTGGCGTCGTCGGCAATCATGGCGTCGGTCACGCCTTGGGCGCCTACATGGGCCGTAGCGGCCATGACCAAAAGGCTCAATAGGGTACGTTTCACTGGGTTGTCTCCTGCTCGTTCAAAAGTTGATGCGGCCTCCGGGTTGTCACCCCCGGCTGTTGGTGAACGCCCGACCCACGGGTCTGGGGGTTGCACCCGCTCTCAAGGGCAACATCTGTGCCAACACCACTCCCCGGGTTTTCCCCAATCAGAATCCACCCTCAATTCCCGCCAAAACCGCGTTGCGGCCCCTTTCAGCGCAGGAAAGGGCGCACAGCCACCCACCGGAGCCCATCTGTCACGGTCAGGGGCGCGTGACACTGTTCAAAAATGAATCACTGACCTGCCCGACTTGCAACACCCCGGCCTGGGCAGGAATCGATCAGTCAGCGAGCGGGCGCGGCCATGGCGCGCTGCTCATAGTGTGGATACCACTGGGCCAGGCTGCGTTGCAGCTCAGCAGGCTGTGCGGCCCAATCCGCAAACCGTTGAGGCACAGGCATCCGCAGCACCTCGCTCAGATCCAGCCCACGCTCGGCACTCTCATTCATGCGGCGGCTGAGCCATTGCAGCCAATCGCGCGTCTCGTCCATGCCCCCAGGGCCGGTGTGCACCGGGCCATGGCTGGGCACCACCCAGCGAAGACCCTCATCCTTCTGCCACTGTGCCAGCGTGTTGAGGCTGGCCAACCAGGCCTGGAAATCCGCATGAGGGGTGGTTGGAACACGGCGGGAGAAAACCAGGCCGCCGACAAACATCACCCCCGTGGTGTGGTCGATCAAGACCAAGTCATCGGCGGTGTGCCCGCGAAGCCGCCGCAGCTCCAGTCGGTGCGTCCCCATCTCGAACGACTGCGGCCCCACCGCCGCACGCGCGGGCCGAGGTTCTGTGGCCTTCATCCAGTCGCCGCACAGGCGGTACAGGTTGTCGGCATAGGCAGGGCCTTCGGCCTGCTGACCGGCAATGGTGCCTTGCAGCGCCTCAACCGGTGCGTCCTCCCAGGCCTGGTTGCCAAAGAAATAGTCCGGGTGCAGGTTGAGGTTGAACACGCGTTTCACAGGCTCGCCCGTCACCCGCCCGATGGCCCGGCGCTGCTGTTCGCCGTACAGCCGGGAGGGACCGGTGTTGACCACCACCACCCCCGCGCCCGTGGCAATGAACGCGGTGTTGATGATGTTGCACCCATTGCTGCGGCTGAAGTCCTCCACCGCCCCTTCCAGCACCCAGGTGTCTGGCGCAATCTGGCGCGGCTGGAGTGTGTAGTCGAGCCGGGCCGGTTCGGCCCGCTCCTGCGCCAAGGCTGGCCAGCCCGTGCCACCGCACGCCACCGCCACCGCGAGCGAAACAAGCAGCTGCCTCATGTCCGCACCTCGGCTTGAATGGGGTTGCCATTGTTGTCGCGCCCTTGCAGCGTGAGTTGCGCCGGGAGATCGGTCGGGAGCTCGAAGGTGAGGATGGGATTTTCGGACACGGGTTCATGCGGCATCAGGCGCCACCACACCTCGCCACGGCCATCCACAAGTTGCAGATCTTCAATGTAGAAGGCTGGCGTGCCCGCGACCAGGCCGGTGTCCATGGGGTGCATGATGCGCACCCGCAAACGCTTGCTGCCTTCGATCACATTGTTGAAGAACCGTGTCTGCACCTGGTTGAGCGTTCGGCTCCAGGAACCATCGGCACGGGTGGCGCCCGGCACGGTGCAGCCGCCGCCAGCGGCTTGCACCCAGGTGCTGCCCACATGCCAGTGCCCATCGCGCGTCTTGACCATCGCCCGCACCGGAGAAGCCTGCTCCATGCGGATGCGAAAGGCGAGCATGGGCAAGGCTTTGACCGGCGCGAAGTCGAGCACATGCTGAACCGGGTTGCGGTCAACCACCACACGAATCAGGTCGATGCCACCCGCCGTCTGCGCAAGGGCCCGCGCATCGAGCATCAGTGGCACATTCATCGCATCGTCGGCAAAGTCAGGCCCGCTGATGCGCACCGCTTTTGAGAACGACATCGGTGCCTCGCCCAGAAACCGCTGACGCAGCCCGGGCCATTGCATCGAGCCCAGCGGATCGCCACCGGTCTGATCCACCTCGCCCGCCCGCACCAGTCCGCCACCGCAGGCCAGCAACCCGCCCACCAGCAGCTGACGCCGCTGCATGCTCTCCACCATGCGTGTCTCCTTGTTTTGCCCGCCCGTTGGACAGCAGGCGCCGCTCAAGCCGCTCCCTTGCGGCGAATCCAGCCACGTTGCGGGTCGTAGCCCCACAGGGCCAGCACGAAAAACACCAGGCTGCAGCCCAGCACCACCGCCCAGGCCAACCCGTGAAACTGCCCCACCATGGCAAAGCGCATCGCCTCCACCGCGTAGGTGAAGGGGTTGGCCTCGGCCAGTTTGAGAATCCACCACGCCCCAGACTCTTCCAGCTTCCAAAGCGGGTAGAGCGCCGGGCTGATGAAGAACATGGGGAAGATCACAAAGTTCATGGTGCCGGCAAAGTTCTCCAACTGGCGCACATACACCGAGAGCATCAGCCCCAGCGCCGCCAGCATGAGCGCGCCACAGGCCATGGCGACCAACAAGCCAGGCACCAGGTGAAGCGGCATCTCCACGCCAAAGAGGCGCGCAATCACCAAAAACACCGCCATCTGCAACACCGAGAGGCAAGTGCCGGCCAACAGCTTGAATCCCAGCAGCCAGCCGCGCGCCAAAGGTGCCGTCAACAGCAGACGCATCACCCCCATCTCTCGGTCGTACACCATCGACAGGGAGCTCTGCATGCCATTGAACAAGGCCACCATCCCCAGCAAGCCGGGCACCATGTATTCCTTGTATTCGATGTAGGTCTCGTATGGCGGCACGATGGCCACACCAAACACATTGGTGAACCCCGCGGAGAACACCACGAACCACAGCAACGGACGCACCAGCGCCGACCCCAGGCGCGAAGGCTGGCGAAGAAACCGGTTCAGCTCACGCCCCACCACCGCCCGCAGCGCACGCGCCAGATGCACAGGCATCGCGAGCGCCACGCCCACATCGGGGCTCATGGGCGGGCCCTGCATGCGCTCTCCCTTTCGTCCACGCCCAACGTATCGAGCACCTCGCGCGGGTGCAGCACACCCTCCACCGGCGCGGTGCCCACCACGCCATCCACATGGCTCAAAAACAAAGGCTGGCGCAACTGCCCGTCCCAGGGCCGAAAAGACAAACGCTGCCCCTTGAAGCCGTCGACGAACACCCGCCCTTCGCGCAGGGCCTTGAGCTGCTCACCGACCGATGCCTTGGGGTTGTCGACCAAAGCCGCCACCACCGAGCGCACCGCCATCCAGGCCGCCCAATCCTGTCCGGTCATGGGTCGCTGAGCGGCCTTGAAAAAGCGCCGCGAGAGTTGCGGGCCGCCATTGCGCTCCCATTGGGAATGCCAGGCCAGGGCCATCAGCCCATTGGCGCCCACCACCGGCCGTGGCCACTGCGTCGCGTAAGGCAAGGTGCGTGCGAACTCCCCGTCGCTGTCCATCACGGCCACCACATCGTGATCTCGGTCACCCGTGAGCAGCCGCGTGTTGGCCAAGTCGCGCTCGCGGGGATCGCCACTGAGTTTGAAGGGCCGCTCCTGGGTGGCCTTGATGCCATAGCGCTTGGCCGAACGCGCCCAGGCCTGCCCCAGCAACGCGTCTCCAGGCAAAGGGCCCTGCAACACCAACGCCTTGCGCCAGTTGCGCGCGGCCAGGTACTGCGCCAAGGCATCGCTCAGCATCTGCCGACTGGGATAGGTGTGCAACAAGACCGCTGCACAACCGCCCGCGCGCAGACTGTCATCGTCCAGCCCGGCATTGAAGATCACGGCACCGCCCAGAGCGGCTGGCGCGGTCTGCACCAGTTGCCGCAGCTGCGCCAGCGGCACATCGGCCAGCACATGCTGCACCCTGGCCGCCTTCAACTCGGCCAAGGCCTTGGGAAGTGCCGCAGCGTTGGGCAACACCACATCGCGCACGGCCAGCTCAAGCCCCTCGGCCTCCAGCTCAAACGCCGAATCGGCCGCCGCCAACCGGGCGCCGTCGATGGCCCGGCCTGTCGGATGCCCAGGATAGGCCCGCTCCATGCGCCGCGGCGCATAGCGCGCATCGTCGGCCAACGAAATCACCGCCACCGTGACCTTGGCAGCCGCCAGCGCCGTGGTCGACGCAACGCCCGCAGAGAGACACAGCACCGCAGCGGCGGCACGCCAGCACCACGCAGCCGACCGGCCCGCCAGCCTGCACTGCCCAAGCAGCACAGCCCCGGCTTCTCTGGACCTCATGAGCCAACCAGCACGGTATGAGGCACCCGCCCGGCTGGCACGGTCTTGATGGCTTTCCCGCTGGCAGTGTCGATCAGCGTCAAATCGTCCGAAAGCCCATTGGCCACATACAGCGTCTTGCCATCGGGATGGATCCGCAGCCCCCAGGCGCGCTTGCCCACCAACACCAGCCTCTTGACCGCATGGGTGGCCACATCGACCTCGGCCACATGGTTGGCGCGCCCCAAGCCCACCCAGACCGATTTGCCGTCGGGGCTGACGGTCATGCCCACGGGCGTGATGTCGCTCGCGCGCATGCCCTTCACCTCAAACCGGATGGTGTGCTTGAGGGCCCGCGTCTTGGTATCGACAACGCCCACGGAAGCATCCAGTTCGTTGGTCACCCAGAGCTCGGCACCACCTGCAGCCAAAGCGAAGCGGCGCGGGCGCTTGCCCACCTTGATGTTCTTGACCACCTTGCGCGAGGGCAAATCGATTTCATGAACGAGGTTGGCCACCTCGGAGGTCACATAAGCCGTCTTGCCATCCGGCGTGACGAGCACCCCTTCGGGCTCGCCACCCGTCTTGACCTCGAACGCCGGCTTGCCGCTGTCCAGGTCATAGGCGGCCATCACGTTGTCGTCTTCTATCGACACGTAGGCCAGTTTGCCGTCGGGACTGAGGGCAAACATCTCGGGACTGTCCCCCAATGGAACACTTCCCTCCAGGCGACCTGTTGCAACATTGACCAGCCCCAGGGCATTGCTGTCGCCACAGACCACCATGATCCGCTTCTGATCGGGGCTGAATGCCATGTCCCTCGGGCGCTTGCAGACCTCGATGCGGGACTGTCGCTCACCCTGCGCATCGAACACATAGATGGCGTTGTCCTTCTCGCTGGAAACATAGACTTTTCCAGCGCTCTGGGCGTGTGCGACGGGTGCAGACGCCGCACATATCGCGGCTGAAACCACCAGGCGGCGCCAGCTGAAAACGGATTCGGTGGGGTGGATCTTGCTCAAACGTGTCTCCTTCATAGTGGTTATCTTCGGTGCTCTTTGATGCTACTGGAGCACGCCGGCGCTGTGCGAATTTCCATGTCACCAAGGCGGTTCACCCACCCAAAGCCAGCAAGTACAGTGCCAGAACCACGGGAACGGAACTTGCTGCCCAACGCCTCCACAAGGCCGCCGCGCGGCCGCAGAACACCGAGACAAATTCACCCCGAAAGGCACGCCATGCGTCGCGCAATTCCGCAGCGAAAACCCTCTCCGCCCACCACACCCCTCGCACCCCTCACGCGCCGCCAATGGCTTGGCTGGGGTCTGGGCAGCGCCATGCTCGGGGGCGCCGGATGGCCAGTCCACGCAGGGCCAGCAGACAATTGGCCTGAGCGGCCCGTCACCCTGATCGTGCCCTGGCCCGCAGGCGGCCAGACCGACCTGACCATCCGCATCCTCGCCGACGAGGCAGAAAAGCATCTGGGCCAGGCCGTGGTGGTTGCCAACAAACCAGGGGCGGCCGGCACCCAGGTGGCACCCGCGCTCAAGATGGCCGACCCCGACGGCTACACCATCGGCCAGGTGCCCATCACCGTGTACCGCCATGCGTTGATGCACGCAGTGCCATGGAACCCGGTGACCGACCTAAGCCCGATTCTTCAGGTCTCCGGCGTGAGCTTCGGTGTGCTGGTGCCTGCAGACAGCCCCTGGAAAAGCTGGGCCGACCTGGTCGACTGGGCCAAGAAACACCCAGGGGAGCTCATTCTTGGGTCCACCGGCGTGGGCACGACCGCCCACCTCGCCACCGAAGAGCTGCTGCAACAGCACGGTGTGACCTACGTGCATGTGCCCTACAAAGGCACCGCCGATCAAATGCTCGCCGTGGCCAGCGGCCTCATCATGGCCGGGGTGAACTCCAGCGGCTTTGCGCCCTGGGTTGACCAGGGAAAGATCCGCATCCTGGCGCTCTTCAGTGCCGAGCGCAGCCCGCGATGGCCTCAGGTTCCCACCATGCGCGAGCTGGGCTACCCGCAAGCGGTCTACACATCGCCCTGGGGCCTGGCTGCGCCCCAAGGCACGCCGCCGGCCATCATCGCCAAGTTGCACGACGCCTTTCGCCAGGCCGTGTTCAGCCCGCGCCATCGGGAGGCGCTGGAGCGCTTTGACCAGTCAATCAACTACCTCAACACCGCCGACTACCGCGCCGCGGTGCTAAAAACGGTGGAACACGAACGCCAACTCCTCAGCCGCATGAAGCTGCTGGCCAAGCCCGATCAATGAACACACACTCCCCGCTACAGGCCACCGACCTCCACAAGGCCTACAACGGAAAACCCGCGCTGAAAGGCGTGAGCCTGTCGCTGCAGGCTGGCCAGATGTGCGCCTTGCTCGGTCCCAATGGCGCGGGCAAGTCCACCTTGCTGCAGGTGCTGACCGGGCTGTTCAGCCCTGACCAGGGCCGCATCGAGGTCCTGGGCCACCACATGCACACCCACCCCGCCCGCGCCCTGAGCGGCTTGGGGGTGGTGTTTCAGCAAAGCGCCCTGGACCTCGACCTGCCGGTGCTGTCCAACCTTCTCTTTCACACCGATCTTCACGGCATGCCCCGGGCTCTCGCGAAACAACGCATTGCTGACGGCCTTGCCCTCATGGGCATCGCCGATCAGGCAAAGGCGGTGGTCCGCAGCCTTTCAGGCGGCACACGAAGAAAGGTGGAACTGGTGCGCGCGCTGCTGCACGCGCCCCAGGTGCTGCTCATGGACGAGGCCACCGTGGGCCTGGACCCCGCCTCCCGCCAACAGCTGTTGGACACCGTGAGCGGGCTCTGCCGTTCGCGCGGCATGGCCGTGCTGTGGGCCACCCACCTGATCGAAGAAGCCCAGGTCGCGGACCGGCTGGTGCTGCTGCACCAGGGCTTGGTCCGATTTGACGGATCGCTTGAGGCGTTCATGAGCGACGCCGCAGGCGGCGCCGATTTTCACGCCGAAGTGTTGCGGCAATTGCAAGCGCCCGCGCTCTGAACGCTTCCTCGGCCACGGAATGGCGAGCCGAGGTCGCGTGCTCAGTCTTCGTCTGGGTGCAATGGCCGATTCTGAAGGCCTGCCATGCTGGCCGGATCGAGCCGACCGCCGCCCATTTCGCGAAACGCCCGCGGGCTCATGCCGTAGTGCTGTTTGAACACGCGGGTGAAGTGCGAAGCGTCAGCAAAGCCCCAGCCGTATGCGATCTCGGCAATGCTGCTGTCGCGGTACGTCCGACTGCAAAGGTCTTCCTTGCAGCGCTCAAGCCGCTGGGCGCGAATCCAAGACGACGCACTCACCCCGATCTGCGCAAACAGCAAGTGCACGTAGCGCGGCGACATGTTGTTGGCCTCGGCAATGCTGGTCGGAGAAAGATTCTCGTCCTGAAGGTTGTTCAGAATGTGGTCCTGCAACTGCTTGAGGTAGCGGTGCGCCAGGCCCCGCTGCGGAATGTCCACACGGTGGCTCATCGCTGCGGTCAGCAGCTCCAGCGTGGCCCGCCTCACCGCCGCGTTGTCGTTTTCGCTGAAAACGTCCAATTGCCGCGCCAGGTTCTCCACATGGGAGTACAACACCGCGCCAATGCCCATCCGGCTGTCGATCACGGTGCCAGGAAACATCGAGCCGCGCGGCAGGCGCTCTTGCACCTCAGACCACGGCAACACCAGGGTCACCTTGTGCAAGCGCTCCACCACGGTGAATTCGGCCGGTTGTGAACCGCTCCAGATCACCATGTCGCCCGACTCAAGGCTGATGTCCTCACCGCCAAAATGAAAGCGCTCGCGGCCGGCCTTGGTGATCTGAACGCCGATATAGGGAACGGGCGCTCGTTCGGTGAACTGCGGCAACCGCCGCCCGGTGCAGGGATCGCAAACACACTCCACCAGCTTGACGCCCAGGAAGTCCCGGTTGCGGATGCTGGCCTTGAAGCCCGCCCCCACCGCCCGTGAGACCTGCCACTCACCGTAATTCTCGGTCAGCGCGGCCTGCCATGCGTCCGTGGAGTCCGACTGGCTCAGGCCAGCTGTCGACCACTCAAGCACCGGACCATGATCGTCCGCCTTGGTCTTCATTAGCATCCGTGTCTCCGGTGGATTGGGGCCTTCTGCGGGGCCCCAGGCAAAAGGGTAGTTGCCTAGGCGGTGGCCTGGTCAACCACAGCGCACAGTCTCTTGACTCAGAGCGAACACCGCCACGTTTCAGCGGTAGTGGCCCAACTTCTCCAACACCTCGATCTTGTAACCATCCGGATCGACGACAAAGTAGAAACGCGCCAAGAGCCGATCGGCCACCACGAACTCCTTGATGGGCATGGGCTCATAACCTGTCTGAACAAGCATCGCCCGATGCGCCGACAGGTCATCGACGACCACGGCCACATGACCATAGCCATCGCCATGGGAATACGGGTCCTCACGCCCCTTGTTCCAGGTCAGCTCGATTTCCACATCGGCTTCCCCGTTCCTCAGATACACCGGTGAGAAGTCGGGAAAGTCCAACCGATGCGAAGGCTCCAGCGCAAACGCTTCGCGATAGAACCTGAGCGAACTGTCCAGATCGCGCACGCGAACCATGGTGTGAATCAACTTGGCCATAAGAAGGGAAGAGTCAGATAAGAGCGTCGATGGAACACCCAAGCCCACGAGCACGGCCCAGCGCAATCGCGCCCCCGCCTGGCAACGGAGACCGGGCCGAATCAAGCCGCCGTAAACGTCTGGACCACGATCTTTTTGCCGCGCACAACCAGGGTATCGGTGGCCAAACTCACAAAAGGCCTCGCCTCCCACACCAGGTAGGCCACGTCCCGGTTCACCGACTGCGTCTGAATCTTGAAAGCCTCCCAGAACCCCGGCTTGACGGATTTCAAGAAGCCGTCGAAGAAACTCCGGATTTCGGCCAGACCGCGGTATTGCTTGTCGTGGGTCAGAATCACCGAAGCAGACGAATAGTCGCGCATGATTTCATCGAGGCCCTTTGCAAAGGCCCCCAAATGGTGATCAAGAACCGCCTGGGTGGCGGTGGCCGCCTCGCTGGCGGCAAAAGCCGGCGTTGCGAGGCCAAGCACGGGCAGCGCAGCGGTGACCGCACCGCCAGCCAGGGCTTGTCGCCGTGAATAAACGTTCAGTCGCGTCATGTCTTTTCCCCTGGTTCATGCCAATACGGTGAAGGTCTGCACCTGGATCTTTCCGTCCCGCACAAGCAGGGTGTCGGTGGCCATTCGGACAAACGGCGGCGCTTCCCAGACCAGATAGGCCACGTCGCCCCTGCACTCCTCGCGCAGAACCTTGAAACCGTCCCAGAAGCCCGGACGAATTCCTTTCAGAAACCCGTCAAAGAACAGACGGATGCCCTGATGGCCAATGATGGTCTGGTCGTTCAGACAAATGCAGGCATTGGCGGCGTAGTCGCTGACCAGGGAATCCAGGCCTTCCCCAAATGCGGCCAGGTGGTGCGCAAACACCTGTTGCGTGGTTCGCGTGCCCGCTGGCGTTGCGGTTTCGCTCATGGTCGCTCTCCTTGAGTGAGATGTGCAAAGGAACCGGGTCCGCAGCGCCCGCGCGCCCCGGGCCCGGTGGTGATCAACCCCAGGCGCCCTGCGCTTCTTCCCAGCCGATCACCGCGATGGGCGAGCCATCAGGCTTGATGAACGTGAGCGGCCCGAGAAATGTCATGTAGAACTCGCTGTCCACCGGAAAGTTGGTCATGTCGTGGCGCGCACCCGACGACTCAAAGCCGTAGCCCGGCGCAACGGCGGTATCGCCACCGGCCGCCTTGCCGCCTCGCACATCCATGCGTCCGCGGGTCAAGAAGTACTCGCCGGGCCCGGCATGGATATGGGGTGCGAAAGACGACCCTGCGGGGCAATCGAAAATGGCCGTCCAGGAGCTCATCTCAGGAGCCACATTCAGCAGCTTCCACCGAATCCCCCCAGTGGAAAATGCCTCCGGAAAGGGCTGCCAGTCCACAGCATCGATCTGCACGTACGCTTCCTTGGTCTTGGGTTTCATCTCTTGTCTCCAGTCTTGAAATGGATCGCTCTTCGGGTCTGGCCCGGTAGCCCAAACCCCAACACCGGCGGCGCCCTGCAATTGCCTGAGTGCGATGCCGTGCCGCTAGGTTAGGGGCCGCCTTGAACACACCCGCTTGGCCGCGCACGGTGAGTTGACGTCGCGCGAACATCAGGGTTTGCACGAACCCTGGTGAGCCAGTGCGATGCAAGAAGCCGCGATTCGGTGTGCACAGCCGCAGACACCGGCTGCGACACAATCGGGTCATGCACCCCGAACACGACCAAGCCCATGGCCACCACCATGAACACCACAGCCACGACCACGGTCTCGGTCACGCGCACAGCCACGCCCCCGCCAACTTCGACCGCGCCTTTGCCATCGGCATTGCGCTGAACGTCGGATTCGTGGCGGTCGAGGCCTTTTATGGCTGGAAGATCGACTCGCTGGCACTGCTGGCCGACGCAGGCCACAACCTGAGCGACGTCGCGGGCCTGGCGCTGGCCTGGGGTGGCGCTGCCGCGGGACGCCTGAGCCCCGACGCCCGCCACACCTACGGCTGGAAGCGCGGCACCATCCTGGCCGCCTTTGCCAACGCCCTGCTCTTGCTCATGGCCATGGGTGCGCTGGTGTGGGAAGCCGCGCAACGACTGACCTCGCCTGTGGCCGAACCCAGCGAACAAGGCCTGACGATGATGGTGGTGGCGGGCATCGGCATCGTGATCAACACCGCCACCGCGCTGCTTTTCATGCGCGGAGGCAAAAGTGACCTCAACATCCGGGGCGCCTTTCTGCACATGGCCGCAGATGCCCTGGTCTCAGCGGGTGTGGTGGTGGCGGGCGCACTCACCCTGTGGATGGGCTGGCAGTGGCTCGACCCGGTGATGAGTCTGGTGATCGCGGCGGTCATCCTGGCGGGCACCTGGAACCTGTTTCGCCAGTCGCTTCACCTGCTCTTCGATGGCGTGCCCGACAGCGTCGACCTCAATGCGGTGAACCAGTGCCTGCTCGCCCTGCCCGGCGTCACACAGGTCCACGACCTGCACGTCTGGGCCATGGGCACCTCGCAGATTGCACTGACGGCCCACCTGATCACACCCGCAGGAGCGCCGGACGATGCCTTCTACCAAAGGGCCACGGAAGAACTTCACGCGCGTTTCGACATCGACCACGTCACCTTGCAAACCGTGCGCAAGCCCGTGGCACCCTCGTGTGGTCAGATGTTCGACTGAGCCCTTGCTCAGGGCGGCGAACCTTTTGCCTCTATTGCTTCTTCTGCCTCGGCATCCAGCTCGGCCATTTCTGCCGCGCTGAACACACGCGATCGGGTATGAAAGGCCTTGCCTTCCGGCCCCTCCAATGAAAACGTGCCGCCGGTGCCTTCGATCACATCGATGATGAGCTGCGTGTGGCGCCAGTGCACATACTGCGCCTTGCCGATGTAGAACGGACAACCGCCGATATCGCCTAGGTACACGTCGCCCGCGCCCATGGTGATCTCGCCCGGCAGGTAGCAGTTCGCGGCGCTGTTGTCGCAGCAACCGCCCGACTGGTGAAACATCAGGTCGGGGCCATGTTTGGCCTTGAGGGTTTCAATCAGCGCCACCGCGGCCTGCGTGGCGACAACTTTCTCAACCATGTCTGTCTCCTTGATCTGAAAAGAAAAAGGGGACACCCCTGCAGAAGAGATGTCCCATTCCAGAACGCAGCGGAACCGGCTTTGCCGGGCCGCCAGCGTTGCCCCTTGAGGGGGTGACGCACCGCAGGCGCGGCGCGGGGGTGATCAGAAGAAACCCAGCTTGTTCTCGCTGTAGCTCACCAAAAGGTTCTTGGTCTGCTGGTAGTGCCCCAACATGTCCTTGTGGTTCTCGCGCCCGATGCCCGACTCCTTGTAGCCGCCGAAGGCCGCGTGAGCGGGGTAGGCGTGGTAGCAGTTCGTCCACACGCGCCCGGCCTTGATGGCGCGGCCCATGCGGTAGGCCACATTGCCATTGCGGCTCCACACGCCAGCGCCCAGCCCGTACAACGTGTCGTTGGCAATCGCCAGGGCTTCCGCTTCATCTTTGAAGGTGGTCACCGCGAGCACCGGGCCAAAGATCTCTTCCTGGAAGATGCGCATCTGGTTGTGGCCCTTGAACAGGGTGGGCTGCACGTAGTAGCCGCCCTCAAGACCGTTGTCCATTTTCGCCACATCGCCACCGATCAACACCTCGGCACCCTCTTCCTTGCCCAGGGCCAGGTAAGACATGATCTTGGTCAGTTGTTCCTTGGAAGCCTGCGCCCCCATCATTGTGTCGGTGTCCAGCGGGCTGCCCATCTTGATCGCCGCCACCCGCTTGAGCACACGCTCCATGAACTTCTCATAGATGCTTTCCTGGATCAGCGCGCGGCTGGGGCAGGTGCACACCTCGCCCTGGTTGAAAGCGAAGAGCACCAGGCCTTCAATCGCCTTGTCGAGGAAGGCATCGTCTTTGTCCATGATGTCGGCAAAGAAGATGTTGGGCGATTTGCCGCCCAATTCCAGCGTGGCAGGAATCAGGTTGTTGGCGGCGGCCTGGGCGATCACGCGCCCGGTGCTGGTCGAACCGGTGAACGCGATCTTGGCGATGCGCTTGGAGTTGGCCAGCGGCATGCCGGCTTCGCGACCAAAACCATTGACGATGTTGAGAACGCCTGGTGGCAGCAGATCCGCGATCAGCTCGATCAGGATCAACAGACTGATGGGCGTGGACTCGGCCGGTTTCAACACGATGCAGTTCCCGGCGCCCAACGCTGGCGGAATCTTCCAGGCCGCCATCAGGATCGGGAAGTTCCAGGGAATGATCTGCCCAACGACGCCCAGCGGCTCATGGATGTGATAGGCCACCGTGTTCTCGTCGATCTCGCTGATGCCGCCTTCTTGCGCCCGCACGCAACCAGCAAAGTAGCGGAAATGATCGATGGCCAGGGGGATGTCGGCGGTGAGCGTTTCGCGGATGGGCTTGCCGTTGTCCACCGTCTCGGCGTAGGCCAGCAGCTCCAGATTGGCCTCCAGACGGTCGGCAATCTTGAGCAGGAGATTGGAGCGCTCGGTGGCCGAGGTCTTTCCCCAGGCGTCTGCCGCCGCATGCGCGGCGTCCAGTGCCAGCGTCACGTCCTCTTCCGTCGAGCGCGCGGCCTGGGTGTACACCTTGCCGTTGACCGGCGAGACCACGTCGAAGTACTGCCCCTTCACAGGTGGCACCCACTTGCCGCCGATGAAGTTGTTGTACTGAGGCTTGTAAACGTGTTTGGCGCCTGCGGCACCAGGGGCTGCGTAGAGCATGAAAGGTCTCCGGTATGTGTGTGATCGAGGTTGAAAAGACGTCCCTCTCGGGGCAAGCTCATTGATCAAGAGCCATGCCACATCACACACCCGGCTCCAACCCTTTGATAAACAAGGCGTTTTCCTGGAGCGTCCCAATTTGTGACAACCCCGCCCAACCATCGGACGCGTTGCGTTCCGGTACACACGCTGCGCCACGGCGCGACAGCGCTGTTCAAAGATAGAGCAACCCACAGACCGCTTGCAACCTAGCCTGAGCGCTTCGCTATTCGAAGCGCCTGCGCCGAAGGTTCAACCGCTCAAGCGAGCGCACCCACCCCCACCACCAACGCCGAACGCAGCATCACCGCGACCGCTGTGGCACCGCTCTTGGCCGTCCACCCCGGCGCGGCAAACCCGACCCACTGCCCGCCCCCACTCAAGGCCAGCGTGACCTCATCGCGCCCACCGCCACCCGCGATGCGAGACACCCGACCGGCCAGCAGGCAAGATTCACCGGGAACGGGCGGCACAGCAGCCAGCGACGCGCCCACCGTCACCGCGGTGGCCTTGCACATGGCCCAGACGGGTACACCAGGGGCGAGCCCCAACAGATCGGCGCTCTCTCGCGTCAAGCTGGCCACCAGTTCATCACCGCCCGGCGTGCGCAACACCGCGCCCAGCGCAGATTCACCGGCACCCGGGGCCATCAGCCTCACCACTTCACAAGCCAACTGGTTTCGCATGCTGGTGCGCAAACCCAGCCCTCCCGCCAGTGCCGCACCGGCACTGAACCGCGCCAACACCGCCGCCCGTGCCTGGGCGAGTGCTTGCGCCAGGTCCAACAAATCCTGACCTTGCGGCGTGATCCGTGCCCCGCCACCCCCTGCCCCTCCCACGGTGCGCTCCACCAGCGGCGCACCGCTCAGGCTGGTCAGCGTGTCAATGGCTTGCCAGGCCGCCTTGTAGCTGATCCCCGCGTCGCGGGCCGCCTGCGAAATCGAACCCGACTCGGCCACAAGGCGCAGCACCTCCAGGCGCTTGTCGCTGACGGCATGGCCCAGGGCCTCTTGCATGGTTTCCGGTGTCATGGGCGGATTGTGGCAGTGGTGCACCCTGCGAGCCCAGAGGCCCTAAACTTCCCCCATCAACCGCCCCTGTCGATCCAACCACCCAAGGAGAGCCCCATGTCCATCCGCACCCTGTTCGCCACCCTCGTCCTCGCCCTCCGCATGGGCAGCGCATTGGCTCAGGACAAGGTCAAAGTGGTCTACCACTTTGACAACAGCGACGCACAGGCCACCGCCGGACTGCGCACCC
This sequence comes from Burkholderiaceae bacterium, assembly GCA_041396525.1. Taxonomy (GTDB): domain Bacteria; phylum Pseudomonadota; class Gammaproteobacteria; order Burkholderiales; family Burkholderiaceae_C; genus Hydrogenophaga. The sequence goes on from JAWKYI010000006.1 coordinate 91,515, forward strand.
TGCGCAATTACATGGACACTGCGGCCGACACCGAAATCATCGCAGTCGCCTTGGGTGACGGCGTGCGCTTCCTGATGGAAGATGCCAAAGACCCGAAGAATCCCAACATCCAGTACGGCCCCCTGATCTCCGACCTCGTGGCCAAAGGCGTCAAGTTCGAAATCTGCGAACTCACTCTGCGCGCCATGAACATGAAAAAAGACCAATTCGTGCTCGACGCCGGCTTCACCCCTTCGGGCGTGGTGCGCCTCGGCCAGTTGCAATACCGCGACCATTACGCCTACATCAAGCCCTGAGGGCGCACACAAACGGCAGCCCCTCTCCCGGCCTGCGTTGTCCTGACAGGACAGCGGGCCGGCTGGCCGCACCGCTCCCTTCGCTCTCACCGCCTTTGGCGGGTCCCTGAATTCATCGGTTGCGGCATGGGCCCGCATCACCCTCGGCAAATGCCGCTACACTCGCTATTCCGATTTGGAATAACGATCCATCCAGCGACCCTTTTCGACGAGGTACCCATGCGCCTGTTTGCCCGACTGCTTACCCCACTGCTCCCGCTCTTCTTCGCAAACGGACTTGCGATGGCAGACCAGGCCCAGGTGGCCGTGGCAGCCAATTTTGCCGAGCCGATCAAAGCCATCGCTGCCATCCTGGAGAAGACCACCGGCCATACCATCACAGTTTCAATCGGAGCCACCGGCGCCCTCTACACCCAGATCAAAAATGGCGCACCGTTTGACGTGTTTCTCGCTGCGGACACCGTACGCCCGGCGAAGCTCGAATCCGAAGGCGAAGCCGTCGCAGGCAGCCGGTTCACCTACGCCACCGGCCAGCTGGTCCTGTGGTCGGTCCAGCCCGGCCAGGTCGACGATCAAGGCAACGTTCTCCGGTCCGCCAACCTGGGCAAGGTCGCCCATGCCAACCCCAAAACCGCCCCGTATGGCGCCGCCGCCATGCAGGTTCTTGACCACCTGGGCCTGACCGGTGCGCTGACCTCACATCTGGTTCAAGGCGAGAGCATTGGCCAGACCTTTGGCTTTGCCAAATCGGGCAACGCCGACGTGGGCTTTGTCGCCATGTCCCAGGTGCTCTCGGGCGGAAAACTGAAAGAAGGATCCATGTGGGTCATTCCACAGACCTTCTACAGCCCAATCAAGCAGGACGCGGTGCTGCTCCAACGGGGGCACGAGAACGCGGCGGCAAAGGCCCTGCTGACCCTACTGCAAAGCGCTGAAATCAAGGAACTGATCCGCTCCTACGGCTACAGCGTCTGAACGCCGCCCCCAAGCCCCCATGCTGCTCAGCCCCGACAACCTGCAGGCCCTCTGGCTCACCCTCAAGGTCGCGGCCATCACCACCCTCGTCCTGCTGGTACTGGGCACCCCATTGGCCTGGTGGTTGGCGCGCTCGCGCCGGTGGGTGGCCCGGCCCGTGGGTGCGTTGGTCTCTTTGCCGCTGGTGTTGCCACCGTCGGTCCTGGGCTTTTACCTGCTGGTCGGGCTGGGTCCCAACGGTCCCATCGGTCAATGGATGCAGGCGCTGGGTCTGCCCACCCTGCCGTTCACTTTCTCGGGGCTGGTCGTGGCGTCTGTCTTCTATTCCCTGCCGTTCATGGTTCAACCCATCCTGAACAGCATGCAGGCCCTTGGCGAACGTCCGATGGAGGTTGCCGCCAGCCTGCGGGCATCGCCACTGGACTGCTTCTTCAATGTCGTCCTGCCGCTGTGCAAGCCCGGCCTCATCACCGGCTGCATCATGAGCTTTGCCCACACGGTCGGCGAATTTGGGGTGGTCCTCATGGTGGGCGGCAACATCCCTGGGGTGACCCGAGTCGTGTCGGTGCAGATCTTTGACCACGTGGAAGCCCTGGAGTACGCCGACGCACACCGCCTGTCTGCGGTCATGCTGGTCTTCGCCTTTGCCGTGCTGCTCACCCTCCAGCAATACAACGGCCGCCTGACGCGACGCCAGCAAGCATGACCCCGCACGAGAACCACGCGCCATCCATCTGCGGGCTCAAATGCGGCGAGCAGGCTTTGCGCTCGACGTGTCACTGGTCCCTGCCCGGGCGCGGCGTCACCGCGCTCTTCGGCCCATCCGGCTCGGGCAAGACGACGTGCCTGCGCATCCTTGCCGGCCTTGAACGGGGCGCCCACGCCAACGTTCTGGTCGGCGGCCAAATCTGGCAAGACAGCAGCAAGAACTGCTTTGTCCCGCCTCATCAGCGCGCGCTGGGCTATGTCTTTCAGGAGGCCAGCCTCTTCGACCACCTCACGGTCGAAGGCAACCTGCGCTTTGGGTATGACCGGACACCCCGGGCCCAGCGCCACCATGCGTGGGATCACGGTCTGGCGCTGCTGGGCATCGGGCACCTGTTGCACCGCCGCCCCCAAGACTTGTCCGGTGGCGAGCGTCAGCGGGTGGCCATCGCCCGCGCCCTGGCCAGCAGCCCTCGCCTGCTCCTGATGGACGAGCCCCTTGCCGCGCTGGACGCCCAACGCAAGGCCGAAATCCTTCCCTGGCTGGAGCGCCTTCACAACGAGCTCGACATACCCGTGGTCTACGTGACCCACGCACTCGATGAAGTGGTGCAACTGGCCGATCACCTGGTCGTGCTGGAAGAGGGTCGCGCCCTGGCCAGCGGACCGGCTCTGACCCTGCTCAGCCGCAGCGACCTGCCCATGGCCCACAGCGAAGGCGCATCGGCGTTGATCGAGGGCGAAGTCGCGCCATCGCCGCAGCCACACGGCCTGGCCCTCGTGACCTTCCCTGGCGGCCGACTGCTGCTGCCGCAACCCGCGACCACCCCGTGGCGCCCAGGACAACGGGTGCGCATTCGCGTTCAAGCGCGGGATGTCAGCATTGCCTTGCAACACGCCGAGCACACCAGCGTGCTCAACATCCTGCCAGCGGTGGTCAGCAACACCGTGTCAGACGGCCCCGGTCAAGTGCAGGTCGGCCTCCAGCTGGGCGGTCCCGACAAGGGCTCGCACCTGATCGCTCGAATCAGTGCCCTCTCAGCCGAACGCCTCGCTTTGCGCCCCGGGCAAGCGGTCTTCGCGCAAATCAAGGGAATCGCCATGGTCCGCTGATGGGCGCACGGCCATCGGTCAAGCCGCAGGCTATGGCTTGAAAGCGACCATCCTCCTGGCAATCTCCGCCACCAACTGGCGCGCCAACTGCAGCTTGGGCGCCTTGGGCACGTCCACCGTCCCTTGCTCGTCCACCAGCAACAGCGCGTTGTCATCCTGACCAAAGGTGTCGGGACCGATGTTGCCCACCAGCAAAGGGACCCCCTTGCGCTGGCGCTTGGCCTGCGCATTGGCCTGCAGATCTTCACTTTCAGCCGCAAACCCCACGCAATACAACTGGCGACTGCGCGCCCGAGCACCAGCGGCGATTCCGGCAAGGATGTCGGGGTTCTCGACAAAAGACAGGGTCGGCACCTGCCCCGACCCGTCCTTCTTGATCTTCTGTTCGGCCGCCTCTGCCGGGCGCCAATCGGCCACCGCCGCGGCCGACACAAAGATGCTGGCGTTCTGGCTCAGCACATTGAGTGTCTTTTGCATGTTGAGGGCCGAATGCACATTGATGCGCCCCACGCCCCGCGGCGTCGGCAAACCCACAGGCCCGGCCACCAGCGTCACGTGTGCCCCGGCCTCGTGGGCAGCACGGGCGATGGCAAAACCCATTTTCCCGCTGGACCGGTTGGTCAAACCCCTCACCGGGTCGATGGCCTCGTAGGTGGGCCCAGCACTCACCAACACATGCTGTCCTTCCAGCACTTTGGGGGTGAAAAAGCGCACCATGTCATACAGCAGCTCGTCTGGCTCCAGCATGCGCCCATCGCCGGTCTCCCCACAAGCCTGATCTCCCGCGCCCACGTCGAGCACATGCGCCCCGTCCTTGCGCAGTTGCTCCACATTGCGCTGCGTTGCCGGGTGGGCCCACATCTCTCGGTTCATGGCGGGCGCCAGAATGAGCGGCACCTTGTCGATCGGCCTGGCAAGACACATCAGACTCAGCAAGTCATCGGCCCGTCCATGGATCAGCTTGGCCATGAAGTCGGCGCTCGCAGGGGCCACCAGAATGGCGTCGGCCTCACGACTCAGATTGATGTGAGGCATGTTGTTGTCCGCCCCGCCCGAGGTGCGCGCATCCCATTGCGAGGTGAAGACCGGCCGTCCCGACAGTGCCTGCATCGTCACCGGGGTCATGAACTGCTCGGCTGCTTCGGTCATCACAACCTGCACCGTGGCGCCCGCCTTGACCAGCGCCCGACACAACTCCGCCGCCTTGTAACAGGCAATGCCACCAGACAGCCCGAGAACCACGTGTTTGTCTTTGAGATCGTTCATGGGCGCAATGTAGCAGCTAAGCCCTGGCCCGTGCGAGCTTGGGTGCCGCGAAGCCGGACCACGGATCAACCATAGATAATGCAGTCTTGTTCAGCTCTCCGACCCGCCCACGCCCATGACCCTCTCACGCTCAATCCAGACCCTGGCCACAACCCTCTTCGTTGCCGCCTTGACTGCCTGTGGCGGAGGTTCTTCGGACGACGCCATCAAGGCCGAGCCCACCGGCGGCGCCCTGCCCAACGTGTGGTTTGCCGACAGCGACGGCTACTACCCGCTGGACAAACTCAAAGCCGATGGTTCCTTCTACACCGAGTCCGATGGCGGTTTCGGCACGGTGAACCCCGCCTACACGGCAGGCAACACCCAGCACTCCCGCTGGGCCATCGACACCTCCGCCAGCGTCGAGGGCGGGCACGCACTTCAATACACGATGAAGGTCGACTCGATCAACACCTCCAAGGATGCCATCGACCGCCTGCTCAAAAACCTGCAGATCGACAGTGCCAGCGGCCTGATCACCCAGCATTGCTCTGGTTTCCCCAACTGCTACAAGAACACCACCGACGCCGAGGAAGACTTCCTGATCACTGTCGCCGCCAAAGTGGTCGGCGGCAAAGGCGTGCTTGAACGCAATTTCATCCTGCGCGTTCGCTGAAGTTCCCGGGCATCCGGCAAGAACACCAACCCGGGTGGCATCGCAGGTTGCCTGCGCCGCACGTGGCGCGCACCCAACCTGAGAGCGGGTGCACGCGCCCCCTATAATTCCCATTTCCACCTCCTGCGAGCGACCGGCTCGCCCGAGACATGACCAAATTTGTGTTCGTCACCGGCGGTGTGGTGTCCTCCCTAGGCAAGGGCATTGCGGCTGCATCCCTGGCTGCGCTCCTAGAGTCGCGCGGCCTCAAAGTCACCCTCATCAAGCTCGATCCCTACATCAACGTGGATCCGGGGACCATGTCCCCCTTCCAGCATGGCGAGGTCTTCGTCACCGACGATGGGGCCGAAACCGACCTCGACCTGGGCCATTACGAGCGTTTCATCGAAACGCGCATGAAAAAATCCAACAACTTCACCACCGGCAAGATCTACCAGTCGGTGCTGGAGAAAGAGCGCCGCGGTGACTACCTGGGCAAGACCGTCCAGGTCATCCCCCACGTCACCAACGAAATCCAGGATTACATCAAACGCGGTGCCGGCATGGGCACCGCCGAGGCCGTCGATGTGGCCATTGTGGAGATTGGCGGCACCGTGGGCGATATCGAATCGCTGCCGTTTCTGGAAGCCGTGCGCCAGCTCAGCCTGCGCATGGGTCCCAACAACTCCGCATTCGTTCATCTGTCCTACCTGCCCTGGATTGCCACGGCCGGCGAACTCAAGACCAAACCCACCCAGCACACCGCCAAGGAACTGCGGGCCATCGGCATTCAAGCCGACGCCCTGCTGTGCCGGGCCGATCGCCGCGTTCCGGAGGAAGAGCGCGCCAAGATATCGCTGTTCTCCAACGTACCGGAATGGGGCGTGATCTCCATGTGGGACGTGGACACGATCTACAAGGTGCCCCGCATGCTGCACGAACAAGGGCTCGACGGCCTCATCTGTGACCGCCTGCGCCTGAACACGCCACCGGCCAACCTCAAGCGCTGGGACGACCTGGTCTACGAAGTGGAACACCCCCAGCACACGGTCTCGGTGGCCATGGTGGGCAAGTACGTGGACCTGTCCGACAGCTACAAATCGCTCAACGAAGCACTGCGGCACGCGGGCATGAAAAACCACGCCAAGGTGCAGATCGAATACGTCGACTCGGAAACCATCGACGCGGGCAACGTTGCAAAGAAGCTCGGCCATTTCGACGCCATCCTCGTGCCGGGCGGCTTCGGTGCCCGCGGCGTGGAAGGCAAGATTTGCGCGGCGCAGTTTGCCCGCGAAAACAAGGTGGTCTACCTGGGTATTTGCCTGGGCATGCAGGTTGCCACCATCGAATACGCCCGCCATGTTGCCGGACTCAAAGGCGCCAACAGCACCGAGTTCGACCCCAAGACCCCCCATCCGGTGATCGCGCTGATCGACGAATGGCAAGACGCCGACGGTTCGATCCAGAAGCGCGACGCCAACTCCGACCTCGGCGGCACCATGCGCCTGGGCGCCCAAAGCTCGGATGTCTCCGAAGGCACGGTCGCACACCAGATCTACGGCGCCGTGGTGACCGAAAGGCATCGCCACCGCTATGAGGCCAACGAGCACTATCTCGACCGCCTGCGGGATGCCGGTCTCGTGATCTCCGCGCTGACCCAACGCGAACACCTCACCGAGATGGTTGAGTTGCCCCAAAAGGTACACCCCTGGTACGTCGGGGTGCAGTTCCACCCCGAATTCAAGTCCACTCCCTGGGATGGGCACCCGCTGTTCAATGCCTACATTCGTGCGGCCTTGGACCTCAAACGCGACACCAAGATCAAGGCCGCGGCCTGAAAGGCTTTCCATGCAACTCTGCGGTTTCCCGATCGGCCTGGACAAACCCCTGTTTCTCATCGCAGGCCCTTGTGTCATCGAGTCCGAGCAATTGCAAATGGACGTGGCGGGTCAACTCAAGGAAATCGCAGGAAGCCTCGGCATTCCCTTCATTTTCAAAAGCAGCTTCGACAAGGCCAACCGCAGCAGTGGCTCAACCTTCAGAGGTCCTGGCCGAGAAAAAGGCCTTGAGATCCTGGCCAAGGTCAAGCGCGAGCTCGGCGTGCCCGTGCTCACCGATGTGCACACGGAAGACGACATTGCGGCAGCCGCTCGGGTGGTCGACGTGCTGCAAACTCCGGCGTTCCTGTGCCGCCAGACCGACTTCATCCGGGCTGTGGCGCAATCGGGCAAACCGGTCAACATCAAAAAGGGCCAGTTCCTCGCACCGCACGACATGAAAAACGTGGTGGACAAGGCGCGGGCGGCAGCCCGGGAAGCCGGGCTTGAGGAAGACAACTTCATGGCCTGCGAGCGCGGCGCCAGCTTTGGGTACAACAACCTGGTGAGCGACATGCGCTCACTGGCGATCATGCGCGAATCCGGTGCTCCCGTGGTGTTCGACGCCACCCACAGCGTGCAACTGCCCGGCGGCCAAGGCACCAGCAGCGGCGGACAACGCGAAATGGTCCCGGTGCTCGCCCGTGCGGCGGTGGCCGTGGGCGTGGCGGGTCTCTTCATGGAAACCCATCCGGATCCGGCCAATGCCATGAGTGACGGCCCCAACGCGGTGCCACTCAAACACATGCGTGCCCTGCTGAAAACGCTGCTCGCCCTGGATGCGGTCACCAAAAGGCAGGGTTTTCTCGAAAACCACTTTCAGGCCTGAACGACCATGGCTGCCTACATCATTGCCGAAGTCACCGTCACCGATGAAGAGCAGATGAAACGCTACCGCGAATGGAGCACCCGCGCGATACAGGAGCACGGCGCCGAAGTGCTCGTCCGTGGTGGCAAGGTCGAGCCCCTGGAAGAAAACTGGGCCCCTGAGCGGGTGGTCGTGCTGAAATTCAAAGACCTTGACGCCGCCAAGGCGTATTACCGTTCCGAGACCTACACCCGTGCGCGGGAAGTCCGACAAGGTGCCGGCACCATCCGCATGTTTGCTGTGGAGGGGGTGTGATGCTGCGCGTCCTCATCGCCGTGGTCGCCGCACTGGCCGCCTTCATGCCAGGCATGAAACTCGGCCTCGAAGCCGCTGAGCGTTGGGCCCCGGGCATGTGCCCCCCGCCCGATGGCCCCAACATTTGCGCGCTCGCGCTGGCGGTGGCGATCACCTGGGTCGCCCCTTTCGTCGCGAGTGCCCTGACCGGGCTGGTGGTCTGGCGACTGCTTCCTGCCGGTAACAAACGTTCCCGCGAGTAAGGCGCTGACGCCCGTTTGGCCATCAGCCCCTTTTGACGGCGATCGGAGCCATTGCGCGCCATAGACGGGTTTCGCACCGGCGCCACCCCCACGTTTCGCCCCCGGTTTTCATCGGACAAGCGGGCCTCAAGTGCGGCAGGGCAAGGCCATTCCCACTGGCGATTCGCTTATCATTGACAGGTTTAGCTGGCCCGGACAACGCTTGGGCTGACCGTTTTATTTTCACGAGAGGCATCCCCTTGAGCGCTATTGTTGATATTGTCGGCCGCGAAGTTCTGGACAGTCGCGGCAACCCCACAGTGGAATGTGATGTGTTGCTGGAATCGGGCGTGATGGGTCGTGCGGCCGTGCCGTCGGGCGCCTCCACCGGATCTCGCGAGGCCATCGAACTGCGCGATGGCGACAAGAGCCGCTATCTCGGCAAAGGGGTGCTCAAGGCCGTTGAGCACATCAACACCGAAATCGGTGAAGCCGTACTGGGCCTGGACGCCTCTGAGCAGGCTTTCCTGGACAAAACCCTGATCGACCTGGACGGCACCGACAACAAAGGCCGCCTGGGCGCCAACGCCATCCTGGCTGTGTCCATGGCCGTGGCCCGCGCGGCAGCCGAAGAGGCCGGCCTGCCGCTGTACCGCTATTTCGGCGGCATGAGCGCCGTGCAGATGCCGGTCCCCATGATGAACGTGGTCAACGGGGGCGCACATGCCAACAACAACCTTGACCTGCAGGAGCTCATGATCATTCCCGTGGGAGCCCCCAGCTTCCGCGAAGCCCTGCGTTGGGGCGCCGAGGTGTTTCACGCTTTGAAGAAGATCATTCACGACAAGGGCATGAGCATTGCCGTCGGTGACGAAGGTGGTTTCGCCCCCAACGTCGCCAACCACGAAGCCGCCATCCAGATGATTCTGGAAGCCATCGGCAACGCCGGCTATACGGCGGGCGAGCAGATCGCGCTGGGCCTGGACTGCGCGGCCAGCGAGTTTTACAAGGACGGCAAGTACCACCTGCAGGCCGAGGGCTTGACCCTGAACGCCGAAGAGTGGACCAATATCCTGGCCACCTGGTGCGACAAATACCCCATCATCAGCATCGAAGATGCCATGGCCGAGGGCGACTGGGATGGCTGGAAACATTTGACTGAGCGCCTGGGCAAGAAGGTGCAGCTCGTGGGCGATGACCTTTTTGTGACCAACACCAAGATCCTGAAAGAAGGCATTGAGAAGTCGATTGCCAACTCGATCCTCATCAAGATCAACCAGATTGGCACGCTGACCGAGACCTTCGCCGCCATCGAGATGGCCAAACGCGCGGGCTACACCGCCGTGATCTCTCACCGTTCAGGCGAAACCGAAGACAGCACGATCTCCGATATCGCGGTGGGCACCAACGCAGGGCAGATCAAGACCGGCTCGCTCTCCCGTTCTGACCGCATGGCCAAGTACAACCAGTTGCTGCGCATCGAGGAAGACCTTGGCGACGTGGCCGTGTATCCTGGTCGCGCCGCGTTTTACAACCTGAAGTAAGCGTATGCAGGCCATTGCCGGGCGCCTCCCCCAGGGGAATGGTCGGCGGTAGCTTGGTACCCGGGCTGAGGGATAAACTCTGAATATGGCGTCTCGCTTCGTCCCAGGCTTCCTGATTTCCTTGCTCGTCATCGTGCAGGCCCAGCTGTGGTTTGGTCGAGGCAGCCTTCCCCAGGTCAACCAGATGCGCCACGAGCTGGCCCAACTGGAAGAGGCAAATCGTGAAGCCAAACAGCGCAACGACCAGATCGCCAACGAAGTTCGCGATTTGCAGGAAGGGCTGGAAATGGTGGAGGAGCTGGCCCGACAAGACCTGGGCATGGTCAAGCCCAACGAAATCTTCGTTCAAATCGCCCACCAGCGGCCGTGAGCTGGGTTGCACGATCGGCGATGCCGGCACTGGCGCCGGTGATCACTTTACTGGGCGGCGAGTCTTGCGGAAAGTCCACCCTCGCCCTGGCGCTGCACCAACGCCTTGCGAAGCATCACGGGCTGCGCGTGGCGCTGGTTCCTGAATACCTTCGCAGTTGGTGTCAAGCCCATGGCCGCGTGCCCCAGTCCCACGAACAAGACGCCATCGCCGCGGTGCAGTCCCGGCAAATCGCCGAAGCCAGCGCCACACCGGGAGTGCAATTGGTGGTGAGCGACTCTTCCGCGCTCAGCATCGCCGCGTACAGCGAGCTCTATTTCCAAGACACCAGCCTGTGGCACCGCGCCCTGAACGCACAAAGCGGCTATCAGGCCACCTTGCTCATGGGGCTGGACCTGCCTTGGGTTCCCGATGGGCTGTTTCGCGAAAGCGTCGAATTCAGGAACAGAGCCGACACCTTGCTCCGCAGGGCGTTGCAAGGCGCAGGCTTGCCGTTCCAGACGGTGTACGGCGCAGCGAACCGGCGCTTGCACAACGCGTTGCGCGCCCTCTCACCCACCCTGTCACCCTTGCTCGGGCATCCGCCGGTGCCCACCGACGAAGCCCAGGTCAACCGCCGTCCGGGATGGGTCTGTGAGAGTTGCAGCGATCCCGATTGTGAACACCGGCTTTTCACCGGCCTGCTGAAAGCGGCGCCCGCCGCGCCATCCACCCCATGACGCCGCCAAGGCCCGACTTTCGTTCGCCAGCGTTTCTTCGGGATCATGCAGCGCAATGCATGGCGTTCTACCGCCCAAGATTCATCGACCCCCAAGGGGGCATGTTTCATTTCTTCCGGGACAACGGCGAGGTGTACGACGCCCACACCCGCCACCTGGTCAGCAGCACACGCTTCGTCTTCAATTGCGCCATGAGCTACCGGGCCACTGGCAACCCCACCGACTGGCACAACCTGCGACACGCCTTTCGTTTCTTGCACACACACCATGACCCGCAGTCCGGTGGCTACACTTGGCTGATGGACTGGCGCAATGGTCGAAAGACCGCGCTTGACCATACCAACCATGCTTATGGTCTGGCCTTCGTGTTGCTGGCCCACGCGCACGCCGCCATGGCGGGATTGACCGAGGCCCAGTCAGGCATCACGACCGTGTTTGACTTGCTTGAACATCGCTTCTGGGAGCCAACCCACGGTCTCTATGCAGACGAGGCAGATGCCCACTGGAAGCTGAGTGCCTACCGCGGGCAAAACGCCAACATGCACCTGTGCGAAGCCATGCTTGCCGCCTTTGACGCCACAGGAGAAGACCATTACCTCGACCGTGCAGAGCAGTTGGCCGACCACATCTGCATTCGGCAGGCCGCCTTGGCCGACGGACTGGTCTGGGAACACTACCGAGATGACTGGACGGTGGACTGGGACTACAACCGCCACGACAGGTCGAACATTTTCCGCCCCTGGGGTTTTCAACCGGGGCACCTCGCCGAGTGGGCGAAGCTGCTGCTGTTGCTGGACCGCCGCCCGCGGGCAGACCACCTGCCCCGCGCTCGCCATTTTTTCGACGTGGCCATCAATCGTGCCTGGGACCCCATCCATGGCGGCCTGTACTACGGTTTTGCTCCCGATGGCAGCGCTTGCGACACGGACAAGTACTTCTGGGTGCAGGCCGAAGCCCTGGCGGCAGCCGCGCGCGTGGCCACCGCGCTGGAGGATCCATCCTATTGGGCCGCTTACGACCGGCTATGGGACTACGTCTGGCAGCACTTCGTGGACCACGACCACGGCGCCTGGTGGCGGATTCTGAAAGCCGACAACCGGAAAATCAGCAACGAAAAAAGCCCGGCGGGAAAAGTGGACTACCACACCGCCGGTGCCTGTTGGGACGTACTTGACACACTCGGCGAGGGCCTGCCGCGGCGCAGTGCGCCTTAGGACCCACTACCAACTGGCCGTCCCGCGGGCCAGCCCCGCAGGGATCATTGCACCTCAGGCGGCGCCGGTGGCTGACGCTCGGCATCCAGGAAAACCTGCGCGGCGTCCACCGGATCAAAGCGCTGCATGGCGCCACAAAACTCGCAGGTCACCTCCACCTGCCCTTGCTCCGCAATGATGGACTCCACCTCCTCTCGCCCCAGGCTGCGCAGCATGCCGCCCACCCGCTCGCGCGAGCAGGTGCAGGCAAACCGCGGACCCATCGCACCCACCTGCGGCTCAAAACGCCGCAGGTCTTCTTCCCAGAAGAGGCGATGAAGAATGGTCTCGGCATCCAGTTCCAGCAGTTCCTCGCGCTTCAGGCTGGCGGCCAGAATGGCGATCCGGTTGTAGTCCTCATTCAGACCAATCTGGTCTTCCTCGTTCTGCACCGCACCAGCACCCGACAGGTTGGCCTCGCCTTGCAAGGGCAGCCGCTGGATCAACAAGCCCGCAGCCACACGGTCGTTGGCCGCCAACACCAGCTTGGTGTCGAGCTGTTCGCTTTGAAGCATGTAGTGCTCGATGACTTCACTGAGCTTTTCAAGCTTTTCGTGTCGATCGCCAAACAGCGGCACCACACCCTGATAGGGCTGCTGACCGGGCTGGCGGTCCTTGGGGTCGAGCGTGATGGCGCATTTGCCCTGGTTGTTCACATTCACCATATGGGACAGCGGCGCCGCCTCGGCCACCTCGCCCGCCACCGTGGCGGTGGCCCGCAGGCTCAGGTCGGGCTGCACCTCGGCCACGGCCAGCTTCACGGGGCCATCGCCCATGATCTGCATCACCAGGGCACCATTGAATTTGATGTTGGATTGCATCAGCGTCGCCGCGGCAGTCATTTCGCCCAGCAACTCGGTCACGGCCATGGGGTAGCCACCCGACTGGGCACGGCGTTGCAGGATGTCTTGCCAGGCATCGGTCAGGCGCACCAGCATGCCCCGCACAGGCTTGCCTTCAAAAATGAATTTGTGGAGTTCGGACAATCGGGTCTTTCAGAAAAATCAGCGCCAATAGCTGGGGATCAATCGATCTTCTTCAAGGTGTGGCGAAAACGCTGTGCGTTGTCCACGTAATGACGGGCGCTCGTGCGCAAGCCTTCGATCTGCTCGGCGGAAAGCTGGCGGACCGCCTTGGCTGGGCTGCCAAAAATCATAGAGCCATCCGGAAACGCCTTGCCTTCGGTGACCAGCGCACCAGCACCCACCAGGCAATTCTTGCCAATCTTGGCCCCATTGAGCACCACCGCCCCGATGCCGATCAGCGATTCGTCGCCGATGGTGCACCCGTGCAGCATGACTTTATGGCCCACGGTCACGTTCTCCCCCACCACCAGAGGCATGCCAATGTCGGCATGAAGCACGCTGCCATCCTGAATGTTGCTGCCTTTTCCAATGGTGATGGTTTCGGTGTCGCCCCGCACGGTCACGCCAAACCAGACGCTGCTGTCGGCCTCCAGGGTCACATTGCCGATCACCTGCGCGTTCTCGGCCACCCAGGCGGTGTCGGCCAGTGTGGGGCTCACGCCATCCAGTTCGTAGATTGCCATGGTGTCTCCTTTGAAATCGTTCGGTGCCAGGCGGTCCAGAGACCGCCACGAAACCTAGAATTGTAGGGATGCCATCAAATTGCAAGGCCCTGCCCGCCCCAAACCCGCATACGCCCGCTCCCCTCGCACCCAGTGCGCGGGCCTGGGCACTTCAGGCGCTGTGCCTGGATGAGCCGGTGGGCAAGGTCAACCAAACCCACGCTCTTTGCGCCGCGTGCAACTCGAATGGGCCCGACCGTGCCTGGGTCGACCCGATCGAGCGGTTTTCGGCACCCGTCGGCAGCCACCTGCCGGGCCGGCCACCGCGACTGACCCTGATTCCGCCAACCGAGGTGCCTCAACGCTCCCCCTTCACCCCCGAGGGACTTGCCGCCCTGGTCCACGCGATTTGCCACATCGAGTTCAACGCCATCAACCTCGCGCTGGATGCCGTCTGGCGGTTTGGCGGCATGCCACAGGCCTTCTACAGCGACTGGATTCGGGTGGCCGACGAAGAGGCCACCCATTTTGGTTTGCTGCACACCCACCTTCAAAGCCTGGGACACGTCTACGGCGACCTTCCCGCCCACGATGGCTTGTGGGAGATGTGCCTCAAAACGCAAGACGACGTCACCGCCCGCATGGCCCTTGTGCCACGCACCCTCGAAGCCCGGGGGCTTGACGCCACGCCACTGATCCAGGCGCGGCTTCGCAAGGTCAACTCGCCCGACGCTCTGCGTGTGGTGGAGATTCTGGACATCATCCTGCGAGACGAAATCGGCCACGTGGCTGTGGGCAACCGGTGGTATGGCTGGCTGTGTGCACAGCAGGGTCTTGACCCGCTGGCCCACTACCGACTGCTGGCCAGACGCCACAAGGCACCGCGTCTCAAACCCCCGTTCAACACCGAAGCGCGCCTGCGCGCGGGCTTCAGCCAACCCGAAATCGAAGCATTGGGCGAGGCCTGAGGACGCCCGCCATGCAGGGCACCGAGCGTCGCCGCTTGCATCCTATACTGAGCGCGTCGTCCCACGACCCACAGGATGTCCATGAAACGCGTATTGACCGGTGCGCTGTTCGCCGCCACCACCTTTCTCGCTCTGGCAGCCCCGCCACAATCCACCGGAACACCCCACAGCAAGCCCGTTCCCGCCCACTATCCGTCGGACACGCCCACCGATCCCGATACCGACTGGATCCCGTGCGCACGGGAGTTCCAGACCTGCTACACCCCTGGCCCCGCCCAGGTTCGGTTCGGCGGTGGTGGGCGCTACAGCGCCACGCGCAACGTGGTCGGCGAAATCGAATGCACCATCCCCGCGTTTGGCGGAGACCCGGCCCGCCGGGTGCCCAAGATGTGCGAATACAAATTGGGTTGGCCCCAAGGCTCGACTCTTCCGGTTCGTGCGCCCCGCAGTCCGGCCTGGGTGGAATGTGGCAAAGAGGAAGAAGTGTGCCGCTTTCAAGGCACGCGGCTGGTTCGGTTTGGCGCCGAAGGCGCCTACCACTACCGGACCGCCAATCGCGAGATTCTGTGCAGCGTGACCGAGTTTGGCGACCCCGCGCGCCGCGTTCCCAAGTCCTGCGAGATCAAACGGGAGCCACCCACCCGGGATGCCGGGCGCAACGAGCGCGACGACCCACACGGCGTCTTCCCGCCTGGTGGCGCAAGACCGGCCAACCAATGGGCACATTGCGCCACGGAGGGGGAGTCCTGCCGGGTTTCTTCGCCAACCGTGGTCCGCTTTGGCCGCGATGGCAACTTCAATTACCGACAAGCAGAACACGAAATCCGCTGCTCGACCAAGCAGTTTGGCGATCCAACGCCAGGCATGGTGAAGGTGTGCGAGGCCAACACCGTCGCAGCTGAGCGGGTCGTGGCTCGGCGGCCCGATGTGGACGAAACTCCGCCGCTGAACGATCACTTGTGGAAACCGTGCGCACCCGAGGGACAGTCCTGCCGCTTCAGGGGTGGCGAGCACGTACGCTTTGGCGCGCACGGTGTGTACCGGGTGATTTATGCCACCGACGGGCTGGCATGCGATGAACGTTCGTTTGGTGGCGACCCGGTGCGCGGTGTGCCCAAGCAGTGCGACATCTACCGCCCTTGAGCCAGCGGCACCGAGCCACCCTTGCAGGCACCCCTATCGGGCAGGCATGTCGGCCAGCGTATAGACCAGACTGACCCGCGCGTCCTCCGGCACATCCGGCACCTGGGCCGCCCAGGTTTCATAGGCGGCGCGCATGGTCTGCAAACGTTCCGGTTCGCGCTTGGCCTGATTGGCGCGCTCGCGCGCATCCCGTTCGATGTTGAACAGGTACTCATACTCGTTGACTTTTAGGTACTTCCACGCACCCACCCGCAGGGCTCGCTGGTTGTTGTGCTTCATGCGCCAATGCATGGGCCGCTCGAAGGTGTGACCCGGGTCGCGCAAGGCGGGCAGCATGGACACGCCATCCAGCTTGTGCCCTGTCGGCGGGGTGACGCCGGCGATCTCCAGAATGGTGGCCGTCCAGTCCATGGTCAGGCAATGCTGCTCACTGACGAAACCCCGACGTGCCATGCCCTGAGGCCAGTGCACGATGTACGGCACCCGGATACCACCTTCGGTCAGGTCCATCTTGCCACCCACCAGCGGCCAGTTGTCTGAGAACCGCTCGCCGCCGTTGTCGCTGGTGAACACGATGAAGGTGTTCTCAAGCTGACCGGTTTCACGCAGCGCGTCCACCACCCACCCGATGCCTTCGTCCATCTCGCGGATCATGGTCTGGTAGGTCTCGACATTTCCGCCATCAAGATGGGCGATGTCCTTGACGATCTCCGGGTCCACCTTGCCCTGTGCCCGGGTTTCCCAGGGCCAGTGTGGCGCGGTGTAGTGCAGACTCAACAGAAAGGGCTTGCCATCGGCCGCGCGATCCTTCACATACTGCACAGCGCGGTTGGATATCAGGTCGGTCAGGTAGCCCGGCTCGTCGTGGGGTTGGCCGTCCAGCTCGAGGTCGGAACCACTGCCACGGGCGTTGTGTCCGTAGTAGCTCACCCCGCCCGACATCGGGCCGAAGTGGTGCATGTAGCCGCTCTTCTCGGGACCGAAATGGGGCCGGTAGCCCAGATGCCACTTGCCGATGAGCGCGGTGTGGTAGCCCCGCTCCTTCAACATCGAAGGCAGCGTCGGCAGGTGGGGAAACAGCCCCAGCTCCGGGTTGCCGCGCGCATTGCCCGCCATCGGCTCCTCGCTGGCGCCCCGTATCCAGTACTGATAGCGTCCTGTGATCAAGGCAAATCGTGTGGGCGAACACACGGGCGAGTTCGAATAGCCGTTGACGAAGCGCGCGCCATTGGCAGCCAGCGCATCCAGATTGGGCGAGACAGGCACCCGCCCGCCATAACACCCCAGGTCCGCATACCCCAGGTCGTCCGCCACGATGAATATGAAGTTGGTGCTCATGACCCTCAAATCTTTCTTGGTAACTGAATTCGTTCAAACGCCGGTTGCAACGGCACCGGGCGGCCTTTTCCAGTGGTGCGCGCCGAGCAAGGCAGCCGTCAGCGCGGCGCCGACGAGGTCGGTGTGGCCGCCCGGGGCGAACAGCAGGATGGACGCCGCCACGCGGGCGAACACCTCCAGCCACCCCAGCGCCCGCTTGTCGAAACGGATCAACGCGCTGGCCATCACATAAATCGCCACCGCCAGCTTCGCAAGCAGGAGCAGGTAGGCGCCCCAGCCGAAGACAGCCCCGGCCTGCGGCACCGTGAGAATCAGGGGGTTGTAGGCAAACGCAAACGGCACGATGAAAATCATGATGCCGATGCGAGACGCCTCCACCGCGGTGCCAATCGGCCGGCCACCCGAGATCGACGCGGCCGCATAGGCGGCGATGGCCACCGGCGGGGTGATGGTCGAGGCCACGGCAATCATGAAGACAAACATGTGCGCCGTCAGCGGCTCCAGACCGAGCGACTGCATCGAAGGCAAAGCGATGGCGGCCACCGTCACATACGCGGGCAGCGTGGGCATGCCCATGCCCAGCAGAATGCAACCGCCCGCCACCACCAGCAAGGCCACAAACAGAGAATGGTCCAGTGCGCTCACCATGAGCACACCGAACTTGACCGGAACCCCGGTGGCCGACAGCGTTGAGATCACGATGCTCACCGCCGCGATGGCCGTCAGAAGCTGGGCAAAGGTCTCACCGCCATTGCGCAGCGCGGTCACGAGCTTCATGGGTGAGCGGCGCACTGCGGGATTGATGAAGCTCATGGGAAACAACAGGGCAATCGCGGCGATGGACGCCCCCGATGCCGACATCCCCGCCACCAGCATCACCACGATCAGCACCAGCGGACCAAACACCAGCAGCATGTTGAGGTAATCCTGCCGGCTGGGCGGCGCCACACCCGCGCTGCTCGCATCGGCCCGAATGCCCAGGCGACGCGATTCGAACAGAATCATCATGAACAGGCTGCCGTAGTACGCAATGGCCGGCACCAACACCGCGATCACCACGGTCAGGTAGCTCACCCCCACGTAGTCCGCCATCACCAGGGCGGCAGCCCCCATGATGGGTGGCATGATCTGGCCACCGGTCGACGCCGCGGCCTCGACCGCCCCGGCGAAGTTCGCGGTGAAGCCGCGCTTTTTGATCATGGGAATGGTCACCACCCCAGTCCCCACCACGTTGGCCACCGCGCTGCCAGACACCGTGCCAAACAGGCCCGACGCCAATACCGCCGCGTGCGCCGGGCCACCGGCCGTGCGCTTCATCATGGCAAAGGCAATGCGAATCATCGATTCGCCTGCCCCGACGCCCTCCAGCACCGCGCCCAGCACGATGAACGGAAACACCGTGGTCGTCACGATGGAAAACGTGGAGCCGAGCACACCCGAATCCAGACTGAACCACAGGTTCTGCGCCAGCAGCTCGTGCAAGTCGCCACCCGCCGTGCGCAACGGACCGGGCCAATAAGGCCCCGTGGCCATGTAGACAATACCGATCACGCCCAGCAAGGCCACTGGCGCGCCCCACAGACGCCAGCAAAGAAACAGCGCCCCCGCACAGGCGGCCAACGCGGTCCACATCTCCCGGGCACCAAACAAAAACATGGCCTCGTCAATGGCGATGCTGACGTCGTAAAACGCCTTGCACGCCCACAGCATCGCCACCACGCTGACCCACGCCAGCGCATCCACCCACCGAGGCACACGCGGACCGGACGACCCTTTCAGGCCCAACACCACCACGGTGAAACACAGGGCAAAGAACGTGGCCCGGAAGAACACCATGGGAAAAGGGCCCAGGCGAAACGAGCCTATCGAGGGCATCACGTTTGCCAGGCCATACAGCGTCACCACCAGGGCAAGCACCGTCGTCAGCGTCGTTCGGGCACGCAAATCCAGAACATTCCAGCTCATGGGAACCATCCTCAAAAAGGCGCACCGGCCCGCAAGCGCACACTGCGCCTGCAAAGCCTCGCCAGCACCAGATTTACTTGGCGATCAACTCGTCAGGAATGGCAATGCCCTGCTCTTTGTAGTACCGCACGGCACCCGGGTGCAGCGGCGCAATGACGCCACCAAAGCGCTGATCGGCGCTGAGGTCCTTCAGCTGCGCATTGGTTTTTTGCATGGTGGGCAGTTGGTCGAAATAGGCTTTGGTGATCTTGTAAGCCGTGTCATCTGACACGTCCTTCCTCACCATCAGCATCATGACCGTCTGCCAACCGTAGACATCTTCGTTGTTGACCTGGCCTGGGTAGGTGCCAGCCGGGATCTTCGCGGTCACCATGCCCAAGCCGCGCGGCGGCACCGCCTTGGGGTCCATCGACAGCAGGCGAAACTTGCGCGTCAGACCCAGCTCGACCAGCGTCTGCGCGCCCATCCCCACCGGGGTGATGAACACATCGAACTGGCCGTCCTTGAAGCCCTGGGTGGCGGCGCCCCAGGGTGCCTTGATGCCCTCGTAATCCTTGCCGTCTTCATAGCCGGAAGCGGTCTTGACCAAGGTCCGGATCTGGGCGTTGGCCGCGCCCGCCGGCGGCCCCACGAAGACCCGCTTGCCCTTGGCCTGCGCCCAGTCCTGCACCGGCCCGTCCGCCCAAACCACCGGGTGGTACACGCTGGCGGCAAACCCGAACAGGCTGCGCACGTTGCCAGCCATGGCCGCGCCCTTGTCCCCCATGGCCGCGTAGGGGCCTTTGCCTTTGAGCAGGTTGTCATAGGCGGGCGGTGGAATGACCGCAGCGTCCAGAGTGCCCTGCGCCATTTTCAACAGCGATTTGGTGAGTGTCTGGTCCAGTGCAAGCTCCACATCCACACCCACCTTGTTCCACACGGACGCCATGGTCTGAGGCATCAGCCCCACCACGCTGTTCGTGGTGGCCGACTCCATGGACACCTTTTCGGCCCAAGCCGGCGCCAACAGGGCGCAGCCCACAAAACCGACCGCGAGGGCCTTGGTCACTCGATTGAATTGCATGTCTTGTCTCCATTAGGGAAATTGCACCGGTGCATTGCCGATGGCGGCAAGAATAGGCCCCATCCAAACAAAAGTAAAATTCATTTATAGACCACCAAACAAAACTTTTTCTATGGATCCAAAACACCTCATGCAGCTCGCGGTGATCCTGGACAAAGGCTCCATCACGGCGGCCGCCGAAAGCCTCCTGCTCACCCAGCCCACCCTCACGCGCAACATGAACACGCTGGAAATGCAGGCGGGTGGGCCGCTCTTCAGTCGAAGCCGGTTTGGCGTGAAACCCACCCTGTTGGGCGACAGCCTCGCCCGCGAAGGTCGTGCCGTGAAACGCACGCTGCAATCGGCCACGGACTCGGTGGCGCGCCACAAGATGGGGCTGAGCAACCTGCTGCGCATCGGCGTGGGACCGCTGATCGGGATGGGGATCACGGCCCGCCTGGCCGAACGCATGATGACCCTGCACCCCCACCTCACCATCACGGTGGGAACCGCCCCACCCCAGCGTGCCCTCGAACTGCTCATCGACGGCGAGGTGGACGTCATCATTGCGCCCGCGGTCTATGCCCAATCGCCCGTGGGCATTGCCCGCGTCTTGCTGGCTGAAGATGAGATCGGCGTGTATTGCGGCCCACGGCACCCGCTGGCCGGCCGCACCGACCTCACCTCCAGCGACCTGGCCCAATGCGACTGGATCAACGTGGGCACCACCTCTCCCTTCCAGGCAGAACAGACCGAACTGCTGGCGAAAAACGGGGTGCAACAGGTCCGCACCCGGTTTGCCACCCACAACGATGGCGTCATCCTGCTCGATTTTCTTTCCCTCAACCGCCATATGGCGGTGTTGCCCGGTGTGCCCTTGATGCTGCTCCGGGACCGCTACCCGTTCTATGAGGTCCCATTGCCGCATGGCAAAAGCCGGCGCGATCTCTTCGTCTGGTGCCGTCAGGACATTCGCTCCAGCGCGGTGATCGAGTCGTTCATTCTTCAGGGCCAGGCCCTTATCGCCCAACACCGTCAAGGCGCTGCCGGCACCGGCCCAGACACGGCCACCGATAATCGGGAATGACCTCCGCTCCCAAGACCGACTTCGCCGCCCTACCCCTCACCCCCGCAGCCCTGGAAAACCTGGCCCGGCTCGGCTACAAAGCCATGACGCCCGTCCAGGCGGCCTGCCTGCCCGACGCCCTGCTGGGCAAAGACCTCATTGCGCAGGCCAAAACAGGCAGCGGCAAGACCGCCACGTTCGCCCTCGCCCTGCTGGCCAACCTCAATCCACGCCGCTTTGCTGTGCAAAGCCTCGTGCTGTGCCCGACCCGCGAACTGGCCGATCAGGTCACGACCGAGATCCGACGCCTGGCACGGGCAGATGACAACATCAAAGTGGTCACCCTCTGCGGCGGTGTGCCAATGCGGGGCCAGTTCGCCACGCTCGAACACGGCGCCCACATCGTGGTGGGCACGCCCGGAAGGGTCATGGACCACCTTGAGCGCGGCAGCCTCCGGCTGGACGCGCTCAACACACTGGTGCTGGACGAAGCCGATCGCATGCTCGACATGGGCTTTTTCGACGACATCGCCACCGTCACCCGGCAATGCCCGGTCGAGCGGCAGACCTTGCTTTTCTCGGCCACATACCCGCCAGGCATCGCCAAACTCAGCGCCCAGTTCATGCGAGAGCCCCTCACGATCACGGTACAAGCGCCATCCAACGACAACCTGATCGAACAGCGCTGGTATGAGGTTTCGGGCAACAACCGGCTACACACCGTTGGTCTATTGCTTTCGCATTTCCGACCGGCGAGCACCATCGCGTTCTGCAACACCAAAGCTCAGTGCCGCGACCTCGTTGAAGTGCTGCGTGCACAAGGCTTCAGCGCCCTCGCATTGTTTGGTGAGCTGGAACAGCGAGAACGGGACCAGGTGCTGGTCCGGTTTGCGAATCGCAGCTGTTCGGTGCTCGTGGCCACGGACGTGGCCGCGCGCGGCCTGGACATTGCCAGCCTGGGCGCGGTCATCAATGTGGACGTGACCCCCGACGCGGAAGTTCACATCCACCGCATCGGCCGCACCGGACGCGCCGGCGAGAAGGGGCTGGCCCTGAATCTGGCCAGCATGAACGAAATGGGGTATGTGGGAAAGATCGAGCAGCTCACCGGATGCGAGTCTGTCTGGCACCCCCTCGACGAACTGGCCCCCACCAGCGACGAACCGCTGACACCTCCCATGACCACCCTTCACATTCAGGGAGGGCGCAAGGAGAAGATCCGGCCTGGCGACGTGTTGGGCGCATTGACAGCCGATCTCGGCTACAAGCGTGAACAGGTCGGCAAGATCAATGTCAACGAGTGGTCCACCTACGTCGCGGTTGAACGCTCGATAGCCCAGCAAGCGGCCAGCCGACTGAATGCCGGCCGGATCAAGGGAAAAACCGTGAAAGTGCGGGTCTTGGAGGACTGAAGCCCAGGCGGCGCATACCGACCATGCCCGGGCTACAAAGCCGCTTACAGGCCTATGGCCGCAATGCCCGCGCGCGCCACCTGGGCATCTTCCGACGACTTCACGCCGCTCACACCCACCGCGCCCAGACACTGACCATCCTTCATGATCGGCACGCCACCTTCGAGCAGGCCATGCACCGCTGGCGCACTCAGGAACGACACGCGCCCCTGGTTGATCACGTCCTCATAAACCTTGGACTCACGCTGACCCAGCGCGGCAGTGTGCGCCTTGGCTGGCCCGATGTGCGCAGAGATCGGCGGCGCACCGTCCAGGCGCTGCAGGTGAAGCAAATGGCCACCATCGTCGACGATGGCGATTGTGACGGCCCAGTTGTTCTTCAACGCCTCGGCTTCTGCCGCCGCCGCGATCGTCTTGACATCGGCAAATTCCAGCACTGCTTTGTTTTTCATGAACTTTTTCCTGAAGAATGAATCCGAAAGCTCAGTCAGCATCGCTGCCGACTGGCCACGCAAACCGAACCTTACCCTACAAATTGCACCTGTTTCAGGTGAAAGTGGCGCAACCGGGCTGATGCGCCATCGCGCTGGGGTGTGGACTTTCAGCGGTTTGCCCTCAGGTGGAAACCACAGCTTCTACAATGAAGGCCAACTCGGCCAATCAGGCCGACACCGTTTGACCATGTAAAAGGAGAACCACATGAACCAACCACTATCCTCTGGCGGCCGATTCGGCAGTGGTGGCATCTCCGATGCCGTCGTCCGAAACAAGGTCTTGCGCAACACATACTGGCTGTTGGCGCTTTCCCTCTTGCCCACGGTGCTCGGCGCGTGGGTCGGCGTGACCACAGGCATTACGCAACAACTCACTGGCTTCATGGGCCTCATCGTGTTCCTCGGGGGCATGATGGGCTTTCAGTTCGCCATCTACAAGTTCCGCGACTCGGGTCTCGGCGTCGGTCTGTTGCTGGCCTTCACGTTCTTCATGGGCCTGATGCTCTCGCGCCTGCTCGGGATCGTGCTCGGCATGGGCAACGGCACCACCCTCGTGATGAGCGCATTCGCCAGCACCGCCGGTGTGTTCGCGGTCATGGCCACCATGGCCACCTTCATCAAACGCGACCTCAGCGGCATGGGCCGCTGGCTGTTTGCCGGCATGATTGCTGTGCTGATCGCAGCCGTGATCAACATGTTTGTTGGTAGCTCGGCGTTGATGCTTGGTCTGACAGTGCTGAGCACGTTGATTTTCAGCTTCTACATGCTCTACGACCTCAAGAGCATCATGGACGGAGGTGAGACCAACTACGTACTGGCCACCACGCGCCTGTACATCGACATCTTTGCCGTGTTCCAGAACCTGCTGGCCTTGTTCGGCATCTTCGGCGGCGACGACTGATCGTGCATTCGCCTTCTTCGATCCAAGGAGCCCCAGGGCTCCTTTTTTTTGGCTTGGGCAATCTGAGTTGCCGCACCCTAAAGAACCTGCCATTCAGCCGAAGAAAAGGGCAAATCTCCTAACGATTCCCCATGAAACACGTCGCCCTCACCTTCGCCTGCCGCCGCCAGCCTGGTTTTGACAGGCTGTGATGCGTTGGGCATTGAAACAGCGCCCCCCAGGTGGCCGCCAAACGGGATGCTGAAGCACACGCCATCGGCAGCGCCTGTCGCCACGCGGTGCGCAGCATAGAGGACTGTTTTCGCAGCAACTCAAACAAAAGCCGCCATGTTTGACGGCTGGAAAGAGATGGACATCTACATGCGAGAAAACGAAATCGTGGGGATGCCCTCAACCGAGGACGCCCAGCCTGCCGAGGCGGGCGGCTCGCACGACAGCCAGTCCACCGGCGACCAAAACGCCCACGGGGACAGCGCCACAAATCCTGATCCAGAGGGGCTTCACGCTCAAACACCGCCATGCTCTCCACATGGGCTGTGTGCGGGAACATGTTCACCACGCCAGCAGCCGTGCACCGATAGCCACCCAGATGCACGAGCAAACCTGCGTCCCGCGAGCGTGGCCGGATTGCAACTCACATAGACTATCCGCCGGGGTGGCCTCCAGTCCCCGCGAAGCGACGGATTCTGGTTCAGATCGCCCAGCGCCTTCGCCAAAGCAAAAGCCCTCGCGAGGCGGATCCACCAGCCACTTGTCGGCCACCTGTCGGCCACCAGCATTTCCGGTGTCATTTCGAACAGGTTGCGCGCCACGAATGTGGTGGAGCCAGCGGGGTGTCACGCCCCACCTGATTGCCCTGCAGGTTTTCACGCGAGCGTGCCACCAGCGTCTCACTGCCTTCGATGCCCATCACCTCACCGGCCATGGTGGCAATCGGCAGCGTGAAATTGCCCAAGCCACAAAACCAGTCAATGACGCGCTCATGGCGCTGGGCATTCAGCAGGCGCAAGGCCCGCGACACCAACACGCGGTTGATGTGGGGATTGACCTGGGTGAAGTCGGTGGGCTTGAACGGCATATTGATACCGAACTCAGGCAAGGCATAGGCCAATGGTTCTTGCCCTGGTGCCAATGGCTCCATCAGTTTGACCGTCTCCGGCCCTTTGGACTGCAGCCACCACTGCACGCCGTGCTTCTCTGCGAACGCTCGCAGTTTGTCCAGGTCGCCAGTGCTGAGCGGCTCCATGTGACGCAGCACCAGTGCCGTCACCCGGTCACCGCAGGCCAACTCAATCTGGGGGCAGGTTTCCCGCGCATCCATGTGAAAAACCATCTCACGCAACGGCAGCAGCATTGCGCTCACATGGGGCGGCAGCACATGGCATTCCTTCATGTCAGCCACGTATCGGCTCTTGCGCTCGTGAAAGCCGATCAACACTTCACCCTTCTTGTGCACGTAGCGCATCGACAGGCGCGCACGATAACGATAGCCCCAGGCAGGTCCCGCAATGGGCCGCAACAGCATGTCAGGCTTCACTTTGCCCAGGTGCCAAAGGTTGTTCTCAAGCACCCGCTGCTTGACGGCCACCTGGGCCGATTCGTGCAGATGCTGCATCTTGCAGCCGCCGCAAGCGCCGGCATGCAAACCAAAATTGGGACAACCCGGGCGAACGCGCTGGGAAGACTCCTTGTGGACGGCAGTCACCACCCCGGCTTCCCAGTTATTTTTCTTGCGATGCACACTGGTGCTGACCAGTTCAAAGGGCAGCGCGCCTTCAATGAACACGACTTTGCCGTCGGGGCGATGGGCAATGCCCTGGGCATCGATATCCATGGACTCGACGGCCAGCCAGCCATCAGGCAAGTCAGGGCTTGGGGATAGGTGAGGCGTCTCGCTGGCGGTCGTGGCCAGGCTGTTTTCGTGGGCGGTGGAGGAACTCATCCTCCGATTGTCTCAGGCCCGGCGCTGTTTTTAACGCGGCTCAGTGCCATGCCTCAAGGTATTCGTTCCAGTGTGGCTCCAGAGGTGCCAGGTCGCCCAGGGTGTCTTTGACAAAGGCGATCTCCTGCGCATATTCGGCCTGCGTGAACCCACCGCGCATCATCTGAAAACGGCAGTAAACCAGGTAGGTGTTCATCACATCGGTTTCGCAATACCGCCGCACCGCCTCGGTCTCACCAGCCAAAAACTGCTCATACACCTGAGACCCATCCATGCCCAGCTTGCCTGGGAAGCCACACAGCTTGGCCATGGCGTCGAGCGGTGCATTGTTCTTGGGGCTGTAAAGGGCCAGCAAATCCATCAGATCGAGATGGCGCATGTGGTACCGGCTGATGTAGTTGTTCCACTTGAACTCCCGGTCGTCTTCGCCCATGTCCCAATACCTGTTGGCCTCCACGCCATGAAACAAGCCACGGTAGTGGAGCACCGGGAGATCAAAACCGCTGCCATTCCAGCTCACGAGCTGGGGCGCGTGTTTCTCGATGGCATGGAAAAACGATTGAATGACCTTGCCCTCACTCTGCCCATCGCGGTCCACGAACGAGTGGATTCGCAAGCCTTCAGCATTGCGAAACACGCAACTGATAGCCAGTACGCGCTGCAAATGCAATGGTGCGAAGTCGCCCTGCCCCTTCTCCTTGCGCTCGGCCAGCCAGTTGGCGTAAACCTCCGCATCGCCCAGAGCCTCTGGATCCTGACGCAGCGCCCTCAGGCCAGCCACGTCAGGGATGGTCTCGATATCGAAGACCAGAACGGGCCAGGCCAATGCGCCTTCCCCGCTCAGTTGCTCGCAGGGGGAAGGTACTGCAGAGGGTCAACGGGCTTGCCGTCACGGCGCACCTCGAAATGCAGCTTGACCCGGTCTGCGTCGCTGCTGCCCATCTCGGCGATGCGCTGCCCCTGTTTGACCGCCTGATCTTCACGGACCAGCAATGCCTGGTTGTGGGCGTAGGCCGTGAGGAAGGTGTCGTTGTGTTTGAGAATGATCAGGTTGCCGTAGCCACGCAAACCCGCACCCGCGTAAACCACACGCCCATCCGCTGCCGCAAGGACCGGATCCCCGGCGCGACCCGCAATGGAGACCCCCTTGTTTTTGGCCTCGTCAAAGGTCGCAATGACAGCTCCACGGGCGGGCCATATGAAGCTCACCGCATCGCCCGGTTTCACAGGCGCTGGCGGCGTGGTCGCGGGTGGCGGCGGCGTGGTGGCGGGTGAATTCAATGGCCGCGACACCACGGCCGGCGGCGTCACGGCCACAGGCGTGGCCGTTGTCGTCGAGCCAGAAGGAGCCATGCCCACCGGGGGGCTCACGCGAAGCACCTGACCCACCTCGATCATGTTGGGGTTGGCCAGATTGTTCCAGGCCTGCACATCGCGGGCCGTCTGACCATGCTCCACGGCTATGCGGTAGAGCGTGTCACCGGGACGCACTGTGAAGTACCCTAGCTTGCCGGCATTTTCAGCCCCAGGCAACACCTTGCCAGGCTCGGCAGGCGCTGCGGCCGTCATCCGGTCTTCCACCGGTGCCGCGACCCGGACACTGCGGGTGGAACACCCGGCGCTCACCAGCAAAGCCAGCAGCAAGCCAGTCAACATGGCGCCACGCCAAGCGCCACGCCTTTCGAACGTCGCATTGTTCATGGAACCCATCACCCTGTTCATCTTGACTCCCAAAAGGCCGCGGCCAACTCGATCTGGGCCGCCACCCACAATTGAATACCTAAACACCAAATTTCCATCGGAACCGTATCACGCAATGCCTGATTTTAGAGGCACGAACAACACGGGTTCCAACTCTTTGCGCTCCAGTCCACGAGCCGTTTTGTCGATGACCACAAGGCGCTGCTGTCCGGAGCCGGTTGACGCTGGCGCCACAAGCCGCCCTCCAACCGCCAATTGGTCGGTCCAGGTCGCAGGAATGGCCTCCCCACCAGCGGCGGCAATGATGCCTGTGTAGGGTGCCCCCTTGGCAAACCCAAGCATTCCGTCGCCAAAGAGAAGATGCAAATTGGCCAGTCGAAAAAACCGGAGATTGTCTCGCGCCTTCTCATGCAAGCCACGCAACCGCTCGATGCTGTACACCTCGCGCGCCAGGTGGCTCAACAAAGCGGCCTGATAACCGCAACCCGTTCCGATCTCCAAAACCCGCCCCGAGTTCACGCCATCGCGCTCAAAAAGCAAACTCAGCATGCGGGCGACCACATTGGGCTTGGAAATCGTCTGTCCCAAGCCGATCGGCAAGCTCGTGTCTTCGTATGCCTGATTGGCCAATGCCGAGTCCACAAAGCGGTGCCGCTCAACCGCCAGCATGGCGGCCAACACCCCGGCGTGAGCAATACCCTGCACCTCCAGCTTTCTCACCATGTCGGCTCGGACCGCCTGGGATCCGGTACCGAAACCACTGGCCAGGCGCGAGGCCGCCGGTTTGACTGGCGCCGCCCCTGACCCAGCCCCCTTCGCCGACGACGCCATACCGGACTGAGAAGCTGGTGGTGGCGCCGGCTTCTTCGCCGTCAAGGGTGGTTGCGTCACCAGCTTGGCTGGAAATCCCGGGCGAGGCCGCGGCGCATCGCCCTGGCCTGCATGGCGCTTCATGCGGCCTCCTCGCCTGGCATGGAGAGCTGGGCAGCCAGAGGGGCCCAGTATGGCAAGCGCTCGTGATCGGTCAGGTCCACCTTCAATGGCGTGATGGTCGAATACCCACCACCCGCGGCGTGGAAATCGGTCCCGTCGGCATCGTCTTTGGCAGGGCCAGCATTGCCAATCCAGAACATGGTCTCGCCCCTTGGGCTGACCTGCTTGATCACTTCTTCCGCAGCGTGGCGCCGCCCCAGGCGGGCCACCTTGAACCCCCGCAAGGCCGTTGCCGGCCGATTGGGGATGTTGACGTTGAGAAGCCAGGGTGGCGCTGCAGGATTGGCGGCGTCCAGTGAAGGCAATAGCTTTGCGACCAAACCCGCAGCCTGGTCAGCCGCGGCATCCAGGTGAGCCCAGCCCTTCTCCGTTTGGGAGAACGCAATGGCTGGTATGCCAAACAGGTAACCTTCCATGGCCGCGCCAACTGTCCCGGAATAAATGGTGTCATCGCCCATGTTCGCACCATTGTTGATACCCGAGACCACCAGGTCGGGCCGGTAGCCCAGCAATCCGGTCAACGCAATATGGACACAGTCCGCAGGCGTGCCGTTCACATAGCGAAACCCATTGGTTGCGGTGTGCACATACAACGGTGAGTGCAATGTCAGCGCATTGGACTTGGCACTGTTGTTGTGCTCCGGAGCCACCACCTCCACCTCCACACCGGGAAGCCTCGCAGCGCTGGTGAAGGGCAACAATGCCCGGCGCCTGAAAGCCGTCGTCGTTGGAGATGAGAATCTTCATGTCCATGATTCTAGTGCGGCGCATTGGGCCAAATCGTCCAAAAAGCCTGCCGAATCGCGTCAGCGGGGGCGGCGCCAGGCGCGCCATCCATCAACAAATCAGATCCGCAAGTGCAAGCCAACAGACACCCCGTTGCGTGTCGCGGCGACCTCAACCACGCGTTGGGCTGGTCACACCAGCGACAGGCGCTGCCATGCGGCATGGAGGCAATTCCGGCGCCAGTGCCTATCATGGGCAATCGATTCCTAGAACCACTGGAGACCCCATGAAAGCTTGGCTATGTGAAAACCCCGTCGGCGTCGAGGCCCTCACCTGGAAAGAGTTGCCAACCCCTGAACCCCAGGCAGGGGAAGTGCTGATTGAGATTCAGGCCGCAAGCCTGAACTTCCCGGATCTGCTGATCGTGCAGAACAAATACCAGATGAAACCCGCCTTGCCGTTTGTGCCAGGCTCGGAATATGCTGGAATTGTGCGAGCCGTGGGCGAAGGCGTCACGCACGTCCAAGTGGGCCAAAGTGTGGCCTGCCTGAGTGGGACAGGCGGCTTTGGCACCCACACCATTGCGCCAGCCGCGCTGTGCATGCCGCTGCCAAGCGGGTTTCCTCCCGTGGACGCTGCCGCCTTCATCATGATCTATGCCACTTCGTGCATGCGCTGATGGACCGGGGGCCTTTGCGCGCGGGTGAGACGGTGCTGGTGCCGGGCGCGGCCGGCGGTGTCGGCACCTCAGCGATTCAAATCGCCAAAGCGGCAGGCGCGCGCGTGATCGCCGCGGCCTCCACCGACGAAAAGTGCGCATTGTGCAAATCGCTGGGCGCTGACGAAACGATCAACTACAGCGTTCACACCCCAAAGAAGGTCTGCGCGACGAGATCAAACGCCTGACCAATGGCAAGGGCCCTGACGTCATCTACGACCCGGTGGGTGGTGACTTTGCCGAGCCGGCTTTCCGCTCGATCGCTCATGGGCGCTACCTCGTGGTCGGGTTCGCGCTGGTCCGATCCCCAGCCTGCCCTTGAACCTCACCCTGCTGAAAGGCGCCAGCCTGGTGGGCGTCTTCTGGGGCAGCTTTGTGAAACAGGAGCCCAAGGCGAACGCCGCGATGATGCAGGAGTTGGCAACCATGTATGCCAAGGGGCAAATCAAGCCTGCAATTGACCAGACCCTGCCCATGAGCGAGCTGCGCCGAAAGCGTACGAGATCATGGGCTCACGCTCGGTCAAGGGCAAGCTCGTGCTGGTGAACTGAGGCCCGCATACCCGCATTGCAGCTGGGGGTTCACCTCAAGGGCACCCCACGGCGGCAGTGGGTCGACAATGCGGCCAGAGGGCCAACCTGCCAGAAATCTACGTGCGCCCGGCAATGCCGGGCTTTGTTTTGAAATCAACTGGGGTGGCTGATGGGACTCGAACCCACGACGACAGGAATCACAATCCCGGACTCTACCAACTGAGCTACAGCCACCGCAAGCCAACGATTATAGCGTCAACTTCAAGCGGATTGGAAAGAGAACCAAATTTGCTGCTTCAAGGGTTCGGGTTGGGCACCATCATCTTGACCTTGAATCGCGCCTTGATTCCCGTAATAGGCCACTCGGCAGCAGTCCACCATTGAGCGTACTGCTGCACCTCTTGGCGGCCACTGGCTTCGTCACGCGGGGTGCGCGGCAGCACTTTGTCCACCTTGACCACAGCGTAGCCCTGCCCATCCAGGTTGACCCCCACCCAGGTGGGCAAGGCTTTGGGATCGGCACTCAGCGCGGCCTTCAACACCGCAGCGGGCTGACCTTCGGGCTTGTCGCGGGATACGGTGACCGAAGCAGGCATATCGGGCGTGGCCGTCCCCGCCTTCCAGGCTTGCAGCGATTTCCTCGCCTTCTTGACCGCCAACTCCGCGGAACGGCGAGCGACCAACAAGGCCCGCACACCTTCTTTCACTTCCGCCAGAGGACGTGTGCGCGCAGGCTGGTACTGCGTCACCCGCGCAGCCACCAAGCGCCCGGATCCAGCGTCGACGGCTTCGGTGTTGTGCTTGCCTTGGCGGACTTCGTCGGCAAAGACGGCATCAATCAACTTGGGGTTGTTCAACACTCCTGCGTCGGCACCTGCTGCGGGTGAGCCCTTGAAGGTCTGAACCTGCAGCTTGAGCTCATCGGCAGCGGGTTGCAGGCTGTCGGCCTGTTCGTAAACCAGATTGCTGAACTTCTCAGCGGAAGCGGAAAAGAGCTTCACCTCCTTGCCGCTTCAGATCCTGTTCGATCTGCGCACGCATCTGGAAGGGCTTTGCCTTGGGCGCCTGATGTCGGTCAGGTGAATAATGTGAAAACCGAAATCGGTTTCGACCACATCGGAAATGTCCCCCTTGTTCAGACCAAACACCGCGTCCTCAAACGGCTTGACCATGGCGCCGGGCGGCCAAAGTAGCCAAGGTCGCCTCTATTGCTCGCAGAACCCGGGTCTTTTGATCTGGCCTTGGCCACATCGGCAAACGTCTCCGGGCCTTGCGGACCTGCTCCAGCAGGGTTTGTGCTTGGCGCGCAAAGCGGCTTTCTTCAACGGTGGTGTTGGGCGTGGTGGCCAAGAGAATACGGCTGGCGCGCCGCCCTTCCGGTCCGGCAAGGCGAGCTGCATTGTTGTCGTAATAGGACTTCACCTCTTCCGGGTTGAGCGTGATGTCCTTCTTGAGCGCATCGGCATCCAGCACCAGATACTGGACATCGGCTTGCTCAGGCGCCTGAAACTGCCCAGGGTTCTCGTTGTAGAAGGCTTCGATTTCTGCGTCGGTGGGTTTTACCTGTACGGAAAAGTCACTTGCCGCAAAACGCTTGACCTGAATCTCGCGACGTTCGAAATAGGCATTCAAGGCCACATCGGCCACCGCTTCCGGCGCGAAACCCGTCCTGGCGACCCCCATGCCCACCTGGCGCAACGACAATTGATTGCGCATGTTGGCCTCGAACATTTCAGGCGTCATCCCGCGGCGCAAAGCGTACTGCTTGTAGCCCTCGATATCGAGCTTGCCATCGGCACCGCGCAAGGCGGCAATGGCGGGGTCTTCCTGCAGCGCCCTGGCCAACGCCTGGTCGCTTGTTTGCAGGTGCAACTTCTCTGCCGCCACGCGCAACAAGCGGTCACGCACCAGCCGCTCAAGCGACGCGTATTTCATTTCAGGGCTGTCCAGCAGTCTTGTATCCAGCGTGGGATTGGATTGACGCAACTCTTGCACTTCGCTGCGATGAGCGACATCCCACTCCTCCTGGGTGATCTTTTCGCCGTTCACTGACGCCACCGCCTCACTGCCGGGTTTGAAGTCGGCCAAGCCCTGCACGCCAAACAGCACAAAACCAGGAATGATCAGAATCAACAGGAAGCCCATCAGGTACTTCTTGTGATTGCGGATGGAATCGAACATGCCTTGAATTCCCGAAACAACAACCCTGGCACACGAATGGCGCACAGGGAACAAACAACAAAAAGGCGAACCTGGTTCAGCTCTTCGATGGTGGTGGGTGCCGACGGGGTCGAACCGCCGACCTACGTAAAGGCGCTGCCTGCCAACTGAGCTAAGCACCCCACCGATAAACCCGACTTGCTCAGTTGAGCGCGTCCTTCAGTGCTTTGCCTGGACGGAACTTGGGCACCTTGCTGCCTTGATTTTAATCTCAGCCGGTGCGTGGATTGCGGCCCTTGCGAGCGGGGCGCTTGGTCACAGCGAACGAGCCGAACCTAACCAGAGAGACCAGGCCGCCTTTTTCAAGGTGGTGCGAATGGCGGTGATGGTGGAGTCCAACGCACGCGCTGCTGCCGCCTTGGAGATGTCAGCGTTCTTAGCAATATGCTCAACGAGTTCGGTCTTGTTCACAGATAGCCCCTCTTAAAGTGAAATAAAAAATTCGTGTGTGCCAGCGAGAGCTACTTAGTTATCTTGTAGCACCTTGTCCCGAGCAGGACAGCTGGTTCGCTCGATATCGCAATGTGCCAGCCCTACAGGGTACGGCGAATGCGGGTTGATTAGACCCATCGGGGCAAGCCCCCTGTCAATATGCAAGACCCGATGGCCCCGCACCAACAGTGCGAAAGGCCAGATTCTAGACGCATAAAAGCACCGTTCCTCTTGAGCGTGCCTTTTGCACGACAACCCCTGCCTGCCCAACAGCATCAACCGCGCAGCGCCTCACAAATGGCCTGCCCCATCGCACGCGTGTTGCCGGTGCCTCCCAGGTCGGGGGTACGCGGTGCACCGCTGCCGGGCTGCAGCACCGCGTCAATGGCCTTCATGACGGCGTCGTGCGCGTCGCGGTAGCCAAGGTGGTCAAGCATCATGGCGCCACACCAAATCTGCCCAATGGGGTTCGCAATACCCTTGCCGGCAATGTCCGGCGCCGACCCATGAACCGGTTCGAACAACGAAGGGTAGGTTCGATCAGGATTGAGGTTGGCGCTGGGCGCGATTCCGATCGTCCCGGTGCAGGCGGGCCCCAGGTCACTGAGGATGTCACCAAACAGATTGCTGCCGACCACGACATCAAAGAAATCGGGACGCTGTACGAAAGTGGGCTGTGAGGATGCCTGCTTATGAAATTGTCAAATCTTCACATCAGGATACAACTGGCCATCTCGGCCACGCGCTC
The DNA here is from genome assembly GCA_041396525.1 of Burkholderiaceae bacterium. Classification (GTDB taxonomy): domain Bacteria; phylum Pseudomonadota; class Gammaproteobacteria; order Burkholderiales; family Burkholderiaceae_C; genus Hydrogenophaga. The sequence goes on from JAWKYI010000006.1 coordinate 125,481, forward strand.
ATCCCAATACGGCATGGTGATCGCAATGCCGTTGGACTTGGTGGCGCTGGTCAAGTGCTTGCGCGGCCGGGACCGCGCCACCTCGAAGGCATAGCGCAACACGCGGTCCACGCCAACACGCGACATCACCGTCTCCTGGACCACGATTTCACGCTCCGTGCCTGGGTACATGCGCCCGCCGATGCTTGAGTATTCACCCTCTGTGTTTTCGCGCACGATGACCATGTCAATCTCGCCTGGTGGACGCGCCGACCCGTCGCGGCGCACCACGGGCGCCTGCACCGCATCAACTTGGCGGGCCGCACATTCACATACTGATCAAACTCCCGGCGAAACAGCAGCAAGAGCCCTCAGAGCGAGATATGGTCAGGCACAGTGTCGGGCCAGCCAACGGCGCCGAAGTAGATGGCGTCGTGTTTGCCGATTTGCGCCTTCCAATCATCCGCAGCATCTTGCCGTGACGTTCGTAATAGGCGCAGTTGGCGAAATCAAACGGGTCAAACTCCAGGCCGATGCCGGCCAAATCGTTCTGCCACCGCCTCCAAGACCCGGATGCCCTCAGGCATCACTTCCTGTCCAATTCCATCGCCAGCCATCACGGCGATGCGGTGCTTGTTCTTCTTCCGGTTCCTTGTCTTTCTGGGGTCGGCGACTACCTGCCCCGCCCCGAACATGCCCTTGGCGAGCGGCCCTGTCACACGGGCCTGGGAGGCCGCACGACCAGACTCACACCCAGTGCGGTCAGCGCGATACCGACCAACGTCACCAGGGAAATGGGTTCGTCAAACAGTATCCAAGCGATCACGGCCGTGCATGGGGGCACCAGATACATCAGGCTGGAGACTTGGGCGGCCGCACCGCGTTGAATCAGCAGGTACAGCAACGAGCTGCCCCCCAGCGTCAGGCCGAGAACCGACCAGGCCATGGCTCCCATCAGTTCACCCGTCCAGCGGATGGACTCCGGCTCCAACACCGCCAGTGGCAATGTGACCGCCAAAGCAGCCATCAACTGAACGGCGTTGGCGGTGCGCACATCGCAAGGCAGAACGTGGCGCTTCTGGTAGAGCGTACCAACGGTAATCGACAACAACGCAATGATCGCAAAAGACAGGTTCAGCCAGTTGGCCTGATCACCAGGGCCTCCAGAACCGAACTTTCGAGACACCACCAGCAGCAGGCCGGCAAACCCGAGCAGCAGGCCCATCCATTGGCGCCGCGAAACGCGCCCTTGCTCGCCGCCCATGTGGCGCTCAACCACACCGCCGTCAATACCGGCTGAATGCCGACGATCAACGCTGACAAGCCAGAACCCATACCGGCCTTCACAGCAGCCCAGACGCCGCCCAGGTACCCCGCATGCATAAGCATGCCCGTGACCGACAGGTGCAGCCACTGGGCCCGGCGGCAGCCACTTGACCTGCATGGTCCAGATCCAGGGAAGAAAGCACAGAATGGACAGGGCGTAGCGCACCGCCAGAAACTTCATCGGCGGCGCGTGCGGCATGCCAAAGCGCGCCACCACGAAGCCGGTACTCCAGATGAGCACAAACACCCAAGGCATGGCGCGCAGCCAGCTGTTGTCCTGAGGAGAGGAAGTCATGCCAGAAGGGGAAGAACGTCAGCGGGAACGGGCGCGAATATCGGGCAGCGCTTTTTGCAGGTAGTACACCATCGACCAGACCGTCAGCACCGCAGAGGCCCAGATCAGCCAGGTGCCCCAGACGCGGGTGTCAATGACGCCAAACACCTTGTCGTAATAGAGCAGGAACGGAATGGCCACCATCTGCACCGTGGTTTTCAACTTGCCGATCATGTGCACCGCCACGCTCTTGGTCGCCCCAATGATGGCCATCCATTCGCGCAGCGAAGAAATGGCGATCTCCCGCCCCACGATGATCAAGGCGACAAAAACATCGGCCCGGTCCAGGTGCACCAGCACCAGCAGACTGGCACAGACCAGAAACTTGTCGGCCACCGGATCGAGAAAGGCACCAAATGCCGATGTCTGGTTGAAGCTTGCGCGCGAGGTAGCCATCGGCCCAGTCGGTCAGGGCGAAGACGATGAACAGAATGGTCGTCAGGTTCTGCTCCTCCACAGAAAGCCCTTGCAGGTAAAACACACCCACGATCAGGGGAATGGCGACGATTCGCGCCCGGGTCAACAGGGTCGGGAGGTTGAAGAACATGCTGCGATTATCGGCCTACTGCGCAGCGGGTGTTTTGCCCTGCCCATGCTGCTGTTGACGCGCACCGCCGTCGAGGACCGGGGCCTGGAAAAAAGCAGATTTCACACTGCGTGAAAGCGGGTCCAGTAGTAAGCCATGGGCCCAACAGCTACCACCAGCGTCACCAAAATGCCCGGCAGACCAGGACGAATGAGGTAGCTCTTGCCGGGGCGCCTTGCATTGAAGTACACGGTGACCGACCCACCGGGGTGACGATTGACACCCTTGAGCTGCTGCTTGAGCGAAACGTGCATTGTGGCTGGCCACCATCACCCATGGGGACACCCGGTGTCCTTGGAAAGCCTGACCAACCACCTGGTAGCGGTAGAGCCCGTCCAACCTGGCTGTTGGTCCGACCGCGCCCAGGTCGGCCACCCCAGGTCGCCAGATCGGCGCGCACAAGCACACCACGCGTCGACGGCCAACGGCGCACACGCACCTGATAGATCAACGAGGCGAAGCCAACCAGGCCCAGGTAGGACGCCCCCCAGAACACCATGGCTTGCTCGTTCCCTTGCCACAGCAGTTGCCACATGCTCTGGACATGCATAAAAGCCCCACACCCCAAGTTCCTCGCTCAATGCAGCGCACGGTAAATCGCGTCGGCCAGCTCTGACGATATGCCGTCCACTGTGCAGAGGTCCTCCACGCTGGCCGACTGCACGCCCCTCACACCGCCAAATCGCTGCAGCAGCCGCGCTCGCTTCTTGGGACCCACGCCAGGAATGTCTTCAAGCCGGCTGCCACCGGTGCGGACCCTGGCGCGCTGGGCGCGCATGCCGGTAATGGCAAAGCGGTGCGCTTCATCGCGGATCTGAGCCACCAGCATCAAAGCGGCCGAATCATGTCCCAGGTAGACCTTCTCCCGCCCATCGGCAAACACCAACTCCCTCCAGGCCCACCTTTCGCCCCTCGCCTTTCCACGCCCACGATCAATCCCAGGTCGAGGCCGAGCTCATCGAACACTTCGCGCGCCATGCTTACCTGGCCTTTGCCCCCGTCAATCAACACGAGATCGGGCATGCGCGGCCCAGTGGGCGGACCCACTGACGGCATCGGTGACTTCGCGCCTCGGCGACCGATTCGGGCGCAGCTACCTGAGGATCGTCCGACACCGGTGTGCCGGTCGCCTCGGCTCGCAGGACTTCGGCGATCTTGCCGTAGCGCCGCAACAAGACCTGGCGCATGGCTGCGTAGTCGTCTCCGGGCGTGACGCCGTTGATGTTGTAGCGCCGGTACTGGCTGTTTTGCATCTTGTGCCCTTCCGACACCACCACGACGCCTGGGTGGACTCGCCAGCGGTATGAGAGATGTCAGCACTCGATGCGCAAGGTCTCAAGCTGGTCATCCGGCAAATGCAAGGCATCGGCAAGGGCGCGCGTGCGGGCCTGTTGGGAACCCTCTTCGGCCAGGAGGCGTGCCAGCGCTATCTCGGCGTTTTTTTGCGCCATCTCCAACCAGACCCGTCGATGTTCACGCGGCTGGTGCACCGCGTGCACCCGCACCCCAGTCTGCTCGCTCAAGGCAGACAGAAGCGATTTGTCCACCGGGTGGCTGGTCACGAGTGTGTGGGGCATGGCAACACCCAGGTAGTGCGCTGAGCAATGAAAGCCTCGAGCACTTTCACATGCACCCGGTCAGCCGGGTCCACCTGTTGTTGGAACCCTCTTCGCTGAGTAACTTAGTCGATCTGTGTGGCGTCCTCCACGTGCGCCGGAAAGTACGGACGGTCACCCAGGTGCCGGCCACCCCGCACCATGGCCAGGTTCACGCAGGCGCGCCCACCCTGCACCTTGACCGCCAACACATCAATGTCCTTGTCCGACACGTTCTCCATCGACTGTTGGTGCAACACCCTCGACAGCGCGCTCATCTGGTTGCGGATCTCGGCCGCCTGTTCGAACTCGAGCCGCTCGGCGTGCCCCATCATCCGCGCTTCCAATGCATCCAGCACCGCCTGGGTTTCGCCGCGCAGGAACGCTTCGGCGTCCGGCGACGTCCGCGCCAGGCGGCGTCCGTCGTCGGAGATCTGGTCCGCTGCACCGCTTGATCTGGTACAGCAGACAAGGTCGTGTGCGGTTGGCGAAGACGGTGTCTTCACAGGTGCGCAATCGAAATACCTTTTGCCAGCAATGTGATCGACTCTTTCACGGCCCAGGCACTGGGGTACGGGCCGTAGTAACTGTGGCGCCGGTCCACCGCACCGCGGTAATAGACCATGCGCGGAAAGGCAATGGACGGCACGGGCTTGGGCCCGCAGTACGGTAGGTCTCGCGGGTACCGGTGATCTTCAGATAGGGGTAGCTCTTGTCGTCTCTGAAGAGGATGTTGAACTTGGGGTTCAGCGTCTTTGATCAGGTTGTTTTCGAGCAAGCAGCGCTGCCGCCTCGAGCGCACCACCGTGGTTTCCAGCCTGGCAATGCGACTGACCATCTGGCCAATGCGGGTGCCGTCCAGCGTCTTCTGGAAATAGCTGCTCACCCGCTTTTTCAGGTGACGCGCCGCCCACATAGAGCAGCTGCCCCTGCGCATCGAAATAGCGATACACGCCGGGCAGACCGGGCAAGGCGGCCACCTCGCTCAACAGTTGTTCGGAATGGAGCTCGAGACGCGGGCGGTGTGTGAACGCGCTGCAGGGACTTTGCGCCGAATGCGGCAGATCCGGGTCATGGACGCAATCGCCAGCCCAGCCCCCGCCCCCACGCGCCCGATCTGGGACGATTTTTTGCGCGTCATCGACAACCTGGGTGATATTGGGGTTTGCTGGCGCTTCTGCCAGAACCTGGCGGTGCGAGGCCAGGCGGTCCGCCTGTGGATTGACGAACCCGGCGCCCTGGCCTGGATGGCGCCTGGCGCGCTTGAGGGCCGGGTGCCCAACGTGGAAGTGCACCACTGGACGGAGCCATTGCCGCCGGGGTCTGTCGACGCACACCGGCCGGCAGATGTGTGGGTCGAGGCATTCGCCTGTGACCCGGCCACCGAGTGGCTCAACTGGCTCGCTCGCCGCGTGGGCGCTGGCGCCCCTCAGCCGGTCTGGCTCAACCTGGAATACATGAGCGCAGAGGGCTATGTGGAACGCTGCCACCAACTGCCCTCCCCGTTTTCCGCAGGCACGCCAGGCCGACCAAGTGGTTCTTCTACCGGGATTCACCCGTGCCACCGGCGGCCTGCTGCGCGGGCGATCTGGTCGGCATCGGCAAAATTCGACACCAACCGGCTGGCTGCAGGCCAGCCAGTTGCCTTCTGAGACCGCCCGCCGCATCAGCAGCGCCTGTTCTGCGCCACAGCCCACCCCGCTGGCGCAGGTGATGACCGAAGTCGCAGCCGACCGGGCGTCAAGCGAATGGCTGGTAGCCACGGGCGCACATCAGCCACGGTCAAGACGAGTCTCGCTCGAGTCCTGTCACCAGCCAGCAAAGAGGCGCGCGTCTCACCCTGGATTGCCGGCACTGACCCAGGTCGATTGACCACCTGTTGTGGGCAAGCGACCTGAATTTTGTGCGGGCGAAGACTCGCTGGTGCAGGCACTTTGGGCAGGGCAACCGTTTGGCTGGCACATCTACCCCCAACACGACAACGCCCACCACGCCAAACTCGAAGCCTTCCTCGACTGGCTTCACGCCCCTGAAAGCCTGCGCGGGTTTCACCGGATCTGGAACGGGGTCACACCCGCCCAAGGCCCGGTGTGGCCGGGATGGACTGTCGTGGATGGTTGGCGGCAATGCAGCCTGGACGCGCGCCAAAGGCTGCTGGCTCAGCCCGATCTGGTGACCCAGCTGCTCGATTTCGTACAAAAAAAGCGATAAAATTCAAGGTTTTGCGGAGATCAAGTCGCGGGCCAACACCCCGACCTGCCCCGCCAACCATCTGTCTCGCCGCACAGATGCTTGCCATCAGATCCGTTCCCGGACCTCGCCGTCTAGCAGGAACCCGCGGCCCCAACACTGGGAATCCCTATGAAAATCGCTCAAGAGCACCGCGTCAGCAATGTGATCATGCACGGCAAAGACCCGATGATCGTGTTGAAGACCGAATACGCGCGGCGGTCGTGGCGCCGCCACTGTCGTCTGAAGCTCAAGAAACTGCTTGCTGAACAACATGGCGACCGAAGTCGTGTGCCGTGCCGACGACAAGATGGACCAGATCATTCTGGACAAGAAAGAGTGCACCTACTCGTACTTTGCCGACCCCATGTATGTCTGCATGGACGCCGACTACAACCAGTACGAAGTCGAAGCGGAAAACATGGGTGACGCCTGAACTACCTGGAAGCGGCTTTGACGGTCGAGGTGGTGTTCTGAAAACGAAAGCCATTTCCGTGGAATTGCCCACCAGCGTGGAGCGCGAAGTCACCTGGACCGAACCCACCGTCAAGGGCGGCACCTCCGGCAAAGTGCTCAAGCCCGCCAAGATTGCCACCAGCTTTGAAGTCTCCGTGCCCCTGTTGTGTCCCAAGGCGACAGGATCGAGATCGACACACGCACCGGCGAATACCGCAAACGCGTGTAAATCCCCGCGCTTAGCACGTCAGATCCCAAAGGCTCCCCGTGGAGCCTTTTTGCATTCGCAGGCCAGCGAACCAACCGCAAAATCCGATCCCAGTGCCCCATGGACCTGCTCTCGCGCATCGCCGACGTCATCATTCCGTGTTCTTCATCGTGGGCGTCGGCTACACTGCCCGCCGCCACGCCAGATCTCACCGCTTTCAACCGGATACCCGCTAGACGTATTGGCGCCCTTGCTGGTGTACGCAGCACTCGCGGCCAAGGACTTTCAAATTGGCGAACACTGGTCATGTGGGCGGGTTGATCCTTAGCAGCGGTCTGCTTGCCCTGCCTCTGGCCCGGCTCACCGGTGCGCAACCCCGTACCGCTCGTGCCCGTGGTGATGTTCAACAATTGCGGCAACATGGGGCTGCCACTCGCGCTGCTGGCTTTCGGCCAGGAACACTTTAGCGCCGCCGTGGCTCTCTTCTCCGTCAGCAACCTGCTGCCACTTCTCATTGGAATTGCCCGCATCACCAGCCAAGGCGCCCGATCAAGAGACCTGCTGCTGAGCCCGTTGATGGTGGCCACATTGCTCGGATTTGCGAGCGCTTTCGCCGACATTGCGCCCACCAGCGGTGCTGCTTTCGGGCATGCGACTGCTCGGCGACGCCCTGCTGCCGATGATGCTGTTCGCGCTTGGAACCCGCCTCACCCAACTCTCTCGATCGGGGCTGGCGATAGGCATGCTCGGCGCATTGGCCCGGCCACTCATCGGCCTTGCCATTGGCATCCCATTGGCCTGGGCGCTGGGTCTGCAGGGAGAAAGCGCGCGGACAGCTCTTGCTGTTCGCCGCGCCGCCACCGGCCGTGATCCAGTTCATGCTGGCCGAGCGTTACCACCAGGAACCCGAAAAGGTGGGTGCGATGATCATGCTTGGCAACGCACTCGCCGTGGTCTTCGTACCCCTTGCCCTCGCCATCGGCCTATAACACCTCGAAGGAAAATCCATGGAATCCACCGAACTGGCCAGACTTTCACTGAGCGCCGCCTGGCCGACGCCTGGGCCGAGCTGCAAGCCCATGCCAACAACGGAAATGACCTCAAGGCCGATGCCTACCGGCTGGCATTTGCCGATCCCGAGTTCCTGTTGCGGCGGGAAACGCGCGGCATTCGTTTCGAGTTGGAGATGCTCAAGCCCGATCTGGCACAGCAGGATCTGGGCATTGACAACACCGTGGTCGTGTTCGGCAGCGCACGCGTGCGCGAATCGGCAATCGCACGGGAACAACTGGCCAGTGCCGAAGCCACGGGAGACCCCGGCGCCATTGCCCGCGCGCAAGCGCTTTTGCGCAACGCCGTCTACTACGACCAGGCGCGGGAATTTGCACGCATCGTGGCGCGCTACAGCGCGAACTGCCCCAAGGAAGACGGGTGTATATCTGCACCGGGGGCGGCCCGGGCATCATGGAGGCCGCCAGCCGTGGCGCCCACGATGAAGGCGCGATGAATGTGGGCCTCAATATTTCACTGCCCCACGAACAGTCGGGCAACCCCTACATCACGCCGGAGCTGTGTTTCAAGTTTCACTACTTCGCACTGCGCAAGATGCACTTCATGATGCGTGCCAAGGCGTTGGTGGCGTTTCCGGGTGGTTTTGGCACGCTGGACGAACTCTTCGAAGTGATCACCCTGGTCCAGTGCGGGAAAGCCAAGCCGGTGCCCATCGTGCTGTTCGGCAGCCACTACTGGAAGCGTCTGCTCAACCTTGAGGTGCTGGTGGAAGAAGGCACCATCTCGCCACAAGACCTCGACCTCTTCACCTACGTGGACGAACCCCAGGACGCCTGGAACTACATTTTGAAGTTCTACGATCTGCCCCAGAGCTGAGCATTGGGGAAACTGTTCGGTGGCCCAGCACAGACCAACTCCCCATCAGGCACTGGCCGACCTCTCCCCTCTCGCCAGTAGGGTCGATGCCAGTGCCAGGCTCGATGACTCAGGGCTTCCAGCCGCCACCCAATGCCTTGTAAAGGGCAACGCGGTTCTGCTGCTGCGCCAGACGGGTCTGACTCAGCGCCTGCTGGGTGACAAAAAGGGAGCGCTGCGCGTCAAGGACATCGAGGTAGCTCGCCACGCCATTGCGGTAGCGCAAGTCGGCCAGCCGGAACCGTTCCGACTCGGCTTGGGCCTGCGCCTGAAGCGCATCCCATTGCTGGGCCAGGGTGTCGCGCCCTGCGAGGGCATCTGCCACCTCTCGAAACGCCGTCTGAATGGCTTTCTCGTACTGCGCCACGGCAATGTCCCGCTGCGCTTTGGCCACATCCAGACCCGCCTGGTTTCTTCCCGCATCGAAGATCGGAAGCAGGGCCTGGGGTGCAATCGAGAACCCCCATGAACCACTCTTGAAGAGTCCAGACAGCTCACTGCTTGCTGAACCGACGCTTGCGGTCAATGAGATGCGCGGAAAAAAGGCGGCACGAGCGGCCCCAATGTTGGCGTTGGCCGCCATCAATTGCTGCTCGGCAGCTTTCACATCGGCGCGCTCCAACAACACCTCGGAGGGAACGCCCGCAGCCACGTCGGCCAACACCGTGGCTGCATCGCTGTTCACCGGCAGAGCCGACTCGGGCACCGTTTGCCCCACCAAGAGTGTGAGCGCATTGAGGTCCAGGGCGCGCTGGCGCTGCTGCTGGGCCAAGGTGGCGCGTGCGGCGGCCAGAAGCGATTCGGCCTGGCGCAGATCCAGGGCCGAGGCCACGCCGCTCTCAAACCGCAAATTGGTCAGACGAAGCGAATCTTCGCGGGTCTTGAGTGTGCGCTGCGTCAGCGCCAGCAACTCCTCACTGGTTTGCAAGCCCAGCCAAGTGCTCGCCACACTCGCCACCAAGCTGGTCTGTGCTGCGTTGCGTGCTTCCTGACTTGCCATGTACTGCGCCAGCGCCGCATCTTTCAAGCTGGCAATTCGCCCGAAAAAGTCCAACTCCCAGCCACTCGTGACCAGGCCTGCCGTGAAGGCATTGGTGATGTCTTTGTCTCCTGTGCTCTGCCGGGTACCAGTCAGTGCGGCATTGACTGTGGGCAAGCTGGCCGCGCGTTGAATCTGGTACTGAGCCCTGACCTGCTCGATATTGAGCGCGGCCAGGCGCAGGTCGCGGTTGTTGGCGAGCGCCAGTGAAATGGCTTCCCGCAGACGGTCGTCTTGCGCAAAATCGCGCCACGCCACTTCGCTGACGGCAGGCGCTTGTGCTTTCCCTTCCACGGGCCAGGTTTGCGCCACTGGCGCGGCGGGGCGTTCGTATGTGGGCGCGAAGGAACACCCTGCCAGCACCAGCGCGGCGGCCAAAGGCGCCAGGCGGGGCACGGCTGCGGCAGAAAAAACAAACAGGTTACGCATCGCTATGCACTCCATGTTGGGCGGCCTGCTCGGCATCCCGAAGATGTTGGCGTTCGCTGCCCTTGAACAGGGAGCGCACCACCACAAAGAAGATCGGCACAAAAACCACCGCCAAAACGGTGCCTGTCAACATGCCACCAATCACGCCGGTACCGATCGCACGTTGGCTTGCCGAGCCCGCCCCGGAGGCCAGCGCCAGAGGCAGCACCCCCAGCGTGAACGCCAGCGAGGTCATGACAATGGGGCGGAAACGCAGGTGGGCGGCCGCCAACGCGGCTTCGATCAAGCCCTTGCCCTGCGCCTGAAGGTCCTTGGCAAACTCAATGATCAGAATCGCATTCTTGGCCGAGAGGCCAATGATGGTGATCAGCCCCACCTGGAAATACACATCGTTGGCGTAGCCGCGCAAAAGCGTTGCCAGCAGCACACCGAGCACACCCAGAGGCACAACCAGAATCACCGACAAAGGAATGGTCCAGCTTTCATACAGTGCGGCCAGGCAAAGAAACACCGCCAGGATGGCAAACACGTAAAGCACGATGGCCTGCGAGCCCGCCTGCTTCTCCTCGCGCGTCTGACCCGTCCACTCGTAGCCAAAGCCTTCGGGAAGTTGGCTGGCAAGCCGCTCCATCTCGGCGATGGCGGCGCCCGTGCTTTGCCCCGGGGCGGCGCTGCCACTGATGCGCATGGCCGGATAACCGTTGTAGCGCACCGTTTGCATCGGCCCGGTGATCCAGCGGGTCGAGGCAAACGCCGACAGCGGCACCGCTTTGCCCTGGCTGTTGTTGACCGTGATGCGCAACACATCCTCGGGTTGCATGCGCGCAGGCGCGTCTGCTTGCACCATCACCCGCTGCAGACGCCCCGCATTGGGGAAGTCATTCACATAGCTGGAGCCCAGCGCGGTGCCGATGGCGCTGCCGATGGCGTCAAAACTGACCCCTTGCGCATTCGCTTTCTCCCGATCGATGTCGATCTGAAGCTGCGGTGCATCTTCCAGACCGTCGGGCCGAACACCTGCAAGAACTTTGCTTTGCGAAGCCATGCCCAACAACTGGTTGCGCGCGTTCAACAACGCTTCGCTGCCCAGGCCGGCCCTATCCTGCAAGCGGAAGCTGAAGCCCGAAGAAGCACCCAGTTCCGGGATCGGCGGCGGGCTCAGCGGGAAGATGAAGGCATCGCGAATACCCGACAGCGCCCCGAACGCGCGACCGGCAATGCCTTGCGCAGAACTGCCTTCGCCCTTGCGCTCGCTCCAGTCCTTGAGAGTGATGAAGGCCAGCGCGGCGTTCTGCCCCTGCCCCGAGAAGCTGAAGCCCAGCACACTGACCATGCTTTGCACTTCGGGCTGTTTGAGCATGAAGCCTTCGACCTGCTTCATCACATCCTCCGTGCGCTCACGGGTCGCCCCTGGTGGCAATTGCACGTTCACCAGCATGGTCCCTTGATCTTCATTTGGCAGAAATGAGGTGGGCAGGCGCTTGTACACCAGCACAGCCGCAGCCACCACGGCCACATAGATGATCAGCGTCCGCCCGGCTCGGGGCAACAACACCGCCACACCACTTTCATAGCGTTTGGCCGTGCGGGAGAAGCCCCGGTTGAACCAGCCAAAGAAGCCCTTCTTCTCATGGTGGTGACCGGCCTCGACCGGCTTGAGCAATGTGGCACAAAGGGCAGGCGTCAGGGACAGGGCCATGAACGCGGAGAACGCGATCGATGTGCCCATCACCGCCGAGAACTGCCGGTAGATGTTGCCCACCGAGCCACTGAAAAACGCCAGCGGCACGAACACCGAGATCAACACCACGGTCACACCAATGATCGCGCCGGAAATCTGCGTCATGGCCTTGCGCGTCGCCTGCAGCGGTGGCAGGCCCTCTTCGCTCATGATGCGCTCGACGTTCTCGACCACCACGATCGCATCGTCCACCACGATACCGATCACCAGCACCATACCGAACATCGTAAGCACGTTGATGGAGAAACCCATGGCCAGCAATGAAGCAAACGTACCGAGCAAGGCCACCGGCACCACGATGGTGGGGATGACGGTGTAGCGCCAGTTCTGCAAGAACAGGAACATCACCAGAAACACCAGCAACACCGCCTCGGCCAGCGTTTCCGCCACACCCGTGATGGAAATGCGCACAAAGCGCGAGCTGTCATAAGGGATGGCCCAGGACATGCCCTTGGGGAAGAAAGACTGCAACTCCGCCATGCGGTTGCGCACGGCTTCTGCGGTGGCCAGCGCGTTGCCACTGGGGGAGAGCTGCACGCCCACACCCACCGACGGTTTGCCGTTCAAGCGAGCGGAAGTCGAATAGGCCTGCGCACCCAGTTCGATACGCGCCACATCTTTCAGGCGCACGGTTGCGCCGTCGGTGCTGGCGCGCAGCACCACGTTGCCAAACTCTTCCGCGTTGGCCAATTGGCCGTCCACGACCACGGTGGCCGCGATGCCCTGTCCGGCCACATTGGGCAGCGCCCCGATCTCTCCCGCAGACACCTGCGCGTTTTGCGAGCGGATAGCTGCAATCACGTCGGAAGCGCTGAGGTTGAAACCCAACAGCTTGGCTGGGTCGATCCACACCCGCATGGCGCGCTCGGTACCGAACAAGCGCGCCTGGCCCACGCCAGGCAGGCGTTGCAACTCGGGCACAACGCTGCGCGAGGCATAGTCGCCCAACGCCACCGGGTCCCAAGCAGGATCATCGGAGGAAAGAATGGTGAACAGCAAGAAGTTGCTGCGCGCCTTGTCGACCCGAACCCCTTGCTGCGTCACCGCGGCCGGCAACCGGGGCGCCGCACGGGACAAGCGGTTCTGCACATCCACCTGGGCCAGATCGGCATTGGTGTTGGGCTCGAAGCTGAGCGTAAGGCTCCCCGTTCCGTTGGCCTGCGCCACGGCCTCCATATAGATCAGGCCGGGCGACCCATTCATTTCCTGCTCGATCACCGACAAAACGCTGTCTTCGAGCGTCTTGGCCGACGCACCCGGATAGGTGGCACTCACAACAATCGAAGGCGGTGCAACCGGCGGATATTGCGCAATCGGCAACTGGGTGATCGAGACGGCGCCCGCCACCATGATGAACAGCGCAATCACCCACGCAAAAATGGGGCGATCAATAAAAAACTTGGCCATGCTGTGCGCCCCTTACTTTGCTGCAGGAGCCGCTGGCGCCGCTGCTGCTGATGCAGCGCCCGGTGGTGACCATGGCACGGGTTTCACAGGGGCCGGACCGCGCAGCTTCTGGAAGCCATCCACCATCACCTGCTCGCCCGCCTTCAAGCCGTCGAGCACCACCCATTGGCCACCTTGCTGACCGCCCACCTTGACCGAACGAGGCGACACCTTGCCCTCGGCGTCCACCACCATCACCGAATCGCCTTGGGCAGACCGGGTGACCGCCTGTTGCGGCAAGGTGATGGCATCGGCCGCCATGGCCTGCTCCAAGCGAACCCGCACATACAGGCCAGGCAACAGAATGCCATTGGGATTGGGCACCTCGGCGCGCAACGTCACCTGGCCGGTGGTGGCATCCACAGTAAGGTCAGAGAACAACAACTTGCCGGGCTGGGCGTATTCAGTCCCATCTTCCAGAACCACGCGGACCGTTGCCGCATCAGGTCCCGCGCTCTTGAGCTGGCCATTCGCCATGGCACGCTTGAGCCCAAGCGCCTCGGTGGCCGACTGGGTGAAGTTCACATACATCGGGTCGACCTGCTGAATCACCGCCAGTTGCGTGGCCTCTCCTTGCCCGACCAGTGCGCCTTCGGTCACCAACGCGCGCCCGATGCGCCCTGAGATGGGCGCGGTAACGCGCGCGTAGTTCACATTGATGCTGGCGGTCTGCACAGCGGCCTTGGCCACCGCCACATCGGCTTTGGCCGCTTTCTGAGCCGCAACGGCGTTGGCATAGTCTTGCTTGCTGACGGCGTTTTCCTCTACAAGCGGTTGGTATCGCTCAGCGGTCGCCGTGGTGTTCGCCAGATTCGCCTCGGCCCGAGCCAACGCGGCCTGCGCACTTTGCAGCGCGGCCGCGTAGGGTGCCGCATCAATGCGAAAGAGCGGCTGGCCCGCCTTCACCTCACTGCCTTCGCGGAAAAGGCGTTCCTGCAAGATGCCGGCAGCGCGGGCGCGAACTTGCGCCACACGCGAAGCCTCCAAACGGCCCGGCAGCTCGGTGATCAGCCCCACGTCGCCCGGTTTGACGGTCACCACCCCCACCTCTGCGGGTGGCGGCGCAGCGCCACCGCCCGGCGCACCCGCCGCAGGCGCGTCGGATTTGCCGCAGGCCACCAGGCCAACCGACAACGCAGCCACCAAGGCGAGATTGCACCAGGCGGGAGACAACACCGTGCGGGTGGGTTTTGCGGCGTCATGGGTGGGAGCGTTGAAGCGGGAGGGGGAGCTGGCGGCTGGCATGGTCATCCTTTTGCAGCGGGGAAATCAACAAGACGACTCCAGGCAATGCTTGAGTCGGAGAAAGGGCGAAGTATACATACATTCGAGAATGTATGTATAGTCGGTGGGGTCATTGTCCGGCGCATCGTTTCGGATACCGACACCTCGCAGCAAGCCCACTCGGCATGTCCCGGAGAACCGGGGAAGCTTGGCGCTGGTGTGCTGTCCCACAAATAACTTGCATATGAAACCTCGCCTTCCCACCCATGGCTGTGTTGCAAATTCTCTCGATGGCAGGAGCCATCACTGCGGTTTGCGCCTTGCCCCGGGCGCGAATCCAGCGGCTTCATTTCATGCGACTGTTTGCGGGACAGCACACTAGGCGAGTGGCCTCTCAAGGAAACGATCACCGCACAGCCGCCGTAAACAAAGCATATTTCTTGCCCGATTCAGTCCACTACCGAGAGCCCTATGGTCCGCCGCACCAAAGCCGATGCCGAAGCCACCCGCAACAGCCTGCTTGACGCAGCCGAGCTGCTGTTTCAGGCCAGAGGTGTGTCGCGCACGTCGCTGAACGACATCGCGTTGGCCGCAGGGACCACCCGTGGCGCGATTTATTGGCACTTCAAAGACAAGGCCGACCTGTTCAACGCCATGATGGAACGCGTCACCCTGCCATTTGAAGAGTCGCTGGCCTGCGTGGGCGACCACGCCACCGAACTCGATGACCCTCTGGCCGAACTCCAAGCATCCATGCTCGCTGCATTACACACAACAGCCACCAACCCTCAGGTGCGTCGGGTCTTTGAGGTGGCCACCCTGCAGGTGGAATACAACGAGGAAATGCGGGCGGTTCGCGAGCGCCACCTCGAAGTGCGCAACCAATGCGTCAGCCGAACCGCAAAGGGCCTGGCGGCGGCGGCGAAAAAACAGGCCCTCAAGCTTCCCATCCCGCTGCAGGACGCCGCGCTCGGGCTCCATGTCATGGTGGATGGACTGATTCACAACTGGTTGCTCCACCCGGAGGCCTTTGACCTTCAGGCCAGCGGCATGCACACGCTGGCAGCCTACCTTCGCGGTCTTGGCTTTACTTTGTCCGCCGCTCAGGCACCACGCCTTCGGGCGCTTGTGCCGTCGAAGGCAGGCGAAGGTGCAACGCCGCCTGAGCCAACAGGTTTGCCGACACCGGCGCCGTCACAAAAACAAACAAAGTGATCAGAAGCTCGGCAATGCCCGGACGCCCCTGACCGGCCGCCACCAGCATCGAGGCAACCAAAACCCCGCCAACGCCCAACGTGGACGCCTTGGTCGGCGCATGAAGGCGCATATAAAAATCGGGCAAACGGGCCAGACCAATCGCACCGACCAACAGGAAGAACGACGCCACCACAATCACGGCTGCCGCCGCGTACTCGATCCACAAGCTCATGTTCATGAAGGTCCCCCTGCCTCACTCGACCACATCACCGCGCGTCAGGTAGCGCGCCAGCGCCACCGTCGAAGCGAACCCCAGCATCGCCACCAGCAGCGCCCCCTCAAACAGCAAGGCGGTATTCCAGCGAATGCCCAGCAACACGATCAGCGCCACCGCATTCATATAAAGCGTGTCCAACGCCAGCACACGATCGGTCAACGAGGGCCCGCGCAGGAGACGCACAGCACAGAGCAACACCGCCACCGTGATGGCGGCAATTCCCAGATTCAAGGCCCAATCCAGCACAGGACTCATGTCGCGCTCCCGGTGTTCTGTTTGAAGATGGTCAACAACGGCGCTTCGTAGCGGCTCTTCATGTCAGCCGCCATGGCGGCGGCGTCGTCGCAATTGAGGGCGTGAACCCATATCAGGCGGCGCTCTTCATCAATCACCGCCGACACGGTACCTGGCGTGGTGGTAATGATGCTGCCGAACAAGGCGTTCACACGGTGGTGATCACTCTCCAGTGGCACGGGAATCCAGCCGGGCGACATTTCCTCCAGGGGCCCCAGGACCAGCTTGGCGACCACGACATTGGACACAATGATGTCCCAGATCACAATCCCCACCAGTCGCGGAACCGCCGGCCAAGCCAGACCACTGGCATCGGCCAAGAAGGGCCTGAGAAGACGCGGAACGATCAGAGCGATCAACACGGCCGACAGCAGGTGCACTGGCGCAAGGCTGTGGGAAAGCGCCAACCAGCTCACGCCGAGCAAGGCCGACAGCACAGGGTGTGCAAACCAGCCCGCTGACTGCGGCGATGCCAACCCGGTTGTGGTTGTTTCGGTGTTCATTGCGATTCCTCCGAATGCACAGGTTTGACCGGCAGAGGCGGCTGGCGGCCGTCATAGGGGCGCGTGGTCTGCGCATCCACCCCCCCCTGGCTCCCCAGTACAGCGCGCGAATAGGCTGCTTTGTCAGCCAACTGCATAGCGGCGGCATCGGTGTAGCGCTTCACCGGGGAAGCCATCACCGCCAGCACAACCGTCACGGCCATGAAGGCCCAGGCGGATGAAAGCAGCTTCAAACTGGCGCCGGACGCCGAGGGAGGCACTTCGTCTTCCAACTGCACATGCCAAAACACAATGACCCCGGCGCGCGCCAGTCCGACCAGCGTCAGAAAGCCCACGCTCAACACCACGGTCCAGACCCAGGGCTGGGCAGCCAATCCAGAAGTGCTTTGCAAGATCATCAGCTTGCCAAGGAAGCCGGGCAGCGGCGGCAGACCCGCGACCGAAGCAGCCCCAAAAATCATCATCACCCCCAGCAGCACCGGCTCGCGCACCGCCACCGCCGGGCGAAGCTTGTCAGCGGCCTGACCGCGCTGCGCTGCCATCAGCTCCACCAGCAGAAACAGCCCGGCAATGACAATGGTGCTGTGCAGGGTGTAGTAAAGCGCCGCCGACAGCGTTTCGGTGGTGAACAAACCCACCCCGGCAAGAATGGTCCCCACCGATGACACGGTAAGGTAGCCTACCAACCGCCCCATGGTATGGGACGCCAGCGCACCGAGCGCACCCAGCACACTGGTGGTCAGCGCCAACGGCAACAACCACGCCTGCGCGGCCAGAGACGCCTGCCCCGCATCCAGACCGAAGATGCCCCAATGGGTGCGGATGATGCTGTAGACACCCACCTTGGTCATGATCGCGAACAAGGCCGCCACCGGCGCACTGGCGCTGGCGTAGGTGGCGGGCAACCAGAAATACATCGGCACCAAGGCGGCCTTCAATCCAAACACCACCAGCAGGATCAACGCAGCAGCCCTGGCCACCAGCGCTGCATCGCCGGTGAGCTGCGCCACGCGCACCGCCAGATCCGCCATGTTCAAGGTACCGGCCACCGCATAGATCATCGCCAGGCCAATGAGGAACAGACCCGAGCCGGCCAGGTTGAGCACCACGTAATGGAACCCCATGCGCAGCCGCTCCCGACCCAGGCCGTGCAACAGCAACACATAGGACGCGATCAGCAGCACCTCGAAGAACACGAAGAGGTTGAACAGGTCACCAGTGAGAAACGCACCGCTCAAACCCATGAGCTGGAAATGGAAGATGGCATGGAAATGCCGACCTCGGTTGTCCCATCCCCCGGTCGCATACCAGAGCACCGGCACAGCCACCAGATAGGTCAGCAAAACCATCAGCGCCGACAGGCGGTCAAGCACCAACACGATGCCAAAGGGTGCCTCCCATTCGCCCATGCGATAGACCATCAAATCGCCTGCGCCGGCCCGCCAAACGAGGCCTGCGGCCATGACCAAGCCCAGCACCACCGACGCAAGACTGAGGCGGCGGCGCCAGAGAACGCGTGCACGGTTGTGCCCCCCCCCCACGCCTGACATGCCGCCGAGGTCGCCCAGCAACAGCAGCGCCATGCCCGTAAACGAAGGCACCAGCACCGACAGCACCGGTGCGTGCTGCATCCAAAAGCCCAAAACGGCATCAATCATCAGATGCGCTCCTTGGGATTGGTGTCGGCCGTGGCGGGTACATAGCCCGGGGCATGCCCGGGTTCGTGTCCATCCACGTGGTCGCTTCCGTTTTCATGGCGGTTGCGCAAGGCGAGTTCGATCACGAAGCCGGTGGTTGCAAAACCGATCACGATGGCCGTGAGCACCAGGGCCTGTGGCAACGGGTCGGCCACAGCACCTTCTCCCGTCAGAATCGGCTGGGCATTCGACCATAGTCGGCCCATCACAAAGATGAAGACGTTGACCGCATAACCGAACAGCGACAAGCCCAGCACCACCGGGAAAGTGCGCCCACGAAGCATCAGGTAGATACCGCAGGCGGTCACAAAACCAATGCCCGTGGCCAACAGGAATTCCATGCTCATCGGGTGCCTCCCACGCGGCGCTCGGGTACAAGTTGCATTGGTGCAATCCAGGTCAAGATCGGTTTCATGCGGCGCTCCCTGCAGGCGTGGACCCTTCGCGGCTCACCGAACCCAGCACCGAGATGGTCAGAAGCGTGGCGCCAACCACGGTGCAATACACCCCGAGGTCAAACAAGGCAGCAGAGGCCAGCGGCAGATCGCCCAACACCGGCACATGGGGGTGTCCATGGGCGCTGGTCATGAACGGCCGCCCCCAGACGAAGGCGCCGACGCCGGTGAGGCCTGCAATCGACAACCCGCTGCCAATCCAGCGCACGAAGCGGCGACCGGCCTGCGCTCTCAGCATGGCCTCGGCCCTGGCCTGCCCCAGCGACATGAACTGCAACACCAGCGCCACCGCCGTGATCAGGCCCGCAATGAAACCACCACCGGGCATGTTGTGGCCGCGCATGAAGATGTAGAGCGTGAACACCAGCGCCACCGGCAGCACCACCGACGCGGCCACCCGCAGCAACAGCGGCTGGGAGGCAAACGTCCACGGCAAACCATCGGGATCGGTCAGCGGGCGGCGTGTGCGCATGCCCTCCATCAGCGCCAGCACACCGATGGCGGCAATGCCGAGCACCGTGATCTCACCGAAGGTGTCATAGCCACGGAAGTCCACCAGAATCACGTTGACCACGTTGGTACCACCGCCCACCGGCAACGATTTCTCCAGGAAGAACCAGGAAATGGAATCGTGATCCCGGGTGAGCAATACCCAGGCAACCCAGGCCACCCCTGCGCCGCCAGCCAAGGCCAGAATGCCATCACGCATGCGGCGCCCGGTCGTTGAGTCGGACGGAGAACGCTGCGGCAGCAAGGCCAGACCCATGAGCAGCAGCACGGTGGACACCACCTCGACAGACAACTGGGTCAACGCAAGATCCGGGGCCGAAAGGCTGACGAACACCAACGACGTCACCAGGCCCACCACACCCACCAGGATCACCGACTGGAAACGCTGGTGGTGGGTCACCGCAATGGCCACACAGGTGGCCAGCAGCAGACCCCAGACCGCCACGGCAAGCGGCGATGCCGGCAACAGCACACGGTCACCGGCCCCGATGCCGCTGCCCACAAACTGCACCCCGGCCACCACAATCGCGGCGCCCACCAACCAACCCAGGTAGCGTTGCAGCGACCCCGTCTCCAAACGGATGGAGATGCGTCCGGACCAGCGAAAGAGCGCATCGATGCTCTTCTCAAACATCTGTCGCCCGGTGAGAGGGCCAAACCAGGCTTCCGAGCTGATGGCATGCAATCGCCTGGCCTTGGCCAGCCAGAGGTACACCGCCACCCCAACCGCCACCGCAACGGCGCTCATCAGCAAAGGCAGGTTGAATCCGTGCCAGATCGCCAGGTGGTACTCCGGCAACCCGCGGCCCACCAACGCCGTGGCAGCCACATGCACCAGCGGTCCGAACGTGATAGCCGGCATCAGGCCGACCACAATGCACATAGTCACCAGGATCATGGCGGGCAGCTTCATGCCCAGAGGCGGCTCATGGGGGTGGGGGTTGGGCACATCGCCCAACGGCCCGTTGAAATAGGTGTCGTGAACAAAACGCAGGGAATAAGCCACGCTGAAAATGCCCGCCAGCGTCACCAACACCGGCACCAGCCAGAACCAGACGCCCCCCATGTCTGCCGTGCCGACCACGGCCTCGGTGAAGAACATCTCCTTGGAGAGGAATCCGTTGGTCAGCGGCACACCCGCCATCGAAGCGGCTGCCACCATCGAAAGCGTGGCCGTCCATGGCATGAGCTTGTACAGGCCACCCAGCCGGCGCATGTCACGGGAGTGTGTCTCGTGGTCCACGATGCCAGCGATCATGAACAGCGATGCCTTGAACGTGGCGTGGTTCAACACATGGAAAACCGCCCCCACCGCCGCCAACGGAGAACCCAACCCGACGAGGAAGGTGATCAACCCCAGGTGACTGACGGTTGAATACGCCAGCAGGCCCTTGAGATCGTGTTTGAAGATGGCAATGAAGGCCGCAAACAGGACGGTGATCAGGCCCACGGTGGTCACCACCGCCTCGAAGACGCCGGTTCCGGCCAACACCGGGTACATGCGCATCATCAGAAACACACCCGCCTTCACCATCGTGGCCGAATGCAGGTACGCCGAGACGGGCGTGGGAGCGGCCATCGCATCGGGCAGCCAGAAGTGGAAGGGAAACTGGGCGCTCTTGGTGAACGCACCCACCAGAATCAAAAGCAAGGCAGGCACGAAAAGCGGATCGGCCTGAATCCGGGCCACGTCCGCAACCATGGCGCTGAGCTCGAACGTGCCAGCGATCTGCCCCAGCATCACGAAGCCGCCCAGCATCACCAGCCCCCCCCCGCCGGTCACGGCGAGTGCCTGGCGCGCCCCGGCCCGGGCATCGGCACGGTGGCTCCAATAGCCCACAAGCAGAAAAGACGACAGGCTGGTCAACTCCCAGAACACCACCAGCAACAGCAGGTTGTCCGACAACACCACACCCAGCATGGCCGCCATGAACAACATCATCTCGCTATAGAACTTGGCAACCGAATCCTTGGCACTCAGGTAAAAATGCGCGTAGGTGACGATCATCAGGCCGATGAACAGAATCAGGCCTGCAAACATCAGCGACAGGCCATCAAGACGGAACGAGAGGTTCAACCCGATTTCGGGCACCCAGGCCCAATGCTCCTGCACCACCTGACCAGCAAAGACGGCAGGCGCCTGCTGGAGCAGCAAACCCAGGCTGGTGGCGGTGACGGCACCAGCCAGCAGGGCCGTGAGTCCACGGGCGCGGGCACCCAGCCAACCGGTGGCGGCGGTACCCAGCAGGAGGGGCAACAAGACAATGATGAACAGCACGGCTTCTCTTTCAGGTTGGCTGGGCATTCTAAAAGGTGTGCCCCCGGCCAGGCTGACGCGCGCCCCGACGCGAGCCATAACCCGACAACCATACACGCACGCGGGCCCGTCAGCCTCAGTTTTCCTGAGACGAAGTCTCAGCCGCTGCCATGGTCCATGCCAAACGCGAACCCAGACCGACCACCGCCCCCACAATCCAGAACACCCCCGAGAAGCCCACCAGAACGCCCGCGGAACCAAACAGCAGTGGCATGACGACGCTTGAACCATTGATGGCCATGGCACGCAAACCCAGCGCCTGACCGTGCTGGTGTTTGGGGGTGATCTGGCGCAGGGTGCTCGATCATGGGCTGAACCGAGCCCAGGCCACCTTCAGCAATACCGGACAATGAACCCATGACCCAGGCGGTGTGCGCCATGGGGCAAGGCAAAGAGCACCGCCGTAGCAACCATCGCCGAACCACGGATCACGACCGACTCCCGGTGCCGCTGCGCCAACCAGGGCATGGCCATGCGAATCGCGGTGGCGGCCAACGCAAAAGCACCCAGGATGGCGCCGATCACCGAGGCACTCAAGCCGCGCTCATTGCCAATGACCGGCACAAGAAAGGTATGGACGTCCCAACAGGAGGACAACATCCAGTTGATCAGCATCAGGCGCCGAACTCTGGCTCGCGCAGCAAATGCCAGGAGCGGGACCGTGGCGCCGCCGGGTCATGCGCCACAGGCTCAAGCTCTTGCGCCCCTCGCACCAGCCACCAGCTGATGAGGGGCAAAAACGCCAGAAGCAAATAGGCCGACCTGAACCCCGAAGCGTCGATCAGCAGCCCGGCGGCAAAAGGCCCCAGAAAGTTGGAGATCGATGGCCCGATCGCCATCCAGCTGAAGACCTGTTTGATCTCGACCGGACCATTGGCCAGTTGCCCGACATGGCGCTGCAAGGTGATCAGGGCCAACCTGCGGTCGCGCCGCAGGCTTCAGCGCTGTCATGCACAGAACGACAAAACTGGGGAACACCACCGCCACCAGCGCGCCCGCCGTGGCAATGCCCACTGCGATCTTCAGGGGCTTCTTCAGGCCATGCCGATCGGCGAACCGTCCGGCAGGCAAGGAAAGAAACACCTGCGACAGCGCAAAAAGCGCCAGCAACATGCCCACGGCAGCGGCGCTGTGCCCCTCACGCAAAGCCATCAGGGGCGCAGCCATGCGAAAACCCGTCATGCAGGCGTGCAAACTGATCTGCGCCCCGATCAGGCGCAGCAGCCGACGACGCAGTGACGGGCTCAAGGCTCCTCTGCGCTGGTCACATCCAGAGGCAAGACCTGCGCCGCCTGGTCCTGCGGCAGCGCCTCCACCGCCTTGAGCGCGCGGTTCATGGCACGGCTTCGCGTCTCAGCGCTGTCAAGCGTGTTGAGCACGGTCTGCGTCTGGTTTTTGACCTTGGCCAGGACATCGCCAAGCACCAAACTCGGTCTTGACAGCCCCGAGCACCTGCGCAGATACTCGCTGCTGCGCTTTTCCAGCGCCAGGTGCGAAAAGCCCATTGCAGGGAGTTGAGCATGGCCATCAGGGTGGTGGGGCCGGCCAGCGCGACCCGATGGTCGCGCTGCGGCGCCTCCATCAGGCCAGGTCGACACCAGGACGCTCGGCGCCAGAGGCCTTCGGTGGGCGGAAAAGGATGGCGAAGTCCGTGGTGTGCGGCGGCTCCAGGTACTTTTCCGCCATAGACCGGGCTTCCAGCCGGATGCGTTGTTCCAGCCCACGCGCGGCGGCCTCAGCACCTTCCACATCGGCACGCTGTTGCGCTTCCAGCAAACGCTCATAGTCTTCGTTCGGGAACTTGGCATCGATGGGCAGCCAGCACGGCGCGCCGTCAGTGTGGCGGCCCGGCAAGCGAATGGCGAAGTCCACCACATTGCGGCTGCCGGGGCGCGTGGCGACCTGGGTCGCGTACTGGTCGGGCGCCATCACCTGCTCCAGCAACGCGGCAAGCTGGGCTTCACCGAACATGCCGCGCGTCTTGACGTTGGTCAGCAAGTGCTTCAGGTCTCCCACCCCCTGGGCCAGGGTCTGCATCTCGCCCAACCCCTTGTGCACCTGTTCCAAGCGGTCGGCGACCTGCTTGAAGCTCTCGCCCAGCCGCGCCTGCAGGGTGGATTGGAGCTTCTCATCCACCGTGGCGCGCATTTCGTCCAGTTTGGCGGCATTGCTTTGCTGCAACTGGGCCAGTTGGGCGTCCAAGGTGGTGCGCACTTCGGCCAGACGGCGGGCATTGCCCTCGCTCATGTCCTGGAGCTGCCTGGTCAGCGTGTCGCTCAGGGTGGTTCGCAACTGCACCAGCTGCTGCGCAAAGGCATCGATTTGAGCGTTCTGGGTGCGCGTGGCCTCGGCGGCCTGTTGGGTCATCCCCAGACTGATGGCTTGCAACTGCTGGGTCAAGGTGTCACCCAAGGTGCCGCGCAATTGCATCAGCTGCTGCGAGAACCCGTCCAACTGGGCATTCTGCGTTCGGATGGCCTCCGAACTCTGCCGTGTGAGAGCGGCCTGAAAGCTTCCAAAGCCTGCTGGAACTCCTGACGCGCCTCGCGGGCGTTGTCACCCATCTCGCGACGCAACGCTCCCTCAACCCGCTCGATGCGCAGGGTTTGTTGCTGAAGACCACTGGTCATCGATTGGCGGTGGGCCAATTCGGCCTCACTGACCGGGGGGCGACGCAGCGATAGCCAGGCAAGCACCAGCAGGATC
The DNA here is from genome assembly GCA_041396525.1 of Burkholderiaceae bacterium. Classification (GTDB taxonomy): domain Bacteria; phylum Pseudomonadota; class Gammaproteobacteria; order Burkholderiales; family Burkholderiaceae_C; genus Hydrogenophaga. The sequence goes on from JAWKYI010000006.1 coordinate 149,955, forward strand.
AGGGCCTGCAAACCCACCACGGCCCAGACCCACCATTCGGTATTTTCGAGAAGCATGCCCGGCATTATCGGTGAGCGTCCGGCACCAGCCGGCCGGGGTCGCCGGCAGGTCAAAGGGCGATTGCGAGGCCATGAAATCGGCTGATGAAGCGCGCCTTGTTCGCCGATGCCTCCCTACAATGGCGGCGGTCTTTTCAATAACCTTTCAGGACGAATTCTTCATGAGCGCACTCGCCAAACTCGCCGAATTGGGCATCACCCTGCCCCCCGTGGCCGCCCCAGCAGCTGCCTACGTGCCATTCTCCCAAACAGGCAATCTGGTGTTTCTGAGCGGTCATGTGGCCAAGAAGGACGGCAAGCCATGGGTGGGGCAACTGGGCTCGACCATGTCCACCGATGAGGCCAAACTTGCCGCCCGCGCCGTGGCCGTCGACCTGATGGGCACCCTGGACGCCGCCTGCAAAGCCGCTGGCAAGACGCTGGACGACGCCCGCATCGTGAAGGTGATGAGCCTGGTGAACTCCGCCCCCACCTACACGGAGCACCACCTGGTGACCAACGGTTGCAGCGAGCTGCTGGGCGAGTGTTTGGCGCCGAGAGGAACGCTCAAATGATGCTAGCGCGGCGCAACCACCGCTGCGCCCAAGCCCCCCCCCCGGCAAGTCACTCACTGACGCCAACCCGGCCTTTCCCCCGCCCCACGCGACCGCACGCCTGCAGCCGCCCCGGTGCGCTCGCTGCGCGCGTGGTCATGTCCGGTGCGGCACGGGCTGGCGCCGGTGCATGCATTCGAGAACCGGCGTCATCACGAAGCCTGCACCCGCCCGCCTCAACCCCTTCAAGACTGGGGGCCATCTGCCGATGAACAACGGAACAACGTTCACGGCGCACCCGAATGGGGCAATTGCCGTGACTCCTTCACTTCAACCGAGGCGCACGACATGAGCGACGATACCCAGTTCGAAACTTTCGAAGCCTCCCTGGCTGACTTCATGAACCGCAGCAATGCGCTGGTGGACCATGTGCTGTCCGGACAGGGCCTCGACCCAACACCTGGCCCCGCTGATCCCCTGGGTCAGCGAAGCCATGTCGGCATCCATTGACGCGAGCTTTCTGGAGAAGATCGCGCTGGCCTATTGGTCCCACATGGGCATGACGGCCACTTCCACGCCGGCCCGCCTGAAAATCATGGAGCTCGACGGGCTATCGGAGGCCATTCGCCCAATCGCTGGAAGGCGCCTCAGGCCAGGCGCCGTCCCCGCCCAAATCAGCCTGCTGAACCTGTGCGGTCTGACGGTCAGCAGCCTGCTTGATGGCGCGGGCGACATGTTTCCCTGGGTCATGCAGCATCCTGCGCTCCACGCTGGGCGCCATCGACGTGGCCCGCCACCGCGCCTGAGCCGGCGCCCCGCGCACACCCTCGTCTCCGGCGCCGCCCTCCCCGCTCATCTATCATTCCACCGCTTTGGCGCTTGAGCCAGGCGTCGGGTGACTGTTCTGGGGACGCCAAACAGGTTTGCGCCCGATTGAACCAACGTTTGACAGGCGCATCGCGTGCGCCCCGGGAGTGATCGATGTTTCCACCTTTTTCCGCCGCTGTGCGGTGCGGTTCCTTTCGTGTTGGCTGCTTGCAGCTCCACAGCGGTCGTGCTGGAAAAACCTGCAACGGCAAAGCCCCAAACGACCGCAACCACCGCCACTTATGTCCAGTCGGTGACCACCAGCCTGCTCAATGACGACGACCGGACGATCGGCGTCTGACTGACAAACGAACGTTGGAGGGCCGGCTGCCGTCCGTGGTGCGCGATGCGCTGGAGGAACACGGCCTCACCGTTTCCAATGGGTCGGACGGGCGGACGCCTGGAACCGTGGCCGTGGTGGTCGATGTGAAATACAACCCCGGCAACCGAAGCCTGCGTTGGCTGGCGGGGCCATTTAACGCGAGCAGGCAGCATGGGTAAAAATTGAAGCCCGGGATGCGGTCAGTGGTGCAATCGTGGCCACGCACACGGACACCGACACCCGGTGCATGCCGGCACGTTTGGCGGCGACTTTGAAGATGTCAGGCCTGGTGGAAGACCTCGCAGCCGACCTGGCCAGAAGACCTCACTGGCAAGCGCAGATGACTTGCGCCCCTGCCGGATCCGGTCCGGTGGGTGGGCCCGATCGAAGAAGCCCGACGGGTGATCACCCGTCGGGTTTTTCGCCCCAACGATGGCGAACCACCCTGCCTCACACAATTCACAGTTCCCTGATGCCTGTAGCGCAGGACTTTTTAAACCACAACACCCGGGGATTTCACAGGGCTCCTCCCGACCTGACGGGTTGCGCAAACCGTGGGGAGGCTGCCCGTTGAAACCTCCAGGCAAACAAAGGGAAGTGATGATTCATCACCCCCCAGCCGGATCACAGAAAAAGAGGTTCCTGACACCATGGCCATACACGTTGCGCTCAGCCACATCACCCATTACAAATACGACCGATCGGTCAAGCTGGGTCCACAAGTGGTGCGCCTGCGGCCTGCGCCACACAGCCGCACCAAGGTTCTGTCCTACTCGCAGCGCATCGAGCCAGCCGATCACTTCATCAACTGGCAACAGGACCCCCTTCGCCAACTACCAGGCCCGCCTGGTGTTCTCGAACCGGTCACCGCCTTCAAAGTCACGATCGATCTGGTGGTGGAAATGGCGGTTCACAACCCCTTCGATTTCTTCCTCGAGCCCGACGCCGAAACCTTCCCTTCAGCTACGCTGCCGCGCAAAAGAGCGAGCTTGCCCCTACCTGACCACCGGCCCCATGACGCCGCTGCTACAGGCCTGCCTGGACAAGATTGATCGCAAGGAGCGGCGCACCATCGACTTCCTGGTGGATGTCAACCAGATGTTGCAGCGCGACATTGCCTACAGCGTGCGCATGGAGCCGGGGGTCCAAACCCCGGAGGAAACGCTCGCTGGGTGTGGGTTCGTGCCGCGACACGGGCTGGCTGCTGGTCAACATCTTGCGCCACCTCGGTCTGGCCGCCCGATTCGTTTCGGGCTACCTGATTCAGCTCACCAGCGATGTCAAATCCATCGATGGACCCAACGGGCCCGAATGCGACTTCACCGATCTTCATGCCTGTGCGAGGTCTTTCTGCCCGGCGCCGGCTGGATTGGGCTGGACCACCTCCGCCTCCTGGCTGGCGAAGGCCACATTCCCGGCATGCACCCCACAGCCCAGCGCCGCGCCAGTCGAAGGAGCGGTGGACGAGTGCGAAGTGGATTTCAGCCACCACATGGGTGTCACGCGGATCTACGAATCCCCTCGCGTCACCCTGCCCTACAGCGAGGAACAATGGGCCGAAGTGCTGAGGCTGGGCGAACAGGTCGACGCCGAGCTCCAGGCGGGCGACGTGCGGCTGACCATGGGCGGCGAGCCCACCTATGTGGCCACCAGCGACCGCGATGCGGCCGAATGGAACATCGATGCGCTGGGCCCCACCAAGCGCGGCTACGCCACCGAGCTGCTGGATCGGCTGCGCAAGGAGTACGGCGCCGGGGGATTCGTGCACATGGGCCAGGGAAAGTGGTATCCGGGCGAGCAGTTGCCGCGCTGGGCGCTTTCTGCCTTCTGGCGGACCGATGGTCAGCCTTGCTGGCACAACCCCGACCTGCTGGCCGACGAACGCGAGCCCGCCAACTACAACAGTGAAGACGCCAAACGATTCATTGAGGCACTGACAAGCCGCTTGGGGCTGACCTGGAAGTACATCACCCCAGGCTACGAAGATACGTTTTACTACCTCTGGCGCGAACGCCGGCTGCCCGTCAACGTCGACCCGTTCGATGCCAAGCTCGACGACCCGATGGAGCGTTCGCGCCTGCGACGCGTGTTCAGCCAAGGGCTGGAAGCCACCATCGGCTATGTGCTGCCCATCCAGGCCAACGCGGCCACTGGCAGGGTCAGCGACGCCCGATGGAGCACCGGCCCCTGGTTCTTCCGGGAAGAGCGCATGTATCTGGTGCCTGGCGACTCGCCCATGGGCTACCGGCTGCCCCTGGACTCCCTGCCCTGGGTGTCGGCCGCCGACTTCCCGTACCACATCGAACAGGACCCCCACGCCCCGCGCGACCCCCTGCCCCAATGGCGCCCACACACGGTCGGCGGTGGCTTTGCGGAAGGCGGCGTGGTGGCGCTGCAAGGCGCCGGCTCGCCCGGCTCGGGCACTGGGGCAGCCCTGAAGGCCGGCGGACCGGCTGCCCATTCGGCCGCCACCTCCACCCGCCCGCCGCTGCAAGGCGAGTCCGCCGCGTGGTTGACCCGCACCGCCATGTGCGTGGAAGCAAGGGATCCCCAGCGTGCCAACGGCCCCAAGGCCGAGCGCACCCACGGTGGCAAATCCAGCCACCTCTATGTGTTCATGCCACCCATGGCGCGCCTGGAAGACTACCTGGAGCTGGTCTCCGCGGTCGAGGCCACGGCCGATGAATTGGGCGTGAGGGTGGTGCTAGAGGGCTATCCACCCCCACGCGACCCCCGCCTGACCATGCTGCAGGTCACACCCGACCCGGGTGTGATCGAGGTCAACATCCACCCTGCCAAGAACTGGCAGGAGCTGGTCCAGCACACCGAGTTCCTCTACGAAGCGGCCCACCAGACCCGCCTGTGCGCCGAAAGTTCATGACCGACGGGCGCCACACCGGCACCGGTGGCGGCAACCACTTCGTGATGGGCGGTGCCACGCCGGCCGACTCTCCGTTCCTGCGCAAACCCGAACTGCTGGGCAGCCTGCTGGCCTATTGGCACAACCACCCCAGCCTGAGCTACCTGTTCTCCGGCCTGTTCATCGGCCCGACCAGCCAGGCACCCCGGGTCGACGAAGCGCGAAACGACCAGCTCTATGAACTCGAAATCGCCCTCGATCAAATTCGCAAGAACCGCGCAGCGCACGGCCAGGAGATGCCACCCTGGCTCATCGACCGCACGCTGCGCAACATCCTGATCGACGCCACCGGCAACACCCACCGCAGCGAGTTCTGCATCGACAAGCTGTTTTCCCCTGATTCGGCCACCGGGCGCCTGGGCCTGCTGGAGCTGCGAGCCTTCGAAATGCCTCCGCACGCACGCATGAGCGTGGCGCAGCAACTGCTGCTGCGCGCCATGGTGGCCCGCTTCTGGAAGTCGCCCTGGATGGGCGAGCTCACCCGATGGGGCACCGAGTTGCACGACCGCTTCCTGCTGCCCACCTTCATCCGCATGGACTTCGAAGACGTGATCGCCGACCTCAACCAGAACGGCTACGCGTTCGACATGGCCTGGTTCGAACCCCATTTCGAGTTCCGCTTCCCGCTGGTGGGCCAGGTGGCCGCACGCGGCATCGAACTCACGCTGCGCGCGGCGCTCGAGCCCTGGCATGTGATGGGTGAAGAAGGTGCGCCGGGCGGCACGGTGCGCTACGTGGACTCTTCGCTGGAGCGCATTGAGGTCAAGGTGAGCGGCTACAACAACAGCCGCTACGTGATCACCTGCAACGGCCATGCCCTGCCCCTGCAACCCACCGGCACAGTGGGCGAGTACGTTGCCAGCGTGCGCTACAAGGCCTGGGCGCCGCCCTCGGCGCTGCATCCGTCCATCGATGCCCATGCGCCGCTCACCTTCGATGTGGTGGACAACTGGATGGGCCGCTCCATGGGCGGTTGCCAATACCACGTTGCCCATCCGGGCGGACGCAACTACGACAGCTTCCCCGTCAATGCATTCGAGGCTGAAAGTCGGCGCCTCTCGCGCTTCTTCCAGATGGGACACACCCCGGGCAAGCTCTCGGTCAAACCCGCTACACCAAGCCGCGAATTCCCCTTCACGCTCGATCTGCGACAGACCTGATCGCCCCCGAACCAACGCCTGGCCGCTCCTCTCAAGGAGGGCAACGGCGGGGGGCGGCCGCATGACCACCGGGTTTGTGGCAAAAGGCGCGAAAGCGCCTGCAGACGGGGGCTGACAAAGCCCTCCAACCCCCTGCGCCCGGCGGGGACAAGGCATACTCTGGCGCTGTGACAAACGGTTTCTCACCCTCTCTTTTTGGCGATCTGGGCCCGGGCACCCCCACCGAGTGGGCGTCCTCGGCCATGCTGCCCGGCGACCCCGGCCATCTGTGCGAGATGCGCCATGCGATCAACGACGTCGAACACGTCAATGCCCCTTTGAGCAAACCCTGGGCGCAGTTTTTTGACCACATCGGCAACGATGGCATCGCCGACCTGAACCGCCGCACCGAACACCTTCAACGCCAGATTCGGGACAACGGCGTGACGTACAACGTCTATGCCGATGCGGCCAAAGGGCAGCAACGTCCCTGGTCGCTCGACCTCTTTCCCATGCTCATCTGCCCGGCGGACTGGGCCCTGATCGAAGCCGGCGTGCTGCAACGCGCCCAATTGCTCAACGGCATCATGTGCGACCTTTACGGGGAGCGCGATCTGCTCAAGCGCGCCCTGCTGCCCGCAGCCCTCGTTCAAGGCCACCCTGGCTACCTGCGCGCGATGCAGGGTGTGCGCCCGCCGGGTGACACCTGGCTCAACATCGTGGCCTTCGACCTCGCCCACGGCCCCGACGGCCAATGGTGGGTGGTGGGCCAGCGAACCCAGGCGCCCTCCGGGCTGGGCTACCTGCTCGAAAACCGGATTGCCATTTCGCGTCAGTTCCCCAAAGCCTTTACCGGCATGAGGGTCCAGCGGCTGGCGGCCAGCTACAGTGCCCTGGTCCAAGGCATCAAGAAAATGGCGCCCGAAGGTGAGGGTGCCCGCATTGCACTGCTCACGCCCGGCCCCTACAACGAAACCTATTTTGAACACGCCTACCTGGCCCGCTACCTTGGATTGACCCTGGTCGAGGGCAACGACCTCACGGTGCGCGACCAGAAGCTCTTTCTCAAGACCTTGAGGGGTCTTGAGCCGGTCCATGCGCTGATCAAGCGCCTGGACGACGAATGGCTGGACCCGCTGGAGCTGCGCGCCGACTCCTCATTGGGTATTCCAGGCCTGCTTCAGGTGCTTCGGGCGGGCAACCTGCTGCTGGCCAACTCACCGGGCTCGGCACCGCTGGAGTCCAGCGCCATGCTGGGTTTCCTGCCCGCCATCAGCCGCCATCTGCTGGGGCAGGAGCTGGCCCTGCCGTCGCTCAACACCTGGTGGTGTGGCGAAGATGCGGCCCTTCGCTCGGTGTTGCCCAAACTGAAGTCCAGCGTGATCAAGGCCACCTACCCTGGCGCCAACGTCGAAACCACCATTGGCCAGACTCTCAGTCAAAGCGAACTGGACGAATGGGCCGGCCGCATGATGCGCCATCCCGAAGAGCACACCGTGCAGTCGTGGCTGCCACTGTCACAAACCCCCACCTGGACCAACCAGCAACTCGCCCCGCGCTCTGCAATGTTGCGCGTTTTTGCGCTCTCCGACGGCCCCCAGTCCTGGCGCGTTCTGCCCGGTGGGTTGGTGCGTCTGGCGCCCCGCGGCAAACTCATCGCCGCCATGCAGCGCGGTGGCAGCAGCGCCGACTGCTGGGTCATGACCGAAGGCAAGGTCGACCGCACCAGCTTGCTGCAATCGGCGCCCTCCACCATGGCGCTGGCGCATCAGGATCGCCCGGTCACCAGCCGCGCTGCCGAAAACCTGTTCTGGCTGGGCCGATACACCGAACGCGCCGAAAACGCCATCCGGCTTGCCCGCATCGTGCTGGAGCACCTCGACGGCGAAGAGAGCGGCTCGCCATCGCTCATCAACTGGCTCTCCGCCATGGCCGAGGAAAACGCCCTGGTGTTGCCCGATGTGCCCTCAGCCGCGCAGTCGGCACGGGTTTTCGCGCGAAGCCTGGTCAATGACCTGTCCAAGCCAGCCAATGCCGAGACACCGTCGTTCAGCGTCGGTTTCACGCTCAATGCCCTCAAGTCCACCGCCTCACAGGTGCGCGAACGCCTCTCGCAAGGCCACTGGAACCTGATCGAACGCACCGCCTCGGGCTTCGCGCGCGACTGCGAAAACCTGGTCGACGAGCACGAGGTCTCGTTCACCGACGCGCTGACCGCCCTCCAAAACGCCAGCGATTTGCTCGCGGCCATCACGGGGTCTCAAACCGATCGCATGGTGCGCGACAACGGCTGGCGCATGCTGTCCATCGGGCGCCACATTGAACGCCTCGCCACCCTCTCCCGGGCGCTGGAACTCGGCATGGAGCACGGAAGCCTGCACGAAACCGATGGCTTCGAGGCCATGGTGGCCCTGTTCGACAGCACCATCACCTTCCACGCCCAATACCAGCAGCGCCGCGACATGGTCGCCCTGCTGGACCTGCTCGTGATGAACCGCGACAACCCCCGTTCCCTGGCCTGGGTCGTGCAAACCCTTCGCGCGCGACTGGCCAAAGCCCAGGACGCCGAACTGGCCATCGGCCTGCCCGACCCCGACACCTGGGCCCTCACCGAACTGAGCTACTGGCGCACGGACCCCGAGGGCCACCGCCAGTACCACACCCTTGCCGAGTTGCTCGATCGGTGTGAAGTCTCCGCAGCCAAGCTCTCGGACGACCTCACACGCCTGCATTTCAGCCATGCCGACCAGCGCAACCAAAGCGTGTGACACCCTGCGCCGGGCTGCCTGCGCCTGCCAGGCCTGTGAGCCCGCCGCCCCACGCCTGGGCGATGCCACCTGATACACCCCACCATGCTGCTGCGCATCCTTCACCGCACCCACTACGACTACCAGGGCGCCATCGACATGGCCCAACACATGGCCCACCTGTCGCCAGTGCAGTCGGCGTCTCAAAAGCTCAGGGCCCACAGCCTGCACATCGAGCCGACTCCCGCGGCGCGCAGCCAGACCGTCGATGTGTTTGGCAACCTGCGCACCTTCTTCTCCCTGCAGGCCCCCCACGAGACACTCACCGTCGAGGCCGACTCCCTGGTCGAAACCACCACCCCCAAGCCGCTGCCCAACAGCGACGACTGGCAGGCACTTGGCTGGGAACGCGTGCGCGAACATTTTCACTACCGCGCCCAGGCACCCTACGACCCGGCGGCCGAATTCCTGTTTCCCTCGCCCAACGTGCCGCGCGACGACGCCTTTGCCGCCTTCGCCATGCCGGTGTTCGCCTCAGACCTGCCCTTGCTCGAAGCAGCGCGTGCGCTCATGACGCGCATTCACACCGAACTCAAATACGAATCGGCCAGCACCGAAGTCAACACCCCCGCTCTCGAGGCCCTGGCCCAAGGCAAAGGCGTCTGCCAGGACTTCGCCCACATCATGCTTGGCTGCCTGCGCAGCCTGGGTCTGCCAGCCCGCTATGTCAGCGGCTACCTATTGACCCAGCCGCCACCCGGCAAACCTCGCTTGATCGGGGCCGATGCCTCTCATGCCTGGGTGTCGGTCTACTGTCCCCTGCCCCAAAGCCTTGGCACGGGCGAAGGCGCCACGCCGTCCCCCAGCGGCATCTGGGTGGACTACGACCCCACCAACAACCGCTGTGGCTGGGGCAGCCCGGGGGAAGACTACGTCACCCTCGCCACCGGCCGAGACTTCTCCGATGTCTCGCCCATGCGAGGCGTGATCCAGGGCGCCTCACAACACGAACTGACCGTGGAAGTCACAGTGGCCCCCCCGGACGAATTTGCTGCCCTGCTAGCGCACTGCCCCGCAGACGGCTGCGCGAAATGAAGCCGACGGATTCGCGCCCAGGGCAAGCCGCCAACCGCGGCAAGAGCTTTCCCCATCGCGAGGATTTGCGAAACGGCCACCTAAGTGACGGCTCGGTTTCCCATGCCAGGTGCCTTCAGGACAATACACCAGACCGCTGACCCATCCACCCCAAAAAAGTCCAATCCGAAAAACCGCACGGCCCAGGACATCGCGCAATGCCAGAATCGCCGTTGTACCCCGCGCTTCAACGCCTGTCCAAAGTGAATCCGCTGCTCGCCCAAATACAAGCCCTCGAAGTCGAGCTTCACCATCCTGGTGCTCCCTGCAGCCCGGAGCGGCTGGAACAACTGCTGCATCCTGATTTTCACGAGGTGGGGCGCTCTGGCGCGGCCTACGGGCGGGACACCGTCATCCGCTTCCTGGCCTCCAATCAGCACCCACCCAATGTCGTCTCCGACCAGTTCTCCCTGGCGGAAATGGCCCCAATGGTGGTGCTGCTCACCTACCGCTCAGTTCAAAAAGACCCAAGTCAAGGCAGCGTCAACCACACGCTTCGCTCATCCGTCTGGGTGCACTCCGGCCACACCTGGCAACTGCGCTACCACCAGGGTACGCCCGCGGCAAATCCCTGGTGATTCCGCGCCACCAAGGCGCTGCCGGTGACTCTCAGGCGACTGCGCGCCACGCGCAGCGCCGTCTATGCTGTGCCACCCCAAGACCTCAGCGGTCACAGAACAACCAGCGGAGACACCCCATGCCTCAACCCGATGCGTTTCCCGGCTTTCCCGTCAGCAGCCTGTGCGGTCCGCTGCGCAAGCCACGGCAAATGCTGGCAGAGCAGACCTACGACGGCCACCTGTCCATCCACGACGACAAAACCGCCAGCGAACTCGGGCTGAGCGCCGGCCCGATCGAGGGGCCGACGCATTTCAGCCAGTTCGACCCACTGCTCTATCGCCTCTTCGGCCAAGCGTGGTTCGAAACCGGCTGCATCAGCGCGCACTACCAAAACATGGTTGTCGAAGGCGAAGAAGTCCGGGCCTTTGTGCAGCCACCGGCCCCTGGCGTTCGCGTCGCGCATATCTGGGCGGAAAAGCGGGACGGAATCCCCGTGTTGAAAGGAACCGCGTCGGTGGACGACGTGCCCGATTCGGAACACGAAATCCCGCAGCGAATGGCCAAGTTGCGCGAACCCAAGGGCCTCGTCATCAATCGAGACCTGAAGGTGGGCCAGCGCGGCGCCAGGCCCGAAACCGTCACCATGGGCTTCACCCAGCACATGGGCGACTACTACCCCTTCAGCCTGGCCGCGAAACTCAAGGTCATCACCGAACCTTCGCCCTGGTACACCCCCGAAGGCGGCCCACACGCCCCCTGGGGCCGCGCCATCATCCCGATTGAAATGATCAGCGTGTTGCTCGGCAGCACAGTGAAGCAAGCAGGTTTCAGCGGTCGTGGGCCGGCGGTCGGCCTCTTTGCGGGCCAGCAGATTCGTCTCTTGAAAGGCCCTCTGTTCGTCGGACAGGCCTATGACCTCCAGCGGGAAATCGTCGCCCTGAGCGAAAGTGCACGCACCGAATCTGTGTGGGTGCGCACCAAAGTCCTGGAAGCCGGCACACAACAGTGTGTGGCCGAAATGATCCTCAATGGCGCCACCCTCAAACACTCCTATCCCCATTACGAAGCCGAGGCCCGCGCCCTTGGCCTCGTGGCTTGAAACTCAGGAAGGACGAGCTTGTGACACCCATCGACACCGGCACACCTGAGCTGCAGGCGCAGTTCAACGAAGGTGTACTCACCCTCACCATGAACCGGCCAGAGGCACGCAACGCCCTCTCACGCCCCATGTTGCTCGCGATGAAACAGCAACTCACCGACGCCGAGTTCAATCCCGAGGTCCGGTGTATCGTGCTCACCGGCAGTGGCCAGGCGTTTTGTGCCGGCGGAGACGTCAAAGGCATGGCCGCGGCCAATGAAGCGCCGGGAGCAGGCCCCACCATCGACGAAGCCATCCACTTCCAGCGCCACAACCAGCGGGAAACCGCGGGCCGCCTGTTCAAGATGCCCAAGCCCACGCTGGCGGTGCTGCCCGGCGCCGCAGCCGGCGCTGGCCTGTCGCTCGCGCTCGCCTGCGACCTGCGCCTCATGAGCCGCACCGCCTTCATGACCACCGCCTTTGCCAAAGTCGGCTTTGCCGGCGACTACGGCGGCACCTACTTCCTCACCCAGCTCGTGGGCGCGGCCAAAGCGCGCGAGCTCTACTTCCTCAGTGACCGCGTCAGCGCAGACGAGGCCCTGAGCCTCGGCCTGACCAACTGGGTCGCCGAGCCCGATGCCCTGACCTCCACAGCACAAGGCATCGCCCAGCGACTGGCCACCGGACCCGCCGTGGCCTATCGCTACATGAAGGAAAACCTCAACCGGGCCATGGCTGGCGAAGTCGACGAATGCCTGGACATGGAGGTCACCCACCATGTGCACTGCGCCCAGACCGAAGACCACAAAGCCGCCGCCAGAGCATTCATCGACAAGCGCACCCCGGTCTTCCACGGGCGCTGAGGCTGGCCTTCCCCGCTGCCATCACCCGACCTTGAAACCCACCCCAGAAAGAACACAATGAGAACCCGAATCACCGACATGCTTGGCATCGAACACCCCATCGTTCAAGGCGGCATGCACTATGTGGGTCTGGCCGAACTGGCCGCCGCGGTGTCCAATGCCGGCGGCCTGGGCATCATCACCGGGCTCACCCAACGCACCCCCGAACTGCTGGCCAGGGAAATCGCCCGCTGCCGCGAAATGACCGACAAACCGTTCGGCGTGAACCTGACTTTCCTGCCCACCGTGTCCTCCCCCGACTACCCTGGCTACATCAAGGCCATCATCGAAGGCGGTGTGAAGGTGGTGGAAACCGCGGGCAACAACCCGCAGAAATACCTTCCTGCCCTGAAGGATGCCGGCGTCAAAGTCATTCACAAATGCACCGCCGTGCGCCACGCCCTCAAGGCCCAGGCCATCGGATGCGACGCCGTGAGTGTCGACGGCTTTGAGTGCGGTGGCCATCCGGGTGAAGACGATGTGCCCAATTTCATCTTGCTGCCCCGCGCCGCCGACGAGCTGGAGATTCCCTTCCTCGCCTCTGGCGGCATGGCCGATGGTCGCTCGCTGGTGGCCGCCCTTGCCATGGGCGCTGACGGGATCAACATGGGCACACGGTTCATCGCCACACAGGAAGCGCCCGTGCACGACAACGTGAAAGCCGCAATCGTCGCCGCGACAGAACTCGACACCCGACTGGTCATGCGCCCCCTGCGCAACACCGAGCGCGTGCTGACCAACGAAGCTGTCGAGCGGCTGCTGGAGAAGGAGAAATCCCTTGGGGCCGAGCTCAAGTTTGAAGACATCCTGCCCGAGGTCGCCGGCGTGTACCCGAAGATCATGCAGGAGGGCGCAATGGATGCTGGCGCCTGGTCGTGTGGCATGGTCGCCGGGCTCATTCACGACATCCCCAGCGTCCAGGCCCTGATCGACCGAATCATGGCCCAAGCCCACGACATCATCGGTCAACGCCTCGCCCGCATGGGCGCCGCCTGAACGCATCCGGTCGCCTGAGCCTCAAGAGCAGGCGCCACGCCAGCGGCGGGGCAAGACACCCCACCCGGCCAGGACGACCACCGCCCCAAAGCGCTTCGCCCGAACAAAAAAAGAGGCGGCGCAAGCGCCGCCTCTTCTTCCTCAGATACCCAACGCTTTCACTGGCACTTGCCAGGAATGGATGCAGGGATCCGGCAGCTCACACCGCCTTTGCTGGTGCAGGACGCCACCGCGCCCGCTTCGGCCTCGGCCTGTGTGACACCACTTGCCGTGCCCCACACCACAGAGCTGCCCCCACCGGTGGCCAGCGCGGCACAACTGCCATGGCCAGAAAACTCGTGGACCACCACACAGCCCTCGCTGCCGCAACGCGTCACCGCGGCCGCATTGGCTTTCTCCTGCGAAATGAAATTCGACACGATCACTGCCGCAGGCACACCCGCATCAAAGGCAATCGCACCATACGGGGTGGGGGTGTCGCTGCCGCCTCCGCAGCCCACCATCACCAGCCCCGCAACCGCTGCCACTGTCCAAGTCTTGGCAGATCTCCACATAGTGCTCTCCTCTATTCAATAAACACCAGGACAGCGTATCACGCAGGCATGAGCCCAGACGCGAACACCCTGTCAATCATTCCACGCGCGAGATGCGGTTTGGCTTGAAGCCCAGATCGGCCGCCTTGCCCTTGCGCGCACGAGCCGAGCGGGCATTGTTCAGGCTGCGAATTTCCAGGGTTTCCTCACGCGCCTTGCCGCCACGCCCGACCCCTTCGATCTTCACACTGCGCGTGTACGCAACCGCACCGGCCAGCGCGTCCTTGTCCTCCAGATCGATCAACATCAGCCCACGCCCACCCTTTTCCATGGTTTTGAGCTCACCAATGTCAAACGTCAGAATGCGACCACCCACAGACGCGCATGCCACATGGGTGGCCGGCAACAGCGGCTGGCTTGCCGAGGTATTGGCCACATGCGACGGTGCACACACCGTCTCCCCCTCGCCCACCGAAATGAAGGTCTTGCCAGCGCGTTGGCGAGAGACCATGTTCTCCACGCTGGCCAGGAAACCATAGCCACCGGTGCTGGAGAGCAAGAGCGTCGCATTGCCAGGTCCCGCAAAATAGGCCAGCGGCTGCGTACCGCTCTCCAGATCGATCAGCGTGGTGATCGGCTGCCCGTCGCCCCGTGCGCCCGGAAGGCTCGCCACCGGCACCGAGTACACCCGCCCATTGCTGCCAAACACGATCAGCGTGTCCACGGTGCGGCATTCGAAGGTGCCATGCAGGCCGTCGCCGGCCTTGAACGCGAACGCACTCGCGTCGTGCCCGTGGCCGGTGCGCGCGCGCACCCAGCCCTTGCTGGAAACGATCACCGTCACCGGCTCGTCAACCACCTTGATCTCGGCGACCGCCTTTTTCTCGGCCTGAATCAGCGTGCGGCGCGGGTCGGCAAAGGTCTTGGCGTCAGCCTCAATTTCCTTGACCATCAAGCGCTTCAGGCTGCCCGGATTGCCCAGCACATCCTCCAGCTTGCCCTGCTCTTCGCGCAGCTTGGACAGCTCTTGCTCGATCTTGATGGCCTCCAGGCGCGCGAGTTGCCGCAGGCGAATCTCAAGAATGTCTTCGGCCTGACGATCGGTCAGCTTGAAACGATCGATCAGCGCAGCCTTTGGCTCATCGCTTTGGCGAATGATGGCAATCACCTCATCGATGTTGAGCAACACCAGTTGCCGCCCTTCGAGGATGTGAATGCGATCAAGCACCTTGTTGAGGCGGTGCTGCGAACGGCGCGTGATCGTGGACTGGCGGAACTCGACCCACTCGGACAGCATCTGCCGCAGCGACTTCTGCGTGGGCCGCCCATCGATGCCGATCATGGTCAGGTTGATCGGTGCGGAACTCTCCAGGCTGGTGTGGGCCAGCAGCGCCGTGATCAGCTCCTGTTGCTCGATGCGGCTGCTCTTGGGTTCAAACACCAGGCGCACCGGCGCGTCCTTGCTCGACTCGTCGCGCACACCATCGAGCACCATCAGCATGCTCGCCTTGAGCTGCGTCTGGTCCTGGCTCAGCGCCTTCTTGCCCGCCTTCACCTTCGGGTTGGTGATCTCTTCGATCTCTTCCAGTACCTTTTGTGCGCTCACCCCTGGCGGCAACTCGTTGACCACCAGATTCCACTGACCGCGCGCCAGGTCCTCGATTTTCCAGCGCGCCCGCACCTTGAGGCTGCCGCGACCAGTGCGATAGGCGTCGGCAATATCACTCGCCGGGCTGATGATCTGCCCACCGCCCGGGTAGTCGGGGCCCGGCAGAATGGCCAGCAACGCCTCATCGCTGATCTTTGGGGTCTTGATCAGCGCTACGCAAGCATCGGCCACTTCGCGCAGGTTGTGGCTGGGAATCTCCGTGGCCAGCTCCCACCGCAATGCCCGATGCGCCATTGAGCAGGTTGAACGGAAGCCGGGCTGGCAGCTGCCTGGGCTCTTCGCAGCCGTCGTAGGTGGGAATGAAGTCCACCGTGCCTTCATCGATCTCATCGAGCAGCAAGCCGGTGATTTTGGCCAGACGCGCTTCCGTGTAGCGCATGGCGGCGGCGCCATCGCCATCGCGGCTGCCGAAGTTGCCTTGACCGTCGATCAAGGGGTAACGCTGCGAGAAGTCCTGCGCCATGCGCACCAGCGCGTCGTAAGCAGCGGAATCTCCATGCGGATGGTATTTGCCCAGCACATCCCCCACCACGCGCGCACTCTTGACGGGCTTGGCCGCGGTGTTGCCGGAAAACTCCAGCCCCATGCGCTCCATGGCGTACAGGATGCGGCGTTGCACAGGCTTTTGCCCATCACACACGTCGGGCAGCGCGCGGCCCTTGACCACCGACAAGGCATATTCAAGATAGGCGCGCTGAGCGTAACTGGCCAGGTTGTCCTCTCCGGGCGCCTCGGGCCCGGCCAAAGGAAGTTCGGGATTGATCGTGTCCATGGTTTCTGTTTCAGTATCTTGGGTTCACAACGGCTTGGCGGGCACTGGCTTGGCGACAACCGCTGAGGCTGCGCGGCGGTGCGCAGCACCCCCACGGTCGGCGGCTGACGCAACGCCTGATGCAACCGCATGACTTTGCGCACGTAGTTCTGCGTTTCCGAAATTCGGCACCTGTCGGCCGGCCCGGTCCACCGCACCCTCACCCGCGTTGTAGGCAGCCAGCGCCAGCATCACTTCGCCGTCAAACCGGTTCAGCAGCCATGAAAGGTAGCGCGCACCCGCATGGAGGTTGGTTCGGGGATCGGTCAGGCGCTGTTCAACCGACCGCGCACCCTGTGGCTTGACACCAAAGCGTTGGGCGGTTTCGGGCATCAACTGCATCAGTCCCACCGCCCCCACCGGACTCACCTCCGCGCGGGCATTGAAACGACGGTAGATCACCGCTTGAGCAGTCTTTATAGTCCACCCCCGAAGCAATGGCGGCTTCGCGAATCAGGTGCCTGACGGCCTTGTAGCCGACCGAAATCTCGAACGAGGTCTGCAGGCTGCTTGCGGCCGAGCGCCGCAGACGTTCCGGCTCTGCCACCGCGCCCGCGCCTTTGAAGTAGAGCTGATACCGATGGTTGATCTGGTGATCGGCAAAGTGCGTTCGGCCTTTCGCATCCACGTAACCCCAGACTTCAGCGCGTGCGGGTGTGGCCGCCAGCAGCATCAAACCCAGGCTCGCCACGAGCACCGACTTTCGGGCCGAGCTCAAATGTCCACCTCCACCGAATCACCATGCAACTCCATCAACTCCCGGCGCGAGGCCGCCTCGCCCTTGCCCATAAGCTTGGTGATCAGCGCCTCGGTGCCCGCAAAATCCAGCGAACCCAAAGAGACTTGCATGAGGCGGCGGGTGTCGGGGTTGAGCGTGGTATCCCACAGCTGCTCTGCGTTCATCTCCCCCAGCCCTTTGAAGCGGCTGATCTGGCACTTGTTTCTCGCCACGCCATCCTTCTCAGCCTTGTCCAGAATGGCGTTCAATTCGCCTTCATCCAGTGCGTATTGCTTCATCGCCGGTTTTTTGCCGCGCGCCGGCACATCCACCCTGAACAGCGGCGGACGGGCCATACGAACACATGCCCCGCCTCGATCAGCTTGGGGAAATGGCGGAAAAACAGCGTCAACAGCAACACCTGGATGGAGCCATCCACATCCGCATCCGAAAGAATGCAGACCTTGCCGTAGCGCAAGCCGCTCAGGTCGGGGTTGTCGTGCGGACCGTGGGGGTCGATGCCAATCGCCACCGAAATGTCGTGAATCTCGTTGTTGGCAAACAGGCGATCGCGGTCCACTTCCCAGGTGTTGAGCACCTTGCCCCGCAACGGCAGGATGGCCTGGCTCTCTTTGTCGCGCCCCATCTTGGCGCTGCCGCCTGCGGAATCCCCCTCCACCAGGAACACCTCGTTGTGGCTCACGTCCCGGCTCTCGCAATCGGTCAGCTTGCCCGGCAACACGGCCACACCGGACCCTTTGCGCTTCTCGACTTTCTGGCCCGCCTTCTGGCGGCTTTGAGCGGCCTTGATGGCCAGCTCGGCCAGCTTCCTGCCGTAGTCCACATGCTGATTCAGCCACAGCTCCAGCGCAGGGCGCACATAGCTGCCCACCAGCCGCACCGCATCGCGCGAATTGAGGCGTTCCTTGA
The DNA here is from genome assembly GCA_041396525.1 of Burkholderiaceae bacterium. GTDB lineage: Bacteria > Pseudomonadota > Gammaproteobacteria > Burkholderiales > Burkholderiaceae_C > Hydrogenophaga. Next base: position 167,874 of record JAWKYI010000006.1, read on the forward strand.
TCTGCCCTTGGAATTGCGGGTCGAGCACCTTGGCCGACAACACATAGGAAGCCCGCGAGAACACATCCTCCGGCAACAGCTTCACCCCTTTGGGAAGAAGCGCGTGCAGCTCGATAAAGCTCTTGACCGCTTGAAACAGGCCATCGCGCAAACCACTTTCATGGGTGCCCCCGGCACTGGTGGGAATCAGGTTCACGAAGCTCTCACGCACGGGCTGACCGTCTTCCGTGAACGCCACGCACCACGCGGCGCCTTCACCTTCTGCAAAGCTGTCGTGGCCGCTGTCGGCGAACCCCTCGCCTTCAAACAGAGGAATCACCGGGTCGCCGTTGAGGGTTTGCTGGAGGTAGTCGCGCAACCCGCCCTTGTAGAGCCAGGTCTGCGTGTCTTTGGTCTTCTCGTTCACCAGCGTCACACCCACACCGGGCATCAGCACTGCCTTGCTGCGCAGCAGGTGGGTCAGTTCACCCATGGGCAGAGACGCCGATTCAAAGTAGCGTGCATCGGGCCAGGCACGCACCGTCGTACCCTGCTTGCGATCGCCTTCACCCTTGGGACGGGTCACCAGCGGCTCGACCACATCCCCGGCGGCAAACGCCAGGCTGGCCACCTGGCCTTCGCGGTGACTGGTCACCTCCAGCCGCGTCGATAGCGCGTTGGTGACGCTCACCCCAACACCATGCAGCCCGCCGGAGAAGCTGTAGGCACCGCCCTTGCCCTTGTCGAACTTGCCACCGGCGTGAAGCCGCGTGAAAACGAGCTCCACCACTGGCGCATGTTCTTCAGGGTGCATGCCGAACGGAATACCGCGGCCGTCGTCTTCCACGCTGACGGATCCATCCGCATGCAGCGTGACCTTGATCTTCTTGCCAAAGCCGGCCAGGGCCTCGTCGGCCGCGTTGTCCAGCACTTCCTGGATGATGTGCAGTGGGTTGTCGGTGCGCGTGTACATGCCCGGACGCTGTTTCACAGGCTCCAGGCCTTTGAGCACGCGAATCGAGCCTTCGGAATATTCAGAATTGCTTTGGGTCGCCATGGGGGCGGATTGTAGGCCCTAGATCGACAAAAAACTGTACATCCATCCATACCCGAGACAGCCTTGCGCGCACCGATGCACCCAAGTCATCAATCGACGCGGCAAATATCACGGCCAGGAAACAGCCCTGCAACCGGCGGGCAAGGTGCGAATTCGCTACATTTCATTCATGACTTCAAATGCAGAAGCCCCCACCGGCAACCCCACGCGCCTGCCTGCCTGGCAGGTGTTGGTCTGTGGCGCCCTCATCGTTACCTTGTCCATGGGTGTGCGCCATGGGTTCGGCCTGTGGCTGCAACCGATCACCCAGGCCCAAGGCTGGACGCGCGAAAGCTTCTCCCTGGCCCTGGCCATACAGAACCTTTCCTGGGGGGTATTCGGCATTTTTGCCGGCATGGCCGCAGACCGCTTTGGCGCCATGCGGGTGCTCGTGGGGGGGGCCGTGCTGTATGCAACTGGCCTGGCCGGCATGGCCTTGACCACCACCACCGCTGGTTTCGCGCTCACCACCGGGGTGCTCATCGGTGCCGCCCAGGCAGGCACCACCTACGCAGTCATTTACGGCGTGATCGGCAGGCAGATCGCAGCCGAGCAACGCTCGTGGGCCATGGGTGTAGCCGCGCGGCAGGCTCGTTCGGACAGTTCCTGATGGTGCCGGTCGAAGGCTGGCTCATCAGCGCCTTTGGCTGGCAGCAAGCCTTGTTGATTCTGGCGGGTGCGGTCGTCCTCATCATGCCGCTGGCCCGGCGGCTTCGCGAACCGGGATCTGGCGGTGGTGCCACGCTGCCGCGCGAACAAACCATCGCGCAGGCGCTGGGAGAGGCCATGCGGTACCGCAGCTTCCAGTTGCTGATGGCGGGGTGTTTCTGTCTGCGGGTTTCAGGTGGTCTTCATCGGCGTGCACATGCCCAGCTACCTGAAAGACAGCGGGCTTTCTCCGCAAGTCGCCATTGCTACGCGCTGGCCCTGATCGGTCTATTCAACGTGATTGGCACCTACTTCGCAGGATCACTGGGGCAGCGCCTGCCCAAGCGCCACATCCTGGCCTTCATCTACCTGGCGCGGGCCGTGGCCATCAGCCTGTTTCTCATCGCACCGCTTTCGCCCACGAGCGTCTACATGTTTGCGGCCACCATAGGCGTGCTGTGGCTCTCCACCGTTCCGCCCACCAACGCCATGGTTGCGCAGATCTTTGGCGTGGCCCACATGTCGATGCTCGGCGGATTCGTGTTCTTCAGCCACCAGATCGGCAGCTTCATGGGCGTGTGGCTCGGTGGCTACCTCTATGACCGCACCGGCAGCTACGACATCGTCTGGTACATCGCGATCGCGCTGGGTGTGTTCGCCGCGCTGATCAACCTACCCGTGCGAGAGGCCCCCATCGACCGCGCCCCACGCCGCATGGGCGCTGCGGCATGAAAAAGCAACCAGCAGTCACCCGTGCGCTCGTCTGGAGCGCGGCAGCGGTGGTACTGCTGGGCACATTCGCGCTCTACAACCGACCCGATTTTCTCGTGAATCTGGCCGACCAGCTCTGGAGCTGCTTCTGATGGCGCACGGCACCGAACACCCGTCTATCTGGGTACGGCGCTGGAGCCACCTGCTTCCATCCCCTGCCAGCTCGGTGCTGGACGTGGCATGCGGACACGGTCGTCACATGCGCTGGTTCTCCCGGCTAGGCCATCAGGTCACCGGAGTGGACCGCTCGCCCGAGGCCGTTGCCTCAGCCGCCCAATGGGGCGAGGTCATCGAAGCCGACATCGAGAACGGTCCCTGGCCGTTGCCTGATGCCACCTTCGATGCGGTGGTCGTCACCAACTACCTCTGGCGCCCATTGCTGCCCCGCATTGTTGCCAGCGTGGCGCCAGGTGGTGTCCTGATTTACGAAACCTTCGCACAGGGAAATGAAACCGTGGGCAAGCCCTCGCGGCACGATTTCCTGCTTCAGCCGGGTGAACTGCTCCAGGCAACCGCGGATCTGCAGACCGTTGCATATGAAAGCGGTTTCTGCCAGACGCCAGACCGCTTCGTCCAACGCATAGCGGCCGTCCGAAAACCGGGCACCTCGGCCGCCCCTGCCCTGCGCCACCTGCTCGAAGTCACTGAGTAGAATGCGCATTGCGCTGGGGCGACGAGGACCTTCACCCTCCACCACACGCAACCCCTTCACAAGCAACGAATATGACCCCCATCACTGGCAGCATCGTCGCCCTGGTCACGCCCATGTCCGAGGGCGGAAAAATTGACTACCCCACTCTGCGCAAACTGATCGACTGGCACATCGCCGAAGGCACCGACTGCATTTGCGTGGTCGGCACCACCGGAGAGTCCCCGACAGTCACCGTGGAAGAGCACTGCGAAATCATCCGCGTTTCTGTCGAGCAAGCCGCCAAGCGCGTGCCGATCATGGCCGGCTGTGGCGCCAACTCCACCGCAGAGGCCATCAACCTGGCCAAGTTTGCCAAGAGCGTGGGTGCAGACTGCCAACTCCAGGTTGTGCCCTACTACAACAAGCCATCGCAGGAGGGCCTGTATCAGCACTTCAAAGCCATCGCCGATGCAACAGGCCATGAGCTGCCCATGGTGCTCTACAACGTCCCCGGCCGCACGGTCGCAGACATGACGCTGGAAACCGTGCTGCGCCTGGCGGACGTACCGGGCATCGTGGGCATCAAGGAAGCCACCGGCAACATCGACCGAGCCCAGTGGCTGATCCGAGAAGTGCCCAAGGGTTTTGCCGTCTACTCAGGAGACGACCCCACCGCAGTGGCCCTGATGTTGTGTGGTGGTCAAGGCAACGTGAGCGTGACCGCCAACATTGCCCCCCGTCTCATGCACGAGCTTTGCAAAGCCGCCCTGGCGGGCGACACCCGCAAAGCCATGGACATTCAGCTCAAGCTCTTGCCCGTGCACAAAAACCTCTTCCTTGAAGCCAACCCCATCCCCCTGAAATGGGCCATGGCCCGAATGGGCTTGTGCCAGGGGACCATGCGCCTGCCGCTCACCCCATTGGCCAGCAACCTGGAACCCCAGGTTGAATCCGCACTCAAATCCAGCGGCCTGCTGAACTGAGCCCCAGCTGCATATCCCTACCAACGAGCCTGCCATGCCTGTCATCCACAAACGAGTCCCTTCAGCATCCAGCCAAGGCACAGCCTTGATCGCGCGCCTTGGCGTGGTGGCAGCAGCAGCCCTGATCGCCAGCGGATGCACTGTCTTGCAAGAGGACAAAATCGACTACAAAAGCGCGCGCCAAGGCACGACCCTGGATGTGCCGCCGGACCTCACGCAGCTCAGCAGCGAGTCCCGCTACAACGTGCCGGCCTCGGGGGCGGCCAGCGCCAGCAGCCAAGAGACGGCGCAAGCCGCAGTATCAGGAACAAGCGGCACGGCCCTCAATGCCTTGGGCGATGTGCGCGTGGAGCGCTCAGGCAATCAGCGCTGGCTGGTGGTCAACCGCTCCGTCGACCAGCTCTGGGATCCGGTCTCAGAGTTCTGGAAGGAAAACGGCTTTGTTCTTTCCATCGACCAGCAAAAACTGGGCATCATGGAAACCGACTGGGCAGAGAATCGGGCCAAGATTCCCCAGGACTTCATTCGATCGACCATTGGCAAGGTGTTTGACAACCTGTATTCCACGGGTGAACGCGACAAGTTCCGCACCCGTCTGGAGCGCACGGCCGATGGCAAGACAGAGATCTACATCACCCACCGGGGCATGGAAGAGGTGTACACATCCTCCCGGAAAGACTCCACGACCTGGCAACCCCGCGCCAGCGATCCTGAGCTCGAAACCGAGTTTCTGCGTCGCCTGATGCTCAGGCTGGGCGCGACAGAAGAACAGGCAAAGACTGCCGTCGCGACCACGCCCACCAAGCAGGTGGCCAGCGTGGTCAATGAGGCCCAAGGCCCCGCTCTGCTGATTGCCGAAAGTTTTGATCTTGCCTGGCGCCGCGTTGGCCTTTCACTCGACCGGACCGGGTTCACCGTCGAAGACCGCGACCGCTCCAGCGGCACCTACTTTGTGCGCTTTGTGCCGGCCGACGCGCCAGAGAAAGAAAAGAAGGGCTTTTTCAGCGGCCTGTTTGGCAGCAAGCAAGAGGCCAAACCAGCCCAATACCAATTCAAGGTGGTGGGCAACGGTGACAGCACCAAGGTATCGGTGTTGGACAACACGGGCAAACCGGCCCCCCAGGTCGATGCCAAACGCATTGTCGATTTGCTGGCTGCAGACCTCAACTGAACGCCCAATGGGCCCTGAGCACCCGTTGCCTTCAGCATTGGCGATGGATGGGAACGCCATTGCACCCCTGCTATCAAAAAAAGAAAAAAGCCACCCTGATGGGTGGCTTTTTCAGTTCCCGACCACCAAGCCATTGGCTTGGCAATAAGGGGATCTGATTACTGCGCAGGCTTGGCAGCTTCTTTGGCTGCTTCGGCAGCTTTGTCAGCGGCCTCTTTGGCTGCATCAGCCGCCTCAGCAGCGGCCTCCTTGGTCGCGTCCACAGCAGCAGCAGCGCCTTCCTTGGCAGCGTCAGCAGCGGCGCCGGCGGCGTCGGTAGCGGCATTGGCCGCATCGCTGGCAGCTTCAGACGCCGCAGCGGCGCCTTCTTTGGCTGCGTCCATGGTGGCGGCAGCACCTTCTTTGGCAGCATCCATCGTGGCGGCGGCGCCCTCTTTGGCGGCATCCATCACGGCAGCAGCAGGCGCCTCAACAGCGGCCTCTTCTTTTTTGCCGCAAGCGGTCAAGGCAACGGCTGCGAGCAAGCTGGCGAGCAAGATTGATTTTTTCATGGCAGGTTCTCCGATGAGAAGGACAAATAAACTGTGTAATTCTTGAGTCAACCAAAAAAAAACCCGAATCCAAGATTCGAGCTTGATCGACCCAGTCCGACAACCGTTTTTCAGCCGGCTACCAAACTGGAATCCAATGATAGCGAGAAAAAATCAACCGGAATTACCCTTATCAACTTTTTCTTTTTCACACATTGAACTGTTGCGAAAACACCATCAGGAATTAAAAAGTTCACAGGCCGAGGACAGTGGCTGGAAAGCCCGCAGCCCCCTGCTGCCAGCAGGCGTCCAGACGCTCACGCAGATCAACCGACCGTGCTGAATCCCGGCTGGCCACGCCTCGGGAGCGCGTCAAATCAAGCCGCTCAAGCGACCAATCTGCTGTCCACAAAGCACTGGGCAGCCGCTCGGCAATCGCACCCCGACAGACGCGTGCCTCAACCACATGGTCCCAGCTTACGCGCCACTGCACCAGCCGCGGTGCCCGCTCACGAAGCACCCGGTAGTCCCGGGCCAGAAAGTGCAACTGTCGTCCCTGCCTGGCCCACTGGCCCAGCGCGTCCACGACACCAGACTCACCCAGCGGCCAGTCTGCAAAATTCGGGTCGCTCAGCACCAGCAACGGCCAACCTGCTTCCGAGGCCCGGCTCAGCGCCTCCCTGACGAGTTCTGCAAATCGGTTCCTCCCCTCCCAGGCTCCAGTGAACAGGCTCGTGGTGTCATCGGTGTTCAGAGGCATGTGGAATCTCCTTGATCAATCGGCCGTGGCAGCGCCGTTGGTGTATCAGTCTGAGCCCAGAAGGCGAATCCAGCCAGCCTCATACCAGTCCTGCAACAACGCGCGCGCACCTTGACTTGCCTTCGCAACAGATCGGCTGTCGAGGCTGCGTTGGTCGGCCAGCCGGCGCATCAATCTGGCATCCGAACCACCGGCGCGAAAACTCTCGCCATTGATGAAGACATGGTGTGCGTCATACATCATGCGGGTGCGGCGGTCCAAAGACACCGCCCGGGTTGTCCAAGGGCTGTCTGGCTCGTCAAACCAGACCTTGGGTTTGGGCTCGGTCATGACTTCGCCCAAAGCGCAGGCCAGCGATTGACGCTCATTCAACAAGCGCTTCAAGCCTTCCAGGGCAAACGCCTCCAGCGCAGGCGGCATGGCCGCTGGTGTGGCGGTGGCCGCCTGACGGGGATCGCGATACAAGGTCTCATCTTCAAACTCGTCGGCCATGCGCTGGAGCAACTCGCCCGCAAGTCCTCCACGCTGTGGCACGCGAAAGCCAATCGAATACGTCATGCAGTCAGAACCCACCGCCACGCCATCGTGCGCCCATTTGGGCGGCAGGTACAGCATGTCGCCGGGATCAAGCACATGCTCTTCCTCCGGATCAAAGTGCTCGAGAATCTTCAAGGGAACATCGGGCTGCAATGAAAAGTCTCTCTGGCGCCCAATGCGCCACCGTCGTTGACCACTGGCTTGCAGCAGGAAGACGTCATAGCTGTCAAAGTGAGGACCCACGCCACCACCATCACTGGCCCAGGAGATCATCAGGTCATCCAGGCGCGCATCCGGCACAAACCTGAAGCGTTTGAGCAACTCATGAGCGGCATCCAGGTGGAGATCGGCACCTTGCACCAAAAGGGTCCAGTCCTTTTGTTTCAAGGGCGGCAGCGAGGAACGCGCAAAAGGTCCATGCTTCAGCGTCCAGCCTTTGGGGCGGCGAACAATCAGGCGCGACTCCACCGAGTCTTCGCCCGCCAACGCGAACAGTGCCTGTCGATCCATCAGCGGGCGAAAACCGGGCACCGCGCCGCGTATCAACAAGGGCTTCTTCTGCCAATAGCGGCGCATGAACTGCGCGGGAGAAAGCCCTCCCAGAAGTGTGCAAGCCGAATCAACGGAGAGGGACGAAGGGACCGGGTCAGCCGACAGGCTGCCTGCAGGGGTTGAATGTGTCATGGGACAATTGTCGGATGAAAATCAACCAACAATGCGTGGTCGCGCTGACCTGGACACTGAAAGACACACTGGGCGAAGAGCTCGATACGCTGGAAGAGCCAGTCGAGTTCCTGGTCGGCGGTACGGACCTGCTTGGCAAGATTGAAGAAGCCTTGCAAGGACACGAACCCGGCGAGAAAGTCGACCTCCAGCTCGAGCCTCAGGATGCATTTGGCGACTACGATGACCGCCTGCTCTTTCTGGAGCCTCGCCACTTGTTCCCCGATGACATCGAGGAAGGCATGGGGTTTGAAGGCTTGCCCGAAGGCTGCTCGCCCTCGGCACCCAAAGACCGCCTCTTCTTCGTCAGCGACATCTATCCCGATCACGTCGTCATGGACGCCAACCACCCACTGGCTGGGATCGCCTTGCGCATTCACCTGAAAGTGCACCAAGTGCGCGAAGCAACCGAAGAAGAAGTGGGCGCAGGCACCCTCGGCACAGGCTTTTTCAACATGCAGGTCGCCGCCGGCAATGCCCCCCAGGACGGCACCCAACAGCGTCCCACGCTCCACTGAACCGATAACATCGGCCCAGGCGAGGCGCCGCCCGAACGGCTTCCCGCTCAGCTTCGCCCGGTCGAGCCGTAGCCGCCCGTTCCGCGGATGCTGCTCTGAGCAAAGGCATCGACGATATTCAACTCGGCTTGCACCACAGGAACGATCACCATTTGAGCGATGCGCTCCATCGGTTCAATGGTAAAAGACATCACTGCGGTCCCAGGCACTCACCATGAGCTGGCCCTGATAGTCGCTGTCGATCAAGCCCACCAGATTGCCCAGCACAATGCCATGCTTGTGGCCCAACCCCGAACGCGGCAACAGCATGGCGGCATAACCCGGATCGGCCAGGTGAATGGCCAAGCCCGTGGGCACCAATTGCCAGGCGTTGGGCGCCAGCGTCAAAGGGACGTCAAGGCAAGCGCGCAAATCCAGCCCGGCGCTGCCCTCCGTGGCATAGCTTGGCAACTGCTCCGTCAAACGAGCGTCGAGAATCCGCACATCGAGTTTCATTGACCGTCATCCTCCCAAAAAGAAATCCGCAAAAAAGCGCCCGAAGGCGCTTTTCATTTGTTTTTGTTCTGACCCGCCATCACCATTTCACTGGGTCATTTGAATCGGCGGGAGCACCATCCTCCGAGGCTGGTTGATCGGGCTCGAACACCGGTGTGTCGCTGCCATAGTCGTTGGTTTCGATATTCAACAACTCCTCCACCTTCGCGTCATCGAGCTTCTTGACCTTGGTGATACCTCCGGAGACCAGCCCAGGGTTGAGCACAATCACCGCAATCATGATGATCTGCAGGATGATGAAAGCGATCGACCCCTTGTAGATCTGTGCGGTGGTCACTGCCGGAATGCGCTTGCCGGTGACCGCATCGTCATAGTCGGCCCGCGGCGCCACACTGCGCAGATAGAACAAGGCAAAACCGAACGGTGGCGTCAGGAATGATGTTTGCAGGTTCATGGCGAGAATGATGCCAAACCAAACCAGATCGATGCCCATCTTATCCGCCACAGGCGCCAGCATCGGGATCACGATGAACGCAATCTCGAAGAAGTCGATGAACATCCCCAGAATGAACACAAGCAGGTTCACCAGGACCAGGAAACCCATTTGCCCACCCGGCAACCCCACAAACAGGTGCTCCACCCAGATGTGGCCATCGGCGGCATTGAATGTGAAACTGAACACCGTCGCACCCACCAGGATGAAGAGCACGAAGATCGATAGACGGGTTGTGCTTTCCAGGCCGGTCTTGAGCACCTCTTTCGTCAAGCGGCCTCTGAATGCCGACATCACGAGGGCACCCACAGCGCCCATGGCCCCGCCCTCGGTGGGTGTCGCGACACCGAGAAAAATGGTCCCCAACACAAGGAAAATCAGGATCAGCGGCGGAATGAGGACAAAAGTGACCTGCTCGGTCAGACGGGAAATCAGGCCCAGTTTGAACACCCGATTCAGAATTGCCAGGAACAGGGCCACAAAGGTGGCCACCGTGGTCGACATGATGAAACGTTCGTCACCCGGCGCGGGCGTTTCCCGGCCCAGCAAAGGATTCATGATGCTCTCATGCATGCCATGCCAGACCACACCCACCGCACCGCACACCAGGAAAAGCACCAGCAGGGATTGTGCCCGCTGTTGCCGTTGGGTTCAACATAGATGCGAGCCTCCTCGGGCAAAGCGGGCACCCACTTGGGGCGAACCAGCGCGATGAAGAGGATAAACAGCAGATACAGCCCCACCAGCATCAAGCCGGGCAACAGGGCACCTTGGTACATGTCTCCCACCGATCGACCCAACTGGTCTGCCAGAACGATCAACACCAAGGAAGGCGGCAGCGCTTGGGCCAATGTGCCCGAGGCGGTGATGGTGCCCGTCGCGATGGTACGGTTGTACCCATAGCGAAGCATGATGGGCAGCGAGATCAAACCCATGGATATCACCGCGGCTGCCACGACCCCCGTGGTGGCGGCCAAGAGGGCGCCCACCAGAATCACCGCCACGGCCAGCCCTCCCCGCACAGGGCCGAACACCTGAGCCACCGTTTCGAGCAGCTCCTCGGCCATTCGACTTCGCTCAAGAATGATGCCCATCAACGTGAAGAACGGTATGGCCAGAAGGGTCTCGTTCGACATGATGCCGATGACGCGCAAAGGCAGCGCCTGGAACAGCACCTCAGGAAACAGGCCGATCTCAATGCCCAGGAAACCAAAGGCCAGACCGGTTGCGGCCAGGGAAAAGGCCACTGGAAAGCCCAGCATCAAAAAACACAGCAAACCGGCAAACAGCACCGGTACAAAATTGGCGTGCAGAAATTCAATCATTGTTGGATCCAGGCTTACTCAGCGGCTTCGTGGTTGTAGTCGTGCGCCAGCACGTCGGGGCCATCACCAAAAATGAAGTTCAAACGCTTGATCAACTCAGACAGCCCTTGAAGGGCCAACAACGAGAAACCGACGGGCAACATCGCGTACACAGGCCACCGAATCAACCCACCCGGATTGAAGGACATTTCGCCGGTGGTGTATGCCTGCTCCAGAAGCGGCCAGGTCAGGGTGGACATCATGTAGCACAGCGGCATCAGGAAGATCAGAATGCCCCCCACATCGATCCAGTTCCGGGTGCGCGCCGAGAACTTGTTGGAAAGAAAGTCGATGCGAACATGGGCATTCTTTAAAAAGGCATAGCCCGAGCCCAGCGTAAACACGGCAGCAAAGAAGTACCACTGAATTTCGAGCAGCGCGTTGCTGCCTTCACCAAAGAACTTCCGCATCATGGCGTTGCCTGCGCTGATCAGGACCGTGAGCAGAATCAGCCAGGTCGCACCCTTGCCAATCCAGGCATTCAAGGTGTCGATCCCACGCGAGATCACAAGCAATTGTTTCATCGACATTTCCCGGCGTTCCCGCCACAGTTTTCACTCTCGTTGACCATCTCGTGAATGGCCGTGCACGTTCGGGCAAAGCCCTGTTTCTTTTGAAAAGCGATTGAAAAACCCCGCCGAAGCGGGGTTTTCCCACATCCCAGTGGATTACAGCTTCGCTTGCTGCATGTAGCGATCAAATGTGCCTTCGGTCAGGCGGAACCACTGGTTGGCATCACGGCGGAAAGCAGACCAGTCGGCGTAGATCTTCTTCCAGGCCGGGTTCTTCTGGTTCAGTTCTTCATAGCTGCGCTGTGCTTCCTTGAAGGCAGCATCCATCACGTCTTTCGGCAACTGGCGCAGCTTGGTGCCCGAAGCCACCAGCGATTTGAGGGCACCTGGATTGAGCGCGTCGTACTTGGCCTGCATGTCAAGGTGGGCATACGCAGCGGCGGCTTTGACAATGGCCTTGTTCTCACCCGAGAGCTTGCCGAAGGCTTCCTTGTTGATGAAGACATCCAGCTCCGGACCACCCTCCCACCAGCCTGGGAAGTAGTAATACGGCGCAACCTTGTTGAACCCCAACTTGGCATCATCGTACGGACCCACCCATTCACAGGCATCGATCGTGCCTTTTTCCAGCGACTGGTAGATCTCGCCGCCCGGAATGTTCTGTGGCTGAGCGCCGATGCCCTTCAGAATCTGGCCGCCGAAGCCACCGATGCGCATTTTCAGACCCTGAATGTCCTTCATGCTCTTGATCTCCTTGCGGTACCAGCCACCCATCTGGGCGCCCGTGTTGCCGCAAGGGAAGTTCACGATGTTGTATTCGTTGTAGAACTCGCTCATCAGCTTGCCACCGTTGCCATGCATCATCCAGGCAGAGCGTTGACGGCTGTTCATGCCAAAAGGAACGGCACAACCCAGGGCGAAGGCCTCATTCTTCCCGAAGAAGTAGTAGGGGGCCGTGTGCGCGCACTCGACGGTGCCTTGCTGCACGCCATCCACCACGCCGAATGCGGGCATCAACTCGCCACCAGCGTGCACGGAAATTTCGAACTTGCCGCCGGACATTTCTTTGACCTGGGCGGCAAACACCTCAGCACCACCGAAGATGGTGTCGAGCGACTTGGGGAAACTGGAAGCCAGGCGCCAACGAATGGCGGCTTGCGCGTGAGCGGCGGGCGCGACACCTGCGGCCAGCACGCCAGCAATACCCGCGTGCTTGATGATGGAACGACGATCCATGTTGACAACTCCAAATAATGTTTTCAAACGGTATCCAAGGCCAGGAGATCAGGACCACCCTGGCGTTTGAGGATGGCTCATTGTAGGGGCCACTCTGCGCCTGTTATGCGGGGTTTTCCCTCGACAGAACGCAAGAAAAGCCCAATTGGAAGCGCCTTGGCGCGCCTCGCCCCTGGGGAGGCAAATTCCTTCAACAGCCTTGTGAAAAATGATCAATTCCCGAAAGGAACCGACCCGCGCCCAGCGTCAGGCGCGCAGGCCTTCTTTGGGGAGCAGTGCCTCAAAACGCGCCCGAATCGAACGCTCGATGCCCACCTCGTCAAGTCCTTGGGCCGCTAGCAGCTTGGCAGGATCTCCATGCTCGGTGAATTCATCGGCCAGCCCCAGCTGAAGCACAGGCAAGGTACAACCATCTGCTTGCAAGGCTTCGAGCACCGCACTGCCGGCGCCTCCCATCACGCAGCCCTCCTCCACGGTGACCAAGGCTTCATGAGACGCTGCGAGCGAGCGCAGCAACGCCACATCAAGCGGTTTGGCCCATCGCATGTTTGCCACTGTCGCGCCGAGCCGCTCGGCAGCCTTCAACGCAGGGTAAAGCAAGGTACCGAAAGCGAGAATGGCCACGCCGGAGCCCTGTTGCCGAAGCTCACCTCGACCGAACGGCAGTCCTTCAAGGCTTTGAGGAATGGCTGCACCCACACCCGAACCGCGAGGATAGCGCACCGCCACCGGATGGTCTTGCTCGTGCGCGGTGGATAGCAACTGCCGGCACTCGCCCTCGTCCGAAGGACACGCAATCGACATGTTGGGAATGCACCGCAGATAAGCAATGTCGTATGCGCCGGCATGGGTGGCACCGTCAGCGCCCACCAGACCTGCACGGTCCAAGGCAAACACCATCGGCAGCTTTTGCAGAGCGACGTCGTGAATCAACTGGTCGTAAGCCCGCTGCAGGAAGGTGGAGTAGATGGCCACCACCGGTTTCAGCCCCTCGCAAGCCAGCCCGGCAGCGAAGGTCACGGCATGCTGCTCAGCGATCCCCACGTCGAAATAACGGTCGGGAAAGCGGCGTTCGAACTCGACCATGCCCGAGCCTTCGCGCATGGCAGGTGTGATCCCCACCAATCGGCTGTCGGCCGCGGCCATGTCACACAGCCACTGACCAAACACCTGGGTGAATGTGGTCTTGGGCTTTTGCGCAGGCTTCACCAAACCCACCGCGGGATCGAACTTGCCCGGACCGTGGTAGGCCACGGGATCGGCTTCGGCGAGCTTGTAGCCCTGCCCCTTCTTGGTGACCACATGCAAGAACTGCGGACCACTGTCGGTGTCCAGCAAGTGGCAAATGTTCTCCAGCGTGGGGATCAGGGAGTCAAGGTCGTGACCATCAATCGGGCCGATGTAGTTGAACCCGAATTTCTCAAACAGCGTGGCGGGCACCACCATGCCCTTGGCGTGCTCTTCCAGTCGTTTGGCCAACTCAAACAAGGGCGGCGCCCCTTTCAGCACCTGCTTGCCCACATTCTTGGCCGTGGCATAGAACTGACCACTCATCAGTTGGGCCAGGTAACGGTTCAGCGCCCCCACAGGCGGCGAAATCGACATGTCATTGTCGTTAAGAACCACCAGCAGTCGACCTTCCGCGATGCCCGCGTTGTTCAACGCTTCAAAAGCCATGCCCGCCGTCATGGCTCCATCACCAATGATGGCCACGCTGCGGCGGTCCTCACCCTTGAGTTTGGCTGCCAGCGCCATGCCAAGCGCGGCCGAGATGCTGGTGGAGGAATGGGCGGTGCCGAAGGTGTCGTATTCACTCTCGTCGCGACGCGGGAAGCCACTGATGCCGCCCAGCTGACGCAATGTCTTCATGCCCTCGCGTCGCCCGGTCAGGATCTTGTGGGGATAGGTCTGGTGGCCCACATCCCAGACGAGTCGGTCTTGCGGGGTGTTGAAAACATAGTGCAGGGCCACCGTGAGTTCAACCGTCCCGAGGTTCGAACTCAGGTGACCGCCGGTGCTCGCCACGCTGTCCAACACATACTGGCGCAACTCATCTGCCAGGGGATGCAGTTGCGCACGCGTGAGGCGCCGCAGATCGGCAGGCGAATCGATGGAAGACAAAAGTTGGGTCATGGTCACTTTTCTTTGTTATGCCAGGTGCTCGGCGCGCTCACTCAGTTTTCGCGCCGCCCCACCCACTCCGCCAGGGCATGAAGATGTTCGGTACGTTCCAGGCCGCTGTCGCGCAAAGCCTGGTGGGCCTGGTCCAGCAGGTCGTCCGCGCACGCCTGCGCTGCCTCCAGCCCCATGAGTGAAACAAAAGTCGGCTTGTCGCAAGCCGCGTCTTTGCCGGCGGTCTTGCCCAGCGTCGCAGAATCGGTGGTGACATCGAGAATGTCGTCGACCACCTGAAACGCTAGGCCAAGCACCTCACCATAGGTCTGCAAGGCCGTCACAGCGGCCTCATCACACGTGCCAGTGGCGGCCCCCATCATCACGCTGGCTTGCAGCAACGCACCGGTTTTGCACCGGTGCATGTTCTCCAGCCCGGCCCGATCGAGCGCCGAGCCCACACTCGCCAAATCAATGGCCTGCCCACCGGCCATGCCCGCCGCGCCAGCCGCGCACGCCAACTGGCGACACAGCCGGGCTGACATCGCGGGCTCGACCGAGCCGTCATCGGGCACCAGCAGCTCAAACGCCAACGCCTGTAGCGCGTCACCGGCCAGGAGGGCCTGCGCCTCGCCGAACGCCACGTGCACGGTGGGCTTGCCACGCCGCAGCACGTCGTTGTCCATGCAGGGGTATGTCATCGTGAACCAGCGAATAGGCGTGGATCAGCTCCAGTGCACAGGCCGCGCGCATCGCCGCCACCGGCTTCGCCCCAACGGCCTCACACACGGCCAATGCCAGCAAGGGCCTCAGGCGCTTGCCCCCGTCGAGCACGGCGTAACGCATGGCTTCACCCAGGCCTGCGGGCGCCTGAGCCGAAACCCACTGGCTCAGCGCCTCCTCCACACGACTTTGCTGTGCGGCACGCCAGGCTGAAAAAGCGGCGGCTTGCGTAACCGCCCCGCTCACACACCACTCCAAGCTTTGAGTTCGCCGCCTTCGAGCTGCTGGATCTGGTTCTCCACGGCGGTCAGCCGCTCACGGCAATACGCCAACAGCTCGGCACCGCGCTTGTATCGCGTCAGCAATTGGTCCAGAGGCAGTTGCCCGGCATCGATCTGTGCCACGAGTTGCTCCAACTCTTCCAGGGCGGCTTCATAGTTGGCGGGCGGTTTGCTGGCCGCCGAAGCGCGGGGTGTTTTGGGCGTTGAAGGTGTTGACGTCATTGAGATCCGGACCGTTGACGGGAAATAGGCCGCTCCATCCGAGCCCAGCCGTCCAACTTGAGAATAGCAAGCGACCTTCGCAGGGGCCGCAACAGGGGCATTTTATCGCGCCCCTTGCGCCGGACCCGGACCGGGCGCTCGCCCTGTAGGAGCGGGAAGCCCACCCAAAGCGCCTTTGGCAGGGTACAATTCAGCCCTTTTTTCATCCACTGACGGGACATCTGCTCCCGGAGGGACGCAACACTTCACCCATCCCGCGCGAATTCGTCTGACGAGCACAGCGCTTACCCTGCCCCTTAATAGGGGGAGTCTTCAGGTCAGGACCTCATGTCTGATTTAAGTCTTCAATTTCAGCAGGCCAGAAGCCAACTCCCGGTTTCCAGCTATTTTGATCAGGCGCTGTTCGAGCGCGAAATGGAAACCATCTTCCAGCAAGGGCCCCGGTATGTGGGGCACCAACTGGCGGTTCCCAACCCGGGTGACTATTACGCCTTGCCGCAAGAATCGGGTGGCCGCGCGCTGGTGCATACCGGCCAGGGCATCGAGCTCGTCTCCAACGTCTGCCGCCATCGCCAGGCGATCATGCTCAAGGGCCGCGGGAACCTCGGCGTCACCCAGCCTGGCAGCGCGGGCGGAAACATCGTATGCCCTCTTCACCGCTGGACGTACAGCGGTGGGCAAGGCAAGGCGGGCAAGGCCGGCGGTCTGCTGGGCGCGCCCCACTTTTCTCACGACCCCTGCCTGGATCTCAACAACTACAAGTTGCGGGAATGGAATGGCCTGCTGTTCGAGGACAACGGTCGCGATGTGGCCGCCGATCTGGCCAACATGGGCCCGCGCAAGCAATTGAGTTTCGAGGGCATGGTGCTCGACCATGTCGAGCTGCACACCTGCAACTACAACTGGAAGACCTTCATCGAGGTGTATCTGGAGGACTACCACGTCGGCCCGTTCCACCCTGGGCTGGGCAACTTTGTCACCTGTGACGATCTGCGCTGGGAATTCAAGCCGGAATTCTCGGTTCAGACCGTGGGTGCCCAGAACCTGCTTGGCAAGGCCGGCAGCCCCACATACGAGCGCTGGCACAAGGCGCTGATGGAGTACCGCGATGGCCAGTTGCCTGACCACGGCGCAATCTGGCTGACTTATTACCCCCACATCATGGTGGAGTGGTACCCCCACGTGCTCACGGTATCCACCCTGCACCCTGTCAGCCCGACGGAAACGTTGAACATGGTGGAGTTCTACTACCCGGAAGAGATTGCGGCTTTCGAACGGGAGTTCGTGGAAGCCCAGCGCGCAGCCTACATGGAGACCTGTGTTGAAGACGACGAGATTGGCGAGCGCATGGACGCGGGCCGCAAGGCTTTGCTGGCGCGTGGCGACAACGAAGTCGGCCCATACCAGAGCCCCATGGAGGATGGCATGCAGCATTTCCACGAGTGGTACCGCGGAAAGATCTCTCTGTAAGCGCCGCGCGAAGCGGGTTGTGGTGGTCGCGCTGTCTGGCCCAGCCGCACCCGCTTCATCCCAAACGCGCATTGGAATGCGAAGAACCTTCGGGCAACACGCGCTTTGCACTGCGGGTTTGGGCGCCAGCCTGAGGGCGACGTCGCGCCCATCGTCGTTCTTTTTGCGCCTCGCGAGAAAGCACCACTGATGCAAGCGCTATGGATGGTGCTCGGCGCGTTTCTGTTCGCCACCATGGGAGTGTGCATCAAGTACGCCTCCGAGGATTTCAACAGCTTTGAGATCGTCTTCTACCGGGGATTGGTGGGGGTGATCTTTCTGATCGGGATGACGCGCGTGCGAGGGGTTTCGCTGCGCACTTCCGTGCCCATGATGCACGTATGGCGCAGCGTGGTGGGAGTGACAGCCCTGTCATCCTGGTTCTACTCGATCGGGAAGTTGCCACTGGCGACTTCCATGACGCTCAACTACATGAGCAGCGTGTGGATTGCAGCGTTCTTGCTGGGTGGCGCGGTCATTCTTCAAAAGCGTCAGACGCCCATACGCCAGCAAGGGCCATTGTTTATTGCCGTGATCAGCGGGTTCATCGGTGTCGCTATGATGCTGCGCCCCACATTCACCCACGAGCAAATGGGTGGCGCTCTGGCTGGACTGATCTCAGGCATTTTCTCGGCCTTTGCTTATTTGCAAGTGGCGGCGCTCTCCAGGGCTGGTGAGCCTGAGAGTCGCACGGTCTTCTATTTCTCTTGTGGAGCCGTGGCGGTTGGCGCAGCGGGCATGATGCTGGCAGGTGCCCATGCCTGGCAGTGGCCAAGCGCTGTCTGGCTGATTCCCATCGGACTTCTGGCCGTGCTCGGACAGCTTTGCATGACCCGGGCCTATGCCAGCGGCCATACCTTGGTGGTCGCCAACCTTCAGTACTCTGGCATTGTTTTCGCAGGCATATACAGCTTGACCATATTCGGCGACAAGCTGCCATTCATAGGCTGGGCGGGTATGGCACTGATCATTGTCAGTGGCATCACCGCCACCATTCTTCGGGAGCGGGCCGTGCCCAACGCCCCTGCAGAAGAGCACTGATGAGGTGCACGGCCGGCGTTTTCGCCCCTCACTAATTATTTCGACGTAATCGCCAGACGTAGCCGGTCGGCAGAAAATGGGGCATGTACCCACTCCTCATATCTGCAGAAGACCTCCGCCATCTCTCCACCTCCGACCAACCGCCGTTGGTGTTTGACTGCAGCTTCGAGCTGAACGATGCCAATGCAGGTGCATCGCAATACCGCCAGAAAAGGATCCCCGGAGCCATCCACGCCCATCTGGACCAACACCTGAGCGACAAGAGGCACCCGTCAGGCGCCCAAGCCGGCCGCCATCCCTTGCCATCGAGAGGCCAATTCTGCGTCTGGCTGCGCGAACAGGGACTGGCGCAAGACCAGCAAGTGGTGGTTTATGACCGGCAAGGCGCAAACTACTGCGGGCGCCTTTGGTGGATGATCAAGTGGTGTGGGCATGACGCGGTGGCCGTGCTGGACGGCGGGCTGCAAGCTTGGGAGGCCGCAGGGTTTGAACTGGAGAGCGGGCCCGACACCACGGCCCGGCAACCAGCGACGCACCCCTTCAAAGAACAGACGTCGCTGGTGCGCACTGTCGATTCCACGGAGATTGCAGCGAATATGGGCAGCCCGGACCTGACGATTCTTGATGCCCGTGCAACGCCCCGCTTCCGGGGTGAAGTCGAACCACTGGACCCGGAAGCTGGCCACATTCCGGGGGCACTCAACCGACCTTTCTCCCTCAATCTCGACGCCAACGGGCGGTTCAAGTCGCCCGGCCAACTGAAAGCCGAGTTTGAACAGTTGCTCGCCGGTCGGGATCCGCGGGGCGTGGTCCACCATTGCGGGAGCGGGGTGAGTGCCCTCCCCAACCTGCTGGGCATGGCAGTCGCGGGTCTTGGGCTCAGTGCCCTGTACCCCGGCAGTTGGAGTGCATGGAGCAACACGCCGGGCACTCCCCGAGCCAAGTCCTAGACCACCAGACATCTGCGCACTGCGCGCCATCAGCGACCCCACCCGACGACGATCTCAAGAAAACCCCGCATTCAGCCGAATAGACAGGAGCCCACTGATCAATTACCCACTCTCCGTGAAAGCCCTGCGACTGAGGTTTGATGTCTCGACCAACACCATCCGACGACCCCGTCCACCAACTGACTGAGGGTCTTGTGCGACGCGCCGCGTTGTTGCTGGCAATCGCCTCCAGCGTTGTCGGCAGTCGCCATCTACATCACGGGAGAAAACCGCTGGAATCTGTTGCCCGCAGTCATGATGTCTGCCTTGGGCTGGCTCAGCGTGTTTGGTCGGACTTCAGGCAGTCACCGGCTTCTCACGCTGGTCCTGGTGTTCGGCACGCAGACCGTCGCGGTACTGGCCGCCTTCATACGGCTCCATACGAGGTGCGCCGTCATTTCTCTTCCTTGCTCTCCGTCGTCGGGGCGGGTGCATTCCTATCCAAGCGCGGCTTCTGTTAGCGGTGCTGAGCAGCATCGCGGCCATGGGCCTGATCACATGGATTGAAAGGCAAGACTACCTGCAAAAGCCCAGCTTTGAAGTTGGCCCCCTCACCTGGGTGATTCATGCGAGTGTGTTGGCGGTCGTGGCCGGCATCATGTGGTACGCCAAGGAAAGGACGCACGCGGCATTTGCTCTGCAAAAGAGAGCGCTGGAGGAGAACAGGACACTTGCGCAAGACCGCGACCGACACCTGGAGCGCTTTGCACGGATATTTCGCACAAACCCGGCTGCCATCATTCTCCAGACCGCGGCCACGGCGGAGATCATCGATGTCAACCCGGCATTTGAACGGTGTTATGGCTACACCCGTGACGAGGTCATCGGAAAGACAGACCACTTTCTATGGGGCCAGATAGAGCAACGCCGCGAGTACCTGAGTGGCCTGGCAGATTTGCCCCGGGTCCACCAGTTCAGCATCGTGGGCAAGCGGGCCGATGGAAGCCATTTTGACGCGCATCTGCAGCGAGCTGAGCGCCAACGAAGACGACATGCTGGTGATCACGGCCGTCACCGACATGACAAGCCAGAACCAGGCCATTGAGCGACTTCGCCGCTCAGAAGAACGCTTTGCCAAGGCTTTCAACCTCAAGCCCGTTGCTCACGACAATCACGAGGATGTCGGACAGGACCATTCTTGAAGTGAACAAGTCCGACGATGTCATGCCCCTTCTCCGCTGGCAGACAGAAGGACGGTCCACCAAGTCGATCGGGGTGTGGATGTCCGACGAGGAGCGCGCCCGCTATGTCGAGAGACTGAAAACCGAAGGCCACGTCAAGGCCTTCGAATCCCAGGTGCAGTTGCCCGGTGGGGCCAGGATCGACCTGAGAATCTGGGCGGTGCCGATCGAAATCGAAGGCGAAGCGTGCATCCTTTCCTGCATCGCCAACGTCACCGATGAAAAGCGGCGCACCGACCTCTTGATGGACATTGCCAAGGGCATGACCGGCCCCACTGCAAAAGCGTTTTTCGACACATTGACCCAGCGAATGGCGAGCTCACTGGGAGCCGACCTGGTTCTCATTGGAGAGATCACCCCAGACCATTGCATTCAGACGCTGGCGGCCTTCCAAGGTGGTGCCCGCGCAGACAACGTCAAGTTTCCCCTTCGAGAAAGTGCCTGCGAAGAGGCGCTGAGCCGCCACGACCTTTCCATCTTCTCGTCCAGGCACTTGGGTCAAAGTGGCGCAGCGCGACTCCTCAATGGGGCCGCGTTCGATTCGGGCGTTTGCCAAACCTTGCGCGACCCGGGTGGCCAGGCCATTGGCGTGTTGGCGGCATTTTGGCTGCGACCGCTTGAGGTCACCGAAGAGTTGCGCGCCTTGATGGCCATCTTTTCAAGCCGGGCGACCGCGGAGCTCATGCGCCTGAGCAGCGAAAGGGAGACCGAACAACTCAACAACTCGCTGGAGCTTCGCGTGCAGGCTCGAACAGCCGAGTTGCGCAAGCTCAATGCCGAACTCGACTCCTTTGCATACTCGATCTCACATGACCTGAAGTCCCCTCTTCGCGCCATTGATGGCTTCACCCAGTTGTTGAACGAACGCTTGCACGACCGCCTCGACGAGGAAGAGCGCAACCTGATGGAACGCGTACTGGGCGCCACCCACCGCATGGGCAACCTGATGGCAGACCTATTGGACCTGACACGGGTCAGCCAGGACGCAATGGCTGTTCAGACGGTCAACCTCAGCCAGCTCGCCAGCGAGATTGTCGATCGATTGAACAGGCACACCCCGTGCACCGGCCGGCAATGGCAAATCCAGCCGGGCATGCTGGCACGGTGCGACCCCCGCCTGATGCGCACCGCCCTGGAAAACCTGTTCGAGAACGCGCAGAAGTTCACCCGCGACCAAGCCCAACCGGTGATTGAGTTTGGTCTGGACACGAGCAACACCTCTCCGTGGTACTACGTCAAAGACAACGGCGTGGGTTTCTCGATGGCCCATGCGAACAAACTCTTTAAACCCTTTCAACGTCTGCACATGCCCAGCGCCGGCTTTGAGGGAACAGGTGTCGGACTTGCCACGGTCAGGCGCATCATCGAACGCCATGGTGGCAGCATCCACGCACGGGGAATCCAGGGTGAAGGCGCGGAGTTCCGCTTCCAGCTGCAACCCTCCGTCGAAGACAAGTCCGCGTCCCCACCTCCAAGCGCCGTAACGGGCCAGATCCCATGACGCGGTCCGACCCAACCCGCGTGGACAAGAACCACACGCTGGAACAACAACAACACGCCACGCTGAAAGCGCTGCTCATCACCCTCTTCGTCAGCACCATTCTGGCGGCGGTGGCGGTCATCATGCGCGACGGCGCCTCGCCGCTGGACATCATTCCGCTCAGCTTGCTATTGGTCGAAATCGTGCTGGCTGTTTTGTTGAAGCAACGCAAGCACACCTTGGTGGCCTACCTGATGGTATTGATGCTGATGGCGGGCGCCATCTTTGGCACTGCCATCGACGGCAGCGTGCGCAGCGGCGCGGCACTCATCATGCTGTCAAGCATGGTGATCGCCGGCAGCTACCTGCCCCGGCGGATCGCCATCGGCACAGCATTGCTCATCATCACAACACTGGCCACGCTGAACTGGATGGAGCAGCAAGGCATTCTTGATGGGGTGCTGCACACTGTCGACTGGACGATATGGATCATTCAGGCGGTCGTCGTCGTGTCCATACTGATCACCGCGCTCCACGGGCGCCACCGCCTCATGCAGGTGGTTCGCGACCAGGAAACCGCGTTGGACCTCGCCCATGCGGCCAGCGCCAAGCTCCAGCAAAGCCAAGGGCGGTTCGAAGCGCTTTTCCAAGGCAACCCGGTGGCTTGCCTGGTCCAGTCGCTGAAGACCTTGGAAGTCCTGGATGCCAACGATGCGTTCTGTCAGTTGCTGGGCTATCCCCGAGAAGACCTGATCGGCAAACGGCCACCGCGCATCTGGATCGACCTCGAAGCGATGCGCGCTTTCCAGTTGGACCTGAGTACCCATCGCCGCGTGCGCAACCTGCGCCAATGTGGCCGCCGCCAGGATGGATCCACCCTCGAGGTCAGGATCTCGGCCGAAGTCCTCCAGCAAGGGTCTGAGGAGATCATCCTGATCATGGTCATGGACGTGACGGCGGAAGAAAACTCGCGCAGAAACCTGGAGAAATCTCAGGAACGATTCGCCAAGGCATTTCAGTTCAACCCGCTGGGCATGAGCATCACTCGCCTGGCGGACGGCCGCTTTGTCGAAGTCAACCCTGCAATTGAACGCGTATTGGGCTACTCGCCCAATGACCTCCTGGGGAGAACCACGCTCACAGCCAAGGTGTGGGTCGAGGAATGCGACCGCGATCACTACATCGCCGCCCTGAAGATGCACGGCCAGCTCGCAGCCTACGAGACCTGTATGCGCAACAAGGCGGGTGAGATCAACGAGGTGCGCATCTGGGCGCAGATCATCGAGCTCGATGGCGAGCCATGCGTCATGTCCTATGTCATGAATGTGAGCGCCGAAAAGCGCCGCGAGGCGCTTTTGCTGGACATGGCCAAAGGCGTCTCGGGCGAGACCGGTGAACCGTTCTTCCGCTCATTGGTGCAGCACCTGAGCACGGTACTCCACGCCGACCTCGTGGTGGCAGGTGAAATTCACACCCCAGGCTGGGTTGACACGGTGGCCGTGAGCTTCAATGGCGATGTTGTGCCCAACATGCGCTATTCGCTCGAAGGAACGCCCTGCTCGCAGGCGCTGCAAACCTATGGCGAGAGCTTTTTCACCAGCCAGTTGGCCAGCCGTTGGCAACAAGAGGGCTTGCCCATCGGAACAGGCTACCAGGCCTACCTGGGCGTGGCCTTGAGGGATGCCGATGGCAGCCCCATTGGCATCCTCAAGGCCATGTGGATCGACCCACGCGCGCTCACACCAGACACCGAAGCCCTCATGACCATCTTCTCCAGCCGCTGCAATGCCGAGCTGGTTCGGATGCGGCGCGACAGAGAGATTCAAAGCCTGCGCGCCACACTGGAGAGGCGGGTAGAAGAGCGCACGGGCCAGCTAGAGCAACTCAATCGCGAGCTGGACTCGTTTGCCTACACCGTTTCACACGACCTCAAGTCGCCGCTTCGATCCATCGATGGCTTCACCCACCTGCTGCGCGAACAGCTCGCCAGCCACCTGACTCCAGACGAACACCACCTCTTCGACCGGATCGAGGGCTCGGTCAAGCGGATGAACGCGCTCATCGTCGACCTGCTCGCCCTGGCCCATGTGAGCCAAGGCGAGTTGCAGCGGCGCGATGTGGATTTGAGCGAGCTCGCACGAGAGACCATGTTGCTGGCCAAGGCGGGGGAGCCCAAACGCTCGGCCGATGTGGTGATCGAGGACCAGCTAACCGCCTACTGCGACGACCGGCTGGCCCACATCGTGCTCGAAAACCTGCTGGGCAACGCCTGGAAGTACACCGGCAACACACCTCAGGCCCGGATCGAATTTGGCCGGTTGCCCAACCACCCAGGCCAGCCCACCGTCTTCTTCGTGAAAGACAACGGCGCTGGTTTTGACATGAGCCGTTCAGACCGCCTGTTCAAGCCATTCAACCGGCTGCACGCCAGCAACGAATTCGAGGGATCCGGCATTGGCCTGGCCACCGTGCGGCGAATTCTGGAGCGCCATGGCGGTTTCATCCGTGCGCAGGCCAAGGTCGGAGAAGGCGCGGTTTTCGAGTTTTCCTTCGGCCAGGGGCTTTGCGCCTGAAGCGCGACTCAGTGGCCGCCGTGGGCCAGACTGCTGACCAGAGAGACAATCAGAATGCCGGAGGTAAGCCAGCCCACTTGGGTAGCGGTTTCGCGAAAACTCAGGCGTTTTTGCAGTTGTGGAATCAGGTCGGCCAGCGCCACGTACACAAAACTGCTGGAGGCCAACACCAGGAAGTACGGCAAGAGATCGTCAAATTGCGCCAGCAGGAAGTAGCCCACCAGCCCTCCCAAAGCGGTGACAGTGCCGGCCAGCGACACCTTCACGAGCGCCGCTCCCTGCGTGCCCGAGGTATGGCGCAAGACCACGAGGTCGCCGATGTGATGAGGAACTTCATGCGCGAGCACCGCCAGCGATGTCACCACACCAAGCCGCAGGTCCGTCAGAAAGGCCGATGCGATGAGCACGCCATCGCCAAAGGCGTGCACGCTGTCGCCCGCCAGGACCGCCCAGCCGCCGGAACGAGGCCCGTGATGATGCCCGTGGTGGTCATGATGACCGTGATGGCTGTGCGAACCATGCGCGCCGTCTGCCGCCCCGGCATGGTGGTGCTCGTGACCGTGATGCCACAGTTCGGCTTTGTCGAGCAGAAAAAAGAAGACCACGCCGCCCAGCAACATCGCAAACAGTTCCTGCGCGCTGGCCTGGCTCTCGAATGCCTCGGGCAACAGATGCAGAAATGCCGTGCCCATCAACGCACCCGCGGCCAGGCTGAGCATGTGCTGCGTGTAACGCGCAAGCATGGCAAAGCCCAGGGCCGCGGCCAGCCAGACGCTGCCCACCCCCGCAGCGACGGTCCCGATCAAAATTGCGATCAATGTCATGTTCTAGCACCAACAAAAATACCGAGCTGTGCCACCCGACTGCTTCAAGCAGTTCCCTCAAACGGCCTCCACCCAAAACGCCACCCCGCGTCCACCCAACAAAAAAGGCCGCGTAGCGCGGCCCTTCTGTCCAACCCGGCTGGCCTTCAAGCCAGAGCCCAATTCTGCCCCGGCCAGCCAGACTTCGGTAAAAAAAGCGCCACAACCGGTCCCTTCAGACCACACCGTGTGCCTTGAACCAGGCTGTCGCGCGTTTCCAGCCGTCTTCGGCCGCTTCCTTGCGGTAGCTCGGCCGGTAATCGGCGTGAAACGCATGCGGCGCTTCGGGGTAGATCACAAACTCACTTGCCTTGGCCGCAGCATTGCCTCCGGCCAAGGCAGCCTTCATCTTATCAACCGTCTCAAGCGGAATGCCCGTGTCAGCACCGCCATACAGCCCCAGCACAGGGCCATGGAGGCTGGCTGCCACATCCAGCGGCTGCTTGGGCGTCAGATCCGACTGCTGTCCCACCAGCCGCCCATACCAGGCCACCCCGGCTTTGACCGCCGGGTTGTGCGCGGCATACAGCCACACCTGCCGCCCGCCCCAGCAAAAGCCCGTCACGCCCAGGCGGCTGGTATCGCCACCGTTGGCCGCGGCCCATTTCACCGTGGCGTCCAGGTCGCCCATGACCTGCGCATCGGGCACCTTGGAAATAACCTCGGCAATCAGCTTGGCGATCTCGCCATAGCCTTGCGCATCGCCCTGGCGAATGAACAGCTCAGGAGCGAGCGCCATGTAACCCTGTCGGGCAAACCGCCGGGCCACATCGGCAATGTGCTCGTGGACCCCGAAAATCTCCGACAACACCAGCACCACCGGCAATCCCGTCTTGCCCGCCGGCGCGGCTCGGTAGACCGGCAAACTGAAACCGTTGACATCCACCATCACTTCGCCCACCGTCAGGCCATCGGCCGAGGTTTTGATCGCCGTCTGGGCCATGATGGGCAGCGCTGCCGCCGCATATCCCACGCCCAACGCGGCCTTGAGCGCCGTGCGGCGCGTGGCGCCGTGGTCCAACGATGTCGTGTCGAGCAATGCTTGGCTGTCAACAATCAAATCCGCGTGGGTCATGAGATTTCTCCATATCTAAGATTGAAATCGGCTGCGTTGGGCATGGCCTTCGCCCGATCAGGCGCCCCCGGGAGCTGCCCGCAAAAAAGGCAGCGCCAGTGTAGCGAGATCCTCACGACCGCGCTGAGTTCACATTTGTTTGCATCCCTGACGTTGCGCTGGTCCGCTCAGGCGCCCACAATCAAAGCAAAAAATGGCAACTGCACGGCAACAGGCACCGGTTCGAGAGGGAGACAAGCGCCATGGCATCTTTGGGTCCCATCCTGCAATTCCTGGGCAATCAAAATCACACCTGGGGTGTCAGCCTGTTGCTGACCACCGCGCCCGGCGAGGCGCCACCGATGCTCCAGCTCAGCGCGCCCGCCCAGGCCTCACCGCCGGTGTCCTGCCCCATCCCGGGACACACCGGCACCGCCTGGCGCATCGACATCGCTGTGCCCCAGGCGGCAAACGACCTCGCCATTGACTACAAGATCAACGGCACGGCCAACCGCTTTCACGTTCCGCCGAGAGACAGCTCGCCCAACATGGGCTATGTCTCCTGCAATGGCTTTTCCGACCCCCGCGTCAAAAAATCCCTCAAGGAGCCGCAAGCGCTTTGGTCGCGTCTGGGCCGCCTGCACCGCCAGATTGACCGCGTCGACAGCACCGCCTTCGGCCCATTGCACCTCCTGCTCATGGGGGGCGATCAGATCTACAGCGACGACCTCTGGACCGCCATCCCGGAACTGCTCGACTGGACCGAACTGCCTTGGTCGCAACGCATCGCCGCCCCCTTCACCGCCAGCATGCACAGCGCGCTGCAGGCCCACTATGCGCGCCTCTACATCGATCACTGGAGCCAAAGCGAACAGGCGGCCCTGTTCGCCAGCGTCCCCACCGTGATGATGTGGGACGACCACGACATCATCGACGGCTGGGGCTCCCACCCCACCGAGCTGCACGAGTGCCCCGTGTTCCAGGGCATCTTCGCCGCAGCCAAAGCCGCCTTCGAGCTGTTTCAGCGCCAGATGCTGCTCGGCGCGCCGCCGCCGGCCACCCTGCCCGCGCAATCGCACCACAACAGCGCCTACCGCTTCGGCGCCAGCGGGCTGCTGGTGCTCGACATGCGCAGCGAACGGCGCCCCCGCTGCAGCCAGGCCAACGCCAACGAGGGCCTTCTCAAGGCCGAACAGGTCATGAGCGAAGAGAGCTGGCGGGCGGTCTACCAATGGCTGGACGCGCAGATCGCCGCCGGCAACTTGAAACACCTCTTCGTCATGAGCAGCATCCCCGTGGTGCACCCCAGCTTCGAACTGCTGGAGAAGATGCTCGGCATCTTTCCTGGCCAGCAAGAGCTGGAAGACGACCTGCGCGATCACTGGACCAGCCCGCCCCACAAGGCCGAACGCCTGCGGCTTGTCCACCGCCTGCTCAAGACCAGCGAAAGCGGCACCCGCGTCACCGTGCTCTCAGGCGACGTCCATGTGGCGGCGGTGGGTGTGATCGAGTCCGACCGGGCCGAGGTCAAGCCCAACGCCCGGGTGGTCAACCAGCTCACTTCCAGCGGCGTGGTGCATCCCCGCCCCTGGCGTGGCGCTGTTCTTCCTCGAACAAGCCTGCAAACAGATCGAAACCATCGATCGCGGCATCACCGGCGCGATGTACGAATTCCCCACCACCAGCCACCGCATGATCGGCTGCCGCAACATCATGACCCTGCAACCCGACGCCCCGGGCAAAGGCGACAGGGTCTGGGTGAACTGGTGGGCGGAAAACGAGCGCTACCCATATACCAAGGTCATTCACCCGGTGGGGTGAGGGGAGCGCCCGGCCTTGTGAGGCGATCGCACGTCCCATACCACCGGCACAGCGCAGCACCGCGTCTCAGGCGCTATGGCGGGCCTTCGCTTGCCCGCGGGCCCCGGCGATTCGACGCATGCAACCGATGCAACACGGCCTCAATGCGCCTTGTCCCAGTTCGGCCCCACGCCCACTTCGGCCAGCAGCGGCACCTTGAGTTCGGCCACGCCGGCCATCAGGCGGGGAACCTCTGTTTTCACCCACTCCACCTCGCCTTCGGGCACCTCGAACACCAGTTCGTCGTGCACCTGCATGATCATCTTGGTGGCGCGCTGTTGCGCGTCCAGCGCCTTTTGCACCGCGACCATGCTCATCTTGATGAGGTCGGCAGCGGTGCCTTGCATGGGTGCATTGATGGCCGCGCGTTCCAGGCCAGCGAGTTTGGCGCCCTTTTGGTCTTTGATCCCGGGCAGTTGCAAGCGGCGGCCAAATACCGTTTCCACATAGCCTTTGTCCTTCGCCATGGCCCGGGTGTCGTCCATGTATTGCTTGACGCCTGCAAAGCGCTCGAAATAGCGGGTGATGTAGTTCTTGGCCGCGGTGTTGTCGATGCCCAATGACTTGGCCAGGCCAAAGGCGCCCATGCCGTAGATCAGCCCGAAGTTGATCACCTTGGCCGAACGGCGCTGGTCGGGCGTGACCTGGGCAACGTCCACCCCGAAAACCTCCGCCGCGGTGGCGCGGTGCACATCCTCGCCCGCGGTGAAGGCACTCAAGAGGGCCTGGTCTCCGCTGATGTGGGCCATGATGCGCAACTCGATCTGGGAGTAGTCGGCACTGACGATCAGGCTGCCCTCGGGTGCCACGAACGCTTCGCGCACCCGGCGGCCTTCCGGTGTGCGGATGGGGATGTTTTGCAGGTTGGGGTCGTTGCTCGACAGGCGCCCTGTCACCGCCACGGCTTGGGCGTAGTGGGTGTGCACGCGCCCGGTGCGCGGCAAGGCGAGCTGCGCGAGTTTGTCGGTGTAGGTGCCCTTGAGCTTGGTGAGGCTGCGGTGTTCCAGCAGCTTGGCGGGCAAGGGATAGTCTTCGGCCAGCTTTTCCAGCACTTCTTCGTCGGTGCTGCGGGCGCCGGTGGCGGTTTTCTTGACGACCGGCATGCCCAGCTTGTCAAAGAAGATCTCGCCCAGTTGCTTGGGCGAGCCCAGGTTGAACGGCTGCCCGGCGATCTCATAAGCTTCCTGCTCCAGCGCGTGGATGCGCTGACCGAGCTCGTGGCTTTGTTTGGCCAGGGTCGGGGCGTCGATCAGCACGCCGTTGCGCTCGATGCGGTAAAGCGTTTCGCTGCTGGCCATCTCAAGCCCATAGATGAATTTGAGCTTGTCGTCGGCCTGCAATTGCGGCCACAGGGCGCGGTGCACATCCAGCGTTTGGTCGCTGTCCTCGCAGGCGTACTCCGCAGCCTTGGTCACATCGACCTGGGCAAACGGAATCTGGTGGGCCCCTTTGCCGCACAGGCTCTCATAGCTGATGCCGCTGCGGCCCAGGTGGCGCTCGGCGAGGCTGGCCAGGCCGTGTGGTTTGTGCACTTCGAGCACATAGCTTTGCAGCATGGTGTCGTGTGCATAGCCCTGGACCTCGATGCCGTGGTTGGCAAACACATGGCGGTCGTACTTGATGTGCTGCCCCAGCTTGGCTTTGCCCGGGTCTTCCAGCCAGGGTTTGAGCTTGGCCAGCACCGCGTCCAGCGGCAACTGCTCGGGCGCATCGGGGCCGCTGTGGGCCAGCGGCACATAAGCAGCCTCCCCGGGCTTCACGCTGAAGGAAATGCCCACGATCTGCGCCTGCATCTCGTCGAGCGAGGTGGTCTCGGTGTCCAGCGCCACCAGATCGGCGGTCTGCAGGCGTTCCAGCCAGGCATCAAAAGCGCTCCAGGTGAGCACGGTCTCATAGCCCTCGGGCATCTGGGCCGCCGGGGCATCGCTTGCGACGGCCTCGTCAAAGAGGCCTGGCGCCCCGCCCGAGGGATCTTGAGTGCCCTTGCTTCCCTTGGCAGGCTTGCCCCCCTTCCCGCCCTTGGTGTCGGTTGGCGCGGCCTCGGCGGCGGCGCCATCCAGGGCTCTTGCCAGGCCCTTGAAACCATAGGTCTCGTAAAACGTGCGCAAGGGGGCCAACTGCGGCTCACCCATGCGCACCGCCTCCAGCGAGGGCAGGCCCGGCACCCAGCCGTTGAGGTCGCAGTCGGTCTTGATGGTGAGCAACTGGCGCCCGGTGGGCAGCCAGTCCAGCGCCTGACGCAGGTTTTCGCCCACCGCCCCCTTGATCTGGGCCGCGTTGTCCACGATGGCCTGCAAAGAGCCGTATTCCGTCAGCCACTTCACCGCGGTCTTGGGACCGACTTTGTGCACACCAGGCACGTTGTCGACCTGGTCCCCCACCAGAATCTGGTAGTCCACCATCAAGCTGGCCGGCACCCCGAACTCGGCCTGCACCCCCGCCAGATCGCGCCGCTTGCCGCTCATGGTGTCGATGATGGTGATGCGGTCGTTGACCAGTTGCGCCAGATCTTTGTCACCACTGGAAACAATCACATCCATATCTTGCCCGGCTGCCGCGACGGCCAGCGTGCCGATCACGTCGTCGGCCTCCACCCCGGGCACATCCAGCACCGGCCAGCCCATGAGCCTGACCACCTCATGAATGGGCTGGATCTGGGAGCGCAAGTCGTCGGGCATGGGGCTGCGCTGCTGCTTGTAGGCGGGGTAGATTTCGTCGCGAAAGGTCGGCCCCTTGGCGTCGAAGACGCAAGCGGCATAGGCCGTCGGGTGGTCCTTGAGCAGCTTGTTCATCATGTTGATCATGATGCGCACCGCGCCGGTTTTCTGCTCGGTGCCGTCGGGCAGCGTCACGCTCATGCTCTCGCCACCGGCGAAGAAAGCGCGATAAAGGTAGCTGGAACCATCGACCAGCAACAGAAGGGGTTTGGCGGTTTTTTCTTCAGACATGGCGCCATTGTGCGGGAAGCGCGGGTTGGCATGTCGACCTCTACAATGCACGAATCCCCAATCACCTTGACGCACGCCATGTCCAAGTCGATCACCACCCTGCCCGCGGCCCGCTTCCTGGCGGTGCTGTCCATCGCATTGGCCTCAGGCGGCTCCGTCTGGGCACAAACCACCCCCGCCACCCAAGCGACCGAAGCCCCTGCCGCGCCCGTGCCGGCCGAGAGCCCACCCGTGGAGCCCGGCGTGCGCATCGAACGCATCACCCACGAAGACGACCTCTCGCGCGTGGACGAGTTGCGAGTGGGAGGGCAAACGCTCAGCATCGAGGTCACACCCAAAAACGGCGCACCCGCCTACGAGATTGCACCGGCTCCGGGTGGTGCCGACCTGAGCGACAGCCCTTCTTCTCAAGGCAATACCGGCCGCAGCCGCTGGCGCATTCTGAACTTCTGACCTGCTTCATGGCCGTTTACACCGAAATCCCGTTTGCGGATGCCGCCGCCCTGCTCGAACGACTCAACCTGGGCACCCTCACCGATTTGCGCGGCATCCAGGGTGGGATCGAAAACACCAACTACTTCGTCACCTGCGAAAAAGACAGCGCGACCCATGAGTACGTGCTCACGGTGTTCGAGCGACTGGGTTTCGAGCAGCTCCCCTATTACCTTCACCTCATGAAGCACCTGGCCGGTCACGGCATACCGGTGCCAGCGCCTGCGGCCGACGCCCAAGGCGAGGTGATGCACAAGCTGCTGGGCAAGCCAGCGGCCGTCGTTGACAAACTGCGCGGACACAGCGAGCTGAGGCCCGAAGCTGGCCATGCCAGCGCCGTGGGCGCCATGCTGGCCCGCATGCACCTGGCCGGGCGCGATTTCGCCATGAGCCAGCCCAACCTGCGCGGCCTGATCTGGTGGAACGAAACCGTTCCGGTGGTGTTGCCACACCTCGATGGGTCGCAGCGCCAATTGCTGGTCTCGGAACTGGCCCATCAAAACCATGTGGCCAGCACCCCGGCCTATGCCGCCTTGCCGAGAGGCCCGGTCCATGCCGACCTGTTTCGCGACAACGTGATGTTCGAAAACGGCGCACTCACCGGCTTCTTTGATTTCTACTTTGCCGGCAACGACACCTGGCTGTTCGATCTCGCGGTGTGCCTCAACGACTGGGCCGTCACCCATGGCGAGCCGTCCGTCGATGGCGCACACCGGCCCGACCTGGCCCAGGCCATGCTCTCGGCCTACCAGGAAGTCCGTCCGCTGACCGCCGCAGAGCGCAGCCTCCTGACGGCGATGCTGCGCGCCGCCGCGCTGCGCTTCTGGCTGTCCCGCCTGTGGGACTGGCATTTGCCGCGCGACGCCGCCATGCTCGAGCCGCACGACCCCACCCACTTCGAGCGCGTGCTCCGCGCCCGCGTGGCCGAGTCGCGCGACCTGGCCATCTCCCTGATCGAAGAACCTGCCCTGGCAGGCTGAAACCCATCAATGCGACTCAAGCACGTACCCGCCGCCACCGGAGCCCAGTGGGTCAAACAAGGCATCCAGACCTTCTTTCGCCAGCCCTTTGCCATTGCCGGCCTTTTCTTCATGTTCATGGCCACGGTGTCGCTGATATCCATCGTGCCCGTTCTGGGCTCCGTGGTCGGCATTCTTGTGACCCCGGCGGCCACCCTGGGGCTGATGGCGGCCAGCCGCGATGCCAGCCGGGGGGTATTTCCAATGCCCTCCACGCTGGTCACGGCATTTCGAAAGGACGCCACCAGCTCGCGCGCCATGCTGATATTGGGCGGCTTGTATGTGGCCAGCCTGTTGATGCTGGTGACTGTGGCCACGTTGCTGGGCCCCACTTTGCCAGACAACGTCGCCGAGACGGGCCTGACGCCCGAGATCGTCAACGCCATCGTGACCGCCCCTGGCCTGTGGTTGAGCTTTGTGCTGTATGTGCCGGTGATGATGATGTTCTGGCACGCGCCAGCCCTGGTGCACTGGCACGCGGTGTCACCGGTCAAGAGCCTGTTCTTCAGTTTGCTGGCCTGCTGGAACAACAGGGGAGCCATGCTGGTCTTCACCCTGGCCTGGCTGGGTCTTGCGCTGATCGGCGGCCTGTTCGTGGCCACCATCAGTGGTGCAATGGGCGGCGCTGCGCTGACCCTGGCGATGTACCCGGTCGTGCTGGTGCTGGCTTCGGTATTCTATGCCTCGCTTTTCTTCACCTACAAGGACAGTTTCGAGTTCGACACCGACTACGACGTGGTCATTGACACCACCTCCTGAGTCCCCGGTCTCCCGGGGGGGGTCTGCTTCGCACACCCCCGAAAAAAAAGGGCCTGACCCCATGCGGGATCAGGCCTTTTTCTTGTGTCGGGCGCTGCCACGAACAGCGCCCCGCCAGGCGATCAGCGCTTGTGGCCGTGCCCAGGTGCCTTGTCTTTGGCCACGCCTTGCCTGTCTTGCAGATCCGGTTGTGCTGGATCAGCGGTCAGGTAGCCCACGGCAGCGCCGAAGTTGTCTTTGTAGTTGGCGCGAATCAGCGGCTCCAGGGTGGACGCCACCGCACTTGGCAGCCCGTCACCGGCGTGCTGGAAGTTGCTCATGATGTAGGTCCAGCCGTTGATGTCGTCCACGGCGTGCAGGCCGGTCGACTCGGCACCCGCCGGCGTGGACATGACACGCGAGAGAGTTTGCGTGTCGATGTTGTAGGCCCACAGGAAGTTGTTGACATGCATGCCGCTGTCTTCGCCGATGAAAAGCGTGCGCATCTTCTCCGAGTACTTGAGGTTGTCGGGATTGGCGATGGCGTCGGGATGGGCAGAGTTGCCCAGCGCATCGCGCCCGGCAAGATCCTGGCCAACCAGCAGCGCCTTGATGTTGCCGGGCATCCAGTCGCTGTGGATGGCCGAACCCTTTTGGTCCTTCATGCCACCCGTCAGGTCCAGCGCCATGACCGCGCCTGAGCTCAAGGCAGCAGGAATGCCGATGCCGTTGCCAGGCACATTGCCTTTGGCATTGCCCGCCACCATCGAATCGCGGCAGGCTGACAGCGCGGAATACGCCACCTTGTCCTGCACATTGACGGTGGTGCCCTCCATCTTGGTGAAGCCCATGCTCGCGCCCACGTAGGCCGCGTAGCGGTGCGTCTCAAGAAAGGCTGCGGCCTTTTCCTTGCCCGCCTTCAGTTTCAGCCACTCGAACTTCCCGCCAATGGCCACTTGGGTGAAGCTGGCATCCATGGGGTCGGCGGTCACGCGTTCAAAGATGTCGGCGGCCTGATGGGTTTCGGCCATGGCCTTCACCTCCGCGCTGGTGGCCGAGCCCAGCTTGATCCAGCTCAGCGGCGCGGCAACCTGCGCAGGATCAATCGAGAAGCCCTCACCCACTTTGGCCACATACAGGGAACCGGAAGACAGATCGCGCTTGCGATCGGCCACAAAGGCGAACAGTCCCCCGTTTGTGGTGTCGTCGCCCATCAGCGCAGTGCGCTCGTCGGGCATCATTTGCACCAGCTCGTGCGAGATGCGGCCCATGCAGTAGTGCTTCTTGATCACGCCAGAGCCGTCTGGCTTCACAAACACCTCAGGCATGTGACCATAGTGGTAGGGGTTGGCCTTGGCGGGATCCGACGATGCACTCACGTCGCCGTACAGGTTTTCGATGAACGCCTTGAACTGGCTGTTGCTCGCCGCGGTAAACGCATCGGGCTCGTATTCTTCGCTGGAGAGGTGGGTACCCCAGGGCGAGAGGCTCGCACCGCAGGTGATCCAGAGGCCCTTCACGGCCGAGGTGTCCACGTTGTGGTACTTCACCAGCTTGAGCTTGCCGGTCTTCTGGTCCTGGTCCAGTGTGAGCACGGCAATAGGTGAAGGCAATTTGCCGTACATGCCGGTCGTGCCGTCGGCCGCGGCGGTGGTGTATTCAAACTGCACCACTGCAAACACGGCCTTGCCCTTCACGCCACGCACCTTGGCGTGCTCAACGGTCAACAGGGAGGTGCCATCGGGCGAGTCGGAGAAGAACTGGCGCGCACTCCCAGGGACGGTGTTGTCCATGATGGGTCGGCCATGGATATCGAAATAGCTGCCCGCCACAATGGAGCCACCCTCAAGCTTGGCCACCTCATCGCCGGTGATGAAAAAGGGCTCGTAGGCCAGTTTGAAATCGGTGGAGGTGCCATCGCTGAAGGTGGTGGTCATGACCGACCCCACCGTGGTGGTGGCCATGGCGGCGGCATCGGCCAACGAAGGCGCTGGCATGGAACTGAAGCTCACGCGCTCCAGCGCGGCACCGCCGCCACAGGCGGCCAACAATGCGGTGGAACTGGCCAGAGCGGAAGACAACGGCAGCATGGGGACACTGCCGAGCATTTGCAGCACGCTGCGGCGCGAAGTCAAGACGGGTTCGGACATGGGAGAACTCCAGATGGGCGCAGCCAACCGACTCGACTTGTTCGGGGCAACGCGGTTGAAAGACACGGCTACTTTCCCTTTCAACCGTGTCGTCAGCATGAACCCCTCTTGACATTTTCATGACGGACATCACTCAACCGACCCTGCTTTGTCACGCGTTTTTCACACAGTCTGGCGACACTCCTGCGCTGATTCCATTCAACCCAAGAGGACAGTCTTGAACAACAACATGCAACGCCCGGGCGAGCACTTCAACAACGAAGACGCCAACACCAGCCCCAACCCAGCCTTCGAAGAAGTGCTGCAAGCCCGCCTGAGCCGGCGCCACATGCTGCGCGGCTCGATCGGCATGGCCGGGATCGGTCTCATGGGCGCCACGGGCCTGAGCGCATGCGCCACCAAGGCGCCGGTTTCGCCCGTCAGCCCGATTGCCAACGCCGTCGACCAGCTGGGCTTCAAGCCCGTCGCCAAAGGCCTGGCGGACGCCGTGGTGGTGCCCGAGGGCTACACCGCGCAAGTCGTTTACGCGCTGGGCGACCCGCTGTCGTCCCAGGTGCCCGCCTTCAGAAACGACGGCACCGACGACCACTTTGATCAGCGTGCTGGCGACCACCACGATGGCATGGAATGGTTTGGGCTTGACGCACAGGGCAGACCCTCCCGCATGGGCGCCACGCGCGGCCTCATCGCCATGAACCACGAGGCCACCACAGACGAAAAGCTCTCGTCCTTCTTCCTGCACGCCAACGGCGGCACGGCCACCCTGCCCCGCCCGGCCGCCGAAGTCGACAAAGAACTCATGATCCACGGCCTGTCGGTGGTGGAGATCGAGAAAAAGGGCAACCGCTGGAGCTACAACCCGGCCTCGCCGTACAACCGCCGCGTCACCACCATGACGCCTGCCGAAATCCACGGGCCGGCGCGCGGCAGCGAGCACCTGGTCACCCGCTATTCGCCCGACGGAACGCGCGTGCGCGGCACCCTGAACAACTGCGGCGCGGGCCCTACCCCCTGGGGCACCTATGTTTCGGGTGAAGAGAACTGGTTTGGCTACTTCAGCCGCGACAAACGCGACGACGAAGCCCGCCAGCAAGACAAGCAAGTGGCGGCGCTCAACCGCTACGGCCGCAAAGCAGGCGCTGCCAGCCGCCACGGCTGGGAAAGCGCAGGTGCAGCAGACACCTACGCCCGCTGGAACAACAGCGCCTCGGGCGCCAGCGCCAAGGACGACTACCGCAACGAGATGAACACGTTCGGCTACATCGTTGAAATGGACCCCTACAACAAGACCCAGGTCCTTCGCAAACGCAGCGCCCTGGGCCGCATGGGCCATGAAAACGTGACTTTCTCACCTGTGGTGGCTGGCCAGCCCGTGGTGGCTTACATGGGCGACGATTCGCGCGGCGAATACATGTACAAGTTCGTCTCCAAGGCCACCTGGAGCGCGGCCGATGCCAACGCCAGCGATCGTCTGGCCGTGGGCGACAAGTTCCTCAATGAAGGAACCCTGTACGTGGCGCGCTTCAACGCCGATGGCAGCGGCGACTGGCTCGAGCTGTCGATGAACAACCCGGCCGTTGCCAAGTACGCCGGGTTCGAGTTCAAATCGAATGCCGATGTGGCCATCTTCACCCGCCTGGCGGCCGATGCCGTGGGCGCCACCAAGATGGACCGCCCGGAATGGGGCGGCGTCAACCCGCGCAATGGTGAGATCTATTTCAGCCTCACCAACAACAGCAAGCGCACAGCCGACACCACCGACGCGGCCAACCCACGCTACTACACCGACAAAAAGGGCAGCAAAGAGCAAAAGGGCAATGTCAACGGCCACATCATGCGCATGGCACAGAAGCAACCGGTGGACACCCGCTTCCAATGGGACATCTTCCTCTTTGTCTCGGAAGCCGGTGCCGACCGCAGCAGCGTCAACCTCTCCAACCTCACCGACGAAAACGACCTGTCTTCGCCCGACGGCCTGGTGTTCAGCAAAGCCACCGGCATCTGCTGGATCGAGACCGACGACGGCGCCTACACCGACGTGAGCAACTGCATGTTGCTCGCCGCCTTGCCCGGTCAACACGGCGACGGCGGCAAGAAGACGCTCACCCACGGCGACAAGTCGGTCACCACCTACGTGGGCAAGGAGCAGACCCCCGCCACGCTCAAGCGCTTCCTCGTGGGCCCCAAAGGCGCGGAGATCACCGGCATTTGCGAAACGCCCGATGGCAAAGCGCTGTTTGTCAACATCCAGCACCCGGGCGAGAACACCCCCATGGCCAATGTGGGCGACCCGGCAAAGTATGAAAGCCAGTGGCCGTCCAGCATCGGCTACGGTGCCGGCAAGCGCCCCCGTTCGGCCACCATCGTGATCACCAAGAACGACGGCGGGCTCATCGGCACCTGACCTCGCGTCTGGCGATCCGCCCGATCTCTCCCTCTGGCCCGACCTTTGTCGGGCTTTTTTTTCGCTCGCCAAAGGCGACATACCCATGCACATGACGCACCCAACAAGGCTGGCCCAAAGATGTATCAAAAAATGCGCCCCGTCATCAGACTGTCATTGAAATGTCACGGAATAGCGCCCCTGTCTGGCTATGCTTCAAAGGCAGCAGCGGCGACCCGTTCGCCTGCCCCAACTTCAGCAATCAAATCATCCCCTCAACACGAGGAGTAACCACCATGCAAGCCTTGAAAAAAGCCCGAAAACTGATCGAAAAGAAGCCCGAGAAGCCCTCCGCCCTGGTGCTCTCCCAGCTTATCCTGGCACTGGAGTCCAGCAGCCCGTTCAACCTGTCTGATCTCTACCAGATGGACTACGACGATTTCCTGCTGGCCATGGACGTGATCAAGGACTGGCGCCTGGACCGCTACTACACCACCAAGGCTGTCTTGCTCGATCTGTCGATGCAGATCGACCAACAGGCAGGCACACCCGAAGTGGCGCAGCCAGCCCCTGCTGCCGAGCCCGTCAAAGCCTGACGAGCGCCCCTCCTCTCGAAGCCCTGTGTGCACCACGCAGGGCTTTTTTACTTTCTGCAACCCGTCAAGG
This sequence comes from Burkholderiaceae bacterium, assembly GCA_041396525.1. GTDB lineage: Bacteria > Pseudomonadota > Gammaproteobacteria > Burkholderiales > Burkholderiaceae_C > Hydrogenophaga. The sequence continues at coordinate 206,605 of JAWKYI010000006.1, forward strand.
CGACGCGTTGCAGCGTCACGACACCGGCCACGCACACGCCCTTTGTCACAGAGGTTTTATCTTGGATTGCTGAAATACAGGCACCTGATCGCAACCAGCGACGGTCGGCAAACAGCCGCTTTTCCACACGCTGTCTGCCGTCAACCCTGTACCGGAGTTTTCCATGAAAAAGAACCTGATTGCCCTGGCCGTACTGGCCGCTTCCACCGGCGCCATGGCGCAGTCTTCCGTCACCGTCTATGGTCGCGTGGACCTGTCGGTGGGCGCCGAAAAGAACCTCGGCGAATCCAGCAAAACCAAAATGTTCCAAGGCGGTGACGGTGGACTGACCACCTCTCGCGTGGGCTTCAAAGGCAGCGAAGACCTGGGCGGCGGTTTGAAGGCCAACTTCAAGCTGGAGCACCGCTTCAACGCCGACACCGGCGAAGCACAAAACCCCATGTGGAAGGGCGAGTCCAGCGTGGGCCTGTCGGGTGGTTTCGGCGCGTTCCGCCTGGGCCGCTACACCACCGCCTATGACGATGTGATCGCCCTGGGCAACAGCAACTCGGTGTTCGACTCCGCCTTCACGCCCGCGTCCAACGGCGTGTACAAGTCCGGTGGCGACTACAGCAGCCGGTTCAACCGCCAGTTCCAATACGTCACCCCAGCCTGGGTGGCTTCTACGCCAGTCTGAACTACGCCTTCGAACAAACCAGCGGCGAAAAAGACACCATGTCCGGCTTCAAGCTGGGCTACAAGAACGGTCCGATCGACGTGGGCCTGGGCTACCAGAACGAAAAAGCCACCGACAACAAGTTCACCGCGCTCTCCGGCGCCTATGACTTCGGCGCGGCCGCTCTTTCTGCTGGCTACAGCAGCCGCAAGACTCCGACGCCAATGGCGACGACACCGAATTCACCGTGGGCGTGACGGTTCCTGTGGGCGCCGTGAAGATCTCCGGCGGCTATGCGTCGAGCAAAACCAAGATCGGTGGCGGCACCGCCTCCAAGGCCTCGGGCTTCGGTTTCGGCGCCACCTACTCGCTGTCCAAGCGCACCCGCGTGTACGCCGGTCTGCGCGACTACACGGTCGAGAACGGCGCTGGCGTGAAGACCAAGGACAACACCCTCTACGCCCTGGGCATCCGCCACGACTTCTGATCGGGCTTCCCGCCCCAACCGCCTCGGCCATGCCTTCTGGCCGGGGCACCCTTTTTCCAGTTCTTTCCTTTTGTGCGGGTTGAAAGCCCATCAGAGACGCGCAATCGCTTCAGGCCGCTCCGCCTTGCGCGGGTGCGGCCCTTTTTGTTGATGGCGCCCGAGGCAGATCAGTCGTCCACCGGCGTGAGCTTGGCCACGCTGAGAGCCAGCCACTTCACGCCATGGCGGGTGAAGCTCACCTGCGCGCGCGCATCAGGCCCCGCCCCTTCCAGCGCCAACACCTTGCCTTCACCAAACTTGTTGTGAAACACCTTCAGGCCGGCCTTGATGTCGGTGCCCCGGTCAGGCTCGGGATTGCTCTTGCCCCCCAGCCCCTTGGGGTCGCTGCCCGACGCCCAACCCGGTGACCACGCGGGCTGCAACACCGCCGAAGACGCCCCCCGGTTGAAGCCACTGCGCCCGCCGCTGTGCCAGCCGCCCCGACCGCCCACGGGATTGCCGCCACCCCAGGCAGCTTGCTTGGGTGTGATCCACTTGAGGCACGCCTCAGGCAGTTCGTCAAAGAAGCGGCTCTTCAGGTTGTAGCGGGTCTGCCCATGCAGCATGCGCGTTTGCGAATGGCTCAGGTAGAGGCGCTTGCGCGCGCGGGTGATCGCCACGTACATCAGGCGCCGCTCTTCTTCCAGGCCATCGCGGTCGCTCATGGCGTTTTCGTGGGGGAACAACCCTCCTCCATGCCGGTGATGAACACGCAATCGAACTCCAGCCCCTTGGCCGCATGCACGGTCATGAGCTGCACGGCGTCTTGCCCGGCTTGCGCCTGGTTGTCGCCCGACTCCAGCGCCGCGTGGGTGAGGAACGACACCAGCGGACTCAGCGTCTCACCGGTCTCCGCATCGGGCGCAACATCGCGCGCCAAAGGCTCGTCCAGCACCGGGCGATTGGGGTCCAGCCCCTGGCTGGCCGGGCTTTGGGCGAGCGCCTGCCCCAACTCGTCCACCGGAAGCGCCACGGCGTCGCGACCAAAGCCTTCCACGCTCACAAAACTCTCGGCCGCGTTGACCAGTTCCTCCAGGTTCTCCACCCGGTCCTGCCCCTCGCGTTCGTTGCGGTAGTGTTCGATCAGGCCGCTGTGCGCAAGCACCACCTCAATGATCTCGCGCAGGGTGTGCCCTCGGACTGCTCGCGCATCACCTCGATCTTGGCCACAAACGCATTGATGGCCACCCGCGCCCGGCCGGTGACGGCGCTGACGGCATCGTTGAGCGAGCAGCCCGAACTGCGGGCCACGTCTTGCAACTGCTCGATGCTGCGCGCGCCGATGCCGCGTGGCGGGAAGTTCACCACGCGCAGAAAGCTGGTGTCGTCGTTCGGGTTCTCCAGCAAGCGCAGGTAGGCCAGCGCGTGCTTGATCTCCGCGCGTTCGAAGAAGCGCAGCCCGCCATACACCCGGTAAGGCATGCCGGCGTTGAACAACGCCGTCTCCACCACCCGGCTTTGCGCATTGCTGCGGTAGAGCACCGCCATCTCGCTCTTGCGCATGTCTTCCCGCGCAAGCTGCTTCATTTCGTCCACCATCCACTGCGCTTCGGCAAAGTCGCTGGTGGCCTCGAACACCCGCACCGGTTCACCCGCGCCCGCATCGGTGCGCAGGTTCTTGCCCAAGCGGTGGCTGTTGTGGGAAATCAGCTGGTTGGCCGAGTCCAGGATGTTGCTGACGCTGCGGTAGTTCTGCTCCAGCTTGATCTGGTGCGCCACACGAAACTCGCGCACGAAGTCGGCCATGTTGCCCACCCGCGCCCCACGAAAAGCGTAGATGCTCTGATCGTCGTCGCCCACGGCAAACACCGCATTGCCCGACGGTGCCACCCCTTCGATAGGCGGTGTGCTGAACATCTTGATCCAGGCGTACTGAAGGCGGTTGGTGTCCTGAAACTCGTCGATCAGGATGTGGCGGAAGCGGCGCTGGTAGTTTTCACGAACAGGGGCGTTGTCGCGCAACACCTCGTAGGAGCGCAGCATCAGCTCACCAAAATCCACCACGCCCTCGCGCTGACACTGGTCTTCGTACAGCGCATACAGCTCGACCTTCTTGCGCGTGTCCTCGTCGCGCACGGTCACATCGCCCGGTCGCTGACCGTCTTCCTTGCAGCCGCTGATGAAATACTGGATCTGCTTGGGCGGAAAGCGCTCGTCATCCACGTTGAACTGCTTGCACAGCCGTTTGATCGCCGAGAGCTGGTCTTGGGTGTCGAGAATCTGGAAGGTTTGTGGCAGATTGGCCAGCTTGTGGTGGGCGCGCAAGAAGCGGTTGCACAGGCCGTGGAACGTGCCGATCCACATGCCCCGGACATTGATTGGCAGCATGCCCGACAGCCGCGTCATCATTTCCTTGGCGGCCTTGTTGGTGAAGGTCACGGCCAGAATGCCACCCGGGGTGACCTGGGCGGTTTGCAACAACCAGGCGATGCGGGTGGTGAGCACGCGGGTCTTGCCCGACCCGGCCCCGGCCAGAATGAGGGCGTGCTCGGCGGGCAGGGTCACAGCAGCGCCCTGCTCCGCGTTCAGGCCAGCCAGCAGCGGGGAGGAGGGGGCAACGGGTTGTTCAAACAGCATGCGTTGATTGTAGGAAGCTGCGACCGGTGGTCGCGCGCCTCATAGGCTTCATATCAATGTCCATATGGTCGCCATATGCGCCACCAAGGCCCCACGCGCCGATCAAGGCGCCTAGAATCAAGCACCGGGCCCAAGCAATTGCGCCCGGTTTTTTTTGGCCACAGCCAGGACTGATCGGGCCAGTTCCAAGCGCCTTCACTCACATTGACTGAAGGAGAACGGACTGTGGAGATCTTTGACTACGACAACGTCTTGCTGCTGCCACGTAAATGCCGCGTGGAGAGCCGCTCGGAATGCGACACCGGCATCGAACTGGGCCCCAGGCGCTTTCGACTGCCCGTGGTGCCGGCCAACATGAAAACCGTGGTGGATCAAAAGATCTGCCTGTGGATGGCGAAAAGCGGTTATTTCTACGTCATGCACCGCTTCGACCTGGACAACGTGCAATTCGTGCGCGACATGCATGGCGCCGGGGTCTACGCCTCCATTTCACTGGGTGTGAAAGATGCTGACCGCGCCACCGTCGACACCCTCGCCGCCGAGGGCCTGGTGCCCGAGTACATCACCATCGACATCGCCCATGGCCACGCCGACAGCGTGCGCGAGATGATCGCCTACATCAAGCACCACCTGCCCAGCAGCTTCGTGATCGCTGGCAACGTGGCCACGCCAGAAGCCATCATCGACCTGGAGAACTGGGGTGCCGACGCCACCAAGGTGGGTGTGGGCCCGGGCAAGGTCTGCATCACCAAGCTCAAGACCGGCTTTGGCACCGGGGGCTGGCAACTCTCGGCCTTGAAGTGGTGCGCGCGCGTGGCCACCAAACCCATCATCGCCGACGGCATCCGCAGCCATGGCGACATCGGCAAAAGCATCCGCTTTGGCGCCACCAGCGGTCATGATCGGCCTGCTCTTTTGCCGGCCACGAAGAGTCGCCCGGCAAGGATGGTTGAGGTCGACGGCGAGCTCTTCAAGGAATACTATGGCTCGGCCAGCGACTTCAACAAGGGCGAATACAAGCACGTTGAAGGCAGGCGCATCCTGGAACCCATCAAAGGCAAACTGGCCGACACCCTGATCGAGATGGAACAAGACGTGCAAAGCGCCATCAGCTATGCCGGCGGCACCCAGTTGCTCGATATCCGCAAGGTGAACTACGTCATCCTTGGCGGCGACAACGCGGGCGAACACCTGCTGATGTGACCGGTCGCAAGAGGATGCCCTGGGGCTGTTGAAAAGGACCACCATGGGCACATACCAGCGCGCCCGGACCACCCTGCTGCGGGACATCCGGGCTTGCGAACGGGTGCGCGGCCCACTTGCCTCTTGGGCCGCGACCTGTGCTCCAGTGCCACGAGGCCGCCCGCATCCTGATTGCCGGTCAAGCCCCGGGGCGCCGGGTGCACGAGTCCGGCGTTCCCTTTCAGGATCCAAGCGGCGACCGGTTGCGGTCCTGGCTCGATCTCGCTGGAGACTTTCTATGACCCCAGTCAGATCGCCATCCTGCCGATGGGGTTCTGCTACCCGGGCACGGGCACCTCCGGCGACCTGCCGCCAAGGCCAGAATGTGCCCCGGCCTGGCGCAAAGACCTGCTCGACCACCTGAAGCACCTCCGCCTCACGGTGGTGATCGGGCAATACGCCCTGGTACACCACCTGCCCCAGGCCAGCCCGTCGGTCACTGAAGCTGCGCGCTCGTGGCGCGAGCTCGGACCCGACGCGATACCGCTGCCCCACCCCAGTCCCAGAAACAACCGCTGGCTCATCAGGAATCCATGGTTTGAAGAGGAGCTGCTCCCCGTGCTGAAAGCCCGCGTGGCCGCAGCGCTGCGCGACGATTGAGACGTCAGAGCGCCTTTCAGTCGCGCCAATCCAGCCGGTAGCGCAGGCTGTGGCCCGCCAGTTCGGAGTATTTCCGAATCGCTTTGCGGGCCATGGACAACTTGACCTCGGGCGACAGCAGGCCGGTCACCCGACCGAACAGGGTGCGGTCCTCCCCCACCGGCACGCTGGCCGCATGGGGAAACACGACGTCGACCTGAGCCTGGCGCTGCCCTGCCCGATCCAACAGCCCTGACAGCCGTTCGAACATCTGGAGCAAAGGGTCGGCCCGGTGCGTCGACCAGTTGGCCGCAGGCATGAAATCCACAAAGTGCATCAGGTGGTAGTTCAGGTTGATCCAGAAGTTCTCGGCATCCACCACAAGCGGTTCGTTGTCGATCACGCGGTGACAGCGCAGCGCCTTGAGTTCGCCCAGGCGGTGCAAGTTCCCTTCAAGCTCAGGCAAGAGTTCGTCGTTGTAAAGCAGCCGCAGGATGGAGGGAAACGCTTGCACATGCAGCGCCTCAAACCCGGTGAGCAGCGCCATGAGCCTGGGCAGCTTGCTCGTCTCCATCGCAAAGGTGTTGGTTGCGGTGCCAAGAATGGAATGCAGCAAGGCCACATTGGGCGAATGCGCGGGGTAATGGCGGGCGGCGTAGTCGTGGCAAAACACCAGGTGTTCGAGAAAGCTGCCGTCGGCGTGCTCCATGCTGAAGTCGCATTCCTCGACCATGAAGTCGATCAGCCGTTGATCGATTGGCGGCGCCGGCTGGACTGACGTGGCCTGGGCATACGCGGCCTCGATCTCAGTGGCCGCTGCACGGTCCCAGTGGGCCTCTTTCGCCAGCTTGTCTTCCATGATCTTGCGGCCGATGCCCTCAAGACCGCCGAAAATGGTTCGGTTCATGTCGAACCCGGTCATGCGCACCACCTGCAGACGGCCCGCGTGATCCTGGGCTCCACCGCGCACCAGCGCCGCTTTGCGTTGCAGGTTCAGCGTGGCATCGAGGTGGCTTCGTTCAGCGTGGGCGTGTGTCTCCATGGCCGTCATTCTTGCGATTGAAATTCTGTCGCCCTGTGCGCTCCCTGCCTGGGGCGCCGCCCTGCTCATTCAACCCAACGGGAAGCCCGATGAGCCCCATTCAAGCCAACAACTGCATGGCGATCTGGTGCAGCCGGTGCCGAGGGTTGATCAGCGCGTCGAGCACGCTGAAGTGGTTCAGGCCCGGCAACTCCTCACAGGTGGGCACCGCCTCGCAGCCCCACGCCTGCTGGATCAGCGCATTCTGGCGGCGGAACTCGTCGCTCTCGTCCCCGCCCGCCACACTGTGCAAGGTGCCCCAGCCGTCGTCCCACAGCGCAGGCGCAGGAAACAGCGCCGGGCTCGCGCGAAGCGCGTCCTTGGCGGTCAGTCGGAGATCACCCTGCAAGAAGTCGATACCACGCAACGGGCGCAGGTCAAACAGACCAGAGATGGACAAGGCGTTCTGGGCCAGGGCTTCGGGCAAGTCGGCCTCATGGGCAGGCCAGTCGCAGGCCATCAACATGGCCGCCAGGTGCCCACCCGCCGAATGGCCCACGATGGTGATGCGATCGGGGTCACCCCCATGCACCGCGATGTGGCGATAGACCCAGGCCAGCGCCTTGACCATCTGCATGGTGATCTCGGGGATCGTCACCGCAGGACACAGGGCGTAGTTCGGCACCACCACACACGCCCCTTTCTTCACAAAGCTCGGGGCGAGAAACGAATGGTCGGATTTGTCCAGGCTGCGCCAGTAGCCGCCGTGGATGAAGACCAGCACCGGGGCCAGCGGATCATCCGGCTGGGCGCGGGCCGGGAAAATGTCCAGCGTCTCGCCTGGCCCGTGGCCATAGGCCACATCAAGCAGTCCACCGAGCTGGCGGCGGGCCGCTGCCGATCGAGCGGCCCAGCGTTCAAAATAGCGGGGGTGGTCTGGCACCAGGGCTCGGTTGTTGTATTGGCTTGCAAGCCAGGCGGGGTCGGGGCGTTGGACTGCTTTCATGGGCGGCATTGTGTCACGCGAACCGCCAAGCGTGTGCCGCCAACGCAGCCCATTCAACCCGCCAGGACATTCATGACAAACACCCCACTCCACCACATCGCCGTGCTCGGCATCGGGCTCATGGGTTACCCCATGGCCAAGCGCCTGTGCGAAGCAGGCCACCAGGTTTCCGCCTGGAACCGCTCCACCGAAAAAGCCGAGCGCCTGCGGCCCTTAGGCGCCCAGGTGGCGGCCACGCCGGGCGAAGCCGTGGCCCAGGCGGACCTGGTGATCTGCCTGCTGGAAAACGGCGACGTGGTCCAGGAGGTGTTGTTCGGCCAAGGCGCGGCCAAAGCCATGCGCCCGGGCGCGCTGGTGGTGGACATGTCCTCGATCCGGCCCGACCAGGCGCGCGAACACGCGCAGCGCCTCCAAGCGCTGGGGGTGCACCATGTGGACGCGCCCGTCTCGGGCGGCACCGTCGGCGCCGAGGCCGGCACCTTGGCCATCATGGCCGGCGGGGAGGCCCAACAGGTGGAGCGTGCCCGCCCGGTGCTAGCCGCTTTGGGGCGTCTGACCCACGTCGGACCCCACGGCGCCGGGCAACTCGCCAAGCTGGCCAATCAGATGATCGTGGGCATCACCATCGGCGCGGTGGCCGAGGCCTTGTTGCTCTGCAAGAAGGGGGGCGCCGATATCGGCAAGGTGCGCGAAGCCATTGGCGGGGGGTTTGCGGAAAGCCGGGTGCTGGAGCTGCACGGCCAGCGCATGGTCGAGGGCGATTTCACCAAACGGGCGGCCATCAACGTGCAGCTGAAAGACCTGCGCAACGCCATGAGCACCGCGCAGGCCCTGGGCTTCGATGCCCCCATCACGGGGCTGTTCGAGCAACTGTTTGCCAACGCCAGCGAACATGACCTGGGCGACCTCGACCATTCGGCGCTGTTTCTGGAGCTGGCAAGGCGCAACGGCATGGGGTGAAACCCTGAACTAAGGGGTAATCACCTAGCTTTTGGCGCCCCAAACGCGCCACGGCCCTAGAACAATTGGAGACACCCAATCACCTCCACCAGGTCCGCGCGTTGAACCCCTCCACCCTCATCGGCATCGTTGCCAGCCTGCTGTTCATGGCCGTCATCGTGCTGTTTGGCGCCGACGACCCGGCCAAGTTCATCGATCTGCCGAGCATTGCCATCGTGCTCGGGGGCACGCTGGCAGCCACCTTCCTGAGCTATCCGATGCGGGAGATTCGGCGCATCCTGCCCATGGTGGCACAGGTCTTGCGCCAGGAGCGCCTGGAAACACAACACGCCATTGAAGAGGTGGTGGCGCTTTCGCGCCTGTGGATGCGCGGCGAGCTGCAAGCCGTGGAGCGTGCGCTGCCGCAGGTGAGCAACCCGTTTTTGCGCACCGGCGTGCAAATGATCATCGACCGCACGCCCGAAGACGAGATCATTGACCTCCTTCAATGGCGCATCGCCCATCTGCGCTCCCGGGAGATGGCCGAGGCCGCCATCTTTCGCGGCATGGCCGCCTACGCGCCCGCCTTTGGCATGGTGGGCACATTGCTCGGTCTGATCAACCTCATGGATCTGGTGGCTGAAGGCAACCTGAGCGTGATCGGCAGCCAGCTCGCCGTCGCGCTGATGACCACGCTCTACGGCGTGCTGCTGGCCAACCTCATCTTCAAACCCATCGCCGTCAAGCTGGAGCGCCGCACCGAGCAACGGCTGGTGGTGATGAACATGGTGCTCGAAGGGATCTCAATGATGTGCGTCGGGCGCAGCCCTTCGATGATGCGCGAGACGCTCAAGGCCTTCGTGGCCCAGTTTGACGACGAAATGTTCGACGGTGGCACGCCACCGCCCAAAGCCCGCGCCACCCCCGTGCCACGCCATGCCAAAACTTGACTCTTCGCTCGCCGCGCTGGAGGCCTTTCAGCCCAGCCCCATCCCGCAGCCGCCACGCGCCAAGGCCACGGGGCGCCGCTACTCGCGCTGGCACACCGAGACGAACATGCCGGCCGAAGAAGAGGGCTGGCTGCTCACCTACCTCGATGTGATCACCCTCATGCTGGTGATGGTGGTGGTCATGCTGGCGGTCGCAGGCCCTCCGGGCGACGGCGCCACCACCACCACCGAACCCCTGCCCGACCCGCTGGCCACCAGCGCACCGGCCACCGTGCAACCACCATCGCTGGTCCCGCCCTTGCCTGTGACATCTGCCAGCGCCCAAAACGCCCCACCGGCGCCTTCGGGCATCCAGACCCACAGCGAGGTCCCTCAGGCCCCGGCTGAGGAAGCCTGGGCCAGTCTGCAGCTCGACCAGATCGGTGAAAACGTGGCCATCACGCCCGGGCAGGACTCGGTGCGTTTTCGCATCAGCAACGAGCTGCTGTTTGCCTCGGGCGAGGCCAACCTGCTCCATGGCGGCCATGCGGTGCTCGACAAACTGCTGCCCTCCCTGCTTGCCGATCCCCATTTGCGGCTCGTGGTCGAGGGCCACACCGACAGCATCCCGATCCAGACTGCGCGCTACCCGTCCAACTGGGAGCTGTCGACCGGCCGCGCTGCCAGCGTGGCGCGCTACCTGATCGAACACGGCGTGGCGCCGCAAAGGGTACAGGCCTCGGGCTACGCCGACACCCGCCCCCTGGGCAGCAAAGACAACCCGGTGGACCGCGCGGCCAACCGGCGCGTGGAACTGATCCTGGAAAAGGTCAAACCTGGCGCTTGAAACGGGCCTTCAGGCCAACAGCTCAGCGGACGGCAGGCGTCTGCAACAGTTCGATGCGCCGCTGCAAGCGCGCCACCTCGTCGCTTGCGCCACCGGCCTCCGCCCTGCTCTTGGCCACATGCAGCCAGGCCAACAGGGGCCGTCGCCAGCCCTGCGCCGAGGCGCGATCAACCGCCAGCCGCACCGTCTCGGGCGTGGCCTCTCCCCGACGCAGCAGCACCCCCGCCGCCACCATTTGCGACAAAGGATCTTCGATCGCCTTCAGCGGGGCATCGCTTGCCGCCCCGACCGCCACAGCCACAGCTTGATGGGCCTTGGGCAGCAAGGCGGCATCGCCCTGCGCCAACCCACCCGCGAGGTAGCGGGCATAGGCCGCCTCGGGCGCCGCCGCGTCGGCAGCCAGCGCCTCGAAGCCGGAGCATGGCGCCATCTCCAACGACGCCACCCGCGCCGCACACCGCACCAGCTCGGCCCGGGCCACCAGGTCGGGCCGCCCGGTACTCGCCAGATCGGCGCGGGCGCGCGCTAACTCGGCGGCCTCGATGGTCGAGTCACCCCGCAACCAGGCTTCCGTCGCCCGCTCCAGACTGCCCTTCGCCCCCATCTGCCAGTCGGGGGGTGGAGGTGCGGAGGAACAAGCCGACAAAGCGACAACCATCAGTCCGGCAAAGATGTGACGCATGTTGAACGAAGCTCCTTCAAAACCCAACCACCCTGCCAACAGCAGAAAATCGATACCAGAACACCACGAAACCGGCTTTGCCAGGCCACCAGCGCCGCTCCTTTGGGAGGCGACCAACCATCCCGAGCATTCGACCTACGAGGGGGAGCCCAACCCAGAACGCCGTGGAACCGGCTTTGCCGGGCCACCAGCGTTGCCCCCCTGGGGGGGTGACGACGAAGTCGGCGCGGGGGGGAATCAATCACGGCAGTTTTATCTCCGCATCGCGCGCAAACGGCCATTTGCGGTTCAGGTCGTTGATCAGCGAATCCACCTTGCGCAAACTGGCCTCCACTTCCGCGCGCAAGGAAACGAGATCGGTGGTGGCTTCCCGCGTGTTGCTGGCAATGCCCTGGGCCTCGACCAGCAGGCCGTCCACCCTTTTCAAGCTGCCCTGCGCATCGCTGAGCACCGCATTCAACTGCTGCACCGTGGCCCGCGCATCGTTCACCAAGCCACCCTGCGCCGCCGAGCCATCGCCCCCGGCGCCAAACACCTGCTTGTCCGCGTTGGCCACCAGGCCGTCCAGTCGGGCGCTCAATTGATCGACACGGCTCAGCAGCGCATTGGCCCGCTCAATGGTGGTGACGATCTTCTTCGCGTCGGCCTCGTTGCCCAACAGAACCCCTATGGCGCCCTGCGGCCCCTTGAGTGAGGCCGTCACTTCCTGCAGGTTTTCCAGGGTTGCAGACAATGGCGCGCCGTCGCGGGTGATGCCGTTGAGGTTGTCCAGCAGGTCCCGCACCTGCGAGACCAGCTTTGGGATTTCGGCGGCCGCGTCGCCACGCAACACCTGGCGCTCCGCCCCGTCTTCCAGCGGCGGATCAGACAGCACCCCGCTGTAGGCCCGGATCTTGGTGCCCCCCACCAGCGCCTTTTCCATGGTGAAAACGCTGGTGCTGCGCAGCCACTTGGCGTCTTTGGTGGGCACATCCACCTCGATGCGCACATTGCCGTCGTCGGCCAGTTCGATGCGCGAGACCTTGCCAATGGCAAAACCCGCAAAGGTCATGTCCATGCCGGTGACCACGCCTTCGGAGTCGTCCGATATGAGCACCAGCTTCTGGGTGCGGTCAAACGCCCCCCGGGCGTTCATTACGTACAGCGCCGAGCCCACGATCAGCAACAGCAATACCAGCAGCAAGACACCCGCCTTGAACTCAAGGTTGTTCACGGGGGGCTGCGGATCGGTCACGGGACCGGTGGGCGGATTGGGCGGCTGAGTCATGACTTGGCTTCAATAGTAGTTGCCCAGAAGGGAAATCACTTCCAACATGAGAATGACCGAGAACAAACGGGCGAATTCCGAGATGTCGCTGCGCCGCGAATAACCGCCATGGGCATCGGCCTTGGCGCTGGCCGCCATCGGCACGAACGCCACCGCCAGGCTGAAGAACACCGTCTTCAACACGAAAATCAACGACACCGCCGGCGAAAACACGCTGCCCACCCGCCGGTTGTACTCCTCCAGCGCCCAGGGCGAGAAACCATAGACGTTCAGGTAGGTCAACACCAGCGTCAAGACGCAGCTCAGCGCCGCGAGCAACAACACCGAAAACACCCCCGCCAACGCCCGGGGCAGCATGTCTTGCCGCAGCAACTGCTGGGGCGGCCGCTTCACGCCGCGCCGGAACTCGTCGGCGAGCAAACGGCGCATGCGCTGCGACTCCGGCATGGTGTAGCGCACCGCCACAAACAGCGCCGCGTACAACGGAATCAGCTCGAGAATCAGCGTGCGCACCAAGACCTCGAGCGCGTACTGCGACAGCCCGTAGCTCAGCGCGGTGGCCACCACGATGCGGATCAACACCAGACTCACCAGCGCCGACAACACCAGAAACCAGGTCAGCAAAGGCACGGTGGCACGGTACAGGTGCAGCATCACCCCCTGCCGCTCCTCGGGGTCGTCGTAGCTCGAAGGCGAGAGCGCCAAGACCACGATCTGCGCCCCCCCGAGCAACACCTGCCACCAGGCCACCCACGCGGCCACGAACCGCCGCCCCGAGCGCATGAGGCCGACATGTAGGGAAGCGAGGAAGGTCATGATCCGGATCATAGCGAGGCACTCCGAAAGCAGGCCCACCGATGCGCTGGTGAAAACGCCATGGCGCCTGCGGGCAATCCCGATTTCAATAAAGACTTGGGCCACACACCCACCATGGTGCCCCAACCCAACACAACCCACCCCGCCCCTACTCGAATGTTGTAACAGGAGACAACCCCCGTGACCGCCTCCCCCGACCACCTGGCCCAACCCACGCCCGCCCCATTCAGCGCGTCCAGCCCGACCGGCCCCTTGCACCCCGTGGTGCGCCGCCAGACCATCGCCGATGCCCTGCACCGCACCGCCCAGCGCCTGCCCGCCAAGCTGGCCATCCAGTGCGGCAGCGTGCGCTGGACCTATGCCGAATTCAATGCGCTGGTGACCCGGCTGGCCGCGGGCCTGAACGCCATCGGCATTGGCCAGGGCGACAAAGTGGCCGTGCTCGCGCGCAACTCCCACGGCTTCGCGGCCCTGCGCTTTGCGCTGGCGCGCCGGGGCGCGGTCATGGTGCCCATCAACTTCATGCTCAAGGCCGAAGAAGTGGCCTACATGCTGCGCCACGCGGGAGCCAGGACCCTCGCCACCGACAGCGGCCTGGCCGAGCTCGCCCGCGCCGCCGCCAGCCTGGACACCCGTGTGGAACAAACCATCTGGCTGCCCAGCGAGGCCGCCACCGAGCCCGTGAGCGGCATGCACCGGTTCGACGAACTCGCCGCCTGCACCGCCCCCCTGCCCGAAGTCACCCTGAGCAGCGACGACCTGGCCCAGATCGTCTACACCAGCGGCACCGAGTCCATGCCCAAAGGCGCCATGCTCACCCACGACGCCGTGATGTGGCAATACGTGAGCTGCGTCATCAACGCCGAAATCGCCGAAGAAGACCGCGCGCTTCACGCCCTCCCCCTCTACCACTGCGCCCAGCTCGACGTCTTCTTCGGCCCCGCCATCTACATCGGCAGCAGCAACGTCATCACCGGCGCCCCCACCCCCGACAACCTGCTCACCCTGCTGGAGCAACATCAGATCACCAGCTTCTTCGCCCCACCCACGGTCTGGATCGCCTTGCTGCGCTCGCCCCAGTTCGACGCCAACAAACTCGGCCACCTGGCCAAGGGCTACTACGGCGCCTCCATCATGCCGGTCGAGGTGCTGAAAGAACTGGCGGCCCGCCTGCCCAAGGTGCGCCTGTGGAACCTCTACGGCCAGACCGAAATCGCGCCGCTGGCCACCATGCTCGGCCCCGGCGACCAACTGCGCAAACCCGGCTCCTGCGGCAAGGCGGTGCTCAATGTGGAAACCCGGGTGGTCAACGACGACATGCAAGACGTGGCCGTGGGCGAAGTCGGCGAAATCGTGCACCGCTCACCCCACCTCATGCTCGGCTACTTCAACGACCCCGAAAAAACCGCGGCCGCCTTCAGCGGCGACTGGTTCCACAGCGGCGACCTCGCCCAGATCGACGAAGAAGGCTTCATCACCGTGGTCGACCGCAAGAAAGACATGATCGGTGACAGGCGGCGAAAACGTGGCCAGCCGCGAAGTGGAGGAAATGATCTACCGCCTGGGCGCGGTCAGCGAAGTGGCCGTGATTGGCCTGCCCGACCCTAGTCGGGTCGAAGCCGTCACCGCCGTGATCGTGGTCAAAGCCGGGCAAAGGCTCACCGAAGAAGACGTGATCGCGCATTGCACCAGCACACATGGCGCATTTCAAATGCCCCAAACGCGTGGTCTTTACCGAAGCGCTGCCGAAGAATCCGAGTGGGAAGTTTGTTGAAGCGGAGCTGCGGCGGGAGCACGCGAGTGAATCAAGAATTGCGCGAGATAGGGGTTCAATAATAAACAGCGCGCTTTACAGCCGTTGCCTGATTGATATTCACACCTTTGGAGCCCCATCTTTTAATCACCACAAAACAAGCATTGAACAACAAAGCGCCCAGCCTTCCAGCAAGACTGCCAGCTCCGCTACCGCCCAAATCCCGGATCTGCCTTTGCGTTTGACTTTGAGCCTGCTCCTCATGGGCGCAGCATATCGGCCAGACGATGATGCACACAAGCACGCAAAAATAGAAACAGCCCCCGAAGAGCCGTTTTCAAGCGCGAGCGGAAGGCCTCTACAAGGCCTGTCGCATTCAGGCAACTGACTTGGCAGCGTCCCCGTACTCTTCGATCTGGTCGAAGTTCGTAGAGATGGTAGATCTGGTCGGCCTTGGCGGTGATCACGCCAGTGGCGGCCAGAAGATTTTCCTCGGTCGGCAGCTTGCCCAGCTTGGACGCCACAGCGCCCAGTTCGGCAGAGCCCAGGAACACGTTGGTCTTCTTGCCCAGGCGGTTGGGGAAATTGCGGGTGGAGGTCGAGATGACCGTCGCGCCTTCGCGGACCTGGGCCCGGCTGCCCATGCACAGCGAGCAGCCGGGTATTTCGGTGCGGACACCAGCCGCCAAAGCTGAAGGTGGCGTAGTGGTCTTCCTTCATCAGCTCGGAGACGCCAGTGAAATGTCTGGGTAGGGCCGATTTGGTCGGCCAGGCATACCGTACGATCGCCTTTGATTTGTTCGAGGCAGCCAGCCCACCGCTACGCCCTGAGCTCACCTTCTATCGCGCCACGGCACGAGAACGCCAGAACTTCAAGCGCGCATGGCCATCGTCGGCGGGCTGGGCTCAGCGACGCGGCTGTCTTGTGGCTGGCTCATCACCTGATCGGCTTGCATCAATCCCTGCCGTGAGATCTCAGTCGGTGTGTTGGCTGCGACCCGTGCGTCGATGCCCTGGTCCTTGAGGGTGTAGCCGTCGTATTGGCCGTAGCAGATCTGCCCCTGTTCACGTGGAACTGATTGATGCCGGTAAGGCCATCGGCTCGGGCGTGGTGGGCTATGGCGGCCACGGTGTTTTCCATGCCCTGGTCCTGGTGGGCAGGCCGTGGCGCTGGGACAGCTGCCAAACCTGCTGCTGACAGTCGTTCAGCAGGTTCTGGGCGTGCGGCGAGAGCTCGTGCGCTTCAGCACTGGTCGCGGAGACCTGCAATGCAAGCTTGCCCTCCGCGTCCTGGGTCAGTGCTAGCTGGTCAGGCGTTCAACGGCGTCGTCGCTTCCGGTGAGATTGGCCGCAGCGACGCGTTGGCGCAGGTGTCGCTGCCATCGGCCAGGGTTTTGGGACTTTGGCCAGCGTGCGGTGGGGGTCGAGCGGATGAAAGTCCCTGGCCCGCTCCTGCACTTTGCCGCAGGGCGCGGGTATCGCTGAGCTCCTGATGAGCGGGATCGGTCTCACGGCGAATGGCGTTCCAGGCGCTCATGCCCGGCGTGCCACGGAATTGACCGAGTACCAAAGCCTTCACGCGCATCGAAGTCGTGGTGCAAGGGCACGGACCCAATCTGTTCCGGATTCGTATTGGGCAAGGTCTGGGACGCTGCAGCTGTGGCCAGGGTCAGTTGACCGACATAGCGGGCGGCCGGAAGGCCTTCATCGTTGTAGCGGTACGCCGTGTCCGACAGGGTGGCCACCAGGCGCCTCTGTGCCCAGGGCCTGGCTGTCCAGCATGGTCTGCCACACCCTTCGGCAGCAGGCTCGCCTCGTGGCGGCGGGCGGCTTCGAGCAACGGACGAGGGGTCCAGGCGTCCGGGGTGATGCCGGTGTCGCCGAAGGTCTGGTCGTGAACTATTTGCACCTCTTTGACGGGGAGGTTCAACGCTTGCACAGCCTCACCATTGTCAAAGTGCGCTTGCCGAAATTCATAGTCACGCATCAGGTCCTGCCCAAACGCATCCCACTGTCGCTCGCTCATACGCACGCCGCGGACGCTTTGCGCCCGGTTTTGCGCGTATTGGTTGGCCAGAGCACCCGGCATGTTGTCGTTGCGCACCACGCCCAGAGCGAGCAGGCCGTAGCCATCGTTGCCCGGCGTCTGGGCGAGGTAGTTCCAGTACAGCTCGCGGTTGCCTTTTCGGCGTAATTCTTCAGGATCTCCATGTCCTGCGTAGTCAATCCTGCCATGCGCCCTCCCTCCTGCTTGTTGATGTTCGCACCGTTTCAGCCAACTCAAGGAACGCGGCTTTCAATCAACATCGTTCGCGCGCGGTCTTCAAACCGCGCCCATTCACCGAGCAGCGCTCGTGGATAGTAGATACCGACAACCGCCTTGATGTCTTCCATCACGAAGGTAGATCTTCACACTGCGCGTTGGTCCGCTCGTTCTTTGATTTTTCACCAATGTCCCATTTCGCGCGGTGTAACCGTCGGGCTTTAGGTGGGAGTCGCACCGGATGAAGGTGATCAACCGGCCCGCATCATCACGGTGCAAATACCAGTCGCTCTGTGTTTTCCACCTTGCCACGCCCTTCATGCCAAGGCGCCGGTTCTGTTCGGTCGGAAAAGTCTTCGTACCTCTGGTGCGTTGACGTAGTAAGGGGTCAATCCAAAACGGTCAGGTTGGCGGTCACGCAGAGCCAGCACGCTGGAAGGGTTGCGTTCATCGGGAGTCCTCGCCATAGGTCGTGTGAGCAAAGCGCTCAAGCCTTGTCTCAATCGGTACTTCCGGTCCACGTAATCCGGGCTGATCTGCACCCGTGCCATGACCTGGTCGAATGGCTGCCCGTTCAGCTTGCCGGGCTCGGCTGGCTGCAGGTCTGGCCACATCAGTGACCAGCGTGAAGTTGCTCCTGGTCGGGCCCCATCTGGTCCCGAACATGTTGGCAGGAAACCGGAAGGTGGGCCTACGCAAGCGTCTTTGAGCTGATCGTTGTTCCCTCCCATTTATAAGGTTTGGGAATGGCCTTCACGCAGGGGGCGGATTTCATCGGCACCGCTTCAGGAGTGGCTTCAGCGCCATCTGCTTTGGCCGACACAGGCGCGCAGGCACTGTTCAGCAGCAGCGCCGTCACGACCTCTGGTGGCCACGCTGATGTTCTGGCCAAGTCCGTGCCGTGATTTGCCCGCCGTCCACTTGCATCATCGAAACTCTCCCTGCGTTGATTCGAGTAGTCATTATCCATTACAAGAATCGCAAACCGGAGGCTAGGTGTGATGTTGCAATAGGTTGTTCACCCGACGGCATCTGGGAGACCGGAGTTACCACGCTTCAGCACTCACAGAGGAAACCCGTGGGGATGAACAGCCACAAGAATGTCAGATTGACGTTTGAAGGACGCAAATTGCTGGGATCGGGCGCATTGCCGTCGGGCTGATGCCAGCGGCCCAGGCCGCTGGCATCAGCGTTCGGACTGCCCGCAGCGGCGCAGCCGCTTCGAGGCCGGCGGAGTCGATGCCCTCCTGGACAGCAGCTCACGGCCGGCCAGAACGCGCAGCACCATCGAGGCGCTGGGCCGGCGTATCGAGCAACTGCGCCGCAACCGAATGCCCATGCGCCGCATCGCCTCGGTGGTCGGGCGCAGCGTGGCCACCATCAGCCGCTGGCTGGCCAAGCTTGGCCTTCCAGCCTGAAGGCACTGCAGCCCAGGCTGTCCCTGTGGTTCGGTACGAATACCCATCTCGGGGCCATGCTGCACATGTGGACACCAAGAAGCTTGGACGCATCAAAGCGCCCCAGCCACCGCGCTACCGGCAACCGCCGCGACTCCGTCTCTGGCGCCGGCTGGGAGTTCGCCCACGTGGCCATCGATGACCACAGCCGGGTGGGCCGTGCAGATGCATGCTGATGAGCGTAAAGGGCTCTGCAGTGGACTTCTTGCAAGCCGCAGCGCCGCCCACTATGCAGCGCTGGGCGTGCGCATCGAGCGCCTGCTGACCGGACAACGGCTCGGCCTATCGCCGCGCCGCCTGTTCGCCAAGATCGTCAGGCACTGGGCATCAAGCACCGCTTCACCAAGCCCTACCACCCACAAACCAATGGCAAGGCCGAACGATTCATCCAGACATGTCTGCGCTGAATGGGCCTACGGCAGAACGTGGCAGCACAGCTCAGGAGCGAACCGCCTGGCTGCCATCTTTCTCGAGCTACAACACTCCGAAGGCCTCACCGGCCTTGCCAACGCCCCCCGGCTTCCGCCCAGTGGGAACAACCTATTGCAACTCAGGCTTGAGAAGGTTTGAGGGTCAGGTCTTGCCTTTTGCCCACGAATAATCTCATCCGGCAAACCCCACCGAAACAGTCTACCTCCACCCGTCAGCAGCTCCATGCCCGTGGTGGCCGTGATCAACGGCGAGCCCTTCGCGGTCTATGCAGACCACCTCAACACCCCCAGAAGACTCACCGACGCCCAAGGCCCCCCCCCCGCTGGCTCCGGCTGACGGCCTTCAGCGGCTTTAGCGAACAAGCCGCCCAAAGCATCCCCAGAGCCAACCTGCCCACCATCCCCTACAGCCTGCGCTACCCCGGCCAGGTGGACGACGACAACGGCCTGATAGAGTGCGCCATTTTCCGTTTTCAGAACCGCCCACTCTGCTCAGTTTGGCAAAAGAAAGACCATGTACGACCCGATCAAAGATGGCATAGAGAAAACTGCTAGCTCGGTGCGCTACACGCTGGAGAAACCTCCGGCGCATCTGTCCGACTTGCGTATTGCTACCGGAACTCAAAACTGAAATCCCTTTGGCAGACGATTTCCTGTTTCACGCAATACCTGACGCCTGCGTGAATATTCTGTTCAATCAGGTGGACACCGGCATTGCTGGGATCACGGCATTGCGCACCAAATACGAAGTGCTCAACCTCGGAAAATCGTTTCACTATGTTGGCATACAGCTGTTGCCGGGCGTGTGGCAGGGCAATCCGCAAGAGATTTCCGATCAGTTTGTCGGTATGCCTTACGCAGGAGAACTGCCTCTGGTCGCCACCAGCAGGGAGCTGGCTCAGCATGATTTCTCAGCCAAGCAGGCGGTTATATCTGGCTTGGTGCGCTGGCTTATCGATGCCGAGCTGGTGGTGAGCAATCCTGTCACCGAGAGGATTCTGGCGAATTTGGATGACATACACACCGTAACTGACATGGCTGCGGTGGCATGCCTGTCGCCGCGCCAACTGCAGCGCACACTCAAACAAGCGACGGGATTGTCTCCGCATGATCTGCTGAAGGTCTTGCGCCTTCAGAAATCGTTCAAACAGCACTACCTGGACTTGTATGCCGACCAGTCGCACTACATCCACTCGTTTCGCAAAGTCACCGGCTACACCCCCGCGAAGTACGTCGACAAGTTTGATGTCTGATTTACACAATACAGGCGGTTGACTGATTCCTAAACTGAGCGCTTCTTCATCCACATAGGAGCGCCTCATGGCAAAGTCGAACGCAATTGGTTGATTTGATATCTACGTCGCGGACATGAACCGGGCCGTCAATTTTTACGAAAGCGTGCTGCAGCAAAAGCTGACCCCCATTGGCGACCCGACCGGTGAAACCCAGATGATGAGTTTCCCTGCAGACATGGGGGCGTATGGCGCTGGTGGTGCCTTGGTGAAATCGAGCCATGCCCGCCCGGGCGCGGGTGGCACCTTGGTGTACTTCAGTGTGGCGGATTGCGGGAACGAAGAATCGCGCATCGTCGCTGCGGGTGGCAAGGTGGTACGGCCCAAGTTCTCCATCGGAGAGTTCGGCTGGGTGACTCTGTGCGAGGACACCGAGGGCAACTTGTTTGGCCTCAGCTCGATGAAATAGTCTTTTCTCGTCACCCAATTCGGCTTGAATGGGGTGGTGAAAACTGTTCCCCTGCACACCCGAAGCCATTGCTGGCCCGGACATTTCACCCTGCGACGATTTTGGGGGTCGCAGGCGTGTTGTGGGCGGTGGCATGGGGGCACCGAGGGTGCTGCGCCGATCACGGCATGAGCTGCAAAGTCGGAGGGGGTGTGGAGACCGGCGCGCGGCCCACCCACCCGAGCTTGGGTGGCAGGCCGATTTCGCATCAACGCGCGGGCCAGGCGCAGTAGCCGGCTGGGCCGTCCCGGGCGTGACCCGCGCCCAACGATTGCGCGGTTGAGCCCTGGCCATTCATGTGCGCGCGGCCATGCTCACACCCTGGTCCACCGGCCGGAATCTTGCGGGCCCAAAAGCGAATCGCTTGCCCACCAGGCAACCCAAGCGGCTTACCGCCGCCCTAGCACCATCGTCCAATACTTGCCATAGGTAGCTACAGGCTGGGCAACGCAGGCGAGAGCCACCTCGGTGTAGCTGGCCCCCATGATGTTGTTGCAATGGCCGGTGCTGGTCAGCCAGCCGTTCATCACCCCGCTCACGTTGGCGCAGCCTGCGGCGATGTTCTCCCCCACGCCGCGCCAGCTGTAGGCGGCCCGTGGCCCGCGCGACGTTGCCGCCGTCGCTGCCGGTGTGGCTGAAGAAGTTGTTCATGGCCATGTCGGTTGAATGCCGGTTGGCGGCTGTTTGCAAGGTGGCGTTCCAGGACATGCCGGTGCGGCGGGCTGGAGCACGCCACCGCAGGTGCGCGCGACGGCGCGGGCGGCGTTGACCTGCTGCAGCCAATCGGCCTGAAAATTGGGCAGGCTGCAGGAGGCGTCCACCACGGAGGTGTGGGCGCGGGTCGGTGGCAGGGGCACCACCACGTAATACGCCACCCTTTCCTGCCGGTGTTCGCGACACCGTTGGCCTCTGTGGCGCTGGTGGAATAGCGGAACCTTTGCTGATCAAGCATAGGCGCGGTAGAGCGGCCGATAGCCTTCGAGAGCGGTCTTGCTGGCGTAGTAGGCCACGCCTTCCAGGCGGAACTGCGGCAGCGATTGCTGGATGCGGCGGTTCTTCTCGTCTTCGCCGATGCTGTGGTGCTGCACGCCGGTGGCGTTGTTGGCGGCGGTACACCGGCGAGAGGTTGGGCGCGCTTTGGCTGCTGGGCTTGGAAGGCAGGACCCCTCGTAGACGAAGGCGCCCGCCTGTGCCCGGATCTGACTGCGCTCGGCCACGCTGGCCGTGGAGAAATGGGCGCCCGAAATGGCGTTGTAGAAGGAACACGGTGAGGTCGGCCCTCTGCGGCGGCCTTGCGCAGACCGGTGTCGACGGTAGCTCAACTCCGTTCGCTTGGCGTTCGCTGCGCAGGGCCTGCCCGGCCAGTTGGGCGCGCTGCAGCTCCTGGGCATTCAGTTCGGCGCCGGTGGTCAGTACTGGCCTCGACCGGCCGGGTCATCAAGGTCTGCAGGCGTCGAAGAAGCCGCCGGCCACCGACGGCGCGTCGGTTCGGTCGGCTTCGCCGCCCCCACAAGCCACCAACGCCACCGAAAGCGCCAGGCCTGCAACGAGGGTGCTCACCGCGCCCTTGACCTCTTGTGTGGGCCCGGCGGCGTTGGCGGCAGGGTCTGGGTGGCGCCTGCGGTTGGCATGGGAGCACGGGGCGTTGCGTGTTCTTTGTGCGGTCACGGTCGTGAGGGGCTGGGCTGGTTGATGAAGGGCCGGGTGATGGGGGCACTTTCGCAAACGGCGGATTGGGTCAGCGCCGGGGCCTGGGCAGCACGCTGCGGGATCGGCCTTGGCAAGCCATCGACCCACTAAACCGGGCACCCCGCACGCCCCACCCCGTTGCTGTGCCAAAAGCATAGCACGGGGGCGTTTTCTCGCATGGCCGCCCCGAGATGTAACCAACCGCAAACCAACGACCTCGCAGGTCTGCCTCCAGTGGCCTGGCGTCCACCGCCCGGGCCTGGCCAGCGGCCTCAGGCCCGCATCTGCCTCACGCGCTCGCAGGCCCACGCCGCGCTTTCCATGCCGTCGAGCACCGGGCAACCCAGGCGCTGCGCCAACGCGGCCCATAGCCGCACAGCACCGCCCCGGCAAGCACCACGCTCTGCGCACCGGCCTCGCGCAGGGGGGCGGCGTAAGCCCGCGTCAGCCGGTCGAGCAGTGCATCGGACACCGCGTCGGCGCGCTGGCGCCGAATGCCTGAGGCATGTCGGGGGCGGCCACGGCCACGAGGTGCTGATCCAGCCCCAGGCTGGCCACATGCGCCCGGTACAGCGGCGCCATGGTTTCGCCGAGGGTGAGCAGCCCGAATCGCGGCCAAGCTGGCAAGCCGCCCGGCAGGCCGCTTCGGTCATGCTCCACCACTGGCTGCGGGGCGCACAGGGCGGCGCACCGCCTGCAGCCCGCAGTCGAGCGAGATACCGATTAGAACCGCATCGTGATCCGCGCTGTGCTGACTGGCCATCTCGATCACGTTGCGGGTGGCCTCGGGCAGCTCGGCCGAGCGCACCGCCTGGGGCCGCTTTCAGCGGTGAGCGCGGTCAGCACGTCGCCCGGCGCCAGCGCCTGCCGCGCCGAGGTGGCGAGCCTGTCGGTGATGTGGGCGGAGCAGGCAGGTTGATGAGCAGCAGGCGCACTGCCGCCGAGCGCTGAGACTCACTCACCGAAGATCGCTTCCAGGTCCGCCTCGGCGGCCGTGCTGTCGAGCGACAGGCTTCCTTCGATGTGGTCCAGGTGCGAGAGCATGAGCCTCTCGGCCGTGGCCACATCGCGCTTGCCGATGGCTTCGATCAGCCCGGAATGCTCATCGGCCCGGCAACTGACCGCCGTGGGGGCGTCGTAGAGGAAGAGATCAGGCAGGTCAGCGTGGAGAGTTCGCGCATGCTGCGAGACAGCGCCGAATTGCCGGCCAGCTCGGCGAGCAAGACGGAACTCGCCCGACAGACGCACCACCGCGCGCTTGTCATCGCGGCGGCGCGCGTCGATTTCAAGCCCTGGCGCTGGCGCAGGCGAGCGACCTTGTCGGGCGTCAGCCCGTTGATCAGGCGCTTGAGAATGGCTGGCTCGATCAGGCGGCGCGCCTCAAACACGTCCATCGCCTGCACCGGCGTGGGCTTGGCCACGCGCCCCGCTGCGGGTAGAGGTCGACGATCTGCTCGTGGGCCAGCCGGCTCAGAACCTCGCGAACCGCGCGCGGCTGACGTTGAAGATTTTGGCCAGGCGGTCTTCGCCGAGCTTGGTGCCCGGATGAAGCCGGTGTTCCAGGATGGCGCAGTAGATGCGCTCGTAGCGTCATTCGCGGTTTCGCGCTCAAGCTGCTTGACGGGCGGTGTCGATCGGGGCGGGCGGGGCATGGGCGGGTGAGGTTGACGGGCGGGATGTGGACCTGTCAGGAATCGGGGTGCCTGCGCTCAGCGCCCAGCCTTGATGCGTTCGAAGGGGTGAGTCGACCGGGATCAACTGGATTCTCTAGACAGGGGCCAATGGATAAAGCGAGAAAGCGCTCAGGCCCATTCGTACAACGCACCCCAGCGCTGCACCACCGCAGGCGACACACCGGATGGCGCGCAACATGCCCCACACCGTGGTGCTCACGGTGTCCAGCAAGGTGGATGCCTTCAGCTCGCGCCTCCACGGCGCCTCGCCAGATCGGCGGCATGGAGATTGGTGCAATAGGTGGAGATGGCCTGGGGCGCGAGACTGCGCCACCTCTTCAATCATCTGGCGCAGTTGCTGCGGCGGCACCAGCGCGAAATCGTGGTTCACGCAAATGCCCAGATGGCGCTCGGCCACGATCTCCACACCAATGGCGGCGAAGGTCGACGATGCGCGCCTGCACATCGGGCGTGTAGGGCGAGACCAGGCCCAGGCGCTGGATGCCCTTGAGCCGCATCAGCTCGTTGAGGGCGAGCACGGCCGTGGTGGCCTGGATACCGGTGTGGCTGGTGGATGCGCTCGACGAGCCGTCGTCCTGATTCAAAGCCGAGCCAGCCGGTTGCCGTGCCGCTCCAGCCGATCACATCGACGCGGGCATCGGCCAGCAGCTCGGCGTCGCCAGATCACCCTTGGTTACGTCGTCGAACTGGCCGAGCGCATCGGGCTTGAGCGAGATCTCCGTCACCTTGAAGCGTGAGAAATGTGCGCTGGCCCCAGGCACGGTGGCCACGATGGCGCTGGTCAGCGGTTCAAGTGCAGTGTTGGACGACGGCGTGAGCACGCCCAGGCGGATCGGGGTCGACATAAGCAGGGTTCCAGAACGGGTTGTGGGGTGGATGGATGAAAAGAAAGAGAAAGCGCAAGGGGGCTAAGGCGGGCCAAGGCGGGTCATCAACCCTATGCGAACGGCGTGCCAGGGAAAAACACGAGGTTCGCACCAACATAGTGTCAACACTATTGTCGACAAACCAAAACAGTGCCTTTTCCTATGAAATTTGGTGGCGGATATGGGAAATATCGCTGGCATGTGACTTGCATAACGGGTTCTAAAATCCTGATTTTTAACCCGATTGCATTGTCACATGTCTGTAAACATAAACTGCCGAAGCTCAGCCTGGGGTGCGCCTGCGCTCGAGCAGTTCGATCTGGTGGTGGGCAACGCTCAGCGTGGCCACGGCCAGCGATGTTCACGGCCGACATTGGGGTGAAAGGCGGCCGCATCGCACAGCTGGGCGCGCATTGGCCCCGGGAACCCAAGAGATCGATGCGGCCGGGCGCACGGTGACCCCAGGCGGCGTGGATGCCTCATTGCCACCTGATCAACCCATGGCCCTGCCGGGCGCATGGCCGACGACTGACACCGGCACCCGCTCGGCCGTCTGCGGCGGCACCACCACCGTCATTCCGTTCGCCGCCCAGGCCAAGGGCGCCGCCAGCCTGCGCGCGGCGGTGGACGACTACCGATCGCGAAGCCCAGGGCCGCGCGCATGTGGACTACGCGTTTCATCTCATCGTGAGTGACCTTCGCCCAATCGTGTTGAACGACGAGCTGCCCGCGCTGATCGCCGAAGGGTTCACCTCGTTCAAGGTCTACATGACCTACGACGACCTCAAGCTCGACGACGGCCAGATGCTGGATGTGTTGTCGGTGGCGCGCCGCCACGGCGCCATGGCCATGGTGCACGCCGAAAACGCCGACTGCATCGAATGGTTGACCAAACGCCTGGAGGCCGCCGGCCACACCGCACCGCGCTTTCACGGCGTCTCGCGGCCTGATGTTGGTCGAGCGCGAAGCCACTTCACCGCGCCCTGTCGCTGGCCGAACTGGTGGATGTTCCAATCCTGATCGTGCATCGTCCGGGGCGCGAGGCGGTCGAGCAGATCCGCTGGCGTCTGCGCGGCCTCAAGGTGTTTGCCGAGACCTGCCCCCTTACCTGTTTCTCACCGCCGACGACCTGGGGCTGGACGACAGCTACCAGGGCGCGCGCTGTGTGCAGCCTGCCTCACGCGACAAGGCCAACCAGGCCGTCATCTGGAAATCGGCCTGGCCGACGGCCTTTTCACAGTGTTTTCCTCAGACCACGCGCCGTTCCGGTACGACGACCCGCAAGGCAAGAAGCCTTGGCGGCGAAGAAATGCCCTTCCGCCACATTCCCAACGGCATCCCGGGAATCGAGACCCGCATGGCCCTGTTGTATTCCGAGGGCGTTCTCTGGGCGGGCGCATCACGCTGGAAAAGTTCGTCGAGCTCACCGCCACCAACCCGGCCAAGGCCTACGGGCTGCACCCGGCAAAGGCGTGATTGCCACCGGCAGCGACGCCGACCTGGTGGTCTGGGACGAAGGCGAACGCACCATCCGCAACGCGAGCTGCACCACGCGGTGGATTACACGCCCTACGAGGGCCGCCTGCGGGCCTGGCCCGGCATCACCGTCGCCCGCGGCGGAGGTGGTCTGGGACGGCGCCTTCACCCGCGACTGGGACGGGGCGAAGGCCAGCCTCGGCGCGCCTCCCTGCTGCTCCGCGCGGCAACCGCCCTGATGTCCGCACCCCGCACGTCCCCCTATCCGTTGTCACCTTGTTGCCCAGTTTTTCCCCATCACGTTTTTCCCCACCCGCAACCGAAGGAGCTCCCCCATGAATCCGTTCATCCTGGCCAAAGCCTTGCTGCCTCTGGCCTGTGCCAGCGCCCTGGGCTGTTCGGCAACGCCGCGCAGGCGCAAGACCGCATGACCTTCAAGGTGATCGGCCAACCCGCCGCCACCGGCATGGTGCAAAAGAACAAGGAAAAACCCTTCTTCGACGAATTCGCCAAGCGCACCGGCCTGCCCATTGACGCCGACTACAAACCCATCGACCAGTTGGGCATCAAGGACACCGAACAGTTGCGCGTGATGAAGGCGGGCCTGTTCGACATCGTCTCGCTGCGGGTTTCGCAGAATTCGCGCGACGAGCCCACCCTGCTCGGCCTGGATCTGGTGGGCGCCTCGCCCGACTACGCCACCGCCCGCAAGGTCTATGAGGCCTACTTCGATACGCTGGACCAGCGTCTGCAAAAGCAGTTCCAGGTCAAGCTGCTGGGCGCCTGGCCTTTCGGTCCGCAGATCCTCTTCTGCAAAAAGCCGGTCGCGCGCCTGGCCGACCTGAAGGGGCTCAAGGTGCGCGTGTATGACCAGAACCTGGCCAAGTTCATCGAAACGGTGGGCGGCGTGCCGGTGCCGCTGTCATTCACCGAGGTGCACCAGTCGCTCTCGCTCGGTGTGGTCGATTGCGCCATCACCGGGCCCAGCTCGGCCAACAGCTCGTCCTGGCCCGAGGTCACGACCCACCAATACGCCCTGGGCGTGCAGATGGCGGTCAATGCCTATGCCATCACGCTCAAGGCCTGGAAGCGCCTGAGCCCCGAACAACAGGCCAAGATGCAGGCCGCCTTCACCGAACTGACCAATGACATCTGGAGCTACTCCGAAGTCCTGACCCGCGACGCCATGAACTGCAACGCGGGCAAGGAACCCTGCACCACCGGCAAAAAATACAACCTGGTGGACGTACCCGTGCAAGAAGCCGATCTGGCCACGCTGCGCGGTGCCGTGGCGTCGATCTCCGTGCCCACCTGGGCCGAGATCTGTGACAAATCCAACCCCGGCTGTTCCACCGCCTGGAAGAACACCGTGGGCAAAGTCGTCGGCATCCAGTAACCCCTGCGCCTGAACAATGGCGCACAAAGGCCGGGTGCACGGCGCTGCACCCGGCTTCGCGCCCACGGTCGGACACTTCAAACGACTCACAGGATTCCCCAATGAAAGACGCTCTGGAACGCTGGCTGGGCACCGTATTTGGCCTGATATTTGTTGCGCTCTCGCTGATCGTGGCGGTTGAAACGGCGATTCGCAAACTGTTCAATGTGTCGCTGCAAGGCGCCGATGAGCTCGGCGGCTACGCCCTGGCGGTGGGTGCGACCATTGCCTTCAGCATGGCGCTGATCGGGCGCAACCACATTCGGGTGGACGTGTTCTATGGCCGGTTCCCCGCGCCACTGAAGACCGCCATCAACTGGCTATCGGCGCTCTCGCTCGCCGGCTTTGCCGGCCTGCTGGCCTGGCTGGCCTGGTTCGTGATTCAGGACTCCCGCGCCTACCAGAGCGTCTCCCAAACGCCCTGGGCCACACCGCTGGTCTATCCACAAACCGCCTGGCTGCTCGGCCTCATCACGTTCGGCCTGCTGGCCGTGGGCACCGCGCTCTACGCCACCTGGCTGCTGCTGAGCGGGCGCATCGCCTCGCTCAACGCCCTGCTGCAACCCCGCTCTGCCAACGAAGAGCTCAAGGAAGAGCTTGAAGACCTGCAAGCACGCGCTCAAAAGGACCCGGCATGAGCCTGAACTACATCGCCATCGGCTTCTTCGCCATGCTGGGCATGATGCTCGTGGGGCTTCCCATTGCCTCGGCCATGGCCGTGGTCGGCATCATCGGCGGCATGATGGCCTACGGCCTGCCCTTCATCGATTCCATCGCCCCGGTGGTCTGGGGCGTTCACAACGACAACCTGCTCACCTCCATTCCGCTGTTCATCCTGATGGGCGAGCTGCTGTTGCGATCGGGCATCGCCGACCGCATGTTCGGCGCCCTGGCGGCCTGGCTTGGCCGCTTGCCCGGCGGCTTGCTGCACGCCAACATCGGCTGCAGCGCCATCTTCGCCGCCACCTCGGGCTCCTCGGTCGCCACCGCCGCCACCATCGGCACCGTGGCCCTGCCCTCCTTGCACAAGCGCGGCTACCCGATGTCGGCCTCGCTGGGCTCCATCGCCGCTGGCGGCACGCTGGGCATCCTGATCCCGCCTTCGGTCAACCTGATCGTCTACGGCTCGCTGACCGACACCTCCATCGGCCGCCTGTTTGTCGCCGGCATCATCCCGGGGCTGCTGCTCACCGGCGCCTTCATGGGCTTTGTGGCGATCTACGCCGTGCTGACCGACAGCGCGATCCGGGAAGCCCGCGTGCCGCTTCGCGAGCGAATCGGCCTGCTCAAAGACCTCGTGCCCCCGGGCGTGGTGTTCGTCATCGTCATGGGCAGCCTCTACAGCGGCCTGGCCACCACCACCGAATCGGCCGCCCTGGGGGTGGTCGCTTCGCTGATCTTTGCGTGGCGCAGCAAAAAGCTGAGCTGGGCTTTGCTGCAAAACTGCTTCATCCAGACCGGCAAGACCAGCGGCATGATCCTGCTCATCATCACCGCCGCCTTCATCCTGAACCTGGCCGTCAGCCTGACCGGTGTCGCAGAAACCATGACGCAGTGGGTCACGTCGTTCGGGCTTTCGGGCACACAGATGGTCCTGATCCTGATGGCGTTCTACCTGGTGTTGGGGATGTTCATGGACGTGCTCTCCATGATGGTCGCCACCATCCCGATCACCTTCCCCATCGTGCTGGCGCTGGGCATCGATCCGGTCTGGTTTGGCATCTTCATCGTGCTGATGTGTGAAATGGGCCTGATCACGCCGCCCGTGGGGATGAACCTGTTTGTCGTGCACGGCATCCGTCCCGATGGCGGCTCCATTCGCGACGCCATCGCCGGGGCGCTGCCCTATGTGTTGATCCTGATCGCCTTTGCCTTTCTGCTGATCGCGTTCCCTGCGATCGTCACCTGGCTGCCGGGCTTGATGTAATCCGACACCCAGGACGGACACACCATGGCGCCGGAAAAACCCCTGTGGCAATGGTCGGCCCGCGAACTGCATTGCGCGTACCGCGAAGGCAGAACCACGCCGCTGGCGGCCGTGGCGGCGTGTGTGGAGCGAACCGACGAAGTCAACCCGAAAATCAACGCCTTTGTCACCCGCCGCGCGGCGGTCTGGCAAGACGCTGAAGACAGCACCGAGCGCTGGCGCACCGGGAAACCCCTGTCGCCGCTCGACGGGCTGCCGCTATCGATCAAGGACAACCTGTGCACCGCCGACATGCCCACCACCTGGGGCAGCCCTGCGTTGCGCGACCACCGCAGCGCGGTGGACGAACGCCCGGTGGCGCGCGCCCGCGCCGCTGGCGCCCTGATTCTGGGCAAGACCAATGTGCCCGAGTTCACGCTGGAGGGCTACACCGACAACCCGCTGTTTGGCGCCAGCCGCAACCCCTGGAACCTCGCCTTGACCCCGGGCGGCTCCAGCGGGGGCGCGGTGGCCAGCGTGGCGGCCGGTTGCACGCCGCTGGCCCTGGGCACCGATGGCGGCGGCTCCATCCGCCGCCCGGCGTCGCACTGCGGCCTGGTGGGCTTCAAGCCTTCGATCGGCGCGATCGCACGCGGAGGCGGATTGCCCACCCTGCTGCTGGACTTCGAGGTGGTTGGCCCCATGGCGCGCCGCGTGGCCGATGCCCGCCTGCTGTTCGACGCCTTGCGTGGCCCGGAAGATGGCGACCGCCAGTCACTGGCGGCTGCGGCCGCGCGCTGCGGACAGCGCCCCAGCGCCGGCACGCTGCGCGTGCTGTATGTGCCCACCCTGAACCAGGCGCCGGTCGACCCCGAGATCGCAACCCAATGCGCGGCCGCCTGTGCCCACCTGACCTCTCTGGGCCACACGGTGCACACCGGCGAACTGTCCCTGCCGCTGGACGGCATCAACCGCCACTGGACGCTGGTCGGGCAAATCGGCCTGGCGAGCCTGTTTGATCAACACCCCGATTGGCAGCAAGGCGCCTCAGCCAAGTACCGGGCCATGGCCGAGCAAGGCCGCTCGGTTCCGGCGTCGACCTTGTGGACCTTGCTCGACAGCGTGGCGCGGTTGCGCGAAGCCTGCGCCCACCTGGTTCAGTCCTGGGACGCTATCGCCATGCCCAGCGCAGCGGCCTTGCCCTGGCCGGCCACACAGGCGTTTCCCACCGAAATCGCGGGGCAGGCGGTGGGGCCGCGCGGACACGCGGTCTTCACCGGCTGGGTGAACGCGGCGGGCCTGCCCGCCATGTCCCTGCCGGTGGAGTCATCCAGCAGCGGCCTGCCGATCGGGTTGCAGCTGATCGGGCCTTATGGCGCCGACGACACCCTTTTCGACCTGGCCCAGGCGCTGGAGAGCAGCCTGCACCAGACCCACCGCTGGCCGTCGATCTGAGGTTCAGAGCTGCACATGGGCTTGGCCAATACCGTCAAACGCCACATGCACCGCATCGCCCGCCTGCGCCCACAGAATCCCCACCCAGGTGCCGGTGGTCAGCACCGCGCCAGCCGGCAATGCGCCAAAACGGCCGCAGGCATGGCGCAGCCAATGGGGCAGCAGCCAGGCGGGATCGCCCATGGCATGGGTACCGGTGCAGACCACCTCGGCTTGCGCACCCACCCGCGCCCGGCAACGCTGCTGCGCCCAATCGACCGCCCGAAAGGGCACCCAGTCGCCCAACACCAGCGCACCGTGCGACTGCAGATCGGCCAGCTTGGCGTTGGCCGGGGCGCCCATGCCCTCTCGCCAGCGCGAATCCACCACCTCGATGGACACGGCCATGGCGTCCACCAGATCAGCCAAACCCGGTGCTCCCAGGCGTTGGGCCATCTCCACATCCACCGCAGCCCCCAGGCGCAACGCAATCTCCGCTTCGATGCCGCGCAGGGCAAAGGGCCAGCGCGCCAAGTCGGCCGGGCTGTGCAACACCCCCGTCGGCGGCAAAGGTGCGTGGGTCAACAAGGCATCCCGAGATGCACCACCCGATTTCCAGTGGCGCGGCGGGCCGTCGGCGAACCAGCCGAAATGGTCGGCCACGCCCGCTTGCACGCGGTAGGCGGCCTCTGCCGAGAGTTCGGCGACCGCCGCCGCATGGCCCAGATGCCCGCCCGCTCGCCTGGCGGCCACCAGTTGCGCCACAACCTCCGCCACACCACCGCCCGCCTGCGCATCGTCCACCGCCATGCCCACGCCACGCTGCCCCATATGCACCACCTTTCCTTTCATTCCGCGCCCCTAGGGATCCCAGGCCTCACCACGCCACACACCGTGCATTGTCGCCCTCGCGCCATGTGACCTCGAGCCAACAAGCCGCCACACGCCATGACCACGACGCCCCCAAAACACCCTGTCCCCGAACGCACCCGCCGTTTCGGCAATGGCCGACCACGCGACAGCCACCGGCACTGGCCCAAAGGCGCCGGCCTGGCGATCTCCTTTGTGCTCAACATCGAAGAAGGCGCCGAGTTCGCCCTGAGCAGCGGTGACGACCACAACGAAGCGGTGCACGAAGCCGTGCATCAGATCAGCGGTGTGCCCGACTACTGCATGGAAACCCATTTCGAATACGGCGCACGCTGCGGGTACAGGCGGGTGGCCGATCGCCGTGCGCAGCGGACTGGCGCTCACGCTCAATGTCTGCGGGCGGGCGCTTGAATGCACGCCCTGGGTGGCGCAAGAGGCGCTGACCCACGGCTTCGAGCTGTGCGCCCATGGCTGGCGCTGGGAATCCCCGGCCCACATGGACGAAGCCACCGAGCGAGCGGCCATCGAGCGCACCGCAAACGCCATCCAGCGCCACTGGGGTCGCCCACCCAGCGGCTGGCACTGCAAATCATCGGCCTCGGTGCGCACGCGCCGCCTGCTGCAGGACCATGGGGGCTTTCTCTACGACAGCGACGACTATGGCGACGACCTGCCCTACATCCTCACCACCACGGGCGGCCAGCCGTATGTGGTGCTGCCCTACGCGTTCGACACCAACGACATGCGCTTCTTCGACCGGGCCTCATTCGTTCACGGGCGCGATTTCGCAGACTACGTGATCGCGGCCATCGATGAACTGCTCATCGAGGCCGAAAGCGCGCCCCGCATGCTGACCATCGGCCTGCACACGCGCATCATCGGCCGCCCGGCGCGCATTGGCGGTCTCGACACGGTGATGCGGCATGTGCAAACCCTGAAAGACCAGGTGTGGGTGGCGACACGCGAATCCATCGCCCTGGCCTGGCTCGACGAAGGCGGGCCAGGACCGCCAGCTGAGGACTCGCCACACCAGAATGCGGTCGGTGCGCGCATTCACAAGGTTTCGTGATGCCCGGCGCTGCCGCGTTTCCAGTAGGCCGATGCCCGCACCCGCGACTTGTGCAGGCCATGCACGCCCACCAACGCCTGGCGCACCGCCACCATGCTCGCCGCTTCGCCTGCCGCCCAGGCGAACGTCTCCACATCGGCGGGCAACGCCAGCTCGCCCACGGCCTTCGCGAGCCCGTCCACCGTGCCTGCTGGCACCCACTCGGTCCGCAAATCGGCCTGGGTGTCCGCATGTGCGGCGGTCTGCAGGATCGCGGGTTTCCACAATGGCAATGGCCTGGGTGCCGGCGGGCAGTTCCTCAAGTCGGCGTGCGATCGCCGGCATCGCCGATTCGTCGCCAATCAACACATGGCAGCCAAAGGCCATGGGCACCACAAAAGAGCCCCGGGGCCCGCCAACGCCCACCGGATCGCCGGACCGTGCCTGGGACGCCCACTCGGTGGCGGGGCCGGAAGCGTGCACAAAACACTCGATGTCCAGCGTTTGCGCCGCTGCGTCAAAGTGGCGCGGCGTGTAGTCGCGCATGACTGGCCGCTCGACCCCGGGCGGCAACACCGGACCATCTGGCCCCATCTCGGGCAAGACCAGCGCCGCGCCAGGGCGCGCCGGCAGCATGAGTTTGAGATGGTCGTCAAAAGAGGCGCTGACAAACCCGTCCAACGCCTGCCCGGCCAGGCGGAGGCGGAAGAAATGCGGACTGATCCGCTCGACGTGCTGGACCTGAAGACGCCTGATGTGCAACGGATGGCGCAGGCGCTCGACTGTGAAGCCGCTCAATGCATCGGAATTCATGCTGTAAATTTGCCCATATGGTTGATAATGACAACCATTATGCCGTCAACCAGATGACACTATCAACCTTATGGGCAAACACCAATGTCACGAACCTCCCAGCCGCCCCGCGTCCTGGAGCGCATGCATGCGCTGATGCACGGACTCAAGCACCACATGCGCGAGGCCATGCATGCCGACGGCGAAGGCCTGGGCATGATGGAGGCGCGCTGTCTGCGCTACTTTGCCCACCACCCGGGAGCCACCCAGAGCGACCTGGTCCAGCACGCCGGGCGTGACAAGGCACAGATTGCGCGCATCGTGAAAGGGCTGATCGAGAGGGAGCTGCTCTGCGGCCAACCCAACCCGGCCGACGGGCGCAGCCAGGTGCTGCGGGTCAGCACCAAAGGCTCTGCCCTGCAAAGCAAGATGCAAGGGCACGAAGCGGCTTTCGAGAGGCGCTTGATGCGTGGGCTGGATGCCGACGAGCGCGCCACCCTCGTGGCGCTGCTCGAGCGACTGGAACACAACGCCTCGGCGCGTTGAACAGCACGACTCCGCGGCGGCATGGCACAGCGCGGAGGTGCCTGCTCCTGCTCAATTGTTGAGGCGGTTTCGACGTTCCTCTTCCAGACGGCGATACCACACGCAAATCGGGTCGTTCGCATTGGCCGCCACCCGACAAGCGTCCACGCGGCACAGATCACGGGCCAGGAAGTTGGTTTCCTTGGCGCATGCCTGCTCCACCGTCGTGCGGGTCGGTGCGGTCGATGGGACGGCTGGCGCCACTGGCGCGGCACCGCTGGGTGTTGGTCCGGGAACGGCGCCGGCAGCCGGCGCGGCCGCGTCGGCGGGTTGCGGCGTGGCAAGCGCGGCGTCGGCGCGCCGTTTTCGGCAGCGGCTTTGCTGGCCCGGGCTTCGCTCAAGGCCTTTTCTTTCGCAGCCAGCCGGTCCATGGTCTGGCGCGCCCGCTCGGCACGCTCAGCCTCGCGGCGAACCAACTCTTCGTAGTGCGCCTTTTGCGCCTCATCCAGCGTCTCGGCCACAGGCTTGGCCGCCTCCACCGGCTCCGGAGGGGGCAATGCCACAGCCTTCATCGCACTCGCGCTGGTTGACGCCTGATTGCCTGCGGGCGCGACTTGGCCCTGCGTTGCCGGCGCCCCTCCCAAAAACCACATGCCGACCGCAACCGCCAGGGCAATCAATGCCACCGTGCCAAACACCCAGCCGCGCCGCTGGGTCACCGCCGGGCCGGCGACTTCTGGCTCGGCCTTTGCTTCGGCAAGGTCCAACGAATGGCCACAGGCTGCACACACGGTGGCGCCGCGCGAATAAATGGCCTGGCACTCGCTGCAGCGCAGCGCCCGGTTGCTGGCCAGCTTCTGCGCCTCGGCGTCGGCCTCGATGGGCATCAGCGCACGGGCACAACCGCGACAAAACTTCGCGTTGCTGCGATTCTCGGTTCCACAAACTTCACATCGTTCCATGCTGCTTCCGTGCCGCTGCTCCAGCGGGGTTTCTACCATGGCGCCGCGACCGACCGACCGCCAGACCCTCAATGCGCTCGGCTATTGCTCCAGCGCCCAGGCCACGTGGGCGCGCACCAGTTCGCTCGGGTGGCCCGCCCGCGCCTGCAGTGCCTCACGCAAAGCGCCCGGTGCGCCCTGACGCAAGGCATTGCCCAGGGCCACGGCGATGTTGCGCAACCAGCGCTCGTGGCCGATGCGGCGAATGGGGCTGCCCTCTGTTCGGCTCAGGAACTCGGTTTCACTCCAGGCAAAAAGCTCGACAAGACCGGCGCCGCTCAAGCCTTCGCGGGGATCAAAGTCGGGCAGCGCGCTGCGCCGGGCAAACTTGTTCCATGGGCAAACCAGCTGGCAGTCGTCGCAGCCGTAGATGCGATTGCCCATCAGCGGCCGCAATGCCAGCGGAATGTCGCCAGGGTGCTCGATGGTGAGGTAAGAAATGCAACGGCGTGCATCGAGCCGGTGGGGCGCCACGATGGCACCGGTGGGGCATGCGTCGATACAGGCGGTACAAGCGCCGCAATGGTCCGACACACTGGCACCCGCAGGCAAGGCCAGGTCCACATAAATCTCGCCCAGAAAGAACATCGATCCGCCTTCCCGGTTGAGCACCAGGGTGTGCTTCCCACGCCAGCCTTGGCCGCTGCGACGCGCCAGCTCGGCCTCCAGCACCGGCGCGGAATCGGTGAACACCCGGTGACCCAGCGGGCCCACGGCCTGCGCCAGTCTCTCGGCCAGCTTTTGCAGGCGCGCGCGCAACACCTTGTGGTAATCGCGCCCCCGGGCATAAATCGACACAATCGCCTCACCCGGCCGCTGCAAGCGCGTCAGTTCGCGCTCGGACCAGTCGGGCGGCGCGTCCCTGGGCAAATAGTCCATGCGCGCGGTGATCACGCTCACCGTGCCCGGCACCAGCTCGGCCGGGCGCGCGCGCTTGAGCCCGTGGTAGGCCATATAGGCCATCTCGCCGTGAAATCCTTGCGCCAACCAGGCGAGAAATCCCGGTTCGGCCGCAGAGAGGTCCACATCACTCACACCAATTTGGGAAAATGACAGCTCCTGGCCCCAGGCCTGTATCTGAGAGACGAGTTGAGCAGCAGCATCCATTCCGGCGTTTTCGGTGGCGATCGTTCCCATGTGGGGGCCATTGTAGAAACGTCGCCTGTCTCCGCGCCTGACACCACCTGGCAAGGCAGGTGGGCGAACGAAACCGACACCCAGGCCTTTGCCCGTCAGCTGGCGGCAACGCCAGCGGTGTGCCAGGCCACCGTCACCCTGCACGGCGATCTGGGCGCGGGCAAAACCACGTTTGTGCGCCATTTGCTGCGCGCTCTGGGCGTGCAAGGCCGCATCAAGAGCCCCACCTATGCGGTGGTTGAGCCCCACGAAGCCCTGCCGTGCCCGCTCAAATCCGCCGGCGAACCGTTGCACATCTGGCACTTCGACTTCTACCGTTTCGCCGATCCGCGAGAATGGGAGGATGCAGGCTTTCGCGAACTTTTCGCCAGCCCCGGCCTCAAGCTGGTGGAATGGCCTGAACGAGCCGCCGGACACCTGCCCCCGGTGGACGCCGAGCTGCACATCGAAATCCAGGACCCATCCCTCGCCCTTTCCGCCGAGGCCGAAGAAGACCCACCAGCCAGACGGGTCATCTTCAAAGCCTTGAGCCCCACGGGTGAGCAGTTGCTGTCCGCCTTGAAAGCCACATGAACCCACCCCACAGACCCAGCCCACTCAGCCGCCGCCAGCTCTTGCAGGCCGGCTCGCTGGTCTTGCTGATCGGCGCGCAGGAGATCGCGCGCGGGGCCAGCGTGGTGGCGGTGCGCATCTGGCCGGCGAAAGACTACACGCGCCTGACGCTGGAATCCGATGGCGTGCTCCAGGTGAAGCAAGCCCAGGTGAGCAACCCGCCGCGCCTGACGGTGGACATCGAAGGGATCGACCTGCTCAACCCGGTGCGCGAACTGGTGGGCAAGCTCAAATCGAGCGACCCCAACATCGCCGGCATGCGCGTTGCCCAGCAGTCTGGCAACGTGGTCCGCCTGACCATCGACCTGAAAAAGCCGATCCAGCCCCAGGTATTCAGTTTGCAACCAGTGGCCGCCTACCAACACCGGCTCGTGCTGGACCTGTTCCCCGTCGAAGCCCCCGACCCACTGGAAGAACTCATCAGCCAGCGCATCAAGGAGCTGGACGAGGCCAGCGAGCGGGCCGCGAGGCTGCTGGGCATCGAAACCGCCCCCCTGGGAGCCACCGCACAGGCCCGCGATCCGCTGGGCGAACTGATCGCCAGGCGCCTGGACAACGCGGGCGACACACCGCCGGGCAAGGACGCCGGCAAAGCCAGTGGCTCAAAACAGCGACCCGGCGTGAACTACGCCGATGCCGACGACACCGACCGGCTCATCAGCGTGGCCATCGACCCCGGCCATGGCGGCGAAGACCCGGGCGCCTCCGGTCCGGCTGGCACGATGGAGAAGGACGTGGTGCTTCAGGTGGCCTTCAAGCTGCGCGACCGCATCAACGCCACCAAGGCCAACGGCCATCCCATGCGCGCCTACCTCACCCGCGACGGCGACTTCTTTGTCCCACTGGGTGTGCGGGTGCAGAAGGCGCAGCGCGTCAAGGCAGACCTCTTCGTGAGCCTGCACGCCGATGCGTTCTTCACCCCCGATCCCCAGGGCGCCAGCGTCTTTGCCCTGAGCACCAAAGGGGCCACCAGCGCCGCCGCGCGCTGGATGGCCAAGAAGGAAAACGCCGCCGACCTCGTGGGCGGCGTGAACATCAAGACGCGCGACGCCAATGTGCACCGCGCCCTGGTCGAGATGAGCACAGCGGCCCAGATCAAGGACAGCCTGAAACTTGGCGGCGCCATGCTGGGTGAGGTGAAGAAGGTGGGCAAGCTGCACAAGCCGCGTGTGGAGCAGGCGGCCTTTGCCGTGCTCAAGGCGCCCGACATCCCCAGCGTGCTGGTGGAAACGGCTTTCATCAGCAACCCGCAAGAGGAAAAGCGCCTCAACACGGCCGCCTACCAGAACGACCTTGCCGATGCCCTGGTGCGAGGCATCGTGAAGTACTTCGGACAGAATCCGCCGCTGGCCCGCAACCGCACGGTCTGACCCGCTGAGCGCTGGCCCGCCAGCGCTCTTTCAGCGCAACGCCAGGTAGGCCACGCCCACGGCCGCCACCGAGCCCCAACCGACCCACTCCATGAAGGGACGCAGCTTGGGCTCCATGGCCGGGCCAAAACGGGCCATCAGCCAGCTCACAAGGAAAAAGCGACCGCCCCGGCCCACGAATGAAGCCAGCACAAAGGGCAGGAACGGCATGCCCATGCCCCCCGCCGCCAGGGTGAACACCTTGTAGGGAATGGGTGAAAAGCCCGCCACGAACACCGCCGCAAAGCCCCAGCGGTCAAACCAGCTCTGGGCAATGGCCAGCTTGCCGGCCCAGCCCATCTGGGTGATCCACGGCATCAGCGCCTCCAGGGCCCAAGCACCCAGGAAGTAGCCCAACACGCCACCCAGGACCGAGGCGAAGGTGGTCATCAGGGCCAGGCGCCACCAACGGGTCGGCTGCGCCAGGCACATGGGCGCCAGCATCACATCGGGTGGAATCGGGAAAAAGGACGACTCGGCAAAACTCAAGCCCCCCAAAACCAGGGCGCGCGCGGGTGGCGGCTCCAGCCGATCACGCGGTCATACAGCGGTTCAAACAGTTTCAATTGAGACCCATGGCAAAAAGGCCCGCCACACCATACCGCCAGCAAAGCGGCGCGCGACACGGGCGATTGAGAATGCTTGGGCGCGATTATCCCTGCCCTGCCTGTGGCCACGGTGAAGCCTACAATTTCGGCGTGACTTCCACCCCAACCACTCCCCACCCGTCCACCTCCCCCAAAGACCGCCGCCCCATCCGGGAGCTCCCGACGAACTCATCAGCCAGATCGCGGCAGGCGAGGTGGTCGAGCGCCCAGCCTCGGTCGTGCGCGAACTGGTGGACAACGCGCTGGACGCCGGCGCCACCCAGATCACCTTGCGCCTGCAGGCCGGTGGGGTCCGGCTGATCAGCGTGGAAGACAACGGCTGCGGCATCCTGCGCCACGAACTGCCCACCGCATTGAAACGGCACGCCACCAGCAAGATCGCCAACCTGGGCGACCTCGAATCGGTCGGCACCATGGGTTTCCGGGGCGAAGCCCTGGCGGCCATCTGCTCGATCGCCGAAGTCTCGTTGCTCACCCGCGTCGACGCCGCCGAAGAGCCCCATGGTTGGCTGCTCGATGGGCGCAGCGGGAGCTGCAGCCCACGGCCCGTGCGCCAGGCACCACGGTCGAGGTGCGCGAGCTCTTTTTTGCCACGCCCGCGCGCCGCAAGTTCCTGAAAACCGACGCCACAGAACTGGCCCACTGCGTGGAGGCCATGCGCCGCCATGCACTGGCGAGGCCCGACGTGGGCTTTGCCATCTGGCACGACGGCAAGCTCACCGCGCAATGGCGCGCTGTGCCGGGTGGTGGCATGGCGGCCTTGCGGCAGCGGCTGGCCGATGTCTTGGGGGAAGACTTCATCGAGCAGGCGGTGCCGGTGCAATGGCCTGCGCCCAATGGCGAACCCACAACGCACGATGGCCAGCGCCTGAGTGTGTGGGGATTTGCGGGGGTGCCCGACGCAGCCCGCTCGCGCAACGATTGGCAGTTTGCCTATGTGAATGGCCGCTACGTGCGCGACAAAACCATCACACACGCCGCGCGCAGCGCCATGGAACGTCTTGCATGGCCACCGCCAGCCCGTCTATGCGCTGTTCATCACGCTGGACCCGGCAAGGGTCGATGTGAACGTGCACCCCACCAAGATCGAGGTGCGTTTTCGCGATGGCCGCGAGGTGCACCAGGGCGTGCGGCATGCGGTGGAAGCGGCCCTGGCCGCTCCCCGGGCGGGCGCCGCCCAGGAAGAGACCACGCCCGTGGCCAGCCTGCTGCCCCGCGCCACGTCCGACGTTGCTTCGAGCGAGCGCTTCAACCCGGCGCCCCGCCCACAGATCCAGGATGCGCTGCGCTTTCCCATCCGCTTCGATCAGGCGCCCGAGGTGGGCCACCGGGTAAGCGACATGCAAGCCCTGTGGCAACCCGGCGCCCCGCCCTCCACCACCACCGAGCGGTCACCGCTTGCCCCTGTGGCCGAGGCCGCAGCCCTGCCCGAAGGCGATTGGCCGCTGGGCCGCGCCATTGCACAGTTGCAGGGTGTCTACATCCTGGCCGAAAACAGCCAGGGTCTGGTGGTGGTGGACATGCACGCCGCCCACGAGCGCATCGTCTACGAACGCTTGAAACAACAGATGGACAACGAGCAACTGGCCAGCCAGCCGCTGCTCATTCCCGCCACTTTTGCGGCCACCCCGCAAGAGGTTGCCACCGCCGAGGAACAGGCGGTGGTGCTGGCCATGCTGGGCATGGAGGTGGTGCCCTTCTCCCCCAAGACGCTGGCGGTGCGCGCCGTACCCACCTCACTGGCCCAGCTCGGCCAGCACGACGCCAGCACGGTGGTCCAGCGCGCGCGCAACGAACTGCTGGCCACCATGGCCTGCCACGGCGCCGTGCGCGCCAACCGGCGCCTGACCCTGGACGAGATGAATGCCTTGCTGCGCCAGATGGAAGTGACCGAACGCAGCGACCAGTGCAACCATGGCCGCCCCACCTGGCGGCAACTGGCGATGAAGGAACTCGACGCGCTGTTTCTTCGAGGCCGCTGAAACCACCCAAATGACAGACGATCACCCCCTGCACAACATCTTCTGGCACTGCCTGAACGAGCCCCACAGCCCCTTTTCTCTCGGCAACGAGCGGGTGCGGCGGTATCAGCCCGGCTTCTCGCCCATCGCCGCCTTTGCCGATCTGAATGAACCCGACCTGACCGGCCTGGCCGCGCTGGCAGAGCCAGACGAGGTGCTCTACGCCGAAGGGTGGAATGGCCCCCTTGCGTCCACCCAATGGGCCATCGAGTTCGACGGATCCATGGTGGCCATGGCCTGGGCCCGCGAAGACACACCGCCAGCGGCCACGGTGCCCTGCCGAACGCTGGGGCCCGAGGACCAGGAAGCCATGCTGGCGCTGGTGGAACAAACCCAACCCGGGCCCTTTGGCGAGCGCAACCTCGAAATGGGCGCGTTCGTGGGCCACTTCTCGCCCGATGGGCAGCTCATTGCCATGGCGGGTGAACGCACGCGCCATGGGCCCTGGCACGAAGTGAGTGGCATCTGCACCCACCCCGACCACCGGGGCCT
Source organism: Burkholderiaceae bacterium (assembly GCA_041396525.1). Classification (GTDB taxonomy): domain Bacteria; phylum Pseudomonadota; class Gammaproteobacteria; order Burkholderiales; family Burkholderiaceae_C; genus Hydrogenophaga. The sequence continues at coordinate 248,350 of JAWKYI010000006.1, forward strand.
GGGTCTGGGGCGGCAACTGACCTTTGAAATCGTGCGCCGCATGCATGCACGCCAGGAGACGCCGTTTCTCCATGTGCGCTCAGACAACACGGTGGCGCGCCAGTTGTACCGCCAACTGGGGTTTCAGGAGGTTCTTGAAACGCCCGTGCGCGTCATCAAGCGGCTGTCAACTTGAACACACGCCCCACTCGATGGTGATCGCCTCCCAGTTTGTCAGCCAGGTGCGCCTGCGAAGGGACACCGTGGCGTCCTTCGAGCGCTACCCCTTCAACCTGCCGGCGGTGCGCTTCCTGGAGTCGTTGCCCATGCACCCGCAGGTGACCTTCATCGTGGGCGAAAACGGAACCGGCAAATCCACGCTGCTGGAGGCCATTGCCGTGGCGCTGGGTTTCAACCCCGAGGGCGGGTCGCGCCACTTCAACTTCCAGACCCGCGCCTCCCATTCCGAGCTGCACGCCAGCCTGCGGGTGGCCAAAGGCTTCAAGCGCCCCAGGAACGGGTACTTTCTGCGCGCTGAAAGCTTCTTCAACGTGGCCACCCAAATCGAGGCCATGGACAACGAACCTGCCGCAGCCCCAAGGGTCATCGATGGTTACGGAGGGCAATCGCTGCATGAGCAATCTCACGGTGAGTCGTTCATGGCGCTGCTGACCAACCGCTTCGGCAAGGAAGGCCTTTACATTCTGGACGAGCCGGAGGCCGCGCTGTCACCCCAGCGCCAACTGGCCGCGCTCTCGCGCATTCACGACCTGGTGCGGGCGGACTCGCAATTCATCATTGCCACGCACTCGCCCATTCTCATGGCCTACCCCGGCGCGTGGATCTACGCCTGCACGCCCCAGGGGCTGGAGCGGGTGACCTACGAAGACACCGAGCACTACCAGGTCACCCGCGACTTCCTGGCCAACCCCCAGCGCATGCTCGACGTCTTGCTGGAGCGCTGAGCGCACTGGCTGCTCAGTCCAGCGTCTGTCGGTAGCGCTTGAGCGCAATCACACCGGCCACCGCCATGAACAGCAGCATGGGCCACAGCTCGCCCCAGAGTTGAGGCGCTTGCGCCCCCTTGAGCATGATGCCGCGCACGATGCGCAGGAAATGGGTCAGGGGCAGCACCTCGCCCAGCGCTTGCGCCCATTCGGGCATGCCCCGAAAGGGAAACATGAAGCCCGAAAGCAGCATCGAGGGCAGGAAGAAAAAGAAGGTCATCTGCATCGCCTGCAGCTGGTTGCGCGCGATGGTGGAGAAGGTGAATCCCACCGCCAGATTGGCGACGATGAACACACCGATCATCAGCATCAGCAACACAAAGCTGCCCAGCATGGGCACCTGAAACAGCAGCCACGCCGCCCCCAGAATCACCCCCAGCTGCACATAACCCATCACCACATACGGCAGGATCTTGCCCACCATCACCTCGAAGGGGCGCACCGGTGTGGCCAGCAGGTTTTCCATGGTGCCGCGTTCGCGCTCGCGCGTCATGGCCAGGCTGGTGAGCATGACCATGGTCATGGTGAGGATGGTGCCGATCAGGCCCGGCACGATGTTGTAGCGCGACAGGCCTTCCGGGTTGTAGCGCCGGTGCACGCGCAGCTCGAACGGCGGCGCGCCCGGGTTCAGCGAACGCAAAGGCCCATTCAGGTCGTGCGCCAGGGCCCGGGTACCCAATTGCCCCAACGCGGCGATCGCATTGCCCGACGCGGAAGGGTCGGTGGCGTCCACCGCCACCAGCACCGCAGGCGATTCCCCCCGCACCACATCGCGCGAGAAATCGGGCGGAATCACGATCATGAACTGCACGTCACCTTCGGCCAGCATGGCGTCGGCCTCGCGCTGGCTGGTCCCCTGACTGACCACCTTGAAATAGCCGGTGTTTTGCAACGCCGAAGCAAGGCTGCGCGCCATGGGCCCGGCATCGGCCGACACGATGGCCGTGGGCAGCCCCTTGGGGTCGGTGTTGATCGCATAGCCAAAGAGGATCAGCTGCATCACCGGCACACCCACCGCCATGGCGAAGGTGAGGCGGTCGCGCAGCATCTGCTGGAACTCTTTGATGAAGACGGCCCAGGTGCGGGAGAAAGAGAGGCGCGTCATGTCGACACCTTCGGCGCTTGTGTGGCGAAATTGTCCTTGGATTGATCGATCAGGCTGATGAACACATCCTCCAAGGTCGCCCGACCCGGGGTCAGGCGCAAGCCGTCCTGCCCCTGCAACGGGGTCAGCGATTGCTCAAGCCGCACCGCGTCGCGCCCGGCCACATGCAGGGTGGCGCCAAACGCCACCACGCTTTGCACACCGGGCAGTGCCCGCAAACGCTCGCTCCACACCGTCTCCTGCGCGCCCTCGACCGTCCACACCGACAAACCCGCACCGTCCACGATCTCGCGCTCGGTGCCCCGGGCCAACACCTCGCCATAGGCGATGTACACGAGGTCGTGGCAACGCGCCGCCTCGTCCATGTAATGGGTGGAGACCAGCACCGTAATGCCTTGCGAGGCCAGGCGGTGGATCTCGTCCCAGAAATCGCGCCGGGCCTTGGGGTCAACGCCTGCGGTAGGCTCATCGAGCAAGAGCAGGCGCGGGTCGTGGATCAGGCAGGCCGCCAGCGCCAGCCGCTGCTTCCAACCGCCCGAAAGCATGCCGGCAAGCTGCGTTTGCCGCTCTTGCAAGCCCAGCCGCTCCAATGCCTGATCCACGGTTTCCCGACGCCGGGGCAGCTCGAAAAGGCGGGCCACGAAGTCCAGGTTTTCGCGGATCGTCAGGTCTTCGTACAAACCGAACTTCTGCGTCATGTAGCCCACCTGGCGCTTGATGGCCGCCCCCTGCTGGCGAAAGTCCAGGCCGAGGCAAAGACCCTCGCCCGCATCCGGCTCAAGCAAGCCGCAGAGCATGCGGATCGTGGTGGTCTTGCCACTGCCGTTGGGACCCAGGAAACCACAGATGCGGCCCTCGCCCACCTGCAGCGAGACGTTGTTGACCACCGCGCGCTGGCCATAGCGCTTGGTCAGGCCCCGCACGTCGATGGCCAGTTTCATGGATTCTTGACTTCCACGGCGCGCACCACCTCCACCGGCTGCCCCGGATGCAGGCGGGCCGCGTCCTGGGCACTGGGCTTGGCTTCGATCAGGAAGACCAGCTTGGCGCGCTGCGCGTTCGAATAGATCACCGGCGGCGTGAATTCGGGGCCCGTGGCGATGCGGGAGATGGTGGCGAGCACCGGCGGTCCGCAGCCATCACAAGACAGGCTCACCGACTGCCCCAGGGCAAGGGCAGCCACCTCATCTTCCCGCACATAGAAACGCGCCTTCACCGCGCCCGGCGAGAGCAGCGACACCACTGGCTGGCCCGGCGCCGCGTACTCACCCTCGGAAAAATACACCTCGGCAACCTGCCCCTTTACCGGCGCGTGTTGCTGCTTCTGCCCCAGGCGCCACTGAGCCTGCTTCAAAGCCTGGCTGGCCGCCTCGGCCTGCGCCACCGCGGCATCGCGCAGATCGCTCCGGGCCGGCTGCAGCCCCACCCTGACGCTGGCCGCCAGCTCGACGACCCGCGCCTGCGCCTGGTCTCGTGCGGCCCTGGCCGCGTCCACATTGGCCGCCGACACAAAGCCCTGCGTCTTCAGCTCGGTCTGCCGCACCCAGGCCGACTGAGCCAGCGTGGCAGCGGCCTTGGCCTGCGCGAGCTGCGCGCGGGTCACCGCCAGCTCATCGGGGCGGCGCGCCTTGCCCGCATCGGCCGCCTGGGCTTGTGCGGCCACCCACCGGGCGGACGCTTCGGCCTGCGCGGCCAGCTCAACCTGGGCGTCGAGGGCAAACAGGGCATCACCACGGATCACGCGGTCACCGGCCTTGACGCGCACCTGATCCAGTTGCCCGCCAATCGGCGCGGCCACATAAACGTACTCGCCTTCCACATAGCCAGCCCATCCAGAGGGTGCCGGTTCGCTGCAGCCCGCGAGCCCAAGCAACGGGCCCAGCAAAATGCCCAACGCCGCCAGGTCAAACCGATGTTTCATGGGTTTCTCATCCTGCATTCCTGCGAAAACGTGCATGCGCGCACCACCAATGGTGGCGCACGCCCCATTTTGAACCCGTTGCGCCCCGTCATCGCGCAATCGATCGACCATCAGGCCGGGACAATGAACTTCTGCCCCATCAGAGCCTCATTCCTTCCATGAAACGCATCCTCATTGCCTGCCTGGCCGCGGCGGCCCTGATCAGCGGCTGCGCCACGCTGGACGAGCGCCAGCGCGCCTGGATCTTCCAACCCTCTGACCGCAGCTGGTGGCGCGGCGAACAGGCCGCAGCCGGCATGGACGACGTCTGGATCGACTACGGCTCGCAGGAAACCGGGCAACCGGTGCGGTTGCACGGGCTGTGGCTCGCACACGACCGCCTGACCACGCAGGCCAAGGCCCCGGTGCTGCTCTACCTGCACGGGGCGCGCTTCAACGTCACAGGCTCCGCGTTTCGCGCCCGGCGCATGCAGGAGCTGGGTTTCTCGGTGCTCTCGGTCGACTACCGGGGGTTTGGCAAAAGCAGCCAGGCGCTGCCTTCGGAAGCCATGGCCGTCGAAGATGCCCGGGCTGCCTGGAACTGGCTTGGCCGCACCTACCCCAACCGCCCGCGCTACATCTTCGGCCACTCGCTGGGTGGGGCCATCGCCATCGAGCTGGCCGCGCAAGTTGACGACGAAGCGGGCACGATGGTCGAGGGCAGCTTCACCTCCATTCCCGACGTGGTGCGCTCATACAAATGGGGTTGGCTGCCCCTGGGGCCACTGATCACGCAACGGTTCGAAGCGGTCAACCGGGTGGGCGCCATCGGCTCGCCCTTGCTCGTTGTCCACGGCAGCGAAGACCGGACCATCGCACCCGAACTGGGTCGCAAGCTGTTTGATGCGGCCCAGGGGAAAAAGCGCTTCGAACTGGTCGAGGGTGGGTCACATCACAACACCAACGCGGTGGGGCAACCCCAATACAAGCTCGCCCTGACTGAGCTTTTCGGGTTGGATTGAGGCACAACCTACGCTGAGCAAGGCGTCCCCCCGGGCGCAGCGGGCTTGCCCTGCCTTCTGCTACGCTCCCGAGGATGCCTGCCAAAAAAACCGCGATGAGCCCCACCCTGGTGGTGTTGGTGCTTTCCCTGCTGCTGGGCCTTCAGCCCATGACAACCGATCTGTACCTGCCTGCCCTGCCGTCCATCACGCAGGGCTTTGGTGCTTCCATGCCACAGGCGCAGCTCACGCTGACCGCCCTGCTCCTGTGCTTTGGCGCCTCGCAAATGATCTGGGGGCCTCTGTCCGACCGTTTCGGGCGTCGGCCCATCCTGCTGGCTGGCCTGGCCACCTACGCGGTGGCCTCCATTGGCAGCGCCCTGGCCTCGAGCATGGATGTGCTCATCTTGTGGCGCATGGCACAGGGCACCGCCATGGGTGCGGGCGTGATGTGCGCACGGGCGGTGGTGCGCGATCTGTATGAACCGGCCGAAGGGGCCCGCATGATGTCCAAAGGTTTGTCGGGATTGGGCGTGATCGCCTGCGCCTGCGCCCCGCTGGGTGGCTTGCTGACGGAGAACCTCAACTGGCGCGCCGCCCTGACAACGCTCGCCGTGTTTGGCGCGGGAACCCTGGCGCTGGTGGCGTGGCGGTTTGAAGAGACACTGCAACCCGCAAACCGCCAGCGGCTGGCGGCTGGCGCCCTGGTGCGCTCCTGGTTGACGATCATGGGCAACGGCACTTTCTGGGCTTTCGCTGCACTCGCCACCGCGTCTTACGCCGGCCTGTTCACCTTCCTGGCAGCCAGTTCGTTCGTGTTCATTCAGGTGCTGGGCCTGACCAAGACCCACTACGGGGTGCTCATGTTCACCATGTCGCTGAGCTACATCCTCGGCACCTTCGTCTGCCGCCGCCTGCTGGTCCACTTCGGCGTGCGCCGCACGGTGGCCATCGGCGGCGTCATCACGCTCACCGCAGGCACCTCCATGGGGGTCTTGGGTCTGATGGGTTTTCAAAGCATCTGGACCATCATGGTGCCGTATTACCTCTTCATGATCGGCCACGGTGTGCACCAGCCCTGCGGGCAAAGCGGGGCCGTGAGCCCATTTCCCCGATCCGCCGGGGCGGCCTCGGCCTTGAGCGGGTTCCTGATGATGCTGGCGGCCTTCGGCATGGGCGGGTGGCTGGGCAAGAGCCTGGCTGGCATTGAACAGGGCGAGCGCAGCGTGCTGCCCCTGACCAACGGTGTCTGGTTCTGGAGCGTGGTCATCACCACCGTCGCCTGGACCCTGGTGCAACGCTACGGCCATACCACGACAGCGGTGCACCGGGAAGGTTCGACGGCGCCCAACCTGTCATGACACCCGCAGCCGCGACCACCCCGCCCCGGTGCCTCGCCATTGCCGGGCCAACGGCCAGCGGCAAAACCGCTCTGGCACTGGCCATCGCCCAACGCTGGCCCGTGGAGATCATCAGTGTGGACTCGGCCCTGGTGTACCGCGGTATGGACATAGGCACCGCCAAACCCGCGCCCCATGAGCTCGCGGCCGTGCCCCACCATCTGATCGACATTCGAGAGCCGACACAGGCCTACAGCGCCGCGGAGTTCGTGGCCGACGCCACGCGGCTCATCGCCGCGATTCAGGCCCGGGGCAAAACACCGCTGCTGGTCGGCGGCACCATGCTGTATTTCAAAGCGCTGATGCAGGGTCTGGACGACATGCCCAAAGCGGACCCTGCGGTGCGCGCGGCGATCGAAGCACGGGCGGCCACCGAGGGCTGGCCCGCCATGCACGCCGAGCTGGCCCGGGTGGATCCGGTGACCGCGGCTCGGCTGTTTCCCAACGACGCCCAGCGCATCCAGCGGGCGCTGGAGGTGTTTGAGGTATCGGGCCGTGCCATTTCGAGTTTTCAGACCGGCGCCCATGGAGCCGCCCACCCCAACCCGCTCAAGCCCGGCACCCTTCTGGCGCTGGAACCCGACGACCGCGCCTGGCTTCACCAGCGCATTGCCCAGCGCTTCGACGCCATGCTGGCCCAAGGCTTCCTGCGGGAGATGCGAATGCTTCGGGGGCGAGGGGATCTCCACCCCGATCTGCCCGCCATGCGTTGCGTGGGCTACCGGCAAGCCTGGGAAGCCATGGACGCCAAAGGCGGCGCCGAACTCAGCCAAACCCGACTGAGCGAGCTTCGCGAACGCGGCATCGCCGCAACACGCCAACTCGCCAAGCGCCAGCTCACCTGGTTGCGATCAATGCCTGAGCGAACGGTGATCGCCTGCGATGCCAATGATGCACTGGCCCAAGGTTTGCGCTGGGCAGCTGCACACGGGGAGCCTTACGCATGAGCCTGGAGATACGCGGTCTGGGCAAGCGCTACGGCGCCACCCCTGTTTTCAGCAACGTGACCCTGACGGTGGCGCCCGGCGAATTTGTGGCCATCGTGGGCGAATCGGGCGTGGGGAAATCCAGTCTGCTCAACTGCATGGCCGCGCTGGACGATTGGAGCGAGGGCACGATCACCCATGAGGGCATCGACCTGGGGCCACTCGACGAGGTGCAGCGGGCCCACTGGCGGCGCGAAAAGCTGGGCTTCATCTTCCAGGCCTTTCATGTGCTGCCGCATCTTGACGTGGCGCAAAACGTGGGCCTGCCGCTGCTCCTGCTCAAAAGGCCCGACAGCGCCCGGGTACACGAGATGCTCGCAGCGGTCGGGCTCGAAGGGCTGGCCGAACGGCTGCCCGCACAGCTCTCGGGCGGGCAGTTGCAGCGGGTGGCCATTGCGCGCGCCCTGGTTCACCAACCCCGGCTCTTGCTGGCCGACGAGCCCACGGGCAACCTCGATCCGCGCACCGCGGCGCAGGTGATGGACCTGCTGCAGGACCAGGTCAAGAAAAACGGCACCTCGCTGGTGCTTGTCACCCATGCCGCGAGCGCTGCCGCGCGGGCCGACCGTGCCTTGCACCTCACTGCCGAAGGCCTGTCGCCCTGAGCGACCGGCGCAGGGGTCACAGCATGGACAATCCCGGCTGTGACCGCCAAAGCCCGCCAGCCCGGCCCACCGCGCCGCCCAAGCCAGTCCCTCGCCGGTGGATCCCCTTCGGCGGATAGGTGAAGCAGGACAATAGTGGGCCGCCTGGCTCTCGTGAAACGACGACACTCCCTCACACACCGCTTGCCATGTCGAACCTCGACCCCTCCCGCACCGACCTTCGCCTGCTCGCCGACGTGGGCGGCACCAACGCCCGTTTCGCCCTGCAAGCGGGGGCCACCGGCCCGATCACCCGGGTGCAGGCCCTGCCCTGTGCCAACCATGCTTCGCTGCGCGAAGCGATCGAACACTACCTGTCGCTCGAATCGCCACAAACGCGCCCCGTGCGCGCGGCCATCGCCATCGCCAATCCCATTCAGGGCGATCAGGTCCAGATGACCAACCACCACTGGTCCTTCTCGATTGCGTCCCTGCGCGAAACACTGGGGCTGGCGCAGCTCGAACTGCTCAACGATTTCACCGCCCTGGCGCTGGCGCTGCCCTATCTGCTGCCCGCCGACCTGCGGCAAGTGGGGGGGCCGCCCAATGCTTCGGCGCGCCACAGCCCCACGGCGCTGGGCCTTGTCGGTCCGGGAACCGGGCTGGGCGTCTCCGGCCTGGTCCCCGATGGGCGGGGCGGCTGGAGCCCCTTGCAAGGCGAAGGGGGTCATGTGACCCTGAGCGCTGCCAACGACGCCGAACAGGTGGTGCTGGCGTTGCTGCGCTTGCGCTTTGGCCACGTCTCGGCCGAACGGGCGGTGAGCGGCCAGGGCCTGAGCAACCTCTACGGCGCCTTGACCCAGCGAGACACCGGCAACTGGCCACAGCCTCTGCCCACAGCGGCGGCCATCAGCCAACGCGCCCTGGAGGGAAGCGACACCCGCGCCAGCGAAGCGCTGGACCTGTTTTTTGCTTTCCTGGGCACTGTGGCGGGCAACCTCGCACTGACCCTGGGTGCCTGGGGAGGCATCTTCTTGGGCGGCGGCATCTTGCCGCGACTCGGCAGTCAGCTGGAAGCATCGGCCTTTCGCGCGCTTCGAGGCCAAAGGCCGCTTTGAAAACCACCTCAAAAGTGTGCCGGTCTGGGTGATCCAGGCCCAGCAGTCGCCCGCCCTGCTGGGTGCGGCGCGCCGACTGGACATGGGCGCCTGAGCGTCAGCCGCGGCCTGTGCGTCAGCCGCGGCCTGTGCGTCGGACGCCAGGCATCAAGCGGCGGGTTCAGGCCTTGAGAAAGATGTCGCGATCGGGTGCGAAACAGGCGTGCAACGGCAGCAGCGCGCCGCCCAAGGCCCTGGCATCTGAACCGATGCTGCCCGTCTCCAGGCGCGGCATGCCCAGCAAGCCTTCGGCGTTGTAAGCGGTCAGTGCCTCGCGCGTTTTGGCCAGCAAGGTTTGCAACAACTCGGGTGCCACCACGCCATCGACCACCACCGCGTCCAGATCGAGAAAAGCGGTGCCCGAAACAATGCAATGCGCCAACGCCATGGCGGCGTGTCCCAGCCAGTCCTGCGTGTGGGGCAACCAAGGCGCCTGCAGCGCGCGCCCGTCGTAGGCGGCCATGGGGTCGAGCGCGTGCTGGCGAAAGCGCTGCTCCAGCTCCCACAGCGACGCCTGACTGACCAGTTGCGGAGGCGTTGCCTCGCCCGGGCGCGCAACGCCCAGCGGCAAGGACGCCACCGCCCCGGCGTTGCCGCCCTGCCCGCGGTGCAAATGCGAGTGAATCACCAGACCACCGCCCACAAAGGTGTCGAGAAAGAGATACAGAAAACTGGGAATGTCGCGGCCCTTGCCTTGCAAGAGCTCGGCCACGCAGGCCGCCGAGGTGTCCTTGGCGAAGCTGACCGGCAAATCGGTCATGGCCTGCACGCGTGCGCCCAAGTCGATCTGGTTCCAGGCATCCGACTGCGCATCGGTCAGCCCCAGCATGCGGTGCCAGCCCCCCAATTGGAACGGCGCCGCCACCCCCACGCCCACCACCCGATCGCGCAAGCCTTTCAGACCGTCGAGCAATTGATGCAGGTTGGACTCGATGGCGGGGAGCAACAGGGCCGCATCGGGAAACGGGTAATCGAGCACGATGCGCTGGCGCACCCGGCCGGTGAAATCCACCAACAACCAATCGGCACTGCGGCGCCCGATCTTGATGCCAATGGAAAAGGCACCATCCGGATTCAGGTCCAACGGCACCGAAGGCTGCCCCACACGACCGCGCACGGGCGCCCGGCGGATCAAGAGGCCGTCATCGTCAAGCCGCGCCGTGATCAAACCGATGGTCTGCGCCGTCAGGCCCGTGAGCCGGGCCAGTTCGGCCTTGGGCACGCTGCCGTGGGCCCGCAAGGCCTGCAGCACCACCCGCTCATTGAACTGCCGCATGCCGCCCTGGTTCGACCCGCGCTGGCGAAGGCGCAGCGCGGCATCGGGCGATGGGTCCAACAGTGGGGACGAAGGGGTTGGCATGGCGGGGTCCGGGTGCATGCTCAGGAGTGTGCCATTGGGCGGGTTATTGTTCTGTCTTCTGCTCGATCTGTTGCTCGCGCAGCGGCTCGCCCAGCACACCTTTTCGCAACAGGAAGTTGCTCCACGGCTGGCATTCTCCCGTGACCACGATGGCATAGGCCGTTCGCACCCGCTCGTAGAACGCAAACCGCTCCACCGGCTCGGCCTGATCGGCGCGCAGGCCCTCGCCCTCCAGCACCGCCAGCGCCTCACGCTGCACCGCCGATTGAAAATCGGCCTCACGACCACACACCCGCATGAAGGCCACGGGGTACTGCACATCCTGCGCCAGCGGCAACACGCTGGCCACGGCTTTCATCACGCGCGGCATGTTCAACCCGGGCAGACGCAACACGGGCTTGCCCGCCCCCAGGCTCATCGCGGTGAAGTTGGCATCGGCCAGCACGATGGCGTCGTCATGCCCCATTTCGGCCAGCAGCTTGAGCAGGTCGGGGCTGAGAACGGGGTCAATACCTTTGAGCATTTCGGTCTTTCAAACAAACCAACAACTGCCAAGAACGCCACACCCAGAACACCGCGGAACTGGCTTTGCCAGGCCGCTGGTGTTGCCCCTTGAGGGGCGGAGCGGCTACATGCAGTGAGCAAGCGATGGGGGTGGGCACAGTTCAGGCCAGTGCCTCCGCCGGCAATTCCGAGGCGTCTTTGGCACCGGTCATCACGGCCACGGTATCGCTCATGCTGATGACCTTGGGGTTGACGATGGCGGCGCGCTTGCCCAGGCGGGCGATGTGGATGCGATCGGCGATCTCGAACACGTGCGGCATGTTGTGGCTGATCAGAATCACCGGAAGGCCCTTGTCGCGCACGCGGCGGATCAGCTCGAGCACCATGTTGCCTTCCTTCACGCCCAGCGCAGCGGTGGGCTCGTCCATGATGACCACATGCTGCGCAAAGGCCGCTGCCCGCGCCACCGCCACGCACTGGCGCTGACCGCCCGACAGCGTCTCCACCGCCTGCGTCATCGAGCGGATGCCGACCTTGAGGTCGTTCATGCGGGCAATGCTCTCTTCCAGCATCTTCTTCTTGTCGATCACCTTCAGCCAGTTGCCCAACACGCCGGGACGGCGAATCTCCCGGCCAAGAAACAGGTTTTCCGCAATCGTCATGGCCGGGGCCACCGCGAGATCCTGGTAAACCGTTTCAATGCCCGCGCGCCGCGCATCGATGGGGCTTCTGAACTGGGCGCGCTGGCCATCGAGGTAAATCTCACCCTGATCGGGAATCGTCGCGCCCGCCAGGCATTTGATCAACGATGACTTGCCTGCACCGTTGTCGCCAATCACGGCCATGATCTCGCCGGCACGCAGTTCGAAATCGGCCCCGTCGAGCGCGGTCACCTGGCCATAGCGTTTGACCAGACCCTTGGCCTGGATCACGAGGGGAGCAGAGGTATCGGATGTCATGTCAGTTCTCCATCGAATTCAACCGGCCTGCGACCGGAACCACAGACCGACCCAGTGCCACCGCAGAACCGGCTTTGCCGGGCTGCTGGTGGCGCCCCCTTGAGGGGGTGACGCCGAAGGCGGCGCGGGGGTGCTCCATCACCTGACCCCTTTGCGCGACATCTGGTCGGTCATGACGGCCAGGATCACCAGGATGCCGGTCACCAGAATCTGGTACACCGACGACACCCCCATGAGCGTGAGCCCGTTGCGGAACACGCCCACGATCAGGGCGCCCACCAGGGTGCCAAGAATGATGCCCCGGCCACCAAACAGGCTGGTGCCGCCCAAAACCACCGCGGTGATGGCGTCGAGGTTTTCGGTCTGGCCGGCGTTGGGGTCGCCAGCGCCGATGCGCGCCACCGACAGCAAAGAGGCGATGCCATAGAACACGCCCGCCAACACATACACACCCAACAGCACGCGATCGGTGGAGATGCCGGTCAGGCGCGTGGCCTCGGGGCTGTTGCCCACGGCATAGATGTGGCGCCCCGGTGCGGTGTCCCGCAAGAACAGCCAGGTGATCAGGTAGAGCGCGAGCATCAGGATCACCCCATAGACGATGTTGGTCTCGCCGATGCGGAACGAATCACCCAGCCAGAGCATGCCATCGGGAATCTCGGTGATGGTCTGCGAGCCGGAGTAGAGCTGGGTGATGGCAAAGGCGATGTTGAGCATGCCCAGCGTGACAATGAACGGCGGCAGTTTCGCCTTGGTGACCAGCAGCCCGTTGGTCAAACCCAGCAACGCGGTGGCGCCTATGCCCAGGCCGATGGCCAGAGGGGCCGACAGCCCGTAATCGGCGGCCACCTTGGTCATCACGATGCTGCCCAGCGCCATGATCATGCCGCAGGACAGGTCAATGCCAGCGGTGAGGATGATGAGGGTCTGGCCGATCGCGATGGTGCCCACCACCATCACCTGCTGCAGGATCAGCGAGAAGTTCTGCAGCGACAGAAAGCGCTCGCTTTGCAGGGAGAAGAACAGGCAGGCTGCGATCAGGGCAATGAATGGCCCGAGCGTTCCCATCGGCGGCAGTTTGGATTTGAGGGTATTCACAACAGTTCTCCCGAGTGGGATTCAATGGTCATTCCGACACGGATCGGATGGTGAGCAAACAGAGCACCAAGCGAAGCGAGGTGCGAACCCACCAGGGGCAGCGAGGGTCCGGCTCCGCCGGCCCCAGCTGCCGTCCCCCCTCCAAGCCGAAGGCGCCAGAGAGGGGGAAGCCGCGATGCGGCGCAGGGGGGAGCCCCATATTTCAGGGGGAGCCCCTTATTTATTACCCCAGCACAGGTCCATGCCGGTTTTCACGTCCTTGCTGTCCACGCCGGCAACCGGTTTGCCTGCGATCAGGGTTACGCCGGTGTCGGTGTAACCGCTGACCTTCTTGCCGGTCTTGGCGTATTCCACGCCAGCGGCCACACCCATCGCGGCCATCTTCAGCGGGTACTGTTGCGAGGTCGCGGCGATCACCCCGGCGCCCACGTCCTTGATGCCGGCGCAGCCGCCATCCACCGACACGATGACCACATCCTTCTCCTTGCCCGCGGCCTTCAGCGCTTTGTAGGCGCCCGCAGCAGCGGGTTCGTTGATGGTGTAGACGAGATTGATGTCCGGGTTTTTCTGCAGGCAGTTTTCCATGCCGGTCTGACCCTTGGCGGCATCGCCAAAGCTGTCGGCCATGCAGACCACGCCCGCGGCTTTGCCACCGAGCTCGTTGCTCTTGGCATCGGGCGCGGTCAGTCCGAAGCCTTTCAGGAAGCCATTGTGGCGCTGGGCACCCACGGGGTGACCGGGAAACAGGTCGAGCGTGGCGATCACCGCTTTCTTGCCGCCCATGGCGGCCTTGGCGTACTCACCGATGAGCACACCGGCCTTGTAGTTGTCGGTGGCGAACAGCGCATCGACGGCGCTGGCCGGGTCGGTCGGGCTGTCCAGCGCAATCACCATCACGCCTTGGCGCTGCGCCTTCTTGATGGCGGGAATGATGGCCTTGGCATCCGACGGGGTGATCAGGATGGTCTTGGCACCGGCGGCAATCATGTTTTCCATGGCGGTCACCTGGCCGGCGTTGTCGCCGTCGGTCTTGCCCGCGGCGGAAAGCACCTTGGCGCCCAGCTTCTTGCCTTCGGCTTCGGCGCCTTCTTTCATCTTCACAAAAAACGGATTGGACTCCGTCTTGGTGATCAGGCCGATCACGGGTTCGGCCGCCGAGGCAGCACCGGCGGCCAGCGCCAGAGCGGACAACACGAGAGCGGGGGCGAATTTTTTCATTGAAGTCTCCTCAAGGGGTGGGGAAAGCCAAGTTCATTGACTGAAGCCTCTGCAGCCCCCGGCTTCGGGTTTTCACGCTTGGTGCTGCGGAGTGGTTGAACTATATTCGCGATCAGGTTAATAAATCAATTGGATTTAGTTATGGTTTTCCCTAGTCTCAACAAACCGTTGCAAGTGGCCACCGCAGGCGAAGCCCTGATGGACATGATCCAGGAGCCCGATGGCCGGCTGCGCCCCTGCAACGGCGGAGCTGTCTACAACCTCACCCGGGCGCTGGGTCTCCAGGGCGTGGGCACGCTCTATCTCAACCCGCTGTCCGGCGACGGCTTCGGGCGGGGACTGGCCGAGGCGATTGCCCTGGCGGGCGTCACACTGGCGCGCGAAGAGCCCGTCCACCAGCCCACCTCACTGGCGGTGGTGGGGCTCGATGCCGAGGGCAAGGCCAGTTACAGCTTCTACCGCGATGGCGTGGCCGATCGGCAGGTGAGCGCCAGCGAGATGGAGCGCGCCTGCGCAGCAGCCCCCGACCTTCGCATCGTGGCCACCGGCTGCCTGGCCCTGGTGGCCGACGACACCGACAAGTACCTGCCCTGGCTCAAGGCGCAAAGAGCCGCGGGCAAGCTCGTGGTGGTTGACGCCAACCTGCGCCCGGCCATCGTGCCCGACATGGCGGCCTACCAGCGCAGCGTCATGGCCGCCTTGGCGCAGGCGCACATCGTCAAGGTCAGCGACGACGACCTCATCACCCTGGGCTACGACGCAGAGGAGCCGCTCGATGGCGCGCGCGCCCTGCTTCGGGCCACTCCTGCCCGCTGGCTCGCGCTGACGCTGGGCGCCAAGGGCGCGGTCCTGCTGCACGAAGACGGTCGCGCCTGGCATGCGTCGGAAGCCGCCCCGGTCAAAGTGGCCGACACCGTGGGCGCCGGCGACTGCTTCCTGGCCGGCATGCTGGTGGCCCTGTTGCAACGACCGGCCATGCGAGATGCCACCCAGGCGGCCACGCTGCAACTCGACGCCACCGATGTCGAACACATCCTCTGCCACGCCACCGCCAGCGCCAGCCTGTGTGTACAGGAAGTGGGCTGTGTGCCACCATCCTTTGCTCAGGTGCTGGCCCGGCTCAAACACGCCAAAGCCACCTTCAAGGCACTCTGAATCGCTTCCAGATCGCCGCCACGGCCCACACCCGGCAAGGCGTTGCTGGCATGGGCCAAAAAAAGAACCCAGCTTGTAACTTAATTACAATAAAATCCAGAAAAACCCATAACCAATAACGAGCTCAAGAGACATGACCACCCCCTCTTCCCCCTCCTCCACCGCCCCGCTCGACCTGGTGATCTTCGGCGGCGCGGGCGACCTCTCGGTGCGCAAGCTGTTGCCGGCCCTCTACATGGCCCACCTGCACAACAACCTGCCGCCCAGCACCCGCATCCACGCCCTGGGCCGCCAGGACTGGGACCGCGCCGCCTTCGTGGATTTCCTGCAAGACAAGGTGCCGGGTTTCATCGAGAAGAAGGCGTTCAACGACGGCGCCTGGACCAGTTTCATCGAGCGCTTGAACTACGTGTGCGTCGACGCCACCCAGGCCACCGACTTCGACCGCCTGGCCGCGGCCATGCAGCCCGCCTCCGTGCGGGTGTACTACCTGGCCACCGCCCCTTCCCTGTTCACCGCCATCTGCGCCAACCTCCACGGTGCCGGCCTGATCGATGCGCAAGCGCGCGTGGTGCTGGAAAAGCCTCTGGGCCACGACCTTGCTTCGGCGCAGAAGATCAACGACGAAGTGGGCCAGTACTTCCAGGAACACCAGATCTTCCGCATCGACCACTACCTGGGCAAGGAGACGGTGCAAAACCTGATGGTGCTGCGCTTTGGCAACACCATCTTCGAGCCCCTGTGGCGCAGCCCGCACATCAAGAGCGTGCAGATCACCGTGGCCGAGAGCGTGGGCGTGGGCAGCCGCGCCGGTTTCTACGACGGCACCGGCGCCATGCGCGACATGATCCAGAACCA
Organism: Burkholderiaceae bacterium; assembly: GCA_041396525.1. Classification (GTDB taxonomy): domain Bacteria; phylum Pseudomonadota; class Gammaproteobacteria; order Burkholderiales; family Burkholderiaceae_C; genus Hydrogenophaga. The sequence continues at coordinate 264,621 of JAWKYI010000006.1, forward strand.
CCTGCTGCAGCTGCTGTGCATTGTTGCCATGGAGCCGCCAGTCTCGCTCGACCCCGACGCCGTGCGTGACGAAAAGCTCAAGGTACTGCGTTCGCTGCGCCCCATGGGCATCGGCGATGTGGCCAAAGACACGGTGCGAGGCCAGTACAGTGCCGGCGCGTCCAAAGACGGCTCGGCCATCGGTTACCTGCAGGAAGACAACGTGCCCGCCAACAGCAGCACCGAGACCTTCGTCGCACTCAAGGCCCACATCAACAACTGGCGCTGGGCCAACGTGCCCATCTTCCTGCGCACCGGCAAGCGCATGGCCGAGCGCCGCTCGGAGATCGTGATCGAGTTCGCCGACCTGCCCTTCACCATCTTCCAGGACTCCCCGCGGCAATCGGTCAACCGGCTGATGATCCGGCTGCAGCCTGAAGAACACGTGCAACTGCACATGATGGCCAAAGAGCCAGGCAGCGGCATGCGCCTGCGCCCCGTGCACCTCAACCTCGACCTGGAGTCGGCCTTCACCGAGCGGCGCGCCGAGGCCTATGAACGGCTGCTCATCGACGTGATCAAGGGCCGCCTGACCCACTTCATGCGCCGCGACGAACTCGAAGCCGCCTGGGCCTGGGTCGACCCCATCATCGACGGCTGGAAACAGCTCAACGAAAAGCCCAAGGCCTACACCGCCGGCACCTGGGGCCCGGCCGCCTCCTCCGCGCTGATGGCGCGGGAGAGTTCGTCGTGGATCGAAGAAAGCTGAGCGCGCACCGCACCCCTTGACCCCATGATGGCCGAACACCCCAACGCCACCCCCGAAACCCTCGCCGCCGCCCTGGCCGATGAGCTGCGCCAGGCCATCGCGGCGCGCGGCCAGGCCACGCTGGCGGTCTCCGGCGGCAAATCGCCGATCGCCCTCTTTGAACAACTGCGCTCGCAGCCACTCGACTGGTCGCGCGTGGCGGTGCTGCTGGTCGATGAGCGCTGCGTGGCGCACGACCACCCCGACAGCAACACCGCCCTGGTCCGCCAACACCTGCTGCAAGACGCCGCCGCCGCGGCCCGTTTCGTGGCGCTGTTCGATGAACTGCCCACGCCGCTTGACGCCCAAGCGCTGCAAACCCTGGTCGACCAGGCCAACCGCCGCCTGGGTGCACTGACCTTTCCACTCGACGTGGTGGTGCTCGGCATGGGCGAAGACGGGCACACCGCCTCCCTGTTCCCCGCCGCCCCCGGGCTTGAACACGCCCTGTCCAGCCCAGGCCCCGTGGCCTGTGTGCGCCCCACCACCGCCCCTCACGCGCGCCTGACCCTCACGCTGCCGGTGTTGCTCGCCGCACGCCGCCTCCACCTGCCGCTGGCGGGCGAGAAAAAGCGCGAGGTCTATGTCGCCGCCCGCCAGCAAGCCGACAAAGCCCTGCCCATATCGCTGCTGCTCAACAACCCCGCCTGCGAGGTGCAGGTGTGGCTCGCATGACGATGCCCACCCCCTCTTCGCCCACGCGGGCCCACCCACTTCTGGCGACCGGCTCGCGCGTCTGAACGCACGAACAACGGCCCCTCTTCCGAAAGGCACCCACCATGTCCACCCCCTTGCACCCCGCCCTCGACCGCGTCACCCAACGCATCATCGAACGCAGCGCCGACCCGCGCACCGCCTACCTCGACACCATGGCGAACAACGCCAAGGCCGGCACCCAGCGCGGCGGCATGGGCTGCGCCAACATGGCCCACACCACGGCGGCCCTGCCCATGGCCGACAAGCTCAAGATCCACGCCGAGCGTGGTCCCCACCTGGGCATCATCAGCGCCTACAACGACATGCTCTCGGCCCACCAGCCCTACGAGCATTACCCGCAAGCCATCCGCGACCATGCGCGCACCCTGGGCTTCACCGCCCAGATGGCCGGTGGCGTGCCCGCCATGTGCGACGGCGTCACCCAGGGTACTTCCGGCATGGAGCTGTCGCTGTTCTCGCGCGACGTGATCGCCATGGCCACGGCCGTGGGTCTGTCGCACAACGTCTTCGACGCCGCCCTGATGCTGGGCGTGTGCGACAAGATCGTGCCCGGCCTGTTCATGGGCGCGGTGCAATTCGGCCACCTCTCCACCGTCTTCGTGCCCGCCGGCCCCATGGTCTCCGGCCTGTCCAACGACGCCAAGGCCAAGGTGCGCCAGCAATACGCGCAAGGCCTGGTCGGGCGAGACGCGCTGCTGGAATCGGAATCGCAGGCCTACCACGCCCCGGGCACCTGCACCTTCTACGGAACGGCCAACAGCAACCAGATGCTCATGGAAATCATGGGCCTGCACCTGCCCGGATCCAGCTTCGTGAACCCCGGTACCGAACTGCGCAACGCCCTCACCCAGGAAGCCGTGCGCCGCGCGTTTCTCAACACCGGCAAAACCGGCGGCGAACGCATCCGCATGGCCGACATCGTGACCGAGAAAACCCTGGTCAACGGCATCATCGGCCTGCTGGCCACCGGCGGCTCCACCAACCACACCATCCACCTCATCGCCATGGCACGGGCCGCGGGCGTGCTGATCGACTGGGACGACTTCGCCGAGCTCTCCCATGTGGTCCCGCTGCTCGCCCGGGTGTACCCCAATGGCAGTGCCGACGTGAACCACTTCCACGCCGCGGGCGGCATGGGCTACCTGATGCGCGAACTGCTCGCCAACGGCCTGCTGCACAGCGACGTCAACACCGTCATGGGCAGCGGGCTGGACGCCTACACCCAGGAGCCCTGGCTCGACCAGGGCGCTTTGGCCTGGCGCCCGGTCCCCACCACCAGCGCCGACGACGCGGTGTTGCGCCCCGTGTCCGCGCCGTTCAGCCCCGACGGGGCCTGCGGCTGCTGCAAGGCAACCTGGGCCGCAGCGTGGTCAAGGTCTCGGCGGTGAAGCCCGAGCACCGCGTGGTGCGCGCCCAGGCCGTGGTGGTCAGCGACCAGCAAGACCTGCTGGCCCTGTTCAACGCGGGCAAGATCAACAAAGACCTGGTGGCGGTGGTGCGCTACCAGGGTCCGCGCGCCAACGGCATGCCCGAGCTGCACAAGCTCACCCCCTTGGCGGTGCTGCAAGATCAGGGTTTCAAAGTCGCACTGGTCACCGATGGCCGCATGAGCGGCGCCTCGGGCAAAGTGCCCGCGGCCATCCACCTCAGCCCCGAGGCGCTGGCCGATGGCCCGATTGCCCGGGTGCAAGACGGCGACTGGATCACGCTCGACTGCGAGCAAGGCATTCTGACGCTCGAAGTGGACGCCCCCACGCTGGCCGCCCGCACGGTGCAACACCCCGACCTCAGCCACAACGCCCACGGCACCGGCCGCGAGCTCTTTGGCCTCTTCCGCACCCACGCCGGTACCGCCGAATCGGGCGCCTCACCGCTGCTCGCTTGACCCCCCGCGCCCACCGCCTGCGGCGCCACCCCCTGGGGGCGCCAGCAGCGGCCCGGCAGAGCCGGTTCCGCGCAGACCCCCACCACCACCCCCACTTCGTGCAAACCCCCTGACCACCACCTGCTTTTCCCGCCCCGCCTTCAAGTCCCGCGTTGTCCCGGTCATCGTGCTGAGCGACCCCGCCCACGCCGTGCCGCTGGCCCATGCCCTGCTGGCCGGCGGCATCGACGTCATGGAGATCACGCTCCGGTCCGATGCCGCGCTGGCGTCCATCGAAGCCGTGGCGCGGGCCGTGCCCGCCATGCACCTGGGCGCCGGCACTGTGACCCGCCCCAGCGAAGTGCAACAAGTCATCGATGCCGGGGCCACCTTTGCCCTCTCGCCGGGCTGCACCGACGCCCTGGTGGACGCGGTGAAGGCCGCGCGCCTGCCCTTCATTCCCGGCGTGATGACCCCCGTCGAGGTGATGCTGCGCCGCGAACAGGGCTTCAGCCTGATGAAGCTGTTTCCCGCCGCGCAGGCGGGTGGGCTGGGCATGTTGAAAGCCCTGGGCGCACCCATTCCCGACGTGAGCTTCTGCCCCACCGGCGGCGTCGGCCCCGACAACCTGCAAGAGTTCCTGAAGCTGCCCAACGTGGCCATGGCGGGCGGCTCCTGGCTGACACCCGCCGACGCCCTGAAGGCAGGCGACTGGGCGCGCATCACCCAGATTGCCCGCGAAGCCACCGCCCTCGCAGCCCCCTGACCACCTCACTGGGCAACCCAAGGCCTGCGACCGGGATGGTGGGCATGGCATTGGTTAGCATCTGGACAACAGAACCACAGTTTTAGGGAATTCACATGTCAACGCCCAACGCCTCGCCCACCGCCTTGCCCGCCTGGCAGACGCTCACCCAGATGGCCGCCGCGCCTCAGCCCCATCTGCGCGATGTCCTCAAAAGCGACGCCGGACGTGCCGAGCGCATGACCCTCAGCGCCGCAGGGCTCACGCTAGACACCAGCCGCCAGCGCCTCTCGCCAGCGATCGAAGCGGCCCTTCTGGCCTTGGCCGAGCAGGCCGGCGTGGCACAACAGCGCGAAGCCATGTTCCGCGGCGAGGTGATCAACACCACCGAAAAGCGGCCCGTGCTCCACGTGGCCTTGCGCGGCGAAAAAGGCCCGTGGGGCGACGCCATCAGCGCCGACGTGGCGCGCGAGCTTGATCGTATGTGCACCTTTGCCGACGGCGTGCGCATCGGCAGCATCACCGGCCACTCCAACGAACCCTTCACCGACATCGTCAACATCGGCATCGGCGGCTCCGACCTGGGCCCCCGCATGGCCACCGACGCACTGGCCCACCTCACCGGCGCTGGCCCGCGCGTGCACTACGTGTCCAACCCCGACGCCTGGGCACTCTACAGCGTGCTGCACAAGCTCGACGCCGCGCGCACGCTGGTGATCGTCTCCAGCAAAACCTTCACCACCCAGGAAACGCTCACCAACGCCGCCAGCTGCCAGCGCTGGCTGGTCGACAGCGGTGTGCCCGCCGAACGCGTGGCGCGCCATCTGGTGGCCATCACCGCCAGCCCCGCCCAGGCGGCCAGCCTGGGCTACCCCAGCGAACACACCTTCCTTTTCTGGGACTGGGTGGGTGGCCGCTACTCGGTCTGGTCCGCGCTGGGGCTGCCGCTGGCCATCGGCATTGGCGGCGCGGCCTTCCGCGAATTCCTGGCCGGCGCGCGCGCCATGGACGAACACTTCTGCACCGCCCCGCTGGCGAGCAACCTCCCGGTGCGCCTGGCGCTGGCCGGTGCCTGGAACCGCAATTTCCTCCACTGCCCCACCCACCTCATCGTTCCCTACGCCTCGCGCCTGGTCCGCTTCACCCCCTTTGTGCAGCAAATGGACATGGAGTCCAACGGCAAACGCACCCACAAAGACGGCTCAGCCACCACCGTGGACACCGGCCCCATCGTCTGGGGTGGACTCGGCATCGACGGGCAACACGCCTACTTCCAGCTCCTGCACCAGGGCAAACACACGGTGCCGGTCGATTTCATCGGCGTTCAATCCGAAGACACGCCGCTGCCCCTGGCGCAGACCCACCACCACGTGGTCAACCTCAACCTGCGCGCCCAGGCCCAGGCCATGGCCGAGGGCCGCAGCCTTGAAGCCACACGCGCCTTGCTGGCAAAAGACGGCAAGATCGCGCCCGACGAGCTCGACGCCATGGCCGCCCAGCGCAGCTTTGAAGGCAACATACCCAGCAACATCCTCTGGCTTGACCGGCTGGACCCATCGCGCCTGGGCGCGCTGATCGCGCTGTACGAACACAAGGTCTTCGTCCAGGCCGCCATCTGGGGCATCAACGCCTACGACCAATGGGGTGTGGAGCTGGGCAAGACCATGGCGAAACAAATGGAAGCCCCCGGTGGCGCTTCGCACCTCCCCGCCGCTGGGGGCAACGCCTGAGGCCGGGCCAAGCCGGTGCCTCGGCGTTCCTCAACCCAACGCAAACAACTTTGACCATGCGCATCGCACTCGTCGCCCACGACCGCAAGAAAGACGACATGGTGGCCCTCGCCACCGAGTTCGCGCCGCAGCTGCGTCAACACACCCTCATGGCCACCGGCACCACCGGCGGGCGCCTGCAGACCGAGGCCAAGCTAAACGTCGAACGCCTGCTCAGCGGACCCCTGGGTGGCGACCTGCAGATCGGCGCGCGGCTGTCCATGGGCGAAGTGGATCTGGTGATCTTCCTGCGCGACCCCATGACCGCCCAACCCCACGAACCCGACATCAACGCCCTGGTCCGGGCCTGCGATGTGCACAACGTGCCCTGCGCCACGAATGTGGCCACGGCGCGGGTGTTGCTGGGTGCTCTCGGCGCCTGAGCGCGAGGCCTCCGCTCAGCCAGGAGGCGTCCGCCGTCTGTCTCTGCCAACGACCCGTTCCGATTGACCGCAGCAGATCAGATTTTCAGAGGCTAGCCGAGTCGGTCAGGGAAACCTGCCATTCCTCTTCTGGCGGTCGACCAACCGTTGCACCTCCAGCTACGGCCACTCTGCAACCATGAGCCAGACACGGAGCTGAGCAACTCCAACCCGTCGTAACCACCGGCTCTTCGGGACCTGTTGCGGTCAGACAAGGGCTCAGAGCGAAGTGGTCACTGGGCGAAAGCAATTGCCGTGTTCCGTGGTTTTCTTACAGATATAGACCGCAATGCAAAAGCAACGCATGTGATATAAACTGAACGAACGTTCATTCATTGATTCCGTGACCTATTCCAAACGAATTGAAGCGACGGCAGCGCGCCGCGCGCACCTACTGGAGGCTGCACTGCACTGTTTCGTGGTCCAAGGCTTCCATCAAACCAGCATGCGTGACATCGCGGCCCAGGCTCGCGTCAGCCTGGGGAGCCTCTACAACCACTTCGATAGCAAGCCAGCGCTGATCGAAGAGATTGCGCAGATGGAGTCAGCAGAGCTGGCGCCTCTGGAGGCCCGGTTGGCTCAGCCACGCGGGCGCAGCGGCCTGCTGCGCTTCACGCGCGACTACGCAGCCCTGCACAAGGATGGGGCGCGCTTGATGCTGGGGGCCGAGGTCCTATCAGAGCTCTTGCGCCAGCCCAAATTGGCCAAGCCCTTCCTGGCCACTCGAAGTCGCTTGGTTCGGGCTTTGGCCACGGCGTTGGAGCAGGCTCGCGCTGCGGGTGAGTTGGCACAAGGCATCGCCGCGCCAGACTTGGCCGCACTGCTTCTGGACGCCATCGAAGGCCATTGCATCGTTGATGCACTTGCCCGCGGTCAGTCTCCCGCCCCTGCGGCCCGAAGGCAGCCTTTCAAGGTTGATCGAGGCCATGCTTGCGCCAGTCGTCAATGGGCGCACGCCCAAGCAGGCATGAGAGCCGCGCGCTTGGCAGGGCTCGATTTGGCCCGAGCTTGGGCCTTGCTTGGCATGCTGGTGGTGAACTTCCGCGTGGCCATGGGCGTCGACAAGGATCCCGACGCGCCGGTTTGGCTGCAAGGGGCCGTCGAAGCGCTGTCGGGGCGCGCGGCGGCGCTCTTCGTGGTGCTGGCAGGCATGGGACTGGCGCTGGCCACAAGCAAGCTGCATGGTGGCGAGCTATGGAATTGGATCACCCGCCGAGCGCTCTTCCTGGCCGCCGTGGGCGGCTTGAACATGATGATCTTTCCGCCGGATATCCTGCACTACTACGCAATCTACTTCTTGCTGGGCGGTTTGGTGCTGGGCACTCCTCGCACTTTCTGGCCGTGGATCGCCATGGGCCTGACGCTAGCGTGGCCAGCAGTGGCTCTGCTCTTCGACTACAACGCCGGTTGGGATTGGCCCTCGCTGACGTACGAGCCCCTGGACAGCGTATCGCTGTTGCTGCGTCACACCCTGTTCAACGGGTGGCACCCAGTGCTGCCTTGGGGCGCCTTTCTGGTCTGGGGTTTGTGGTTGCAGGGTTTGCAACTGGACCAGAGTCGAACGGCAAAGCGGCTGCTGGCCGGTGGCTTTGCCGCCGCTTTGCTCGGCCTCGCCTTGCATTGGGCAGGTTCGGAGTACCTGGATGCGCAATGGCATGGGTTGATCGGATTGCAACCGCTGCCGCCTTCGCCGCTGTATGTGCTGACGGCAGGTGGCATCGCCACCGCGCTCATCGGCTTGGCATTGCTGGCCGTGCGTGGTCGCGATAGCTGGCAATGCCTGACTTCCATGGGCCGCATGACGTTGACACTCTACCTGGCCCACATTCTCATCGGCATGGGCACGATGGAAGACTTGGGTCTTTTGGCCCCTTTGCGTCAGTCAAGCCTCTTGGAGGTCGTTGGGGCCGCCATGCTGTTTGCGCTGCTAGCAGGCGGATTCGCGTGGGCGTGGTCCCTTCGCTTTCGGCAGGGACCCGTGGAGGGCTTGATGCGATGGCTTACCCGAACATAGCCGTCGTATTGCAGCACCGGCTGGCACCCGACTTTGATATCTCAACTGAACCCACAACTCAGAAGATCCACAACAAGGCGGCCCGTGCGCTGGCCAACAAGCTCGCGCGCTTTTGCTACGCCACGCCCAGGGACAAAACGCCGCTCAGTGAAATCAAACGGCTGAACCGACCTGCCGCATGCTTCTCGACATCATGCTCAGCCCAGGTTGACTCGGACGGCTCACGATAGTGATACCAAGCCTCGTGCGGAGAGAACTTCTCGCAGCCATGGCATTGGGTACTTGGCCATTTAACGCCGCAACCGGGACAGAGGCCACGCGTCCAAAAGGTGTTCCAAGTGGTCCCACACGAGGGAACGCAATCCCACAGGTCATGAGGACCCGGTCGCCACGCGCACTTTGGGCAATAAATGTCCGCCTTGTCACGGCTCATTGCATAGCGTCCACGGCGAAGACTCGCATACTGCGGCAAGAACGTTGGTGATGAACGGCGCGCACCGGCAGCGCGCCGCATGGCGCAAGCATGCCCACACGCCAAGTGGCGCTGTGTCCGTGCGTGTCCGCCTCGAACGACCTGTCATGCCCGGTCATTTGCTTTGTGCCTTCAGCCGTCTGAACGTCTTCAGGAATTCAGCCACATCGGGGTCGTCCGCAAGCCAAGTGTTGCAACGACTCACAGCCCTATCTGGTCTTGAAGCGAACACATATTCCACCACGGCAACAAGTGCACGGGTACAGACCAGATTCTGGTAATCAGTGCCACCGAAAACTGACATGTTGGAGTGGTGAAGGCCTTTGTAAACCTCGATTGGACTCACCTGGGCGTTGACAGCCTCTGGGCCGAAAACATCGCTGAGGCCAAGGTTCTTCGTCAAAGAGGTGGCGATGACACGTCCGCGGAACACAAACGCGGACTCCGCAAACCACTTCGAGCCCTGCATCTTCACGCAGCTGCCGGCCTCAGCGGTTACAGGCAGAACCAAGGCAAATGCCAACCAGAGGACCTTAGACATCATGTCGGCCTCAGTCGACTCACTGGAGTGATGGTTAAGCATCGCGTATCTTCTCCCATTTGCCTTCATATGGAAGCAAGACGTCTTTCACGTGGAAGATTCTGTTCCGTTGTTTCGTAGTTCCAAGCCGTTTGCTTGTGCCTTTTGCCAACATGGCTTCAGCCTTCGACATGATGAAGAATCGGGCCGTTCTCTTGTGCTCCTCATCACTGACGATCACGACGACCAGGAAGTCGTAGCTCTTGTCGACCCGATCGATTGAATTGTTTGTGCTCTGGTTGTTCAGCTCGGTTGCCTTGACTTGGATGCGTACGACCTTGCCGCTTGGAACAACTGCCGTGAGATCGAAGTCGGTCTGATTCGTCTTAATAGCCGGGTACGCTTCAATATCCTCCTCCAAGAGACAGGCAAGCACGCAGTACTCCCCGTATTTCCCGATGTATTGCATGTCTCCGTTTTTCCTTGCGATGCCAAACGAATGAAAGGGATTTCCCCGTCCCGAGCGAGCCGCGCACCGTGAGGTTTGCGGTCAATGGCAACCGAGTGCCACGATGGAAAGCTCGAACTTTTGGCAAGCCGAAACTGCGTTTTCATCAACTCACTCGTTTTGTGGAAGGGGAAGTCCATGTCTGCCATTGTCGCCATCGAAATCGATCTCGCCAAGAACGCCTTTGCTGTTCATGGTGTGGACGCCTCAGGCAAACCCGCTCTCGTGCGCCCCAGCGTGCCCCGAGCGAAGCTGCTAGAACTCATCGCTCTGCAGCCGCCTTGCCTGATCGGCATGGAAGCCTGCTCGGGTGCCCACCACTGCGACGTGACGCACCTCAAGGATGCGCGCCACTTTGCCAGTTGGT